>DATFZY010000022.1:0-9188 GCA_035313865.1 Candidatus Acidiferrum sp.
TTGATGGCCATGTCAGTGGTCTCCGTGAGGACGTTCGGCCACGACGATGTTCACTTCCTGCACAGCGCCGCCGCGCATGATTTTTGCGGGAAGGGATTTGCCGATGTTTTCTGGGCGGAGATGCGGCTGCACGTCCTCATAGTGCGCGACCGTTTCGCCGCCCAGCGAAATGAGAATGTCGCCTAGTACGAGGCCCGCTTTGTGCGCCGGGCCGTCGGGTGCCACTTCGAGTAAAATCGCCGCGGTTTTTTCTTTGTGCTGGAGCGAGCCGCGCAGCGCTTCAGGCAGACGAACCGTTTGCAAGCCAACGCCCAGGTAGCCGCGCGGGATGCGGCCTTTTTGCAGCAGGGTATCCACCACGGTGTTGATGAGCGGGGCCGGGATAGCGATTGCACCGAAGCGCGCGAAACGCGGCGTGGCGATTCCCACGATGCGTGCGGATGCGTCAACGACAGCGCCGCCGGATGCGGTCGGTTGCAAGCCAACGTCGAGGCGAATGTACGGGGTGAGAGAGCCGCCGGTCCACGAGCGACGCTCCGCGACAATGAGGCTGACAACCGCCAGAGCGGCCACTGGTCCGCTGGCGCGAGTGCGGCCAACGACTAGAGAAAGACTGCCAGGCTTCAGCGAGGCAATGTCGCCAAATTGTGCCGCGCCGGGAGTGGCCTCTGGGCATTTCAGTACGGCGATATCCGTTGAGGGGTCGCGACCGGCGAGTTCTGCGGCGACGACACGACCGTCGGGAAGCGTCAGTTGAATCTCTTCGTCGCGGCGCAGGGCGTGTTCCGCTGTGACGACAATTCCGGTGCGCCAGATCACGCCGCTGGATGAGCCGCGCGATTCCGTGTGGACCGCGACGGCCGATGCGCTCGCGGTCTCCGTGGCTTGCGCCAGGGCGTCAGATAGTTCGATCAGTTCTGCAGACATCTTTGTAACCTCCTTGAACAAGATGCTGCAAAGCCGGGCGCGTCTACATCCGCCGATCGGCTAGGTAGAGAGCTGGAAGAACGGCTAGGTTGAATTAGATGGAGGAAAATTCAGGGGAGATACGGCATGGCGTCGGTGGACTCGACGAATTTTTTCAGGGCGGCCATGACCGTGGGACGTGCAAAGAGTTCGCAGAAGAGATCGATTTCGCGGCGGAGTTCTTCGTGCGGGATGGGCTTGATGAATTTTTTCGCGGCGGCTCGCGTGGCGCTGTCGAACTTGGCGGCCTGAGCGGCCGTGGCGCGCGCGATGCGCAAGGCTTCACCTTCGGCAGCGAGTTGCGCGACCAGGCCGACGGATTGGGCGCGTGTGGCGTTGACGCTGCGGCCAGTCAACAAAAGATCGCGGATGAAGGCGTTGCCGAGATCGCGCTTCAGGCGCGGGATGCCGCCGAAGCCGGGGATGAGGCCGAGGCGCAGCTCGGGAAATGCGAAGCGCGCCATTTTATCGGCCACGATGATGTCGCAAGTGAGGGCGAGTTCGAAGCCGCCGCCGAAGCACACACCGTGAACGGCAGCGATGGTCGTGAATGGCGCGGCGTCGATGGCATTGAAGGCGGCGTGAATGCGTTCTAGAAATGCGCGGAGGCCGGTGAGGCGTTCTATTTCCTGGAGCTGCGCGGCGGTGTGGAAAAGCTCGCGAAGATCGGCGCCCGCGGAAAAACCGTGCTTGCGTTCGCTGTGAATGATGCACGCGGAGGTTTCTGGAGCGAGCGATTCGAACGCAGCAACAAATTGTTCGAGCTCTGCGAGCATCGTGAGGCCGATTTCGTTGGCAGGCTCGCGGTCGAGCGTCAATTCGATTACGCCTTCACGCCATTCCCAGCGAAGAGCTTTGCCGGAAAACGACTTCACGCTTTGCTCCCGGCGGCGGCTTTGCTTTCCAGCGCTTCGGCGTACATCGCCTGAATTTCCGCGGCGAAGCGCGCGTTGATTGGGTCGCGGCGGAGTTTTCCCATGACGGTCAAGAGTCCGCTTTCGGGCGTCAGGGCGTCGCCCAGGACAGTGAAATTGCGGATCTGGCGGTAATGAGGAAGCTCGGCATTCAGCGTATCGAGCGCCGATTGCACGGTTGCGCGCTCAACCGCACCTATTATCAAAGCACAAAGAAACCCGCGTCCGTTGCCGACTACTACGATTTGCTGTGCTCCCGGCAGAAACCGCGCCAGCTTTTCTTCGATGGGTTCGGGAGTAATTTTGTGGCCCGAATTGAGCACGATCAGATTCTTGATGCGGCCGATGATGCGCCAATTGCCGCGGACGGTGACTTCGCCCTGGTCGCCGGTGTAGAACCAGCCATCCTGAAGGACGCGGACCGTTTCTTCCGGGCGATTCCAGTAACCCGGAAAGATATTTGGGCCGCGGACGAGAATCTCTTCGTTGTCGCCGGTTTTCAACTCGATGCCGTTCACCGCAGTGCCCACGTAGCCCGGCTCGACAGGGACGCGCGGATCATCCAACGTGCAAATGGCGGTCGTTTCCGTGAGGCCGTAGGCCTGGAGCACGGGAATGCCGAGCATCAGAAAGAATTGCTGCGTCTCCGGCGCAAGCGGGGCGGATCCGCAAATGAGGGCTCGGATATTCGGACCGAAGCGTTCTTTGATTTTACTGAAAATCAGGCGGCGGCCGAGTCCCAGCCAGAAGGCATCCGACGCGCGGCCACGGCCGACGTGTTTTCGCAGCCACGCATCGCGCGCCTTAGCGTAGAGCGAGCGGATCATGGCGTTGCGTTTGGAAAGGTTCTCTTCGACGCCGCGGCGCACTCGTTCGAGAAGCGTGGGCACGTTCAAGAAATAGTGGGGGGAGGCGAGACGAATCTCGTCGGCGAGCTTGGTGAGATCGGTCGAGAGCGTCAGGACACTTTCGCGAGACAAACAAGTGAGCAGCAGAATCCAGGAGGCCGCGAAACTGAACGGGCCGTAGTGGAAGACACGGTCGGGCTCGTGCGTCGTTCCCATCAGCATATCGAGGCGTTCGCCCGTGCAGTCAAGCATGTGCGTGACGTTGCCGACATTGAGGCAGACGCCCTTCGGCTCGCCGGACGTGCCGGACGTATAGATGATGGTTACGAGATCGGCGTCGGCGCGGGGGTTCGGCTCGTGAGGAGGCGGTGGTTCCGGAGATTGTTCCTGGAGAATTTCATCAAAGAGGACGAGCCTTTTTGCGCTCGACCATTGTGGCGGCAAAGCCTTTGCCACTGCCTCGCCTAGCGCCGCATCACTGGTGAACAAAAATTGCGGGAGACAATCCTTCATCATCGCTGCCAGCTCAGCGGGGGCCTGACGCGCATAGAGCGGCACGACGATGATGCCTTCGGCCAGCAAAGCGAGGTTGAAGGCGACCCAGCGGGCGGAGTTGGGCGCGAGAAGCGCGCAACGCTCGCCGGGCTGGAGTCCCGTGCGCCGGAGATGGGCGCGGACGCGCGCCACCTGTTCGAGCAGTTCCCTTCCCGTGACGCTGACGAACTGCTCGCCATGAATTTCGCGCAGCACGACACGGCTGTCGGCCTGTTTGAGTTGCGCGAAGATATCCTCAATAAAATTAGGCATGGCGGCCGATGCAAATCATCGTGAGGCGGTACCAGCTACGGAGTGTTGCGGCGCGACAGCGGAAGCGTCATAGCGCTCGGCAAGTTTCAGCAAAGTGTCGTTTAACGGCGGGAGATAGTCTTCCCAGGTGAGCACGCCGGAGCGCAGCGGAAATTCCGGATACGTGCGGCGCATAGCGTCTTCGAGAAAAGTTCCCATGCGGGCCATGACTTTGAGATTGCGGATAACGGTTTTGCCGATTCCATCGCGGACGGAATCTGCTTCCAACACCAGAGTATCCATCATTTTGATGAGCTTGGGCTCGAGATCGGGATCGTCCACGGTCAACAGGAGATGCTGGTGGCCGCGTTCGCGCATCAGGTTCCGGATGCGTTCGTCCATAGTGACCCCGCACGACGCGACCTGGCTCGGCATGCAGGTGACGATGCCGTGGTAGCGAGAGGAAACCATATACGTGCTGGCGCGAAGTATCGAGACAAGCTGGAACATGTCGTAGTCGTCGGAAGTGAAGATCGGGATTCCGGGCAGCGCCTTCTCGACGTCGTGGCAGGCTATAGCGTCCAGACGCTCCATCGCTACCAGAATCGGGAAAACATTGTGCCGTTGCCGAAATGCTTTGAGCGAGTTGATGAGAGCCGAAACGTAATGCTGATATTTCTTTTCGACCTCAGATCCCGATTGAAAAAAATAAACTGTCCGGTACTGGCTGTCTTTGTAAGCGCCCGTCGTAACGCGCGCGAGATATTTCCCGATCGAGGCTTTGACCGGCCAGACAAAGGGATGAATCGGACAAACGGCAAGCACAGGAGTTTTCTCGTCCCACCCGGCTTCGCGCAGAACCTTGCGACTGTAGGCCGGCGGATGCGGTTCAAACGTCCAAGCCGTGTCCGTTCCAAGCTCGGTGGGGATTCTCATGGAAGTGAGCAGCTTCTGCGATTCCTCATTGCGCGTGATCACGAGAGAGTCGTGCACGTAACGCTCGCACATGCGCTCGACAATCCGATCCATGTGCCCCGCTTCGCCACCATAAGCGAGCGAAAGCTTGTTTTCCGCGGAAGCAAGTCCGAGCGAGCCGATCATCATGGTCGTCAGCGCGTTGGCGAATTTGCTCTTGAACATCGAGCCTTCGCACGCGACCACGCCATGATTTTGCCGCACCTCACGGAACAAAAATGGCGGAAAAACATCGGGCAGGTAAACCTGTTTTGTGCCCTCGAAGTAGCCGCGTGTCCGATCGAAGCTCTGCGTCATCACGCTGAAGTCGACATTGTCCGCACCAAGAACGTGCCGGATTTGCCGGATCATTTCCTGCACACGCACGTCAGAGCCCGTGTTGCGGGTGCCGTTGTACCCTGCGAAAAGCAGCCGCAGCTTTTCGTTCGGTATCCAGCGCTTGCCCAGCCCAAACATCCAGCCAAATCGCCTGACTTCGATGAGCGCGCTCACCCAGGCCACAAGAAGAAAATCCGTCATGCGCGTGCGCTCCCGGCAACCGCGGTTTTTTCAGGAATTTCCATCGTGGGCCAGGGTTTGGCCGGATAGCGAAACTTGTTTTCGCGGCTGAATTTCAGCAACGGAAAAGCGTACGTTGAAAATTTCGCTGGAGCTTCGCCAATCTCGGCTACAACGCGCGAGTTGTCAAAGACCGTGTTCCAGTCCAGATAAGGCCAGAAAACTCTCAAGAGCGACGCTCCATGGGCCACGGCGCCCTTCCGGCTGGAAAGGCGATTCACCGTGCTCGAAAAAGTGCCGCCAATCCATGGCCAGTATGCAGGACGCCGCCATCCACCGGCTTCCGCGAGCGCATCCGTTAATTCCTGGTACGTCTGCGAGCCCGTTCCGGACGACAGGTGGTAGATGCCGCGCGAGGGTTCGTCCTTCTGATGAATCGTCACAATCGCTTTGCTCACGTAATTTGCCGGCACGATATCGATTTTATCCCGGGGACGCAGCGGAAGAACAGGCAGCCGCACGAGCATATCAAACGCCTGCACCATATCAAATTGCGAAGTCTCCGCGCGCCGGCTGTCTCCCAAAACGATGGCGGGCCGAAAAACGGTGTGCGGCACATCGGCCAGCAACTGATGCAGCATGTGCTCGCCGAATTTTTTTGTGCGGGCGTAGGGATCATAGTCCGAACGCGCCCAATCGATGGCCGCATCTTCCAGCACGACTTCGTTTCGGCGCTTCCCCGCGACAGCGACCGTGGACACATGCGAATACCGTCGCAACCCGTTGCGGTTCTGCGCGCGCCGGCCGAGCTGAATCACTTCCAGCCCGCCGCGCAGATTGACGTTGAGGCACTGCCTCTCCGACTTGCGGTTCAGCGAAGCAGCGCAATGGATGATTGAATCCGTCGTGTCCACCAGTGCATGGTATTCGTCGTCGGACAGTCCGAATCGCTCGCCCGTAAGGTCGCCGCGAAAAATGCGCACGCGCGTGTTCAGATATTCCAGAAAATCCCGAAAGTCAAAATGGAGCTGAAGGGAAGTCCACAGCCGCTCTCGTGCTTCTTCTTCCGTTTTCGCGCGAACCAGAAGATTCAGCTTGTCGCGGTGTTCGGTGAACAATCCGGCGACAAGATAGCTTCCCAAGTATCCGGTCGAACCGGTTACGAAGATCGCCATAGTGGGTCCGGCGTCGCAGAATTAGGGACCACAGCAGCCCGGGCATGTTCCGGAGACCAATCCAGTTCGCGGGGAGCGCGCGTTTCGAGGGGGCGGCCCTCCATGAGCGGATAGCACCACCGGCGCAGCGCCGGAATGTGAACGTTGATCCAGTAGTCCCACCAGTCGATCGCTTCGGGGGCAAAATCAAAAACTTCTTTCTCTTCGGGCGAAAGCACTGCGGAGAGCAGCCGTGCGTTTTCGCATTCGAAGACGTGCTCGTTGTGCAGAATGAACGGCTCGTAGAGCTCGATCAGTTTTTCGGCGCGAATTAATTCACGCTCCGTCTTGGCGAGCGGAGCCTTCTTCATGTGTAGCGAAACAGCCGCGCGGTTGATGCGCGAGACAACCGCTTTCTGCATCGGAATGGAAAGCCGCTCGTAGCGCTGCTTCGAGACGGGAATGGTCTCGAATTTCACCTTCAGCCAGTGCTCGATTCCCTGCTGTGTGCGGTAATGCTTGCGGTGCGCGAGGCCCGTAAGCTCGATGCTGCGGCCCATGTTCACCGGATTGATGGCCGAAGTCGCCAGCTGATACATCCGCGCATGCCGCCGCGAAATAACCGCGGCCGCGATCAGCGTCATGCCGCGGCAAACCATGTCCACGGGAATCACGTCGAGACATTTTCGTTCGTTGGAGGGCAGTTGGCGAAAATTCGTGCCCAGCAAATAAGAAAGCGGCCCGGAAGTGTTGATGCCTTCGTTCCATCCTGAGAACGGCGAACGCTCCGAACTCTCGACAATCGAAGGCCGCACAATGGCGATGGGCAACTCGCCGCTGCTGCGCGCGAGAATCGATTCGCCGAGGCTCTTCGTAAACGTATAAGTATTCGGCCAGCCAAGATGCTGCGCCCGTCGTAGGCCGATGCGCACGAGGCGGTTGCGCGCCCAGCGCGACCGGTTGCGCTTTAGAACTCCATCCAGTTCCTTGGCGGGCACAACTGACGGATCGCCGCCCTTGCCGAGCGCCTGCCGCCGAAGCGCTTTCGTCAATTCAAGGCTTTCCGCTCGCTCTTCGACGCGGCGAATCGTCTCACGGAGCGAAGCGATCTCTTTTTCCGCATCGAATGCCGGATCGCGCGCGGGGTTGTAGTTGTCCTGCAATTCTTCGGTAACGCGCCCGTCGCGCATTCCAACCACGTAGCAAGTCGAAAGGTGCATCAATCCTGCGTGATCGCATTTCCGCAAAAAACTCAACAGGCGCAGAGTCGAATCCACGTTGGATGAAAGCGCGTCGCGCAAATCCGGATTGAAATCGGTCAACCCAGCGCTGTTCACCACCAAATCGAGCGATTTTGCCAATCGCGCTTGCGTCGCCGCGTCGAGGCCCAACCCCGGCGAACCTACATCGCCTTCGACGACTTCCACCTTCTCCTCAAGCAGCGCACCCAACTGGCGTCCGTATTTTTCTTGAAGCGTGTCGAAGGCCGGCGACTCCTCAATGATTTTCTGAAAACGCTTCTGCGCCGATGTCGTCCGGTTTCTGCGAATCAGCAGCGTGATCTTCCCGATGTTCGGCACATTTTCCAGCAAATCAACGAGCCAGACCTTGCCGATAAATCCAGTCACGCCAATCAACAAAATGTGCCGGTTCGCAAGCGTTTCGCGAACTGAAAGCGGCCCGTTCCGGACTCCCTCTCCAAACAAGGCGACTGACTTGCTTGCAGGAGGCGTGGGCCGCACAGTTTTTTGCAAAGCCGTTTCCAGCTGTTCCGGATGCTTTGTCCAACCAAGCTGCCGCAGTAATTTTTCTCGCGGGATGCGCCCGTCAGTGTTTCCACTGGTCAGCCAGGCAAACGGCCCGCGCGGACGGACAACAGGGGCAAGCAACCGCCCGTTGGCGTCGCCGTTGCGAAATTCCATGCGGTTGGAAAGAATCGACTCCACGCCGAGGTGCTGCGCAAGCGGCCGCAGAATATGGTCGAGCAGTTGGCTGACAAGCACCACGCGCTCACCGCCCCGGACCACCTCGAGCAGTTTTTCCACCGCTTCGCGCCGAAGCTGCGGCCTTAGCACGTAGTGAAAATATTCTTCGCCCAAAAGATCCAGCCGGTCGCGGCTGACCCCTCGCAGCAAGGTATGCAGTATCCTCGTCGCCAGCGTCCGGTTGACCGCGTAATCGATCGGCCGAGTCAGGGTCATCCAGGCAAATCCCGCGCGCCGTGCCCAGCGCTCGGCAAAACTCTGCGCGTTCCAGGTAAAAAACCCCACCGGCCGCAAAGCCCCCAACTCCAGCAAAGAGCCCTCGACGCGCCAGTACGTCGCCGGGCGCAACGCTATGTCGGCGCGTGCCGTGCCGTTCGAGTTGGAAGCTGGGTCAGCCATAGCCATTCATCGGCCCGCGTCTGGCCGCCTTGCAAAGTCACGCAAATCTGTTCCGAAAGTTTGAATAATGATTCGCACCCTAAATCAGTTCATTCAGGATCGAATGCCAAACCGCCGCCCGCCTTCACACGGCTGTGTGTCCCCCGACCTGCGCGGGCGTAGGTCGCCAAGGAAAGTGTAAAAGTAGCATTCTCAGCGGGTTATCGCAAGCCGCGTCCCCAAAGTCACGTACCAGGAATCTGAGGCATCGGGACTTGCCCGCACAAGGAATATGAATCAACATGGCTTGGCACTTTTCGGTATCACTCTCCGTAAGGCGTCACCTAAGGATTTATGCTCGAAATTGATCTCAGTCTCGCGCATTCTTACGAAATCGAGAAAATCGGAGACTTCCCCGGAACCGGAAAGTTTCGTGACCAGGTAATCCACTTCCCCCGCCCCAAAGATGGAAGAGAGGGCTCGGGGCTATGGCTAAAGGTAAAGGCCGCAAATGGCAAGTCCTGGGTGGGAGTATTTGCGCTCGGCTATTCGTCGTCTACCGGCTTCTCTCGTGTTGTTAGCTTGCCGGACCCGGATCGCGTATGCGTCATCGCAAATGGCGCTGCTTATATTGTGAAAGTGAATGAACCCGAGATTTGGGATCAGGTCCCGTTGATTCCCGCC
>DATFZY010000023.1:0-67573 GCA_035313865.1 Candidatus Acidiferrum sp.
AACGCGTTCTCGCGCCCCGTCAATTCCGGGTGAAATCCCGTTCCCACTTCCAGCAGCGAGCCGACGCGCCCGCGAATCTCCGCCCACCCAGTTGTCGGCTTGGTGATTCGCGAAAGGATTTTCAGCAGCGTCGTCTTGCCCGCCCCGTTCCTCCCGATCAGCCCCAGCACTTCGCCTTCTTTCACTTCCAGCGAAACGTCATTCAGCGCCCAAAACGTCTCGCCCTTCTTCCGCCGGAACACCGAAAGCGGCGACTTCACGAACCGGTCCAGCGCATGCCGCAACCCCGGATCGACAATCGTCCCCCGCTGGTAGCGCTTCCCCAGCCCTTCTCCGTGAATAACTGTCTGAGTCATGGATTACACAGGGTCCGCAATCGTCACCGAACCGGAATGCACGCCCCGCACAGAGTAGCAGAAATTCGGGAAGGCCAACGAAGGCGAAAGAAAAGCGGGCGAAGCCATTAAGCTGCTGGACGATAGCGACGCTTCAATACCGATAACGATGGCCAAGCTGGAGAAGGGGCTTCTCCAAGCGCAGCCAGGATAGCCGGGCGATAGCGAGTGTCAGGGCCAGCGAGCCGACGCCAACAGCAAGCACTCTCCCATTCGTGCCCCACGACGGAATCGCGGGAACGAGACTTCCCAGGAAGGCCGACGCGTAATCGTGAATAAGGTACAGGCCGTAGGCCATCGTCCCGAGCCATCGAAGCGGGCTCCAGCGCATACATTTCGCGATTAAGCTGGTCGGCTGCGTGACCGCGAAAAGAATAAACAGCAAGTACAAGCAAGCCATCCACGTGTATCCGCCTGAGATGATGGACAGTTTGTCCATTTTAGCGGTCAAACTATTATCCAGACTCGTTAACACAGCTGCTCCAGCCAGAAAAACACAAAGAGCGAGATAAAGCGGCACCCGGCCCTGTTGCAACCTCTCTTTCCATCCCTCCGTTCTTAGAAGAATTGCGCCCAGAACACCTAGAAGCAAGGCATCTGCGCGACATGGCATCAGCACGAAGAGCGCCGTACGATTTTCGTGCCAAAGAAAGTGCAGGAGGATCCGAATCGTGGGAGCCATTAGCACGCCTGCAACGAGAAGAGGCACGCGATATCTGATCTTGGTAAAGTACAGGACCGCCGGCAGGGTCAGATAGAACTGCTCCTCGATAGCTAGCGACCAAGTCCCGCCCGAGGGCGCGCCCCCAAGCGTGTTGTGAGTCGCCATCCAGAAGTTTTGCAGGAAGAAAGCATAGGGAAGCAGCGGTAAGTGCCCGCTCAGAAACCAGCGGAAACGATTGAGGTCCATCCAATGGATCAAGACGATAGCCGCGCAAGTGACCACAAACCAGAGAGCATAAAGCGGCACAATCCTGAAAAAACGACGAATGTAAAATGTCCGGAAGTAATTCTGAGACCCCTGAGCATCCAGCAGAATCCCGCCGATCAGAAATCCGGAGAGAACAAAGAACAAATCGACCCCCGTCCACGTTAGCCGGCCAAGCGCCTGAACGTGCCCCGCCACCGAATTCGGTTTGGTTACAATCGCCAGAAAAAAATAGTGGTAAATGAGCACCATCGCGATCGCGACACCGCGCAACCCATCAAGCTCAAGGATTCGCCCGGAGAAATCGCGAGGTGCTGGCGCAGCGTTCATACGCGGCCCATCAACCCGGACGTGTACCGCTTGCCCAGCCCCTCCGCCTGTATAACCGCTGCGTTCATGGTTCGTTTCTCAAATCGTACGCGCTTCGCGGTCTCGCTTCTGTGCCATCACGAAATACGTATAGGCCAGCGGGCTCAGCAGTTTCCGTATGGCGCGCTTCGAGTCCAGCGCTTTCCATCGTATTGGGTTGCGGCCCGGGAGCAAAGGAAATTGGTGTACCGCGCCGTCCGTGCGCAGAATCTTCCAACCCGCTTGCCGCACCCACTTCAGAATTTGCGGGAACCACTGGCGGCGATCGAAGGGCTGGTCGTCCTTGTGCCCTGGATGACGGAAGAGCGAGTAAATCTCGTACAGGCCCATGAAATTCGCATAGTTCGGAGTGGTCAAGAGCAGCTTGCCACCGGGACGAGTGACCCGATGCATCTCCCGCACCGCGGATTTTACATCGGGCAAGTGTTCGATCGTCTCGCAAGAAACCACCACATCAAAGGAGTCGTCCGCAAAGGGCAGATTTTGCGCATCGCCCTGGATCAGCGTAGCCGGGAACCGCAAACCTGCCGCCGGAAGCTTCGTACGCGCGGCGTGCAACGCAGCCGCGGAAAAGTCACAGCCCGTCACACAAGCTCCCGCACGGGCCAGCTGCTGGACAAAACCTCCGCGCCCGCAGGCCACCTCCAGAACCCGCAGCCCGGCAATCCCCCCGATGTATTCGCCCACAAGCTGGTACCACGGGCTGGAAGCGTCTTCGTGGCTCGGGTCAGCGTCGTGGATCCGCTGGTGCCAAACGTCATATTTGGACTGCAAGCTCATAAGTTGTAGAGGCGGGCCTTTAGGCCCGCTCCGACTGCAAGCTCATACTGTTGTAGCGGCGGGCCTTTAGGCCCGCTCCGACTGCAAAGCTCATACCGTTGTAGCGGCGGGTCTTTAGACCCGCTCCAGATGCATCTCAACAAACATCCCTCATCGTCTCAGCGCCTTGCAAGCCTATGATTTTCTATATCCTATTTCACTTAACAATTTAGTAATAGAATGCTATCATAGATTCGTGTTTAGTCGTTACCCGCACATTTCGCAAACCCCTCGGCCTCTTACTGCTTTCCTCGCCTTCTTTTCTCGAGCCCACCAACCCCTTCATTAATCATAACCCCCTCCCCAGCCCCTTCCCCGCGTATCACCGCCTCACTCATCGCTCGACCGTTCCTCCCAGCGTCTCAACGTTCCAACGTGTAAACGTTCCAACGTTCCGATGTCCCCAGCGACCGTTCAACCCCGAAATTCGACCGTTCAATGTAAATTCCTTGCCAGTCCATTAACTCTCGTGGTAATATAGAACATGAATTTGACGTCGAAACCGTGTAGCACCAGTTCCCGCCCCGCCGTCCATCGTACTGCCTGCGAAAAAGCCTGCGCCCTTAGTCCTTTGTCTGCCACTCTTGCAAACAGCGCTCCCGCAAGTCCTTTTTTTGCCACTCTTACAGACAACTCGCAAATAGCTGAAAACACAGCCACTTTAAGTCCTTTCCCTGCCGCTCTTTCAGACACCGTCAACCATAAGTCCTTTGTTTGCCAATCTTTACAAAAAACACCCCGGGGGGGGTACCCGCCCTTCGCACCTGCCCGTTTTCCTGTTCCCCGCTCTTTCCCAACGTTCAAACTTTCAAACTTTCAAACCTTCCAACAATCCTCACACCCGATCCGCAATGGCCCCTTCCATCCTCTGGAAAAAGAACAGCCCCCCCAGCAGAATCAAAACCACCACCGCACTGGAAGCCAGCAGCAGCGGCCCGGGCGGCTGGCCGTGCCCCGTCAGCGCCCAGCGAAACCCGTCAATCACCCCCGCCATGGGGTTCAGCCCGTACAGCCACCGCCACCGCTGCGGCACCAGCGAGCTCGGATACGCCACCGGCGAAGCAAACATCCAGAACTGCATGAGAAACGGCACCACGTAACGCACATCGCGATAAAGCGCGTTCAGCGCCGACATCCATAGGCCCACCCCCAGCGCCGTCAGAATGGCCAGCAGCAAAAGCGCCGGCAGCCACAGCGCGGCCGCGCTGGGCCGCATGCCATAAAACGCCAGCACCACGCCAAGCACCACGAAGCCAATGGCGAAATCCACCAGCCCGGAAACAACGGCGGAAAGCGGCAGCACCAGCCGCGGAAAGAAAACCTTGGTGATCACGCGCTGATTCTCCACCACCACCGCCGTGCACGATTGCAGCGCGGTAGCAAAGTAGGTCCAGGGAACGAGCGCGGAGAAATAGAAAACAGGATAAGGAAGCCCATCCGAAGGCAGCTTCGCGAGACGGCCGAAAAACAGCGTGAAGACGCCCATGGTCAGCAACGGCTGGAGAACCACCCACGTAACACCGATGGCGGTTTGCTTGTAGCGCACTTTGACGTCGCGCCACACAAAGAAATAAAGCAGCTCGCGATAAGACCAGACCTCGCCAAGCCGCAGATCGAGCCAGCCGCGAGGCGGTTCAATGCGCACGATGGCGGGAGCGGCGTGTTCGACCGGAAGGGGAGAAGTGGGTGCGGTGACCGAAGCCATCGAGTTTTCGAGACTCTCCTGCCAAAAATGTTCCGCCAAACGCAACACCCGTGGCGGATACAAATGCTGCGAGAGTGGGACGAACCCCCGCAATTAGATTAGCAGAGAAGCGGCAACGCGACGAGGCTTGGAAACGGAGAATCAATGACGAGTTGCCCGAGAGAAAGAAGGAACGAAAGAAGGATCAAGGCGGCGGAGCTTGCTCTTTCAGCTGCTCGACGTCGCGCTGCTCGATCTGCTGCATCATGGCTTTGCGCCGGAAGAGATATTTCTCCAGCTGCGAAGTAATCTGGCGCGGCACGACCGTGAACTGGTTGCGGATCATTTCCGGAAACGAAATGGGGCCGCGCGCGGGAATGAGGTGAGAGCCCCACTGGAACATGAGGCCGACGTTCCAGAAGAGGAAGCAGGCCAGAAAAATACCGGTGGAAGCGAGGGCCTCGCGGCGTGTTCGGAAGAGCCGCGTGAACCGATCGAGAAAAACGGCCAGCCCGAGGATGAAGAGAGCCGTCAGCGAAACAAAAAAACGGCTGCCGTACGAAGAGATGCCCGCCCAATCGGGATAAGCGGCGATGAAGTAATAGAACGCCAGAGCCGCACTAAGAAAGGCGGCGCCGACGCGCGGCACGCTGCGCCAAAACGCGAAGAGGCCGATGATCGAGAAAAGAAGAATGGGCGTCCAGGAGATCATGCCGTGATTCGCGGAAAAAAGAACGGAGAGAAGATACGGCGACGTCCAATTCCACTGGCTGATGGGAATATATCCGGACGCGAGGATGCTGCCGTAAACGATGTGGTGCGCGATGAACGTGGGCATCAGGCAGAGGATAAGCACAACGCAAAAAGCAAAGTGCCTCGCGAGGAGTTGCGAGACGCGCGGGGTGCCGGGAGTGGCGCGGCGAAAAGCCGCCGAGTATTCGCGCAGCGCCTCGAAAGGCAGAATCACGAACAGCATGGCGTTGGCGTAGTAAACGTCGAGCATCAACCCGGAGAGCGCGCCAAGGACAATCCATTGCACGAGATTTCGTGAGTCGCGCGTTTCATGCCAGTACCAGAGAAAAAGCGCGACGACAAAAGCGGACTGGGCGTGCGACCACGAAGGATTGAAGTACATATAAACAGGAAGCGAACTCGCCAACCAGATGGCCAGCGTGGCAAGCAAGGCCCAGCGCTCGTCCACATATTTGCGCGCGAGGCGGAAAGAGAGAAGCAGCCCGAGAAAGCCGTAGATCGCCGTGGCCAGAGCCATGGTGATGCGATAAGGAGCGGAAAAACCGTCCGCGGCGACCGCGGAACCGAAAGAGCGGGCCAGGAGAACGCCGGCGTGGGCAATGAGGAGAAAAGGAGTCCAGAGAATGGCTGGGCCGACGGTGAAATGGTTTTCGATATGGCCGGTGCGGGTGCGGAATTCGGGGTGAGGCTGGCCGTTTTCGTCGAGACGATTTTCGCGGAAGCTGGTGTTAGCTTGCTGATAGTCGTGCGTGAAATCGAGGCTGTGCTCGATCAGCGGGGCGCGGGCGTAAGCGTAATAGCCCACGCCATCGCCGCGCACCCAGGGATTAAGGAGCGGCAGAGAAAGCAGAAAGAGCACGAGGAGAAAGCGCTCCGCCTTATGCGAACCTGGCTGAGATGAAGAGGTCAAACCTTACGGCTCCATGAAACGAACGCCGGCGACAAAACCGACGTTCCCCCAAAGTTCACGGCAATAAGCACTAGATGCGCCGGGAGCAAGGCATTGTTGCTCCGAGCAAAGACACCGTCCTCTGTGGAAACATTATCACTTTTTGCACTAAGTTTGTCTTGCTGGCGCGGTGTTTTGTTGGCGGGTGGGGAATCTCATCGCGCCCGGGTCTGCTACGATCGGAAATTGAGACAGGAGCGGCCGGGTATGAAAAAACAAATGCGCGTGGCGGAAGTGGGAGAGGTCGCAAGCCGAGTTCGCGTTGAAGACCTAAAGAATGGGCGCTATTTGGGCACGAGCCCTGATGTTCCCGGTCTGGTTACCGAAGGGCGAAGCGTTGCCGAAACCGTCGAGATTGCGCAGGGCCTTGCGCGAAGAATCGTCGAGTCTTGCCGTGAGCATGGAGACCCGCTGCCGCCGATATTCCGGAATAAACAGCATCCTGACCAAGAATACCGCGTGCCCGTCTCCGTGGCGTAATGGGACGTCCAGGAGGATTTTCCTTCCACGAAGTAGTCCGACGACCTCGTATTTTTGGCTTTCAATTTGACCGTCGCGGTCCGGGCAGCCATGAAATATAGCGTCATTCGGAGATCGGAAGGAAAGTCACGATCCCGCACCATTCCGGCGATATGGCCGAGGGCACGCTACGTGCGATTCTGCGCGAAGCTGGAGTTGAAGCTAATTCCTTGGAAAAAGCCTGATCAAAGTTACGACCGCTATTCGTAGCGGAGGGCTTTCATGGGGTCGAGGCGGCTGGCGCGCCAGGCTGGGATATAGCCTGCGGCGGAGGCGACGAACGCCAGCGCGATTGTAGCCAGGACGAGCGTGGCAGGGTCGTGGGGCGAGAGGCCGAAGAGTTGAGACTGAACGAGTTTGGTTAGAGCGAGCGCGGCGGGGACGCCTGCAGCTACGCCGATGGCGATGAGGATGAGGACTTCGCGCATGACCATCCAGATTACGCTGCCCTGGGCGGCGCCCAGGGCCATGCGGATGCCGACTTCGCGGGTGCGCTGGGCGACGGTGTAGGCCATGACGCCGTAGAGACCGATGACGGCGAGAAGCGTGGCGAGAAAACCGAAAACGGCGGAGAGGCTGGCGATCATGCGCTCGGTGGAGAGCGAGTTGTTGATCTGCACTTCGGTGGTGCGCATGTTGGAAATGGGAATGTTGGGATCGAGATCGCGGAGTTTGGAGCGGATGGAGGACATGAGGAGGGTGGGGTCGGCGGTGGTGCGGACGTAGATGACCATGCCACCGAGGAAGCGGTCGACCATATACGGCAGATAGGCCTGGGCGGGAATCTCGTCGCGAAGGCTGGTGTACTTGATGTCTTTGACTACCCCGATGATTTCCATGTCGGTGGGAGTGCCGGGGTCGGAACCGAAACCAATGTGCATGCCGACGGGATTGCGTCCGGCGAAATATTTTTTGGCGAACGTTTCGTTGATCATCACGGTGGCGGATTGCCAGCCCATGTCGCCTTGCTCTTCGGGGTTGTGCTTGACCTCTCCCGTGTCAGAGGGCCGGAAATCGCGGCCGTTGACAACGGGGACGCCAAGAGTGGCGAAATAGTTGGGACTGATTTGATTCATATAAGGCTCGGGGTGGGCATCGGGAGTGGGAGGAGTGAAGCCTTCGACGGTCATGCTGCTATCCCACTCGTTTTCTTCCAGAATGCGCACGGAAGCGAGGCCGGCGGACTGCACGCCGGGCAGGGAAGAGAGCGCCTCAAGGAGCTGGGGATAGAAAGCTTTGAGGCGCGGCACATTATAGCCGCTGTAAGAAGGATCGATTTCAAAGCCGACCAGATTTTGGGGGGAGAAGCCTGGGCCGAGGTCGCGAAGATTGCCGAGGCTCTTGGTGAAGAGGCCCGCTCCGATGAGCAGCAAAAGAGAAAGTGTGACTTGCGCGATAACCAGTGACTTGCGCAGGGCGCCGTGGCCGCCGCCGACGACAGCAGCGGCTTCGTCCTTGAGAGTGCTGGCGACGTTTGGCTTGGTGGTTTGCAGGGCGGGCATGAGGCCGAAGAGGACGCCGGTGGCGACGGTGACGGCGAAAGTAAAAAGGAGAATGCGGAGGTCGGGAGTCGTGGAAATTTTCAGGCCGCCGGAATCGGAAGGGAGATAGACCGCCATCAGGGCCTTGTCCGCCCAATAGGCGAGAGCAAGTCCGGCAAGCGCGCCGATTGCGGAGAGAGAAAGGCTCTCGACCAGAAGTTGCACGATGATGCGCGGGCGTGTGGCGCCCATGGCAAGGCGAATGGCGATTTCTTTTTTGCGGGCGGAACCGCGAACGAGAAGAAGATTCGCAAGATTCGCGCAAGCAATGAGGAGAACGAGACCGGTGGTGGCCATGAGAACCCAGAGCGGCGCGGAGAGAGTCTGGCGAGCGTAAGAGCGTCCCTGCGAACCGGGCAGGACGTCAATGGTGCACTTGAGGAATTGCTCGCGGTCATAGGGCGAGGCGTGGGCGAAGGCTTTCTCTTTCACTTCCATTTCGAGCATGGAGTGCATGAAGGGTTGCAGAGAGGCTTTGGCCTGTTCGCGTGTGATGCCGGGTTTGAGGCGGCCAAACGCGTTGACCCAGCGGTTGCGGCGTTCTTTCAACATGTCGTTGGGATTGCCGACGAACATTTCCTTTTCCATCATGAGGGGTACGAAGATCTTGGGAGAGCGCTCGAGCTGGACGCCATTAAAGCCGGGTTGGAGAACGCCGACGACGGTCATCTTATAGTTGTTGACGATGAGATTTTTGCCGATGACTTCGGGATCGGCGGAAAAACGAGACTGCCAATAGGCGTAGCTGAGGATGACGTAGGGGTAGGCATCGGGGAGGCGGTCATCTTCGGTAGTGAAGACGCGGCCGAGGATGGGATTGATGCCAAGAGTGGAGAAATAAGTGCCGGAAACCATTTCCACTTGAACGTGTTCCGCCTGGCCGTTGAAGGAAAGACTGGCGTCAAACGGGAAGCGGGCGAACATATCGGAGAAGACTTCGTTGTGAGCAGCGAAGTCTCGGAACATGGGATGGGAGATGGCGTTGCCGCCCCAGTTGCTGCCGTAGTGGCGGCCGCGCATGGTAAGGAGGACGAGTTCCTGGGGATTTTTGACGGGGAGGAGACGGAGGAGAATCTGGTCGAGGAGGGTGAAGATGGCGGTGTTTGCGCCGATGCCGAGGGCCAGAGTGAGGATGGCGACGGCAGTAAAGCCCGGAGTGCGGGCGAGAGTTCGGAGGGCGTATTTTAGATCGCGGAAAGCGGTGTCGATCGAGGCTAAGATATTCATTTCACAGGCCTTTGCTTGGTATCCATCCCGTCAGCAAATATGAATACGCTTTATGGTTGGAATTGTTCCCGCAAATCGCTCGGTCTGAGAGCACGGGGCAAATCCTCCGACTGGGTTGTAGTAGTGACGAATGTGGCTGGAAAAGGTCTTGTCTACGAGCGACGAAGCTTTTTGAGGGAGTCTTTTTGCCCGTTGTATAGGCCGAATCTATTCAAATCGCAGGGCGACCATGGGGTCCACGCGCATGGCCCGACGCGCCGGGAAAAACGCTGCGATTCCAGCGATGAGAAGCATCAAACAAACCCCGAAACCGAAGCTGAGCGGATCGGTTGTCTTTACTCCCCAGATGACTCCGCGAATCAATCCCGCCGCGGCGACGCCAGCACCCACACCAAGAGCTGCACCGATACACACGACCCGCATTGTCTCACCGAGCACCATGCGCAGCACGTCGTTTGGTTTCGCGCCCAACGCCATGCGAATGCCGATTTCGCGTGTTCGTTCCGCTGTCGCATACGACGTCACACCATAAACGCCAATCATCGCCAGCAGGCCGACGAACAGACCGAACGCCGTCGATACCAATGCCATGGCGCGATTTCGGTGGAGGACACTGTCCATCGCATTGCTCAGCAGGCCGAGCTTCAAAGAAACGCGAGAGTCAACCACCGAAGCTGCGTTCTCCAGCCGTTTTGTCGTTTCGGCGATCGGACCGGCCGCACGAATCTCGTAGAAGCCAATCCCCGAGCATGAAATATCGCATTGCGAGACCGGCCGGTATAAGATCGTAAGGGAACCGAGGTCGGGCCTCCGATATTGTATGTCTCTGGCAACCCCGACAACTTCCACGACGTAATCTGCCCCGCTAGCTTGCCCGTCGTTTTCACGAAATCTCAGCCCGACGGGATTCACTTCGCCAAAAAGCGCTTTGGCCAAGGCCTCGCTAAGAATAGCTACCGGAGGGGACGCGCCGCTGTCACTGGCATTAAAATCCCGGCCCGCAAGCATTGGAGTGCGCCTGGTACTGAAAAAATCGGGAGAAACGAAGTTGAGATAAGAGCCAGACCGTCGCTCAGATCCTCCTGGCCCGGGAACAACTAGTTGAGAAAGCTTCGTACTGGAAGAGATACGGCCCCACGACGCGGAGGTGACACCCGGCAGGGCCCGAAATGCCGTCAGCAATTCCTCCCCGACGGACGCATTGCGCTGCGAGTCCATGCCGGATCCATGCAATGTCGCCTGAGCCGTCAAGACGCCTTTGGGATCGTAGCCCAGATCCGAGGTCAAGAATGCCTGGAGAGTCCGCGCCAGTAAGCCCGCACTGACAAGTACTGCCACGGATAAGGCAACCTGCACGACAACGAGGAGAGAATTGGAAAACCGATTTCTAAGCTTTCCTGTTGTCACACCGTTGTTCATGGCTGAATAGACCGAAATATGGGTCGACCGGACCGCCGGAGACAACCCAAAGAGAAGAGCGCACAACACGGTGATGCTTACGGCAAAGGCCGCAAGCTTCGCATCCCATGACAAGTCCAGACGAATCGGGTCGTCAGGAAAGGAAAGCGCCCATAGTAGTATTTGGCTCCCCCAGCGCGAGATGATGAGACCCGTTGCAGCGCCGCCTACTGATAACAGCGCGCTCTCCGTCAGCAGTTGGCGCACCAAGCGCCAACGAGACGCTCCCAGGGCAAACCGGGTGGCGATCTCGCCGCGCCGCTTTGCAGCTCGTGCGAGTAAAAGGTTGCCTAAGTTCGCGCAGGCAATGATTAGAGCGACTCCCGCCATAGCCATCAAAAGCAGCACCATATCCATGGATTGCAGCCAGGTATCGGAGGTGATGGGACGGGCCACAAGACGCACAAGCCCAACCGGCCGTCCATTGGCGTTAGAAATGGGCGGCGTGGCTTTGTATACATCTGAGCTTAGAACCTCCAATCCGGCATTGGCTTTGCTCACACTCATTCCCGGCTTTAGTCGGGCCACGAAGCTCACTTTCAGAGCCCGCGGTTCGTCCAGCGACGGCATCTGCTTCCCGTATCGTATCGGATAGTCCTTGTACGTCCTCTGCGCCTCCATTGGCATGAAAATCTCAAGTATGCCGCCGATGTCCACGCCGAAAAAAGACTTCGGAGCCACTCCAACGATCACGAATTCGTTTCCATCTACGCGGATCGCACGACCGAGAACGTCTCGCGATTGGCCGTACAATCGCCGCCACAATGCGTAACCAATCACGCACACGGGGGGCGCACCCGGCTGGTCATCCGAAGACTGCAGGACCCTACCTAGAACGGCGGAGACGCCAAGCGTTGAGAAATACTCGCCAGAGACATATCTCCCCTCTACCTCCTGCTGCCCTTTCGCGTCAGCGATTTGGAAGTAGGCGTCCGACCAGTTGTAAGCCATGACACTGAAAAAAATATCCTGTCGGTCTCGAAAGACTTTCCACTCCGCGTAGTTGTGGAGATTGCCTCCAAGATGACCATCTACCTCAACCAGCTCCTCAGGCTGCGACACAGGTAACTGCCTGAGCGCCAGCGCATAAATAAGTGAAAAAATAGCAATTGTTGCGCCGATTCCCAGACCGAGGGACAGGATGGCGACCGTGGTAAGCCCCACACTGGCTCGCATCGCGCGGACGGCATAGCGAATGTCCTGGAGCATCGATTCAAGCAAAAACATGGCAGATCAACTCCCGCCGGATATTGTTCTCACCCGGCTGCTCGGCGAGCCGACTTAGACGGCGGAGGTTGTGGCGGCGCGCGACGCGGTGGATTCCTTTTTTTCCTGGAAGAAGTGCGTGACGCGGTCGATGATTTCGTTGAGCGTGGTTTGGGGACGGAAGCCGGTGAGCGAGTGGAGCTTATCGACGCAGGGTACGCGGCGCATCATGTCCTCGAAACCGGGTTCGTAGGCTTGGTCGTACGGGACAAATTCGATTGGTGAGGTGCTGCGCGTGCGCTGCTTGACGAGTTGCGCGAGGCCTTCGATGGAAATTTCTTCTGTGTTGCCGACGTTGACGACTTCGCCGACGGCGCGGTCCGTGTCCATCAGGCGGATGAGGCCTTCGACGGTATCGCGGACGTCGCAGAAGCAGCGGGATTGTTTGCCGTCGCCATAAACATGGATGGGCCGATTGTCGAGCGCATCTTTGACGAAATTCGGGAGGACCATGCCGTAGCGGCCGGTCTGGCGGGGGCCGACGGTGTTGAAGAGACGGACGACGATGACCGGGAGCTTTTTCTCTTTCCAATAGGAGAGGGCGAGAAATTCGTCGAGGGCTTTGGAGGCGGCGTAGCTCCATCGGCCTTTGGTGGTGGGGCCGAGGACGAGGTCGGCGTCTTCGTGGAAAGGGACGTTGGTATTTTTGCCGTAGACTTCGGATGTGGAAGCGATGAGGACGCGCTTGCGTTTTTTGCAGGCGGCTTCGAGAACCATCTGGGTGCCGTTGACGTTCGTTTCGATGGTGCGGACGGGGCTTTCGACGATGAGCTTGACGCCCACGGCGGCGGCGAGATGGACGATGACGTCGGCGTCGTCCACGAGCTCGGCGACCAACTGGCGATTTTCGATGTTGTCGAGGTGATATTCCATCTGGCCGGAAGTTTTCAGGTGGCGGATGTTGTCCATGCTTCCGGTGGAGAGATTGTCGAGCAGGACGACGCGATCGCCGCGGGCGAGGAGACGTTCCGCCAAATGAGAACCGATGAAACCAGCGCCGCCGGTGATTAGAAAACGCAAAGGGCCTCCTTATAGAGCCTGGGTGTCGTCACGATCGCGCGGGGAACTTTCGGCGACGGTTTCGGATTGTTCATCAGCATCAGCTTCATCATGGGCATGCGGAAATTCACCGGATTCTTGAGGGCCGTAGCCATAAGAATAGGGATAGTAGCGGTAAGAGTAGTAGTAGTCCGGAGCGCTGGAATCCACAGCATTCAGGACCACACCGAGGATATGGCACTTGACGCTGACGAGCAAATCGCGAGTGCGCGTGAAGGCTTCCTTGGGAGTCTCGCCGCTGCGCACGACGAGGAGAACGCCGTCGGTCTGGACGGAGAGGATGACCGCGTCAGTGGCGGCCATGATGGGCGGCGAGTCAATGACGATGAACTTGAACTTAGTGCGGAGCTCAGCGATGGCTTCGGCCAGTTTATGCGAGGAAAGCAGATCCGCTGGGTTGGGAGGGAGCGGGCCGGTGGGAATCGCGGCCAGATTGGGAATGGCGGGGTGCGGAATAGTGACCAGATCGAGACTGGAAACGCCCGCCAGATAGGAACTGAAGCCGGCGTATTTGCCGCTGCCGAGGTTCAGGAGGCGGCCGACGCCGGGCTTGCGCAAGTCCGCATCCACTAGAACAGTTTTGTCGCCGAGTTGAGCGAGAGTAACAGCGAGGTTCGCCGCAGCGGTTGTTTTCCCTTCACGGGGAAGGGCGCTGGTGACGAGGATGACTTGCGGCGGACGTCCGGGCTGGGAAAGAAGGAGAGATGTGCGCAAAGCGCGGAAGGCTTCGGACATCTGGGATTTGGGCAGATGCTGGGCGACGAGTTCGATGCGTTTGTCGTGGCCGTTCGAGGCGATGCCTTGCAGGAACCGCTTGCGCGAACCGTTTCCGTTGCCGCCGGCGAATTGCGGGACGACGGCGAGAGAAGGCAGGCGGGCGAGCGTCTCGATATCGTCGGGCGTTTTTACAGTGTTGTCGAGATACTCGCGAAGGAGAGCGAGCCCGATGCCGCCTACCAGGCCGACGATGAAAGCCAGGGCGATGTTTCTGGCCTTGGCAGGGCGAGAAGGGTATCCGGGAATCATGGCGGGATCCACTACGCGAATATTGGAAGACTGGAGGGCGGAAGAAATGCTAACTTCTTTGAGCTTGGTCATTAAGCCGTCGTAGAGAGCTTTGTTGGCCTCCGCTTCGCGCTTGAGGATGTTGTATTCGACGAGGCGCTCGGCCATCTGATTGGCATCGCCTTTTGCGTCATCGAGAGCCTGCACCATCATGTTTTCGCGTTGCCTGGCTTCGCGGTATTCGTTCTCGATGCGGCTGAGGGTGTTCTGATTTTCCTTTTGGACGAGCACGTCCAGATCCTTCAGTTGGGCCTGGAGGCGCTGCACTTTGGGGAAATTTGGACCGTACTGGTTGATTGCTTCGGTGTACTCCTCGGAGAGGGTCTCGCGCTTCCCCATGAGGCCCTGCAAGACGGGATTGTCGCGAAGCTGTGGGACCTGGGAGATGTCGCCGGCCTTGGCAAACTCGTAGAAGGCCTCTTTTCGCATGCGCTCTTCCTGAGCCTCGGTATAGGCCCTGTTCACTTCCGCGAGGCGCTGCGAGGTGATGCTCTGCTTGTCGTCGAGAGTCCAGATCTGATTTTTTCGCTCGTAAGCGATGCGCTTGTCTTCGGAATCCTGAACTTTGATCTTGAGCTCGTCCAGCTCTCCCTGCAGCCAGACGGTTGCCTGCTGGGTTTCATCGTACCGGGCCTGGACGTTCTGATACTGAAAATTTTTGATGTGTTCGTTAACGATACGTGCGGCGAATTGCGGATCGGTGGACTCAAAACTCACATCCATCAGGCGGCTATTGGGAACGCGCTTGACGCTGAGGCTGCCAAGAAATGCGCCGAGCTCTGGCGGGCGTTTCTGGTTTTCCAGGCTGCCGATGGCAACCGCCTCCGAGGGGCCGTTGGGGGAAGCGTATTCCGGCCGCGCGCCGAGACCGCTGCTGCGGATGGTCTTCAAAGCCAGGGTTTCACTGGTCAGAATTTTCGACTCCGTCTCGATGTAATTCTCCGTGTCCATCATGTAGTCGTAAGACTCCATGCCCTGGAAAGGCAGGATGGTGCCGTTCTCGCGGTCGATTTCGATGCGAGCAGTGGCGACATAGACGGATTGCATGCGGAAGGTGGCGATGGTGACGATGGTGACCACGGCCACCAAAAAAGAGAGAATCAGCCACTGATGTTTGCGGAGAATCAGCAGGTAGTCGTAAAGGTGCGGTTCGCGGGGCGAGAGATCCCAGGCCGGGATGCGCGAGGACGGCGGAATCAGCTCAACCGTGCCGTTCGTGCCGTTTTCTCCGTGAACGAGTTTGTTGTCTTCCGCCATGTTTTAGTGGTACGCGACTCGATAAAGGGCAACGGCTGAGCCGAGAGCTATACCCAGCTCGAGAGACCGCAGGAGAGCCTGCTTGACGGCGCTTGAGGGCACATACAAGATATCGCTGGGCTCAAGCTGCAAGTCCTCGGCCTGGCGATTCAGAATTTTCTTCAAATCCAAGGTGACTTCCTGCTGCTTTCCCTGGGCATCCTTACGGAGGATCACAGCATGATCCGTCTTTGCCACGTTAGTGAAGCCGCCGGCCAACGCCAGGATCTTCAAAGCACTGATCCGTTCGCGGTCATTGGTAAGGACAAACCCGCCAGGCCGCCCGACAGCGCCCAGGACGTACACAATGCCGGCGTGCGGAACGGTCACGACGTCACCGGCCTGGAGAAGGATGTTGTTCTTTGTGTTGCCGGCTTCCATCAGCTCGAACAAATTGACGGTGATAAGGTCCGATGGGGGCGCGGTGGAAGGACCGGGCAGGCCGTTCGTGGATTTCTCCTGCGCCGGCGCCGATAATTCCGGAGGCTCCGTCGAAGCGGTGTTACCTGTGGAAGCAGAAGGCGCAGGGGACGAGGGCTTGGCTTCCGCTTGGAGGGGTTTCGATTTCGGCGCAGCAGCATCGGCTGACCCGTTTGCAGGGGCGTCCGATTCAGTGAAGGTCATCTCCGGCACAGGCCGCGTCACGATGACGTCGTCCCCGGCGTCGTTTGCAAGGCCGCCCGCTTCGGCAAGAACCTCGAGAAGGGTGATCTGGCGATCGGCCTGGTAGACCAGCGGGTGCGTAACCGCGCCAACAACCGTAATGGGTTTGCTCTTTCTTTCCCGAATGGTGATGCTGACATCGGCGTGGGAGACCAAGCCGTTGGCCGCGAGGACTTCCGAAATTTTCTGTTCGGCCTGCATTTCCGTGAGGCCGGTGACATGCAGGCGCACAGGGACGAGCGGGATGCTGATGGTGCCGGTCTGGCTGACGCGCACTTCGCGGCTCAATTCCTTTACGTCGAATATTTCAATGTCGAGCAAGTCGCCATTGCCGATGATGTAGTCGCGCGGCTCAACGCGAGCGGCCGCGGAGAGTTCCCGGATGCGATCGTTGGTCTGTTGTGGCGTCTCGAGAACGGCCTGCGCGCGGGTGGGCGGCGCCAGAACCAGTAATCCGAGCAGAGCACTGGCGACACACAACCTCGCCGCACCCAGTCTCGCTGGTTGCATACGGATAGAAGACCCCCAAGCTTGATTATACAGACAAGAAGGGGAAGCGCATCAGTGTTTTCGGCGCCTAAAACGGGAACGTTCCATTTTGGGAATTTGTGGGACGGTTTCACGGACTTGATAAGTAGCTAAGTTTGCGAGGAGGAGGAAGAGGAGGGCGTTGCCAGGGATGCGCAGGTTGAAATCCACCAAGCTGTGAATCAGAAAGCCGAGGCAGGCGACCAGTGCGGAGAGCTGGATGGCTGAGGCGAACGCGCTGCTCGGTTGTGAGAGGCGGCTGAGCGAATCGAAAAGCAGGACGCCAAGGAACCATGCGCAGCACAAACCTCCGGCAATTCCAGTTTCGGCCAGAGCTTCGAGATAGTCATTGTGGGTGTGATTGACGACTTTTCCGTCGTAGAGCGTTTCGTAGGGCGGGAAAACGATCTGTAGGGTGCCGAGGCCCGTACCCAGGAGGGGATGGTCGAGAAAAATATGCCAAGTGTCGGACCGCATGGAAGCGCGCTTTCCGATGGTCACTTCGAGTGCCTGCAAGGAGGAGAAACGTTCAACGGCCTGCTGGACCCCGAGCCAGGACACCATCAGAAAGGCGCCGAGCAGGACTGCGCCTGCCGAAAGAAGATGCTTTCCGGCGGTTCTGCGGACCAGCAGCCAGAGAACCAGGACTCCGGTTTCCACGGCGAAACTGACGATACCGCCCCGGGAGGCGGAGAGAAACAGAGCGCCGATGGGCACCACCGCAAACAGACTCACTAGAAACCACCGTTCGCGGCGCACTTTTCCGAGCGCCAGCGGAACGAGTGAAACGGGAATGACGAGTTCCGCGAAACCAGCAAAATGATTGCGATTCACGTACGGGCCGAAGGGAATGCCGCCGTAGTGCATCTCGCGAAACCAGTAGAGTTTTCCGTTGAAGGTAAAGTGCTGGAGGATGCCGAAAAGGGCCACCGCGAAACCAAAGAACATTACGAACCAGACGAATTCGCGCCAGTCTTGGAGGGTCCGGAAAGCCTGGCCGGCCAGGAACAAAACGAGGATGTCCGCGAGCAGAAGCTGGAGTTCCATGCGCGTGGCGTAGGAAGAAGCCGTGCGGTGAAAGAGCCATTGAGCCAGGCCGAACAGCAGGAAAAACCCGAGGGGGAGAAGCAGAGGAGAGATGATGAGCTGGTGCTCTTTTGTGAGATAAGCGCGCACCGCCCATGCTAGAAAGAGCAAGGCGGCGCCGATTTCGAGGACGGCGCGGGCCCAATCCTCGACGGCGCCGTGAGCGGCGATACCGAAAACGACCAGCGCGCAGATTCCGATGCGGATAAACTTCATGGCTTTGCCGGCTCCGGGGGAGCAGGCACCAGAGCGACGTCATCAATCCACGCAGAGCCGCGAATCTTGCTGTCGAATTTTCGGCTGGCGTTGCGGCTAACACAGAGGACCAGTTCCTGGACGTCATTTCCGGAGGTCCAAGGAAGCTCGATATGCGTCCAAGGCTGCGTGCCTTGAAGGTCGTCAGTCCAGGCCATGGAATTGACGGTGTCGCTCATCGAATGCAAGCCAAAGCGCACGCCCTGGTCTGTCGAAAGGGAGCGCGTTTGCAGCCACGCGGAAAAATGGTAGGAGGTGGAGGGCTGGACGGCGATGTATTGGCACACATCGTTGAAGTTCACGTTGTTCAAGCCATTGAAGGTCAAGCGGAGCGAACGCTTGCCGGAGTGCTTTTCGCCGGTATCGAGGCCGATCTGCACTCCGCCGACAAAGGCCGGGTAGTACCAGTTGAGTCCGCCGACGGGAACATCCGACTCAAACCCGCCATCCCACACGAGAGAGCCCGAAGGGTCGGCGGGACGCGAAAGTCCTGCAAATTCGAGAGCCTGATCCCAGACCTGTTTCGCTGCGAGCATCTGTCTTTTGCCGGTAAGCGCATTCAGAAACGGGTAGGACTCGAGGAGACGCATGCGTGGATGAAGATTGGCAAGCGCGGCCCAAACTACCAGCGCCTGATCGGTTTGGCCTTGTTCCGACAGCGCGTTAATCACGCTGAGGTACGCGTCCTGGGAATGGGGGAAAACGCGGTCCAAAACCGCGTGAATGTCCGGATCGAGTCGCATGCTGATAGCGAAAGCCGCGGCTCCGCGCTTGGGATCGGATTGAACGGCGATCCGGAACTGAGCAAACGCAGCATCCGTTTCGCCGCGGCGAAGAAGAAAATTTCCGTAGCGCCAGGAAACTTCCGGCGAAAGAGGATACGAGCGCTTCGCTTGAAGGAATGCATTTCTCGCAGCGGCCAGATCGTCTTCCGACTCGTAGGCGGTCGCCAAATCGAGCCATGTGTCGGCGGAGTGGGGATCCAGAGACAGGGAGGTTTGATAAGTGCGAATGGCGCGCTGTGCATCGGGGTCTTCCAGGTTGTATTGCCAGTAGCGGCCGAGGAGGTACCAGTTGCGCGCGTCGTCCGGTTCGAATCGCGTGGCGCGTTCGTAGCTTTCCAGAGTGTTCTGCCCGGCAAATTGCACCGCAAGGGAATTGCGAATGCCGGAATAAGAAAGCGCGACGGCGAACACCACGGCGACGAAGACGAGAAGCGCGCGCGCGGCAGGCGTGGAGAGGCGAAGAATCATCCCGCGATACTGTGCATAGACGAAGTCTTAGATGCAAGATGAAAGTCAGGAAAAAAAAGAGCAGACGCCGGTCGGAGTTTGCGGAAACAGCAACAGCGAATCATTTCCGATTATTTGCCTTACCGAGACTTGACCGGGACCGTAATATAACAAATTGTTCTCTTGGCGCTGTGCTGGCGCCGCGACCGAGTGGAGATGTCGAGTGAAATCCCGTTGGCCTTGGGCTTTAGTCGGCGCATTCGTGCTACTGATAGTCGCCGCTATGTTACTGACTGACCGTTGCTACGTCGAAGAACACAAATTTTTTATCTTCGGTGCCGCGTTGGGCTGGTTTTTGGCCTTGGTGCTTTCCAGTAAAATCATTCGAGCGGTCCTACTTGTTGC
Source organism: Candidatus Acidiferrum sp. (assembly GCA_035313865.1). Lineage (GTDB taxonomy): Bacteria > Acidobacteriota > Terriglobia > Acidiferrales > UBA7541 > Acidiferrum. Next base: position 19,498 of record DATFZY010000023.1, read on the forward strand.
CGCACTTGGAGTATGCCTCTTGTATCGGCACTCTGAATTCACTCCCTCGGCCGAGTTCGGTGCAATATTGACGCTGCGGAAGGCCGCCGTGTCTCTGAAAAATTACAAGCAAAACCACTCCGCTGAGGGCTACCCTGCGACTATTCCCACAATCGAGCCAAATTGCCGGGCTCGGAGCGTTTTACGAATTTCGATATAGCCGCGAATCGTCGTCGGGAGCTGCGGACCGTTTTATGTTAGTCGCCGTGCCAGTCCCCGCTTCAATGTCTCGGGGGTTGAGGAGCTTCGCGCTCACCGAGGACGGCCACGTGTACGCAACCAATCCCAATCCAGCGCGACCCGCTGATCGCACTGACCGGGCGCTTCAATAAGCTGTAAATCGCAGCTTACCAAATACTTTTCAGAAGAGAAGAAAGCCAGATGCCTGATAGACGCCGGTTACTTGCCGATGAAAGCGGTGAAGCTGTCTTCGCTGCGGCCGCGGCGGCGCGCGTCGATGCCGAGACGCTTGATTTTTTGGTTGAGCGTGGAGAGCGGGATCATGAAACGCTCGGCGGCTTCGGTCTGGTTCCAACTGGTGCGCTCAAGCATGTCCATGATGATGCGGCGCTCGATTTCGTCCATGATTTGAAAGAGCGAAGGCTGCGGACTGTCGGCGCCTTGGCGTGAACCGGGTTCGCCGGGCAGCGGCGGCAGAAATTCCGAGAGTTGCAGGCGGACGCCGCGGACGATTTCCTTGCTGCGAATGCTCTCGGGGAGCAGGTCGACGTCCACGCGCTCCTGGGTGGAAAGAACGACGGCGCGCTCGACGACATTTTCAAGTTCGCGGACGTTGCCCGGCCAATCGTAATCCATCAGGAGCTTTAGGGCGCCTTGCGTGAAGAGGCGCATGGGCTTGGAGTTTTCCTGGCAGTAGCGATCGAGGAAATGGGCCAGCAGAGCGGGCACGTCTTCACGGCGATCGCGCAGCGGCGGAAGCACGAGGTGAATCACGTTCAAGCGGTGGTAAAGATCCTCGCGAAAGCGGCCCTCGCGGACCAGGGTGATCAGCTCGACGTTGGAGGCGGCGACGATGCGCACATCCACCTTGATCTGGTCCGTGCCGCCGAGGCGCATGAACTCGCGCTCTTGAATGACGCGGAGCAGCTTGGCCTGCGTTTCCGGGCTGATGGTGGCGATCTCGTCGAAGAAAATGGTGCCTTGGTCGGCGACCTCGAAGAGGCCTTTTTTTGAGGCGACGGCGCTGGTGAAAGCGCCCTTCACGTGGCCAAAGAGCTGGGATTCGAGCAGGTCAACGGGAATAGAGCCGGTGTTGACCGGAACAAACGCTTTGTCCGCGCGTGTGGAGGCCGAGTGAATTGCTTTGGCGATGAGCTCTTTGCCGGTGCCGCTTTCTCCGCTGATGAGCACCGTGGAGCGCGACGGCGCGACCTGGGTGATCAGGTCAAAAAGCGTAAGCATTTTTTCGCTTTTGCCGATGATGTTGGGGAAATTGAAGCGCTGTTTAAGCGCGCGCTTGAGCTGGACGTTTTCTTCGCGGAGATGGCGGGATTCGACGGCTTGCGCCACTTGCGCGAGGAGTTCGTCGTTGGACCACGGCTTGGTGATGTAGTCGAGCGCGCCACCCTTGAACGCGGCGCGAGCCATTTCAATGGAACCGTAGGCGGTGATGAGGACGACCGAGAGGCCCGGATCACGCTTGCGAATTTCGCGCAGCAGTTCGAGGCCATTGCGATCGGGCAGGCTGACGTCGAGCAGCATGAGGTCGAAAGGATGTTCTCCGAGTTTGGCGAGGCCGGATTCGCCGGTCTCCGCGCTGGAAACGCCGTAGCCTTCGCTGGTGAGCAGAAGCTCGAGGCCTTCCCGAATTTCCGACTCGTCGTCAACTACCAGGATCGAACCTTTAGGCATGTACCGACTTCCTGACCGCGGGGAACTCTACGTGAAACGAAGTGCCTTTGCCGGGGGTCGAGCGGACATCGATCTTGCCGGAGTGCTCCTTGATGATGCCGTAGCTGACGGAAAGACCGAGGCCGGTCCCGCGGCCGTTGGCTTTCGTCGTGAAAAAGGGATCGAAGATGCGGTGAATGTGTTCGCGCGGAATGCCCGCGCCGGTGTCGGCCACTTCGATTTCGACACTGCCGTTGTGCGCGCCGGTGCGGACTTCCAGGAGTCCGCCGCCGGGCATGGCGTCGCGCGCGTTCAAGAAAAGATTGAGAAAGACTTGCTGCAGCTTGTTGGCGGAGCCACGGACGGCCGGAAGTGTTTCGCCCAGATGCTTTACGACTTGAATTTGCGATGTTTTCAGCGGATGCGAAACGAGAGAGAGCGTTTCTTCCACGACGCGGTTCACGTCGATATCCACGGCTTCTGCGGCACCCGTGCGTGAAAAATTCAGGAGGTTGTTCACGATTTCGCTGGCGCGGAAAGTTTGCTTGACGATTTTTTCGATGATGGATTGCCGGGGGTCTCCCTCGGGCATCTGCTTCGCGAGCATCTGGATGTAATTCGAAATTACGGCTAGCGGCGTGTTGACTTCGTGCGCGACGCCTGCGGCCAGAAGGCCGAGCGAAGTGAGCTTTTCTGTTTGCGACATCTGCTCTTCCATGCGCTCGCGCTGCGTGACATCGTCGAACAGCAGGAGCCGGCCGATGCGCTCGGCGGATTTGCTGACCAGCGGCGTGATGGAGACGTTTAACGTGAGTGCTTTGCCCTGATGGTGCAGGCGCTGTTTGTAAATGCCGGTAATCTGCTCTTCGTCGCCGCGGGCGGCAATCTCTGTCGCCAACTCTTCCGGCAGCAAGGAGCTGAGCTGGCGCCCAACGGCATCCTGCCGGGCCACGCCGAAGAGCTGCTCCATGCGCGAGTTCCAGGATTCCACGATGCCTTCCAAATCGACCGCCAGGACGCCGACATTCAAGGATTCCACGATGTTTTCGCTGAAGTCTTTGAGGCGCGCGATTTCCAAGGCTTTTTGTTCGAGCGAGGTGTAGAGCTGGGAATTATCGAGCGCTACCGCGACATAGCCGGCAATCGTTTCCACCAGTTCGACGTCGTCGCTGGAGAGGTAATCGCCGTCCACAGTCTTGCCGAGGCCGAGGACGGCCACGGTGTGTTCGCGTATGCGGCAGGGTACGAAATAATTGAGATCGAGCTGTTCGAGCGTGTGGCGCACGGAATCGCTGACGTCTCGCGCGGCGCGGGGCGACTCAAAAAAGAGCGCCCCCCGCGCGAACTCGGGCCGGGCCGGACCGAGGAAACTGAGATCGAGAGGCTCCGCGAGTCGCACACCCATCGAGCGAGCCAAACGCAGCTCCCCGGGGTTTGCGGTGTCTTCGACAAAAATGGCGAGGCGGTCGACGAGCAGCGTCTGCGACACGCGATCCATCACGGAGCCGAGCATGGGCTCGAGCCGCACTTCGTTCGTGAGGGTGCGGCCAAATTCGATCAGGGTGCGGCGATAATCCAAGCGGTCGCGGTAGAAGAAGCGATCGAGGCGCGCCTGAATCCATTCGCGGAAGGGCTGGAAGAGAAGAGCGGCGATGACGATGGCAATGACGCCCCCGACGGGACCGTTGGCCTGCGCATGGAAGATCTGCGGAATAAGCGCGACGAAGAAGAAATAAATCGTGGCGATGGCCGCGGTCGCGGCTGTGTATGCAAGGCCGCGCTTGAAGATAATGTCCACGTCCATCAGGCGGTAGCGGATGATGGCGTAGCCGAAACACAGCGGCAGGAATATCAGGCTGAGGGTGGAAAGCTTCATCCACGGCCTGGAAGCCGCATCAAACACAAACGGAACTATATAGAGAAAGACGAACGGGACAGTGCCGATGAAGGTGCCCGCGGTGAGCCATTTCAATTGCTGCCGCAGCACGCCGGCGGGCGCTCCGCGATAGTTGTGATAAAAAACAAATCCCGCGGCGAGAAAACATGCGCCGAGATAACTGTAGGCGATTTTGTCGAGCAGAATGCGCGAACCAAGCCACGGAACCCAGCCGAGCGCACCAAGAGCAGTGCTGACATGAATAAAAAGGATGGCGAGCGGAGGCAAGTAAACAAAACCGAGCTTGGAAAAGGAACGCCGGGCTCCTTCGGTGCGTTCCGGAAAGACCAGCGCGAAATGCAGCAGCAAGGCGGGCATCAAAACCTGAGCCAGGATTTTTACCCAATAAACCTCGTAGTCGAAAGTGTCGAGCTTTCCGCTGTAATGGAACATGCAGAAAACGAAAGACACGAGGCAGAATATGTAGAAGTGAACGGCGCGAGGAGCGTTCCAGCGCCGCGCAAAAATGAAAAGTCCGATAAACAGAAAGACCAAGCCTACAATGCGTTGGTAAGCTTCAATGGAGGTGGGCTTTTCCGCCGGAGCGGTGACCAACGGCGTCTCAAACTCTTTGCCATCACGCGCCAGTTTGTAACGTACCTTGGTCCACAGTCCCGCGCGCCACAGGCGTTTGGTGACCTGCACTTGCCGCGTGATAGGGGCGTCGTTGATGGCCAGCAGATCATCGCCTGCGCGAACTCCAGCTTGCGCGGCGGGGGAACTCGGTGCGACTTGGTGAGCCTGGACGCCTTGGATCGTGTCCAGCCAGACCACTCCGTCGTCCGGAGAGTCGAATTCGGTCCTCTGGACAAAGTTCAGCCAGGCAAAAATCATGGCTGCCAGCGTGGCAAGCGCCAGCACAACGGCCCCGAGGCTGACTCGCAGGTTTTGCTTCATGACCGGCCCTGGTTAGGGCACACCCAAACCTCAATTCTCAAGTGCAAGCCAACGTCCATTCTTTGGAATTGTATACACGTCAACAGGGTGTTTATTTTCAACAACTTACAAATTTCTTGCGACAAGGACTCCCCAATAATCCGCTTTATGGAAGGAGGCATACAGCTTTCCAAAGCCCAATTTGTCACTAAAATTGCAGGCTAAGACCACCCCGGAACGTGCGGAAAGCGGGCATGAGGGTCACACGACCATCTTGGGTATTGAGGGTGACATATCCCTGGGCAAGGAGGTTGTCGCATTCCGCGTTGGCTTCCCAGCGGCCAGGGCCAAACTTGGGCAACCGCTGGTGTACACCAATGTGGAGGTAGGGTTCCATATCAAACAAAGCGTCGCCATAGCCATCCAAGCGACTGAGTGTTGTTCCGCTGATCCACTGGTAACCGGCGCTTACCCTTGTGCCAAAACGAGAAACTCGACCGGAGACTTTCACCCCGGCGGATTGACGATTCGCGGTGCGGAAAAGCTCGCGAAGCGGCCCTGCGACGCCGCTGGAAGGAGTAAGGGCCCCGGCGAAGGCATACAGGGCGGTCAGCTCAACGTCGTCGCTCAACTTTTCCTTGTAGGCGACGCGCGTGCCCCAACTGCTCGAGGAACCGCCGTCGTAAGAAAACCCGTTGGAATAAATGTCCTGGAAAAAATCGGCAGGGGGCAGATTGGTGCCTCGCCCGAATACCGCTACGTTGCTGTTGTCCTCATGGAAAGCGGCGACCTGCAATTTGGCCCGCGTGCCGATCTTGCGCGCGGCGGAGATTTCCTCATGAAAACCGCTCTCCAGAACTGGGCGGCCTGCGCGCCACATCAGAACAGGAAAGGCATCCAGTTCGTTTAATGCCGCGGCCAGAGTGCTCGTGCTCTCTCCATCGACAGCCTCTAGCGGCTCAGGGCCAGCAGGCAAAGAGGCAAAAATCAGGGAGGCGCTCCATTCGTCGGAAATTCGCTCATCGATTTGCAGGCGCGGGCGGATGGAAGAGGCCGGCTTACCCAAGCCAACGAGCACATATTCGCCACCGTATTGAAGGACTGTTCCGGTGCCCAATGTCAACGAGCCGCCTTGATCGACTCGAACGCCGCGGAAAGTCGGGCCCATGTCCCCCAGCTTCGACTCACGCAGCACGACGACAGTATGCGGGCCTGCCCCAAGCGATCCCGTAGGCAGCCAGACTGTGGCGATGCCTCCAGCAGGAGAATCACCGTCGTAGCTCATGAGGCCGGCGAGGAGCAACCGGCTTGTGGAACCCAGCGGCTGATCGTAAGCAAAAGCAGTCGCGGGGCTGGCGGGAAGGTTGGACACCGATCCCGGCTTGCGAGCGCCATCGGTAAGTTCCACACGGCCATGCGAGGTCTCTGAAGAAGCAGATTCCGAGCCCGCACCGACTGACCCAAGCGGATCGGGATCGACCCATTGCAGAACCGGGCGCGCCGAAGTCGCCGAGCGCAAAACCCATTTCCAGTCATCTGCTTCGGTAGCAGTGGTAGAAGGAGCGCGCCGCAACTGCTCCAGCGAAGCAAACATGGATTCAAGTTGGATACGGAGGAGAGTCGTCAGATTGGCGCTGACGCGGACGTGTTTCTCAAGCGTGGGGAGAAAGCCCGCGAGCGTGACGCGCACGGTGTAAAAGCCGGGAGCCAGCTTCTCGCCGCGGAAAACTCCTTGGGTATTGGTGAAGAAATCGATGGGTTTTGCAGAGGCCACCGCTTCGGCGATCACTTCCACACTGGCGCCCAATTGCGGCGTTCCAGCAGCGTCTCGCACTAGCCCAGAGAGAACGCCTTGGACAGACTTCAACTGCGCCACCGCCGGATTCGCTCCCAAGGATGAGAACGCCGCGGCCAGGACGAGTGCCCCCATGACTCGGACCTGTCCTCGATTCACTTCGTACTACCTCCCTGAACCTGTGTTGGCTGCCGCTTTGGTCGGTTCCTGCGGCCCCTTTACGGTAAAGTCTGCGGTCTTGGAAAGGGTCTGTTTCGAGATGCCGTCCGTAGCGACGACTTCGATGGTGTACTTTCCGGGCGCCATGGTGGCGAGCGGCAGCCATCTCTCAATGGTGACCTGATCACCGGTCTGTTTCATTTCCGCCGACGTTTCCTTAAATTGAAAGACCTGTTCGTTGCCCTTCTTTACGGTGTAAAGGAACGTTGCACTTGACTTGTGTGTTGTCTCGTCCGATTTAAGGTTGTAAACCTGGAGATAAATCCCCAAACGGTCAGCGGTAGTAAACTCGTTATCCAAGCGCGGACGCACTTTCGTCGAGCCCAAAACGAACTGGCCCGTGCCAATCTGCTTGGCTGGAACGTGCTCCAGTTGATCCGCAAGAATCAGCGTGCTGGCATCCAGTTTGTCGTCTTCATAATGCGGAACGCGCAACGCGGTGTTGATCACGCCCACATTTCCGCTCTGGACATCTTTAACGACGATATCGAGCCGGTACAGGCCGGGACGCAGCGGAACTGCTTTTTGATAGATCGATTGCAGCTTAAGCGACTGCTGGAAAAGCGAATCCGGGAAATCCTTGGAGACGGGATCCTCGAAGGTTTGCACCACTTTCCCGGTTAGAGTGCTAACCCGTCCAAAAACGTTGAGTGTTGCGGAGTGAATGCCGTCCTTCGACTGAAAAGAGAGCTGGCCATTGGCAACCTGCACGGTGATGGGGACCAGCACCGTGTCATTCGTGACCTTCAGGAAATCCGTACGCCAGTTGAATTTCAGCTGATCGCGGACAATGCGCGCGGTCACAATCGCTTCGAGGTCCTTGAACTTGACCTCCGGCGGTCTCTGCACCTTGGCGTAGAGATCCAGGCGATTGAATTCATCCATGCTGGAGGGAGTTCCACCCATGGTGGTCGGCAGGTTGGTGCCGTCGGAGCGCGAGAAGCGGTCTGACTTGGAAGCCAAACCCATGGATTCGAGCAAGCTCAATCCGGCCCCGGGAACGTGCAGCAGGGCGTCTTTTTCCGAGGGATCCATCGTCAGGTGATACTCGCCAGAGCCACTCGGATCGACGAATTCGAGTTCGATGTTCTCGCCGATTCCTTCCAGATAGCGCCAGCGCCACTGTTCCCAGGCGTACGTGGTGGTTGAACCGCCGCCTTGGTCGATTGGCCGGTCATAGGTGCCACCGGTTGGATGGGAATCAACCTCGTCCGCCGGGCCCCACATGATGTACATGCGTCCGCGATCGGTCTTCCAGCCAGGAATACCGGATGCGAAATGCTCGTTGGCGTAAGCGATGCGCCGATAGTGCTCTTCCTTAAAGTCATTGTCCGGCAAGTCCGGATTGCTGCTGCGGCGCAGCCAGAACGCTTCGATGAATTGCTCGCGTTCTTCGTTGGTATCCAGTTGAAGGAAGGCATTCCGCTCGTCGGGCGAAATGATGTAGATCACGTCCTCGTTCAGCCATTGCTTGTACTGGCTGTCGAGTTCTTTGAGCGTCTTGCGGGCCTTTTGCCTCTGTTCTTTCTTCTGCTCTTTGGTGAGCGTCTGAGGCGCCGGAACCGCAGTGGGATCTTGAGCCTGTTGTGAATAGCCCAGTGGAACGACAATAATAAATGAGAATGCGGTAGCAATCAGGGTACGAACAACCCGTGGCATGAGCACACCTCAACTTCTCAGGACGTTTGGATTCTACCCCTGGACAAGCTGCCCGTCAATCGAGGAATGTCCTGCATTTTGTGGCACTTGTCCCCCCGATTGCGGTTAGAACCAGGAAGAAAGCGAGAGGTTGCCTGAGAAAGTCTGACAAATTTTGACCTGACCCTAAGAACAGGTCTTTCTCGAAGAGGCGGAGTACGCAAGTGGTACGAGGAAGAGCGTGGGGAAGTGGCGGAGGGTAGATAACCGGAGAGGATCTACTGCACGCGATGGTTGTGAACGTCTGAACCAACCAGGGTATCGAAAATCGCCAGTACGTGTCTGCGGTATTCCACCATGCGGCTAAAGATATCGCGCAGCTCCGGCTCTCGCTCCGCCTCGCGATGCCACTTCGCCAGTACCACGGCAGGGACTTCGATATCCCGGCGCAGGGCTTCCGCAGAATGGCCACGCAGGAAAAGGCCGTAGAAGAACGCCGCTTCCCGCTGGGGAAAGTCGAAGTCGTGAACGACTTCCGACGGCACGATTTGTGGCAAGGTCGCCATGGAGAAAAAGGCAGTTTACCGAAAAGATTTTCCGCGTCAAGTAGTACGCTGGGTTTCCTGAGGCTACTTATGCAACTCCCTGTACTCGTGGGCACCTTAACCCCGTACCACTGGGGGATTGCCAACCGCATCTAACCGCCGTAGGATGCTATAAGACATGGGAGGGTTACACAATTCGGGCGGGGGAGGGGTCATCGGGCGCATCGCCCGGTTTGGACTCCTAAAAGGACTCCGTTCGGTCGAAATTGACCCGGAAGAGTTTCGGCGTCAGCTCAAACGGAAGTATGGGCTGGAAGTAGCGGACTTCCGTAACATGCACAGAATCCCTGTTGCGCGCCTCGATGCCATCGCCAAGACGCTGATTCGAGACACAGAGCGGCTCGCGCTACTCGAAGGAGCGGGCTTTGGGCTCGGCGGGATGATTACCATCATTCCCGACGCTGGACTGCTCACGATTTTTACGCTGCGGTTGGTCCAGAAGCTCTGCCTTCTCTATGGATTCGAGAACCGTGGCGAGAACGAACACTTGGAATTGTGGATGGCCGCTGCCGCGGCGATGGGCGTTGACTACGGCAAAGACCTTGCGGAAAAGCAACTTATCGAGAGGCTGGCTCCGCGCATCGCGGAACGCCTGGCCGTCAAACTGGGACAGGAAACCGCTGAAAAATGGGTTGGCCGCTTGATCCCCCTGGCCAGTTCCGTGATTGGCGGCGGATTAAACTTTATGTTCGTGCGCGCCTGGGGGCGTCGCGTGCAACGCAACCTCCGCCTGCGGCATGTCGACGGTCGGCCCATTGCCGAGGCTCCTGCTTCGTCGGCGTATGTTCGTCCTCAGGCCCTTCTCGCATAAACAAGAGTCCGGTTCCCTCAATAGCTTTGCCATGAATCTTCGTCGCAAATCCCTGGCCTTTTTTCTGACGATTTTGTGCGCCTTCGGAACCTTGTTCGCGGCGGCTTCCGCACGTTGCCAGGATCAGGAAGAGGTGAAAGGCGCTCCGGCGGAGGCCGCGGACGCCGAAGAAGTCCGCGCACAGATTATAGCCCTGGAGAAATTGCGAAGCACATTTCCGGACCGTGGAGCAATCCTCTATTCATTGGCCGCGGCAAAACAACACTTGCGGGAAACACGCCAGGCTCTGGCGCTGCTGAAGGAATGCCTGGCCCAGCACGAAGGATTTGATCCCTCGGGCGAGCCTCTCTTCATGGAACTGAAAACAATGAAGGAATTCACCACCATGATAGACGGTGTTCATCAGGATTTTCCCGTGGTAGCGCAGGCGCGTGAGGCGTTTCGCACCCGGGAAAAAGATCTGGTTCCGGAAGGCCTGGCGTACGATCCGCAGCGCAATCTTTTTTACATGAGCAGCCTGAACCGACGGAAAATCGTGGAGATTGGCCGCGATGGAAATGTCAGCGACTTCGTTCGGTCGGAGAGCTTTGGTCTTTTGCCTGTGCTCGGCATTCGTCTGAATCCAGGCGACGATACGGTGTGGGCCGATTCTTTCACGGACAGCACCGGCCTGACCGAGCTTCTGCATTTTGATGCGACTGGAAAACTTCTGGGGCGTTTCAAGCTGGAAGGTTCGGCGAAGCATGGCTTCAACGATCTTGTGGTTCGCAAAAACGGCGAAGTCGTCACCACGGACAGCTTGGCGAACGAGGTTCTGCGCTTCGATCCTGCCACGCATACATTCAAGGCTCTGCCGCTTGATCGCCCGCTCTTTTATCCCAACGGCATTGCCTTGAGCGACGACGATCACACTCTCTTTGTCGCGGATAGCCTGGGCGTGGTGAGCGTGGACCTCGTGAGCAATCAAAGTCACGACATCGATCCGGGACCGCGTAGCACGCTCGCGGGCATTGATGGCCTCTATTGGCACAATGGCGACCTGATTGGCGTTCAGAACGGCATCGGCACACCACGCATCGCGGCGTTTCATCTCTCCAGCGATGGACTTCGCGTGACGCGTACAACGGTTCTGGAGAATCGCTCCAACTTGTGCGTCTTGCCAACCACGGGCGCGATCCGAGGATCTGACTTCTATTTCATCGCGAACAGCCAGACCGACAACATGAACAACGACAAAGTCATGGACGTGACCAGGCTCGAGGTGGTTCGCGTAGGCGTCCTGCGTCTGCCCTGAGGATTGCAGCCGAGTGGTAACTGACAGCGGCCGGTGGAATTTCGCGGGCCATCGCCGTAAGCTAATAAGAACGCGTTGCCAAGCGCTACGCGGCGCTGGGGACTGCCTAGGCGAACACAGGGGGCGAACATGCGGGGAACGCAAAAATTCTTTGGCGGAATGATTCTCGTGGCCGTGGCAGCGGGTCTCTCGCTGGTTCCGCAACTCGCGTCCTCGCGATCCACTGCCGGCGCGGCGCAGGAGACAACGGAGGGGCCGGTTCCCGCGTTTCACAGTACAGTTCCTGACGGACCATTGCCGGCAACCCAGAGTCCTTCTCTCTTCAACGACACCCTTGCTCAGAATGCTTATAGCCTGGCAGCGCGCATCAGGAAAGTCCTGTATCAGGAGCCCTGCTATTGCCACTGCGACCGCAGCCAGGGCCACGGCAGCCTTCTGGACTGTTACGTAAGCAAGCACGCCGCGGTCTGCGGCGTTTGCGAGCGCGAAGATTTCTATGCGTACGAGCAATCGCACAAAGGCAAGACCGCCGCACAGATTCGCGAAGGCATTGTGCGCGGCGACTGGCAACAGCTCGACATCACGAAGTACGAATCCCCGCTGCCTGCACCCTCGAAATAGTCTCCTCAACGGGAGGCTTGAACTACTTATAGGCCAGCTTTCCAAATTTTCCGGCCAGAGCGGCGAAATCTGATAATCTCACTCGGCTGAAATGCTTTTCAAGCGCGTCACTCCAACTTCGCACTTCGCGAGCCTCTCGATTACGCTAATGTTGTTTCTACTCGCTCCATGCGCCGCCGCGAAATGGAAATATTTCCGCGCGGGAAATGCCGCTGACAGTACTGCCACTCCGCGCGCTGGATTCGCGCTGATGGGCGGCGGCGAGCAGGATCCTGCGCTGAAGTTCCTATGCGAACGTGCCAACGGCGGCGACTTCCTGATTCTCCGCGCCAACACCGAAGACGACTACGCGCAGAAAGTGAATGAAGAAATCCGCGCTCTCTGCCCGCTGAACTCCGCCGCAACCATCGTCTTTTCCGAACGCGAAGACTCCGAAGATCCAAAACTTCTCGAACACATCGGCCAGGCGGAAGCCATCTTCATCGCGGGCGGCGACCAGTCCAACTATGTCCGTTTCTGGCAGGACACTCCTGTAGAAGACGCTTTGAACGGCCACATCGCCGCTGGAAAGCCCATCGGAGGCTCCAGCGCAGGCCTGGCCGTGCTCGGCGGATTTTCTTTCTCATCGATGATTGACACAATTCATTCCGCCGACGCGCTCGCCGATCCGTACGGCAACAAGGTGACCCTGTCGCGCGACTTTCTGCGCATTCCCCCGCTCGCCGGCATCATCACCGAAACGCATTTTGCGAAGCGCGACCGCATGGGCCGCGTCCTCGTCTTTATGGCGCGAATTTTGCAGGATGGTTGGGCCAAACAAGTGCGCGCCATTGCGGTCGAGGAAGGCGCTGCCGTCCTCCTGGAACCGGACGGCGAGGCAAAAATTATCGGCGCCGGGCCAGCCTATTTTCTGGAGGCGAAAAATCCACCGAACGTCTGCCGCAGCAAAACTCCGCTGAGCTTCAGTGGAATCATGGCCCATCGCGCACCCTCAGGCGCCGCATTCAATGTAAAAAATTGGATAGGAACCGGCGGGGATGACTATCAACTTGCTGTCGTAAACGGCGAACTCAAAGCGCAGGGATCTACCCACGGAATTTACTAGCGCAGACCGAACCCCTCTTTAGAAGTGGAAAACCACTCCGCCCATAAGCTCGAAATCGTTTTGCGACTGGCTGAAAAAGCTCGTGCGCACCCAATCGCCTTCCAACCGTCCTGACAAGCGCGGATTAAACCGATAGTCTGCCCCGCCGCCCACCTCGACGGCGAACGCATTTCTGCCGTTGCCCGCGGTCTGAGGCTGTTCGTGCGCCAGGCCCACAATGGCGTGCAGCCACGGCTCCCATTTGCGCTCTCTCCAGGCGACTTTCGGCCCACCGCCAATCAGCAGGAGCTTTACGTGCTCTCTGTCAAAGATTTGCGGTGCGAATCCGGTGGTGAAGTTTCCCTCCACCCCGAACCAATCGTTTGTGAAGTAGGTTACGGAGCTGCTTACGCCCACGGCGCTGGCATTGAAGATCGAAGACCTGAACCTCAACCAGTCGACGCCAATGGCGAGCTGCCAGCGAAAATCGTCCCGGCCTCCATAAATAAACTTGGGATCAGGAGCCGGGGAAGGAGAGGCATCTGGCGCTGCGTTTTCGAGCGGTGAGGCAAAAACCGGTTGAGGCGCGAAGTTCGGAGCAAAGTTCGGAGCGAACGACACCGCGCCGCTGGCGGCAGGTTGAAATGGCGTCGTGCCCACGGCAGGTGCCGGCGAATATTCAGCCGCAACGTTGCTGCTGGCTGCAGCGGACTCCGAGGCGGTATCCTGCGCGCGCCCCGCGCACGCCGTCCCAAGCATCAAAAACACAACTGCGAATTGCCTCTTCATGATTCTCCCCTCAGAGGTTTGACCCCACGCCTGGAATCAGCCACTCTTTTACGGTAATCAAGACCATAGGCCTTTGTCTACGTTCTTTCGCACATTTAGTGACGAAAGAGAGGGCAAGGGAGGGTTGCCCAGTGGAGCAAAGCTGGGGCCAGCGCCCGCTTTCAGCGCCCATGCCTCAGGTAATCGTCGGTTTTGTTCAGCCAATCTTCCCGCGGCGGGTCGAAAACGTCCAAATCCACCGTGTCTTCGAGGGCCCACGCTTCGTGCGGCATGTTCGGCGGAATACAAAGCACTTCCCCCGCGCGCACCACGATCTCTCTGCCATCGATCGCGAACTTCAGCGCTCCTTCGAGAATATAAGTCACCTGCTCGTTGTGATGGTGATGCAACGGCACATGCCCGCCCTTCTTGATGAGCACGCGCGCCAGCATAATTTTGCCGCCGACCACCATTTCGCGCTCAATCAGCGGATTCAGTTGCTCGCGCTGCACGCTCTTCCAAGGGATGTACTTCATTTCCGTCGGGTTGCTCATGGTTTTGCTCCGTACAGCTTGGCCGCGTTATCGTGCAGATACATCCGCGCGAGTTCCAAAGCCTTTTCTTCGCTGAACGCGCCTTCGGAAACCAATTCCGCCAGCGCCGCGGCAATGGCGGTGCGCGCCGAGCGCGACGCCAACCAGAAGGTCTCCTCCGCTCCCACCGCATCATTGAACGGAAACGCGTCCGACCCGAACATAATCTTCTCCGGGTACAACGAAATCCACTGCTTCAAGATGTTCTTCAGCTCCGAGGGATAAACGTAATACCCCATTAGCGACGAATCGGTATAAACGTTCTTGCTCTGCGTCATCCAGATCATATCCAGCGTGTACGGATACCCGCCATGAATCAGCACGAAATTCACTTTGCTGTAGCGTGGATCACGCACCACGTTTTCCAGATTCAAGGGATGGCCGTTACGCTGGCTGAAATAATCCCCAATCCCCACCGCGCTGTGAAAATGCACGGATAAGTTCAGCTTTCCGGCTTCCTCGATCAGTACATGAAAGATGTAATCCTGAAATGTCCGGTATTCCTCTTCCGTGGGGACTCCGCCGGAATGGAATCGGGAGTAGATAGCAGCGGCCCTTTCGCGCGGGGGATCCTGAAAATAGAGCGAACGGAAATAAGCGGCCTCGAATTTCATGGCCACTCCGCCTTTTTTCTTATTGTGGGCAACAGTCTGCCGGACAAAGGCTTCGTATCCCGCCAGGTCAGCAGGCAGCGCGCCCATATTTTCCTGCTTCATGTAGCGCTGCAGGACCTTTTCCTGCAAAGGGATGTACACGCCCATGTCCGTGTTTTTCCCCGTCTGGTCGCGATTGTCGAGCGGAAACAGAAACGAATCCACGAAGAAAACCCAGTGAAAACGCTTAGGATCAAGGTAGGGCGCCAGCGCCACGCGATTCGCTAGGCAAATTTCGATATTCAACTTGTCCAGAATGCTGTCCCAATACGCCGTGCCGCCCGCCGCTTCCGCTGCTTTTTTCTTCTCGATAAGCCACTTCGCGTGTTCCGGCTTGAAATCATCGTACGGATAGCCGAAGAGCGCCTTGGCCGCCGCCACAAACTCCGGATTGTCATCCCGCAAGCGCAAAACGGAACTCTCATCCGGCGGCGCCGCCTGGGCGTCCATATCGGAATCGTCGGGGAAAGTTGCGTGCGAGTGATTGTCGTAGATCGGGATTTGGTCAATCTGCTTCAAAAGCTTTTCGTAAATCTTCGGGACGTCCGCGCCGGCTAGAGGCTTTGCCTGCGCGCTTAAACGTGGCACCCATAAAAGGCAGGCCAACGCAGCAACAAAAACCGCTTTCCCAGAACCCACCAAACTCTTCATGTTCCGGCTCTCCCCAAAATTCTCGGTACGACAAAGTCGGACAGACATTCCTGTTAACCCTGAGCTTCGAAGGGTCTGTCTCTTGTCTTTGGTTTTCTGTCCCAACGCAAAAAAAACCGACAAGCTGGAAAGCCTGTCCTACCGTGCGACCGCTGCCCGCCACCGCGCAGACACTCGCTGCATGCGATCCAGCGCCTCATCTAGCAACTGCCGCGCGCTCACCAGCGAAAAGCGCAAATAGTTCTTGCCGCCCGCTCCAAACGCCGCACCGGCAATTCCCGCGACGCCCGCTTCCTCCAAAAGAATCTTCGCCACTTCTTCCGCCGCCAAACCGGTGTCTTCAATATTCACCCAAGCATAAAACGCCCCGCCTGGCGTCTGGCAGCGAAAGCCGGGAATCCGATTGAGTCCAGCCACAAACAAATCGCGCCGCTTGCGATACTCCGCCACCATCGTGTCCACCGCGCCGGTGGAATCGCGCAGCGCCTCAATTCCCGCCACCTGCGTAAATTCCGCAGTGCACGTGAACGTATTCAGCACCACCAAATCCATCGCGTCCACAACATGCTTCGGCGCCACTGCATAACCCAGCCGCCAACCGGTCATCGCAAAACTCTTCGAAAATCCGTCAATGATGATGGTCCGTTCCGCCATCCCCGGCAGCGTCCAAATGGATTCGTACTCCCCTCCAAATAAAATCCGCGCATAAATCTCATCGGAAATAATCCAAAGGTCGTGCTTCTCGGCAAGCTCCGCGATTTGCCGCAGCGCTTCGCCGCTGAAAACTGTCCCCGTCGGATTATTGGGCGAATTGAAAATCAACGCGGTCGTTCGCGGAGTGACTTTCTCCGCGATCTCGCCAAGATCAGGCTGAAACCCGTTTCTTTCTTCCAATCCGAACGCTACCGCCTTCGCGCCCAACCCCCGCGTAAACGACGGATAAATCGGAAACCCGGGGTCGGGATAGAGCACCTCATCGCCCGGCTCGATGAGCGCCATCATCGCGAGCGATAGCGCCATTTTGCATCCCGGCGCTACAAGAACCTGTTCTGGCACAACTTGCAGTCGGCGCGTGCGCCCCAGATACTCCGTAATCGCCTCGCGCAACGCAGGAATCCCTCGCGTGGATACATAGCGGTCCCGCCCAGCGGCCACAGCATCGCGTACCGCGGCCACGACGGGCGCAGCCGGATGAAAATCCGGCTCGCCCAGCTCCAAATGGATAATCGAGCGTCCCGCGCGCTCTAATTCCTTGGCGCGCGCAAAAACCGAGAGCGCCCCTTCGCCATTCAACTGAGAAACACGTGATGCAATCCTTGGCATAGTCGTCCGCAGAATCCTATCATTTTGACGCGCGAAGCGCGCACACGGCTACGCGCCCCGTCATACGCCAAAATGTCTCCCTTAAAAAAAACAGAGGCACGGTCTCCCGCGCCTCTGTGGCAACTCGTTCGCCTGCGCCAGCTAGAAGGAATAACGCAGCGAGAATTGGATTAAGCGCGGCGTTCCCACCGTACTGGTGATTTTCCCGAAGGGGCTGCTTGGACCGCCTATAGTCTCCACGTCCGTCACCGACGGGTTACCAAAGTTCGCATGGTTCCAGATGTTGAAAAAGTCCGTGGTGAAGCGCAGACTCTGCCTCTCGGTGAGCTTAAAATTCTTCATCAGCGAGAAGTCCCAGTTCTGCTGGCCAGGTCCGCGGAATGTATTCCGCCCAAGGTCACCGAATCCCGTCGTGCAGAAATTGCTGTCTGTCAAGCATTGACTGGGGTAGAGCTCCAGCGCCGTAGACTGAACAAAGGCATTCGGATTTAGATACCCGTTGGCGACGCGACTCCCAATACTGCCTGTGCTCAGCGCGTTAGCCAGTGTGGCTCCAGGAGCCAGACTGCCCGTCAAGGTTCCGGGTGTAAATCCAGCACCCAGGAAAGCAGTGCCGGCTTCTGAATCCAGAACGGAGAATGGCTCGCCTGACTGCACGATGGTGATTCCGCTTATCGCCCAGCCGCTGAGCGCGATTCCCTTAGCCCCGGTCTCGCCCTTGAAGAACGGCAGTTCGTAACGATAGCTCACGACCAGCCGGTGGGTTCGGTCGAAATCCGAAAGGCCGTAGGAGTCCGCGAGCGTAGTTTCATTGTTGAACGCAGTGTTGAACGCAGTGTTGCCCGTGGAAGTTGCGTCGAGTGAACGCGAAAAGGTATAAGCCGCCTGGAAATAACCAGCTCCCCACCGGCGCGATAATGTCGTTTGCAAAGAGTTGTAATGCGAATAGGCATCATCCGCGAAGAGCTGGAACCCGGAGTACCCATTGATTCCCTGGGCTCTCGAGCGCGCAACGGCGTTGTCAAGTGTATTTGTGGTGATGACGCAGACATTGTTGGGGCAGAAAGGACTGCTGATGTTGATGGGATTCGTGGGGCTCGCGTCCTGCGCTTCCAGATTGTCACGCGTCTCGCGAAGGTGAATGGTATGCGTGCCCACGTAGCCGACTTCCAGCACCCACTGTCTGCCCAAGGCGTGCTGAATGGTCAGGTTCCACTGCTGCGTGCTCGGGACCACAAAGTGCCGCGGCACCTGTAATCCGAAAATACTTTCGGAACCGAGCGGCCCGGGGCACGCGTTTCCCGTGGCGTTCCCGTAATTTGCTGTCTGCGTCGTGTCGTTGCCCGGGAATCCCTGGAACACGTTGAGGCAAGGTATGAAAGTCGGATCCAGCGTTCCCGCTTGCGGCAGACCATTGGGGTTCGGATTCGGGCAGCCAGGCAGAGGAGTCTCTGAGAAGAACGTACCAAGGCAGCCCGGATTACCGCCGACAAACGCGACCGGCAAAAACGGCGTCTGGAACGAAAGCTGGTCCACATTGCCCACGTCTTCGCGCACGTAGTAAATCCCCGCGCCGGCGCGAATGGTGGTCGTGTGATGCCCAAAGAGGTCATAAGCCAAACCGACGCGCGGCCCTAGACCCGTCGAATAGTTGTTATTCAAAGTCGTGTCGTTCGCATTTCCCGTCAGCCCTGCCAGGCCGAGCCCTTTAACGCACGAAGGATAGATGAACGGGAATTCGCCGGCATTCGCGAGCGTCGGATCAAGGTTTCCGATGTGGCAAAGGTCGTCATGGAACGCCCCGAAGATTTCCGTTCGCAGGCCGAGATTCAGCGTAAGGTCATTTCGTATTTTCCAGTCGTCCTGCGCAAAAACAGCATAATTATTGGAACGGTACTCGTGATTGTAGACCCCGCCACCGCCGAAGCTGAACTGCGGCGCGCCGAGAAGGAGATTTTGAAAATCCGTGGTCGAGACTCCCGGCAGAGGGCCATTCGTCGCCGTGTTGGTGAAAAACAGCTCGCCGTTGAAAACCTGGGGAAACAACTTGTTGAGGTTCACGCGCGTAAACTCGCCGCCAAACCGCAACACATGCCGGCCCTTTATCCAGCTCACCGTGTCCAGCAAATTGTAGTTGTTCTGATCCTGATGCTGGTTGGCAAAAGGAGCTGGCCCAATCTCAAAGCCGGAAGTGGAAAGAACGAACTTGTAGATGGAGCTCGTAACGCTGTTCGTCGGCCGGTCAATGCCAACATCCTGCGCCGTCACCGGGTCCTCGTTATTCAGCTGGTCGTTGATGTGCACAAACCCGAAGCGAAACTCATTCACCAGCGTTGGGGAAAACAGGTGCGTCTCCGTAATGTTAAGAAACCGCGCGCGTACCGGCGTGTCGAACGGGAAGTTCAGCGACGTGGAACTGATACTGCTCGCCAGCGTGCTCCCCAGCGATTCTTGTAAATCGCCGCCTCCGAACGGCAGCAGGCTCTCCGAGTTGGAAAAGAAAAAGCGCGCCGACAGTTTGTCCTGCCCGCTGCGAAACTCGCGGTCCCAGTTGGTAGTGAACTGATTGTCGTTGTAAAATCCTGGCTTGCTGATGATGAAGGTTCCCGTGTTCACGGCTCCGTTCGTCAACCCCGGTGTGCAACCCACCGTGCAATTCGCGGCCGCCTGCCCGGAAGGAATCAGGAATCCGCCTGTGTTTGAGCCGAATTGTCCCGAAGTGTTCGCTATCTGAAGAAGCCCCGTTCCGCCAGCGTTCGCCAGCACTGGGTCAATGCTCGGCAAGTCAAACGCGCTTTCCAGGTTGGCCACCGAGCGGACCGCTGGCAGCAAGGGAATGTTCGTGTTGATGATGGTTCCCGGCGAGTCACCGCTTTTCTGCCGCGTGCCCTGATAGTTCATAAAAAAGTATCCAAACTTGTCCTTCACGACAGGTCCGCCAAGGCTTCCGCCGAAGATGTTCTGATTGATCTGAGGACGGGCCTGGCCTTCGCCATTCAAAAAGAAATCGTTGGCGTTCAATTCCGTGTTGCGGAAAAATTCGTAAGCGTCCCCGTGTATTTCCCTTGAGCCGGATTTCAAAATCGCGTTGACGTTTCCTCCGCCGTCGCGCCCCTGGCTCGCGTCATACAGCGACGTCTGCACCTTGAACTCTTGAATCACGTCAGGATTTGGCAGTGGAACATACGTCGCTTGCGCCACGTTGTAATCCGTCGCGCTGATTCCCTCAATCAAAAAGTTGTTATTGTCCTCGCGCTGCCCGTTCACGAACAGCTTCACGCTGCCGCGTCCCAACTGCGAGGCGCTGTTCAAATCGGCCTGTGCGCCCGTCGAGAGTGTAAGCAGTTGCTGGTAATTCTGTGTTGCCAGGGGAAGTTCGCGTACCGTGGCAGTGCCCAGAGACTGCCCGGTCGTCGCGTTGGTGGTCTCGATGGTCGTTACCTGCGCTGAAATCTCCACTTTTTCCGACACCGATCCGGGTTTCAGCGTGATCGTCACGCGCGTCGTTTCCGTCACGCGCACTTCGATGTCCGCGGCTTTCGCTTCCGAGAACCCGGATTTGTTCACCACTACGACGTAGTTTCCCGGCGGCAACAACGTAACGAAGAATAATCCCTCTGTACCCGTAGGCAGCTTTCGCACAATCGATTCGGTGCGCGCGTCAATAATCTGCACATCCGCGCCGCTTATGGACCCGCCGCTGCTGTCCACCACCGCGCCACTGATAGCCCCCGTCGCGCCTCCTTGCCCAAGCGCGTTTGACCCCGTCAACATTCCAGCAAGCAACAACACCCCTACCAACATTCTGTATACACTGCGCATTACACACCCCCAGGTGATCCGACTTCGGGACTTCACTGCACTGAGCAAAATGAATTTCAGTGAGCAGTCTCGCTGTCGTGCCAATGCCTGCGGGACACGCCACGACAGCTAACGGATATGATCTCTCTTCGAAGCTAGCGGTTCATTTCCAGCGTGTCAATACTGGAGTGCGCAAAGTTTTCGTTAAATCACTTCGTTATCTCAAATCCTTCTCCCGGCAGTTCGCGCCCGCCGTTGCAATTCCCCATGCTTCTTCCAACTCAACGCTTGACGCAGCCTGTACCCGGCGAGAACATTGCTTGAACCTTGGATTGGCGCAACCTGTCCCTCTGGCCGCCCGTCCAAGTGTGTAGCAGCCTCGCAACGTCACCGATGGGGGTGACTCATGACTTCCAAGACCGCTTTCCGGTCCGTCCTTTCTATTTCGCTTTTGGCTCTTCTGGCTGGTTTCCAACCGCAGCCCGCCGCTGCCGGCTCCAGTCACGCCCGCGTCATTCGCCTCAGCATCGTCCAGGGCGATGTGCGCTTCACGCGCGACGCCCACGGCGACCCCCTCGCCGATCAAAAGGCCGTATGGGAAGCGGCGCAGTCTAACCTGCCCGTCCGCCAGGGCTATGTAGTTGCCACGGACAGCGGCGGCCGCGCCGAAGTCGAATTTGAAAATGGCGCCATGGCTTTCCTGAACGAAAACACCGTTCTCGAGTTTTTCGATCTTTCTCTCCAAGACGGCGCGCGCACCACACGCCTCGTTCTCCGTCAGGGCTCTGCTTCCTTCTACGTCAATCTCTCGCCCAGCGACTATTTCAGCGTGACCGGTGGCGATTTCACCGTCGAGGGCGGCGGCAAAAGCTCCTTCCGCATCAACAACTTTGACGATGGCAGCAACGTGGAGACACTCACCGGCCACATCTCCGTCCTTCACAAAAAAGAAACCACGCCGATCAGCAAAGGCCAGTCGCTCTCCATGAAAGCCGGCGACGAATCCGTCAGCATGGCTACCCTTCCCGCCGCCGATGACTTCGACCATTGGGTCTCCGGCCGCATTGATACGGTCTCCTCCGCGAACAACGCCTCGGTTCAATACACGAACTCCGGCAATTACGTTCCAGGCTTCGCCGATCTCTACACTTACGGCGCGTGGTCTTCCTGCGGCGGCTACGGTTACGGATGGCGGCCCTTCGGCGCCAACTTCGGCTGGTCTCCCTTCAGCATGGGCGATTGGATCTGGGATCCCGGTTTTGGCTGGACTTTCGCCAGCTCCCAGCCCTGGGGTTGGGCTCCCTATCACTACGGCGGCTGGCTCTTCGACGCTTCCTGCGGCGGCTGGTTCTATTCCCCGCCCATCTATTACCAAGGCTATCCCACAAGGCGCCTTCCACCGGTGGTACATCCTCCTCATCCCGTTTATAGGGCCTCCACAGCCGTCTTTGTTCGCCAAAACGGCAAGCTCGGCATCGTCCCCATGCACCCGCTCGACAAGGAAGGCAAGACCCCGCTCAACCTCGAGCACGGCGTGCTTTCCGCCGAGCCTCGACAGGCCAGTGGAGATCCGCTCCTATCCGCAAGCAGCGGACAAAAGTGGGAGACCGTGAAATCGCCTCCGCGTGAGGCCCTAAGCAGCGGCCTCGTTGCCACAACCGCGCCAACGCGCACCTCGCGCACGGCCCTCGAGGGCAATGGCGGAGCGCGCATCGTTGGGCTGAGGCGCGACTCCTCGATTGTCTACGACCCGCACGAGCACCGCTTCGTCAGCGCAAAGTCTGCTACCGCTGCCGCGCATAACGCCTCCGAGCCGACAGCAGAAAAGAACTCCTCAGGTGCAATCAGAAACGGGACTCCCGTAACAACGGCACGTGTTACCGTTGCTTCGACTTCCTCTCGCACATCCGCTCCACCCGCGCGCAACGTGACTCCTCCTCCGGCGCGCTCATCGGGCGCAGGCGGTTCCCGCGGCGGCGATTTTTCCAGCGGATCCTCGCGCGGCTCATCCGCGTCGGGATCGTCCGCATCCGCTTCGCACGCTTCGTCCGCGGCAGCCTCGTCTTCCGGTGGCGGCCATCCAAAATAAAGCAATTTAATTCTTGACGGAAAACGGCTCCGCAATTTGGAGCCGTTTTTTTTCGGAAGGAATTATCAAGAGGCCGGCGCTTCGCAATCTCTACGAAAACAGAACGCCCGCGTACCCCACCACCGCGCTGAAATCTCCGGAAACATCCCCAGAAGTCGCGTACCGCACCAATTCCGCGCGCGCAACTCCCAAAGTCTTCACCGCCGTGAGCATCGCCACCGTCGGCCCCAACCCGCACATGGAAATCGCTTCCCGCCGGCAAGTGTCATAAAGCCCTCGCGCATCCAGCGCCAGGATTCGTTCGATCGCCCTATGATCTTTCACGCGCGTCGTCGCGTCGTCTTCGTAATGGTTCAAGTCGGAAGTTGTTAGCAACAATATCTCCTCGCGCGAAGCCGCGAGCACCTGCCCAATCCCCTCGCCCACAGCTAAAAGCTCATCAAAATGAACCGTCCCCAGCGCAATCGGCACAAACGTAAATCCCGGCCGCAAAACCTGCAAAAACGGAACCTGCACCTCCAGCGAATGCTCGGCGGCATGCGCCACGCCGTCTTCTCGCAACGGCGGACAAGCCGCCCGCAGCGCCTCCGCCAGCGCCTCATCAATCGGCGCATCGCCCAGCGGCGTCCGCCACGCCCCGCTCGAAAGAATCGCCGCCTTTTCCCCTCGCGGCTGGTGTCGCACGCCGAGAATCACAATTTTTTTCGGAATCGCAATGCGCCCAAACACCGCGCCCGCCACGTGCCCCGAGTACATGAACCCAGCATGAGGAACCAGGCACGCCTTGGCCTGCGCGGGCGCACTCTTGTCACTCTCCGGGGCAAATTGCTTGATTAACGAGGTCAGTTCAGCAGGATCGGCAGGATAAAATCTTCCGGAAACGGCGGGCAGGCGAAGCATACTTCCGCTCCGCAAATCAGATAGCCTTCGAGGGTTTACCTTTAATTCTGAGAGCTTTCAAGTTTGTCTGGTCGTAATAAATCGTGACCTTGTCGCCGTACTGGTAGCCGCCTTTGTCCACGATCGTCTGCATTTTCGTCGACACTTGCTGCGACAGCGGAAAAGTCTGCAGCGACATGTCATTGCCCTTCGCGCGCACTGTGATTTGCGCGATGTTCGCGTGCATCACGTAACCTTCAAACTTGGCCACCCCCGGCTGCGGCTTCGGCTTGATGGCGTTCACCGTATTCACGATGATGGGCACCGCCGTATCCACTACAACCGGAACAACCGTCGCCGGTGATTGCGCCCGCACTGGCCCGCTGCAAATTCCCGCCAGCATCGCTGCCGCGAATCCCAGTCCCGCGATTTTGTTCAACGCCTTCATTCGATATCGTCCGTCGCAATCCTCAAAGACTTCAAAAACCGCACATCCTGCGGGGTCATCGTCAGCCGCGCCGCTGGTTTCTTGTCCGGCATTTGATCAAACGACTCCTGATCCACCTGAATGCGCAGCGATTCCAAAAAGCGCCGGTCCTGCGTCGTCAATTTCGCCGCTTCCGCTGCGGCCGCATCGCGCTTCGCCAATCCGATCGTCGCATCCAGCTTCAGCACGATGTCGTATCCGTGCGCGCGCACTCCCGCAATGGCGCCGGTGATCCGGTCGGAGTCGGACACTGTGTCATTGATGGCGTGTCCCAATTCACGGAGCAGGTTTTTCAGGTGATCGTCTAGTTGCAAGGGCGCTCCCCTTCACTACATTTGTCATTCTAGGCTCGCGTTTCTCAGGATACAAGTAGCCCCGTTTTACATTGTCTCCAATCCGTTCACAGTCCTTTCGTTCAGGTGAATAGGCCTTGCAGCCAAGCCGTCACAATGCCTCGGTTCAGCCGCCAGCCGCGTTCCACGCCGTATTTTGCGCTAAGATGCTCTCATGTCATCGGCCGCCACATCCCCGGCAGCAGTTCCCCGCAAGGGAGGCTTCTATCGTTTCTGGCGCGCCCTGAAGCAGCTCTTTCTAGAAATAGTAGGCGCCGCCTTCGCGGTTCTCGGGCTCACATGGCTGAACGCCGCTCTACGCTCCTGGAACCGCGACACAGCCCACTGGCTAATCGCTGCGGCAGTAGCGTTTGCCATATTGTTTTTCTTTTTCGCACTATCTTCGTTCCGTAAGGCCCGAAGGCTGTAGGGGCGGGGCTTGCCCCGCCCTCTTTTGTCCGACCACGGTCAACGCCTAAATGTCCGACACAAAAACAAAATCCCCCGCCGAATCAAAAGAACGTAAACCCCATTTCACAACTCTCTCCGGCCTGCCCATCGATCGCCTCTATACGCAAAATGATCCCGCCGTCTCCGACCCCGAATCCACCATCGGCTATCCTGGCGAATCCCCCTACACCCGCGGCATTCAACCCACGATGTACCGCGGCCGCCTATGGACCATGCGCCAATACGCCGGCTTCGGCACCGCCGTCGAATCCAACCAGCGCTATCGCTATCTCCTCAGCAAGGGCCAGGCCGGCCTCTCGGTAGCCTTCGACCTCCCCACGCAAATCGGCATGGACTCCGACCACCCGCTAGCCGCAGGCGAAGTAGGCAAAGTAGGCGTAGCCATAGATTCCCTCGAAGACATGGAAACGCTTTTCAACGGCATTCCCCTGGAAAAAGTTTCCACCAGCATGACCATCAACGCCACCGCGGCAATCCTTCTCTGTCTCTATGTAGCGGTCGCCAAAAAACAGGGTGCCAATCTCGCCAAAATTTCTGGCACCGTCCAAAACGACGTCCTCAAGGAATACATCGCCCGCGGCACCTACATCTATCCCGTCCGTCCCGCCATGCGCATCGTCACCGACATTTTCGCCTGGTGCCGCGACAACCTCCCCAAGTGGAACACCATCTCCATCTCCGGCTACCACATCCGCGAAGCCGGCTCCACGGCCATTCAGGAAGTAGCCTTCACGCTAGCCGACGGCATCGCCTACGTCCAAGCCGCTCTAGACGCCGGCTTAGCCGTCGACGATTTCGCCCCACAACTCTCCTTCTTCTTCAACGCCCACAGCGACCTCCTCGAAGAAATCGCCAAGTACCGCGCCGCCCGCCGCCTCTGGGCCAAAATCATGAGCGACCGTTTCCACGCTGAGGATCCGCGCTCGCTCTTACTCCGCTTCCACGCCCAAACCGCCGGCTCCTCCCTCACCGCCCAGCAACCGGAAAACAATATCGTCCGCGTCGCGATCCAAGCGTTAGCCGCTGTTCTAGGCGGCTGCCAGTCCCTCCACACCAACTCCATGGACGAAGCTCTTGCTCTACCCACCGAAGAGGCAGCACTCATCGCGTTGCGCACGCAGCAGATCGTGGCCCACGAAACGGGCGTCCCCAACACAATCGACCCGGTGGCGGGCAGCTACGCCATCGAACACCTTACCGACGAAATCGAACAGGGAGCCATCGCCTACATCGAAAAAATCGACGCCATGGGAGGAATGTTGCGCGCCATCGAATCCGGCTTCGTCCAAGGCGAAATTCAAAAAGCCGCCTACGACTTCCAGCGCTCCGTGGAATCGAAAGAACAAATCATCGTAGGCGTAAACGACTTCATCGCCGAAGAAGAGCGCACCATTCCGACGTTACGAATCGAGCCAGAAATCGAGCGCTCCCAGGTAGCCCGCCTGAACGCCCTGCGCGCCAAACGCGACAACACCAAGACGCAATCCGCCCTAGCCGAACTCCAACGCCGCGCCAGCACCACGGAAAATCTCTTACCAGCCATTCTGACCGCCGTCGAATCCTACGCCACAGTAGGCGAAATCTCCGACACCCTCCGCCGCGTCTTCGGCGAATACCAGGAATCTGTTATTATTTAGCGGTGCGGCGGCACGAGAAGCATGTCTATCCCATGCCGTTGGTTCTTTCTACCGTGTCTCGACTCACATTTTTCCTCGTTGCTTTTATTCTGGCCTCGTCACCGCCAGCTAAAGCTGTCTGTCCCGCGCCGGAAATCCCAGCGAATAGTGAGTTTTTTAAAAGGGATTTAGTCTTTACGGGTTCGGTTTTGTCGTTTCGCGAACTGCCGGACACGGACGACGCTATCGGCGGCTGGCTCTATCAGGTCAAGGTCGAGAAGATTTTTCGTGGCGTCGCGCGGCCCGCGGTTGAGGTTTTCACGGAAAACAGTAGTATTCGATTTCCCCTGGAAAAGAACCGCGAATATCTTCTCTTTGCGGACCGAAGGGCAGGTCGATTTGAAATCGACAATTGCGGAAACTCCGCCCTGATTTCGGAGGCTGCAGATTCACTTGAACGTCTAAACAGGCTCCTGGCCGGTAAGCAGCCGAGCGAGATCGAAGGATGGATCGCGGCCGAGACCGGCGGAATCGATGTGTCCGGCGTTTTGGTCACCATCAAGAGCCAATCAAAATCTTACACCGCCGTCACCGACAAAGACGGCTGGTTCCATTTTCCAGCGCCTCCTGGCAGATACAAACTGGATTTCTCTTCCAAGCAATACTACCTGAACGGCGGCGATGACTTCTGGTATAAGCCAGAAGGCTTCGTACTACATGCGGGAGAATGTGCCTCACTCCAGGTTGTTTCTGTGCGCCATTTGAGTAAGTAGTTTCGATCCAACCCCCTTATCCAACTCCCGCGGAGTCTTACATCTGGACGATGTAGTATTCTGCCCGGCACGGAATTCGCATGAAACTCATTCTCGCTTCCACTTCTCCGCGCCGCGCCCAAATCCTCCACGACGCCGGCTTCTCCCTCACCGTCGTTTCCTCCGCCGTCGACGAAATTCCCATCCCCGGCGAATCCCCGCACGATCTAGTCCAGCGCCTCGCGAATGCCAAAGCCGAACTCGTCGCCGCCCGCGCCACCGGCCCTGCCTTCGTCTTGGCGGCCGACACGATCGTCACCCTTGAAGGCCGCATCTTCGGCAAGCCCCGCTCAACTGACGACGCCCGCCGCATGCTAGAACAACTTTCCGGTCGCACCCACGCCGTCCTCACCGGCGTCACTCTCATCCGCCTACCCGACGCCGAGCGCCGCAGCTTCGTCGAGTCCACCCTCGTTCATTTCGCCCAGCTCTCCGCCAAAGAAATCTCGCGCTACCTCGCCACCGAAGAACCCCACGACAAAGCCGGCGCCTACGCCATCCAGGGCCGCGCCGGCCGCTACATCTCCCGCATCGAAGGCGACTATTTCAATGTCGTTGGCCTTCCCCTCGCCCGCGTCACCCAAGCCCTCGCCGAACTCGGCTGGTCCGAAGACTAACAGCCCAATATGGCTCTTGGTTTCAAATCGTATCCGGGGTAGCATTAGCTCCAGGTAGTAATGCGATTGTTCTGCGGCGGCCTCTAGGCCGCTTTTTTATTGCCAAGGCGAACGCAGCGTTGAACCACCCAGGTAAGCTGCAAGAGCCGCCTCCCAGTCAAGCTAACCCAATTAGAATCAACACTTGTGAGACGTCGCGTAAGTGTTGATTCTAATAGACCTACGGAAATACTAACCCCTTTAGATGCAACACTTACAGAAACCCGGGGGAGGGGGTCCCCCAATCAAGCCTAGTCGCGACTGACAATCTGAGAACACGGAACACGGGTCGCGGAACACGGGACAAGGGATCACGACTCAGAAGCACCCGCTCCATGCTTTCTCAAGAGCTCGTCAACTTCCGTATAGCCAGACGGAAATTCAACGCCGTCAACGCTGGCTCCGGCGTCGAACAGCGCCTCCACGGATTCAGGCGTGCGCCGATTCGTCCAGTACGAATCCACGCAGGCCTTCACCGCCAGCATCAACGCTGTTCGGCCTTTACCATCAAGCGCATTCACACGCGCTCCTCGTTCGAGCAATAGCTTCACTACGCCAGGCCGCGCGCGCCAAGCCGCTGAATGCAGTGCCGTGCTGCTCTTTGCCACATCGAAATATGGATCGCCGTGCTCCGTAACGGCATTCACAGGAACGCCCAGGTCCAACAGCAGCCGGACTCCGTCCGCGTTGCCTGTACCCGCAAATTCCGAAAGCAGCTTTCCGCCGTCAACCATCAGTTCGCGAAGCAGTTCGGGCTCTTGCTGCTTTATCGATTGGACGGTGGCAGCATCGTTCCGCGCGCATGCCGCTATGAGCCGCGCCACTCCCTGCAGCTCAATCGCAATGCCTCGAGTTTGCAACAGTTCCAACACGTCGCCGCGCCCCCGCCGCGCTGCCAGGTCGATGCCAGAAATGCCGCCGAAATGAACCTCGGGCCGGTGATCAAGCCTTTCCGCGATGAGCCTCGGATCGGCTCCATGCTCAAGCAGCGCGGAAACAATCTCGATGCTGTTGTCGCGCAATACCGCTTGGTGAAACGCTGTTCTCCCCCAGCGAGTTTGCCGGTTCGGGTCCGCTCCATGTTCCAGCAACCATTGCAACCCGTCGACGTCGTGCCAGTCAGCTTTGCGCACAAGTAACGTCGTCAAGCTCGCTTCGTTGAGCCTGCCGCTTTCCACCAAAATCTTCATCACGGTGTTGTCGTACGTTTCCGGCACATGGTAAGGAGTCTCGTCGTCATTCGGATCAGCTCCGCGTTCGAGCAGCAGCCGCGTCACTCCCGGGTGTTGCGCCAGTCCGGCCGCGCCGGAGATGACGGATTCCCAGGTCGGACGCGGATCATACTCAGTCTCCATCCATCCGGTATTCGCGCTCGCTCCAGCGTCCAGTAAAGCCCGCGCCGCCGCGACGAACCCATCGGAGCGCGTGCGATCGAGCCGCAGGTACCGCGAAAAACACAAGTGGGTGAGCGCATCCCAGCCATAAGGGCCGCCCTTTGCCGTGGCATTGCCTGCGTCAACCACAAGGAATCGGCGCACACCGGCAGCGTTGCCAAGAATGGCTGCCGTATGAATGTTGGCGACAGCCACGCCGGGATGTGCTGCAAGAATCGCCTCTGCCCGCTCCAGCGTCCCGGCAGCATGCCAATCGTCCCGCGGCACGCACGCAGCCACCATGAACGCAGTCAGGGGATCGTCGACCGCAGCCGCAAAATTCGCGGCGGCTTGTTCCTCGATGTGCTTCGCAAACTTCGGCCAGCTCTCGAATCCGTGTTCGCGAGCGAGGATGAATTGGGCATCCGCAAGCGCAAACTTTGTGTTGCTAATTTGCTCGTCGGGCAAATCCGCAAAACGCGGGTGTTGCTTTTTGACTCGTTGAGTTGTTTCGGAATGAATCGATTCGGAATCTGTGAACTTGCCGAATTGCGCTGCTCGAAATGATTTTACTAACTCTTTGGCTTGTTTCTTGTACTGCTCAAGACTCGGGCGAGCCGGTAGCGGCTTGGGATCCATCACGACCTTCCTTTCGTAAATGCGCCTGGAGTCCGCCCGAATCAGGCTGAAAGAAAGTTCGCAAATCTGTTCGAGTACAAAAGGTGGGCACGGCCCTTTCCGCGGACTGGATGCGCCCTTCGCGCTGGCAGTAATTTAGCGCGCCTGGGCAATCACGTCAATCGGCGTAACACAGACACATTTGTCCATGCGGCTTTTGCGTGCGGCAATAGGAAGCGTTCTTTGCAAGCCAGCAAAAAGGTTGACGCAAGCCGCAAGGCAACAACCCAAAAAATCGAAAGGCGCTCTTTTCAGAGCGCCTTGGATAAACAATTCTTATGAGCAAACAAAAAGTCTTACGCTTTTTTCTCTTCCGAAGGCTTCTCCGCAGGAGCTGCGACCGGCGGAGCAGGAGGTGGTGTCGAAGACGCCTGCGCTCCAGACATCCCTTCCTTGAATCCGCGCACGCCTTCTCCAAGCCCGCGCATCAACTCAGGGATCTTGCGTCCCCCGAAAAGCACGAGGATCACGATGGCAACAATCAGCAAATGCATTGGGCTGTCCCACACAGGACACCTACCTTTCACGCACGGCCAGACGCACTCGCACGCGGGGGCTGCGCGGCACGTACGCCTCAAAGTATAACACGCTCATCCCCGGCCCGCCGCGTCACCCGCTCCCGGTCCAGGTACTCCAGCAGGGGAATCGCGTACTTGCGGGTAATCCCGGTCAACTCCTTGAAAACGGGCACGGAAATGCGCTCGCCCTTCGCCTTCTTATACGTGGAAAGCTGCCCTTTCAGATGAGCCAGCGCGTCGCGGTGAAAAATCAGCTCTGGGCTTATCCGAACCAGGCTTTTCTCGCGCAGCAGAATCTGCAGCAATTTCTCCGCGCGCTTGGCCTCGACCGCAAGTGTCGCGAGCACTTCCTTTACCGATGGCACCGCCAGGCCCGCATCCGAAAATGCCTTTGCAATCTTGTCTTTCGCGATTGCCTCGTCGGGCAGAAGGGCAATTTCCGAGCCAGCTTTTTTCACCAGCTCGCCCTGGAGGTCCAGCTTTTTCTCCGCGGCCAATTCGGCAAGGGCGGTTCGGAAAGTTTCCTCGCGTACGCGCCGTCCGAGACTGGCACGCAAATCCTCGCGCAGGATTCCAGGCAGCAGTGGATTCTCTTTGTGAAATCGCTCCACACGCTCGGTGAGTTTCTTGCGAACCTCGTCGAATGCTTTCTTGCACAAGAGTATTAGCGGCTCGGTCGAAACGATTTTGATCCTGGAACCCGTTGCGAGAGTTTGCGCGCCCTCACGAACCTCTTTCTCGAACCAACCAGTTCTGCCGACAATCTCTTCGAGAGGCAGCCCCAGCAACGCGCGCTCTGTCATCGCCGCGAGCACATCCTCGCGCTTCCCGGTCTCCAGCGTTTCGAGGAATGCCGCCCGCCCAGCGTCCCGCAACGTCGGCCGCCGCGCCAGCGGATCGAGTACCTCGCCTCCGCCAATCGTAATCACTGGAGAAAACTTCCGCACGATGAACCGGTCACCCGGCAACAGGAGCACTTCGTCCTGCAAGCGCAAATGAACCAGCGCATTTTGTCCCGGCGCAAGTACGCTAGCCCCGTAAAGAAAAACCTCCGCAACCGTCTCCGACGTTCCCGAATGAAAGTGCACGCGCGCCCGATGCTTCATCTTGCGTGCGGAAGGCAACAACGTGAGGCGCGTGTCAACCCGGCGCGTCGTGCGAAAACGTCCCGGCGTCGCCAACGTCATCCCGCGTTTTACGTCCGCGTGATCGATTCTCGCAAGATTCACCGCGGTCCGCTGCCCGGCGATGGCGCGCTCCACGGATTTCCCTCCGGATTGCACGCCGCGAACGCGCAGCTTCTGCTTTCCCGGGAATAGTTCAACTTCGTCTTCCGCGCCGATGCTCCCGGAAATCAGTGTGCCGGTGACCACGGTCCCAAACCCTTTCATCGCAAACGCCCGGTCAATCGGCAGCCGAAAATAGCGTGCCGCATCTTTCCCAGGAACCTCTATTGCCACGTCATGCAACGCCTTCTTCAACTCGGCAAGTCCTGCGCCCGTCTTCGCGCTAACAGAAACAATCGGCGCACGCTCAAGGAACGACCCGCGCAGGTACTCTTCCGCCTCCAAGCGCACCAGTCCGATCATGTCCGCATCCAGCAAATCGCTCTTCGTTAGCGCCACCACGCCGCGCTTCACGCCGAGCAGCCGGCAGATATCAAAATGTTCCCGCGTCTGCGGCTTGATCGATTCATCCGCGGCAATCACCAGCAGCACCAGGTCGATCCCCGCCGCCCCGGCCAGCATGTTGCTCACGAATCGCTCATGCCCCGGTACATCCACTAGACCGAATCGCACGCCATTTTCTTCCAGGAAAGCGAAGCCCAGGTCAATCGTAATGCCCCGCCGCTTCTCTTCCGCAAGCCGATCCGGATGCGTCCCCGTCAGCGCCTCGACCAGCGCCGACTTGCCGTGGTCAATGTGACCGGCCGTACCAACAATCACGCTTTTCGTGGAAGTCGTCATGAGGGAAGAGAATTCAGCGCGCGACCTCGCGGGCTGCGATATTTAAGGTAGCACAGCCACTCCTGGCTGCGCCCGCGGCCGTCACGCCGCTCTCCTGTGCGGATTGCGAAATCTGAAGTGCTTGAAATAAGAAGAATGGTGAGTCGCTACTTCGCGGCGGCGATTTCGTCGACGATGGCTTGTGCTGCTGCGCGCGGGTCTGGCGCCGCAATGATTGGTCTGCCAACTACGAGAAAATCGGCGCCGGCGCGAATCGCTTCGGTGGGAGTTGCTTTGCGGGCCTGGTCTTCGGATCTGGATTGGACGGATGTCTCTGCGGGACGCACTCCGGGAGTTACGATCAGAAATTCGCGCCCGCAGGCTTTACGGATGGATCTTGCTTCGTGAACGCTTGCGACGACCCCGTCCACTCCGGCCTTTTTCGCGAGCTGCGCGAGTTTCACGACGCGAACCTTTGGCGTGCCGCTAACTCCTACTTCCTTCATGGTTTTCTGGTCCATGCTGGTGAGCACCGTCACGGCAAGCAAGCGCGGCCGGTCCGCGCCCATGGGAACGCCAGCGCTAATGGCCTGTACTGCAGCCTCGAGCATGGCGCTGCCACCAAGAGCATGCACGTTGACGAGCTGCACACCCGTCATTGCCGCGGAAGAAAGCACCGCTCCCGCTACCGTGTTCGGAATGTCGTGGAATTTCAGGTCGAGAAAGATGCCCGGGCCCAGCGCGGAAATCTCTTTTACGGCTGCGGGACCCGCAGCCGTGAAGAGCTGGTTGCCGATCTTAAACATGCCAACGAGATCGGCAATCTGCTTTGCAAACTTGAGGGCAGTGGACAGCGAATCAAAGTCCAGTGCCACGATCAAACTGCTGCGCGGATGGGCGTCGAAGCTCAAGGTCATAAGGTATGACCCCGAATTCGGCGGGGTCAGGGTTTCTGTGGCAATTCTAGCAGTTCCAGGCGCACCTGGTTCACGCCGGAATGGATTAACCCGATTTTTCGGGCTACACGATAGGACACATCAATTTCGCGCCCTTCCTGGTAGGGACCGCGATCATTGATGCGCACCACCTCAAACTGGCCAGTTCGGCGGTTTACAACGCGGACGATCGAGCCAAATGGCAGGTTCGGGTGTGCCGCGGTAAGCGCTTCGCAGTCGAAGCGCTCCCCGCTGGCGGTCTTCTTGCCGTTAAAGCCAGGGCCATACCAGCTGGCATTGCCGACCCAGGTCTTTACCGGCTTCACCGGAGCACTCAGGTGCGCCACGAGGGGAGCATCCATGACAGGAACGATGAGGAACATAAGGAGCACCCATCGGAAAGCGGCCCAGAAAACAAATAGTGGTCGTCTCATAGTGTGTTCTTTGTGCTACTCATATCCAGAAAAGTGTAGCAAGGAATAGTCATTATGTCAACCAAAATCGACGGAAAATTTTCCCCTTAACTCATTGACAGTAAACGTTTTAGCCTCAAAAAAGGCCCTCTCCAGGTCACCAACAAGTCGCTGACTGACCCGAGGGTCAGTAAAGCTGGCCGTCCCTACCTGTACGGCAGTCGCGCCCACGGCCAGATAATCAAGCACGTCCTTCGCCGTCTCGATGCCACCCAGTCCTAAGATTGGTGACTTTACGGCCTTCCACGTTTCCCAGACGAGGCGCAAAGTGATTGGTTTGATGGCTGGTCCGGAGAGTCCGCCGGTCTGGTTACCCAAGCGAGATTTGCGGGTCCAGGGGTCGATAGCCATGGCTGGGTAAGTGTTGGCGACGGTCAGGGCATCGGCTCCAGCAGCTTCGGCGGCACGGGCAATAAGTCCAATATCTGCAACCATCGGCGAGAGTTTCACCCAGAGGGGCCGCTTGGCGGCGGCCTTCCTGGCGGCTCCCACCACCTCGGAAACCAGAAGTGGATCGTTCCCGAATTGCGTTCCCCCCTTTTTGACGTTAGGGCAGGAGATGTTCAGTTCGTAGGCCGATACCCCCTCGGCGTCTTCGAGGATGCGGATGACCTCGACGTAGTCCTCCTGGCAGTAGCCGAAGACGTTGGCAACAATTGCCGTATCGTATTTTCTCAGTACTGGGAGTTTTTCAGCCACAAATGCCCGGACGCCTATGTTTTGGAGTCCGACTGCGTTCAGCATGCCGGAAGGGGTCTCGCACAGGCGGGGAGCAGGGGCCCCCTCGATGGGTTCGAGGGACAGACCTTTGACTACTATGCCGCCAAGACAATTGAGGTCGACCAGATGGGCAAATTCGACGCCGTAGCCGAAGGTTCCGCTGGCTGCGAGAATGGGATTCCGCAGGCGCACCGCGCCGACTTGCACGGTCAGATCAACAGCGACAGAATTCGTCACTTCGGGCAGAGGATAGCACGAAGCTGGGCCAGCCTATCGCTAATTTTGCTTCTGATCCTTCTGCTTGTGGAAATATTGCTCGGGCGTTTGGGGGGATTTGATGACTCGGGGCCTATCCGAGGTAGTGGCTTTCTTGTTGGCTGGCTTGGCTGGGGCGGTCAGCGTGGATGCCAGCGCTTCGCCAAGGACGCGGCCGTCGCGAGGCGCGATGGTGATGCCGCAGAGAGAAGCCAGGGTCGGGGCAATGTCCGCAGGTGTGATTGTGCCCTGATACTCCCCAGGCTTAATGCCGAAACCCATCAATAAAACCGGCACGTGCTGATCGTAAGCCCATGGCGTGCCGTGGCCGGTGCCGTAGTGGCGAGTCTGGCCAGTTGGCGTCGAGTCCATCAGCCAGTAGGCTTTCGGAACGATAAAGAGATCTCCGCTCCGCAGCGGGGAGTAGCCTGCAGCCATGGCCTCGCGAAGCGGGCTGTGGGTTGCGGGACGACCGGCCAGGTCTTCGGCACGATAAACCCCTTCGACTCCGTCTACGCTTTTAATGGCAGCAAGCACGACGTTCATCGCAGCTGAGTCGCCTTTCAAACGCTCGTAGACGCCTTTGGCAAAATAGATGTCACTGCCATTGATGCGTGAAACCGCGGGCTTTGGATAATTCAGAGGCTCCAGCGCTTTTTCGATGCGGTCCTGTACGTCGGGCAAGTGCAAGACGCCCGCGTCTGCACCGGTCTGCTTCATATCTTCTGGAATGGGCACGACTCCGTGATCAGCACTCAGGGCCACAACGTAGTTTCCGCGGCCCACCTTTTCATCGAGATGTTTGAAGAGGTCCGCGAGATCCTGATCCAGCCGGACGAGGACGTCCTGAACCTCCCAGCTGCGCGGGCCAAAGGCGTGGCCTGCGTAATCCAAAGTCGAATAGCTCAGTCCCAAATAATCCGTTGCCGCGCTCTTTCCTAATCCCAGGTTGTCCATGGCGGTTTCCGCCAAGTGCGTCAGATAAACGTCTGCAAAGGGGCTTGCCGACCACTGCTCGTAGAAGGCGGCGTCCGGTTCAGTGCTGTCGGCTTTGCCACGCAAGGGATGTGGAAAGGTCAGCTCCCAACCCTCCGCCGGCACTGCGCCGAGGGCCTTTTCGTTATAGAAATACGCGGCTTCTGGCAACGACAGCGACCACGTCTTCCCGTAGTCCTCTTTCACGGGATGCGCTTTGGCGTAGTCTTCGACAAAGGGCACTGCGCCGTAGACACTGGAGGTCTCCCAGGCGCCTTCTGCCGAATCAAACCAGGTGACCGCGTCGGCCTTGTGGCCTGCAAGAGCGATGGCTGCGCGCGCTTTTAAGGAAAGAGTCACGATGCGCGTACCTGCGCCGGCCTGAAACTTCAACTCTTCCGCAAAGGAAGGGACGTCCATTCGCCAGGCGGAATCGCCGCCTTTTGCTGTCGCCCCCGCGTAATCGATGTTTTTTGCGTTGGGGTCGGAGGTGCACGTGACCATCTTTTGCGACTCGCGGTCCCACCAGGCGTTGGCCACCATGCCATGAGTCGCTGGGAACGCTCCAGTGGAAATTGTGGCATGCCCCACGCAAGTCTCTGTTGCTGCGTACGGGTAGGCGGCATCGCGGAACCACGCGCCTTCTTCCACCAGGCGCCGTAGTCCGCCATTCCATTGGCCCAGGAATTTGTCGATGTAGTCGGCGCGCATCTGGTCCACGACCAGAACTACTACGAGCTTTGGCCGGGCTGGTGCGGTTCTGGCGGGCGGCGGGGTGCTTGCGGCTTGGGCGTTGGAGTCCTTCGCAGCTGCATCCGTTTGGCTGAGCACCGGCGGGGCGCAGATTGCAAACAACACAGCCAATGCCGCCAGAGCTCTTTGCCATCTTTTGCTCACGCCACTTCCGCGCAACTTATTCATCGTAGTTCTCCATAATTGGCCGGGGAAGTTTATCACGGGGCTTTGGGCTTACGGCGGGACAGGTACCCTGTTTACCCTGAGGCACGAGGGGAGACTCGGAGGGCATTCTTGCCTGTCGGGTTTTGCTGGACGGAAAATTTAAAGGGACAGACAGGAGTGTCTGTCCTACTATCGGCTTGTGCTAGGATTACCCGACCATGCGCATCGTTGAAAAAGCTCAGTTGATGTCTGCCTCGGAGATTGACCGGACTCTGCGGCGGCTGGCGCATCAGATTGTGGAGAAAAGCGGCGGGACGAAGCATCTTGCGTTGATCGGAATTCGAAGGCGTGGGGTGCCGCTGGCTCAGCGCATCGCACAGGCTATGCGCGGGATTGACGGCGTGGATGTGCCGGTCGGGACGCTGGACATTACGCTTTATCGCGATGATCTTTCCAAGGTCGCTCCTCAGGCTGTGCTGCAGTCTTCGGATATTGCGTTTGGCGTCGACGGCATGGACCTTGTGCTTGTGGACGATGTGCTTTATACCGGGCGCACGATTCGCGCGGCGATGAACGGGCTTTTTGATCTTGGACGCCCCCAGCGCGTTTCTCTTTGTGTGCTGATTGACCGCGGGCATCGCGAAATGCCGATCGAAGCGCAGTTCGTTGGCCGCACGGTACAGACCAGCGATACGGAAATCATTGAAGTGCGGCTGCGGGAGATCGACCCGGAAGAGCGCGTCGTGCTTGTGGACCGGCAGGAGCCCTAGTTGAACCAGAAGTTCTCGCCCGGCATACTACAAAGAGTGCAAATGTGACCTACCGTTTTCGCGACTTGCTGGCGCTTGAACCGCTCAACGCGGACGAACTCACATTTCTCCTCGACCAGAGCAAGCCATTTCAGGAAATCCAGCGTCACCCGTTGAAAAAGCTGGCTACACTGCGCGGTAAAACGGTTGCGCTGGCGTTTTTTGAAAATTCGACGCGCACGCGCATCAGCTTTGGCACAGCGGCTTCCAGACTTGGCGCCGATACGATGAACTTACAGGCGGAAGCTTCCAGCGTGAAAAAAGGCGAGTCGTTGCTGGACACCGTGCACACGCTGAATGCGATGAAACCGGATTGCCTGGTGATACGCCACTCCGCTTCCGGAGCTGCGGATTTCGTCGCGCGCCATCTCGACATTCCGGTTATCAATGCCGGCGATGGGACGCACGAGCATCCGTCGCAAGGGTTGCTTGATGCTTTGACCATGCGCGACCGCAAAGGTTCTCTCGAAAATTTGAATATCACGATTCTCGGCGATATTTCCCACAGCCGCGTCGCACGTTCGAATATTCACCTGCTTGCAAAATTTGGGTGCCGCTTCACGCTTTGCGGGCCTGCGATGTGGGTTCCGCGCGAACTCGAAAGTATCGGACCGCCCGGCGCTTCGATTCGGCGCGTGTTTCGAATCGAGGAGGCGCTGGAAGACGCTGACGTTGTTCTTGTGCTCCGGGTGCAAACCGAGCGGCTTCATGAACCGGCGCTTTCTGCCGGCGACTACATCCTTCTTTATCAGCTGAGCGCTGAGCGCCTGCGGCTTGCGAAACCCGATGCCATCGTGCTCCATCCCGGCCCGATGAATCGCGGCATCGAAATCACTCCAGAGGTCGCCGACGGGGCGCAGTCCTGCGTGCTGGAACAAGTCACGAACGGAATCGCCGTTCGAATGGCGCTGCTGTTTCTGCTGACTTCCGGTGTCGCGGAGGAGGGTGCGGTCGCAGCGGCCGAGAACCAACCCAAGGAATCCACGCATGCTTCTCATTAGGAACGGGCGCGTTATCGACCCGGCAACGCAAACGGATGCATTGCGCGACGTTCTGCTGGATGGCAACAAGATTGTCGAGGTCGCTGCCCCGGGGCAAATTCAGCTCGATGCACACACGTGCGAAATCTTCGAAGCCACAGGCCTGATAGTGGCGCCGGGCTTCATCGACCTGCACGCGCACTTGCGCGAGCCGGGGCAGGAATCGTCGGAGACGATCGAAACCGGTACGAAATCGGCGGCGCGCGGCGGATTTACTGCAGTTTGCTGCATGCCCAACACGAAACCTGTCAATGACAACGCCAGCGTCACGCGCTTCATTCTCGATCGCGCCAAAACTTCGGCGAGCGTGCGCGTGTGGCCCATAGGTGCCGCGAGCGTTGGCAGCAAAGGCGAGGCCATCGCGGAAATCGCGGCTATGAGAGAGGCTGGCATCGTCGCAGTCTCCGATGACGGCAAGCCCATCGCTACCGCGAAACTCACGCGGCAGGTGATGGACTACTGCCGCTCGCTGGATCTACCCGTGATTGAGCATTCGGAAGATGTTTCGCTCGCCGCAGGCGCGGTCATGCGCGAAGGCGTTACGTCCACGCGGCTGGGCCTGCCCGGAATGCCTGCCGCCGCGGAGTCTGTTTGCGTCGCGCGCGACGTTCAGCTTGCGGAACTCACAGGAGCGCGCCTCCACGTCGCACACATGTCCGCAAAAGCTTCGCTCGAACAAGTGCGCTGGGCCAAGTCGCGCGGCCTGCGTGTGACCTGCGAAGTCACGCCGCACCATTTCACTTTGATCGATGAAGACGTGCAGTACGACTCGCGCTACAAAATGAATCCGCCGCTTGCCGCGCGCGAAGATCGGAAAGCGCTGATCGAGGGGCTTGCAGATGGCACAGTGGACGCCATCGCGACTGACCACGCTCCCCACGAACCCGCGCTGAAAGATGTGGAGTTCGACCGCGCGCCGTTTGGGATCCTCGGTTTTGAAACCGCGCTGGCTCTTGCGCTGGAGCAGCTCGTGCATTCGGGACGCATCTCGCTGATGCGTCTGGTTGATCTTTTCACCACGGGTCCTGCTTGCGTTCTGCAAGTTGCGCGCAAGATTTGGCCCGGCGAACCCGGCGATCTCACCATTTTTTCGTTCGATCACCCGTGGACCTACGACGTAAAACAATCTCCAAGCAAATCCCGCAACTCGCCCTTCGACGCGCGCACTTTCAAAGGCGGGCCCATGGCCACCATCGTCGCTGGAAAAATCGTGTTTCAGCGCTAGACTTTCTTCGAACTAGCGACCGGCGTGGGGGATTTGCTGTCGCTGATTGGCGTCAGCCCTGAAGCCGAGATAAATCCCATCGTCGTCGCCGTGCAACGTAGCGCCGAGACTTTTGAGAACATTTCGGCGAACCCATGATCGGCCTGCGCTTCCGCAACATTCCCAAAACGCAGAGCCCGGCAACCCCGGCGGCTAAATGTTTT
The DNA here is from genome assembly GCA_035313865.1 of Candidatus Acidiferrum sp. Classification (GTDB taxonomy): domain Bacteria; phylum Acidobacteriota; class Terriglobia; order Acidiferrales; family UBA7541; genus Acidiferrum. The sequence goes on from DATFZY010000023.1 coordinate 59,448, forward strand.
AAGGTGTGTCCGCTCACGACCTGATGATCGGCCAAGAAAATCCGGCGATCGGCCGTTTCCAGAATCTTCGCTAGCACGTACAAACCAAAAATGACTGCAAAATCAGAGCTGCGCGTGTAGCGCGGCGGGAGCAGAAGCAGGAGCGGCAGGATCAGTACGGCGTAGACTTGCACCGCCGCATAGAACCGCAGATCCCCGGCCCCGCTTTCGGTGTGCCACCACCAAAACACACTGCCTGCTCCAATTAAAAGCAGAACAGGAAGCAACACGAGGCCGGCGCGGACGCTGACGCGCTCCGCGAGCATCGCGGAAACCAACCCCATGAATGCAAAGGTCATCGGCAAGCGATCCCAAACCAATCGTGCGTTGTCGGGCGCGAGGTGGTAATAGCTTGAACCAAAGGCCGTTAGGAACAATCCCAGAAAAACAAAAATGTACGGCCAGCGCTCGCGTGGATCGACGAATAGCGGCGTTTCCGAAGTGCGCCACAGGAAAATCAAGCCCAACAAACCTGCTATGGCAAATAGCAAATTGGAAGAGACATCACCGAAATTTGCGATTCCAAGCCAGCTGCGTTGGTCGGCAAAATCATGATAGGAAAGCGGCTGCGGAACGCGCGGCAGCAGCAGCGCCACTACTCCGATGATGAGGGTAAACGCGATGAGCAGAGCGACGCCGAGTTTCTTGGAAATCAAGTAATCCCCTTCCGGAGGCCAGTGCAGCTGAGGTGGGGTCTGCTTTGGTTCTTGGCATTCGGATCCCGCGCGGATTTGCAACCGCCTCGCTTGGAAGACGCCATGCTAAGGGCCGCCGCAGCCATCTACTGTCTTTTGCATGGCGGCTTTCGAGTCGCGCGCAAACCGCCTCTGCATGGCTCTTGCGATTGGATAGCCGAGTCTGGCCAGCAAGTTTGGTCGAGAAAATGCGCAGACGTCGTACCAGACGGATTGATCTTTGGCGTGGAACTCGACCGTGAAACGTTCTTCGCCGCGTTCGCCGTGTTCGGGGAGGGTTCCGTAGGCGAAGCCGAAACGTTTGTCGGGGCCGCTTTCCTCGATTACGTAGACAATGCGGGCTGCGTTCAGCGACCAGAGCCCCAAAAGCGACACCAGGACGGCTACGATTTCGCCTTCCTTAATCGGGGTGCCCGGCCAGCACAGTTGAATCCACGGCATCGCGAACATTTTCCATGCGCGGATGGCCCCCATAGCGCACTCAAAAGCTTCTGGCCCTTCCCCCAGCCGTACGCGATTATGATCGACCGTGTAGCCTCTGGGAGGCTGATCGCGGGAAGCTCCCACATGCGCGTATGAGAACGGTTGATCCTTTTGCGCGGAGAGAAACGCGCGAATCTTGCCGTCGTCCGGCTTTCGTAGGAAATACACGGAGTCTCTCTCCTGAATTATCACCAGCGCAATCAAATGCGACACGGATTGAGTTGCCGAGCCGCCTCTTCCTAAAACCACTTTAATGAATTTCTAACAAACTGCTCAGGATTTTCTTGCGCCGCTGCTCCTAATCTCCTTCTTGTGCGCCCAAGGATTCGAAATGAGCGCGGAGTGAGATAAAAATGTCAGCTACCATTTTCCTGGCGATTTGCATTCTTGGATGCGATTTTCTTTTGTACGTCCTCTATCAATGGAATTACGGGGAACGGCGCAGAGGCCTCTCGCGCCGGCCGCGCGCGCTCAGGACGATAGTCGAGCAGCAAAACGTGGAGCCTTTTTTGGCAGCTTCGCGGAAGCGCGCTGCGGGACCGAAAGGGAATCTCCGCGTTATTCGCGGACGCGCGGCGGTACGCGAAACCGGCGAGTATCTTTGGCTTGGCGAAGAGCGGTTTGGCGAAGCGCGGGCTTATCGGCGAATCGCGGCTTCATTCGCGCACGCCAAGCGGTAACTCATTTTTCCCTCAGGGCGACTTCCCTGGCTTCTCGCGCTTGGCAAGCGCCGTCCATCCCGCCAATGCCGCGAGCTTTTCCTCCGCGCGCCAGGAGCCTTCGTGCGAGTCACCTAACCGTGCAATGGCTCGCTTGGCTCTCGGCGCGGTGATGCGCAGTGCGGGCGCGGCGGCCTCGTAAGCGTTCTTCTCGAGGAGCACCGCGCAGGGAATCTTGCATGAACGCAGCGCGTCTTCCAAAACCACTCGAAACAGTTGGCCTTCGTAGCCGTGGGCGCGCATGTGGTCGTTGTGAAGGGTGGCGGGATCGACGAGACTGCCCACGACCAGCGCGGCCGCGCGGACCTCATACGCCAGAGCGTTGGCTTCTTCCAGGAGCTCCTGGATCGACTTCTTCGCCGCGGCGCTCACCACTTTTCGCAGATTTTGAGTGACGGCCTCGCCTTCTTCGCGCGGGAGTTCGAGTGCCGCGTGATACGGCTGCTTCGAGCCGGGGATGTTGGGATCGGAAAGGAGAATCGTCGAACACTTCGCCAGTTGTGGTTTGTCGCAAGAACCAGTCAGCAAAACCGCCATTGCCCAGCCGGACTTGACCCGGAAACCGAGGGCCGCAGGCAACGGTTTGACGGCTTTCGCCAAAGCTTTCTCCAAAAGTGCAATTCGTCAGAGGAAGGAAAAAACGCTGCGAAGTGACACCCGCACTCGTCACCAGTCACGGATTTTCAGTGCGCCGTTGGCTCCGCCGCCGGATGCATCCCATGCTGCGGCACTTCGTGGATGCCGCGCGCGGGCGGCTCAATCTTCTGCCGATAAAAATGATCCAGCGGGACGCGGCCTTTGCCGATGGGGTAAGCCTTTTCGATGGCTTTTGTGACATACGCCTTCGCGAGAGTCGCTGCTTCGAGAAGCGTGCGGCCAACCGCGAGATGCGCCGCTACGGCCGACGCAAAGGTGCAACCAGTGCCGTGTAGCGATTCCTCTTTACCCTTATCGCCCGCTAGCGGCATCATCGCGTTTCCATCGAAGAGCAGATCGACGGCCTTTTCCATGTGGCCGCCCTTTACAATCACGGCGCGAGCGCCCATCTCCACGAGCTTGCGCGCCGCTGCTTCCATCCCCGCCATGTCTTTGATTGCTAGCCCGGTAAGCGTTTCTGCTTCAGGGACATTTGGCGTGATGACGCTGGCGCGTTTCAACAGCTCCGTGGCGACGTATTTGATTCCCGCGGCGTCCAGCAGTTCCGCGCCGCTCGACGCTTTCATGACCGGGTCGAGCACGATGTGCGCGAACTTGTTGGCATCGAGAAATTCGGCAACGGCTGCGGCGTTTCCGCGATTGCCCAGCATGCCGATTTTGACCGCTTCAATCGTGGAATCCTTCGTCAGCGCGTCGAGTTGCGCGCGCAGTTCGGCGGCGGGCGTGTTATGAACGGCATCGACGCCCTGCGTGTTCTGAATCGTAAGGGAAGTGATCGCCGCGACTCCGTAGCAGCCCTGCGCGGCGAAGGTTTTTAGATCCGCGCCGACGCCCGCGCCGCAGGACGGATCGAATCCGGAGATGGTCAGCAGAATCGGCGGAACGCTGTGGCCGTTATGACCGTTGTGAGTGCTCATCGCTCGCTACCTGGAGCTGCTTTCCGAAGCGCTTTGCGCCCAGGAGAGGCCCCTCGACGAAAATTGCCGGTCGCGCCACCCAGGCGCACCGGCAAGTGCGAATGTACGCGCCTTGCCCGTCGCGCGCAACATAAAAGTTGGATGCAGGCGGGTGCGCGTGAGGTCGCTGCGAAAAGAGTGTGACGAAAAAGATGCTAACGGCAGATGGCGTCGAGCTTCTGCATCGGGCGTTCGGGGATGGGCGGATATTTCATGTGCTTGCTCTCGATTAATTGCTCGAGCAGCGTGCCGCCATGCGGCAGTGGGGCGTCGGGGTCGCTTTGGTAGGCGGGGTCTTTCTCCGCGTCTGGAAGAGGAACGAAATCAAATCCCTGTTTCTTCATCAAATCGAGCAATTCGGGCAGCATCACGCTGTCGAATCCGCCGATGTGTATCAGCAGGACGTACTTAATGTCTCGGCCAAAGAGCATCGCGGAAAGTTTACGGTCGAACGTGAAGGATTCGGACGCGGTTTGAAGGTAACTTGACTTCAGCCATGCGATCGCTTGGGTGTCCTGCTTCTCAGTGCAGCGGGTGTACGGAACGTTCCAGGCGTAATCGCCGAAATCGAGAGTGACCTGTGCGATTTTGTAGCCATGTTCCTTGAGGTATTCGCGCACCGCCTGGCGTTTCTCGAGGCTGTCGCCCTCGTGCAGGTAGGGATATCGCAGCCAGTGCCAGTCTTTCGACCCCATCAGTGCTTGCAGTGTGGACTCGTCTCCGGCGATCTCGGCTTCAAAGGCCTCCGGCGTGGCCGTGTTGATATCGATGTGCGAGTAGGTGTGGTTGCCGAGCGGAAATCCTGCATCGGCCCAAATCCTCAACACGCTGGCTTTGTCCTGATCTTCCTCAGCCCACTTCGCGTTCACAAATCCGTAGACCATGGGCACGCCCTTGGCCTTGAATGTCGCAATCATGCTTTTCGCGACCTCCGAGCGCTTCATCGTGGATGGCAAATCGCCGTGGGAAGGAAGGTCGTCCACCGTGATGGCCACTTGTGGCCGTTCCTGCGCCGGCAAAGGCCATGCCAAGACGCAGACAAAGAGCGCGAGGTTCAACCCGCACACGAAATGAGCAAACCTTATCATGTTCATGATGTTCAGCCAGACTTTCTGGCACGCAGGGAAATTATCAGGGGAACAAGCCGCGAACGAGCGTCGCTTCAGCAACACGCCCAACGGCTAGAACCATCGCGCCCGCGCGCGGCGGAACGTGATGCTTCCGCATCGTCTCCACCATTTCGTGGAATGCCTTGACCATGCTCTTTTGCAGGCGCGCATTGACTTCTTCGGCGTCCCACATGAGCCCTTCCATGTTTTGCACCCATTCGAAGTAACTCACCGTAACGCCGCCAGCGTTGGCCAGGATGTCCGGCAGAACCGTAATCCCCCGCCGCGCCAAAATTTCATCGGCGTGCGGTGTCGTCGGCCCATTGGCAGCTTCCGCCACAATCCGCGCCTTGATAGCTTCCGCGTTGTGCAGCGTGATTACGTTTTCCAGCGCCGCCGGTACCAGGATGTCGCACTTCATCGTCAGCAAATCATCATTCGTGATGCGCGAAGCTCCCGGCATTCCAACCACAGTCCCCGAGCGCTCCTTATAACGTATCGCCTTAATGGGATCGATCCCGCGCGAATTCGTCACGCCGCCGCGCGTGTCGCTCAACGCGATTATCTTCGCCTTTTTCTCCGCAAACAAACGTGCCGCCGTCGCGCCCGCGTTGCCAAATCCCTGAATCGCCACGGTCGCGCCGCGCAGCGGAATCTTCTTCAGCTTGCACGCCTCTTCCACCACAAAGAGCAGCCCACGCGCCGTCGCCTCCCCGCGTCCCTCAGACCCGCCGATGGACACCGGCTTGCCGGTCACCACTCCATGCACCGAGTGCCCGACCGTCATCGAGTACGTGTCCATAATCCACGCCATGGTCTGCGCGTCGGTGTACACGTCCGGCGCCGGAATATCCATCGACGGCCCGATAATCGGCAAAATCTCGCTGGCGTAGCGCCGCGTCATGCGCTCGAGTTCCGTCTTCGACATGCGCTTCGGGTCGCAAATCACTCCACCCTTCGCGCCGCCAAACGGCACATTCAGCACCGCGGTCTTCCAAGTCATCCAAGCCGCCAGCGCCTTCACTTCATCCAGCGTCACATTGGGGTGATAACGAATGCCGCCCTTGCCCGGCCCGCGCGAAATATTGTGCTGCACGCGGAACCCGGTGTGGACCTTCACCTGCCCGTTGTCCATCTTCGTGGGAATAGAAACTTCCAGCACGCGCTTCGGCGTCCGCAGAATCTGCCGCAACCCCGGCTCCAGCTTCAAAAACTCCGCCGCCATATCAAACTGAATCTGCGCGATGCGAAATGGGTTCAAATCCTCGCGCGGAGCGATTCGCGGCACCATCGGCGGTGCGCCAATCTGTCTGAGCGGCCCTGTGGGCTTTACGACCGTAGCCATCGAGGTTCGGTCCTTTCCTCTACGCGTGTAGTCTCAACTTCTCTCTTATCGAAAACTTTTGAAGATTAAATTTTTCTACTTCCCGGGTATGAAAATCCGTCAAGCGTTTGCCGCCATCCGTTGCACGTTGTTCGCATACTTGTCGCGGCAAGCCATCGAACAAAAATGGATCATCTCCGTGCCTTCGCGCAGCGGAATCGAGAGTTCCTCCGCAACATGCATCCCACAAACGGGGTCGCGCACCAATCGCCGCGGCGCCAATCCGCCCTGTGTGTCGCCAGAACCAGCACTCGCAGAACTTGCAGTACCCGCGTCCTCGCCCGCCTGATCCGGCGCAGTCGCTCCACGCAGCATCGACGCCAACACGCGCCGCAAGAGCGCCACGCTCCACGACACGACCAGCAGCCAGAACAAATACTTTATGAGGCGCGAAAGAAATTCCATCGATTCTTCCAGTTCCATGACCCGGCTCGTCTAGGCCGAAGCGCTTACGTTCACGCTTTCGACGCTAATTCTCTGGCCGCGACACCCGAGTCCCCCGGGGCCTACCTAAATTGCGCAAAATAGTACTGAGGCGAGTGTATGCAAGGCGAAAAGGCAGAGTCAAACGAAAAGCTGTACTTTCAATAAGTTGCGCGACGTAAGAGGCTAGCCGAAAAGGCCCGAATCGCTCGATCTTCTATTCTAACTCTAATATTATCTACAACTTGCAGTTGTAGGGGCACGATATATCGTGCCCCTCCTGCCGATCCTCCGGCCAGGCCTCAGGCCTACTCGCCCGCCGGGATCCGGTCAATCCCCATATACGGCCTCAAAACCTCCGGCACCACAATCGACCCATCCGCCTGCTGATAATTCTCCACCACCGCGATCCACGTCCGCCCCACCGCCAGCCCCGACCCATTCAGCGTATGCACAAAATCGCTTTTCCCGCCGCCCTTGGGCTTAAAACGTATCCCGGCTCGCCGCGCCTGGAATGCTTCGCAGTTCGAGCACGACGAAATCTCGCGAAACTCTCCGCTAGCCGGCAGCCACACCTCGAGGTCATACGTCTTCGCCGACGCAAATCCCATATCGCCTGTGCACAGCAGCATCGTCCGGTAGTGCAACCCGAGCTTCTGCAGAATCGTCTCGGCGTTCCGCACCAGCGCCTCGTGCTCTTCGTAACTTTTTTCGGGGTGCGTGAACTTGAACAGCTCGACTTTCTGAAACTGGTGCTGCCGCAAAATCCCGCGCGTATCTTTCCCCGCCGCCCCCGCCTCGCTCCTAAAACACGCTGTCCACGCCGTCACATAAATCGGCAGCTTCTCCTCCGCCAACGTCTCGTCGCGGTGCAAATTGTGCAGCTCCACCTCCGAAGTCGGCGTCAACCAAAAATCCGTGCCCTCCACGCGAAACAAATCCGCCGCAAACTTCGGCAACTGTCCCGCTCCCATCAGCGAAGCCGTATTCACCAAAAACGGCGGCAAAATCTCCGTATACCCATGCTCCCGCGTATGCACATCCAAAAAGAAATTCGCCAAAGCCCGTTCCAGCCGCGCTCCCCAACCTTTATAAACCGCAAATCGCGAGCCAGTAATCTTCGTCGCGACGCTCAAATCCAAAATCCCCGCCCGCTCGCCCACTTCCCAGTGCGGCTTCGCCACAAAATCAAACTTCGGCGCAGCTCCCCACCTCCGCACCTCCACATTCTCTTCCGCGCTATGCCCCACCGGCACCGACCCATGCGGCACATTAGGAATCGTCAACATCAACTCGCTCTGCGTAGCATTCAACTGCGCAATCCGCTCGTCCGCCTCCTTAATCCGCTCCGAGACCGCCTTCATCTCCCCAATCAGCGAGTCCGCGTTCTCTTTCGCCTTCTTCAACCGCGCAATCTCGTCGCTAGCCCTATTCCTCTGCGCCTTAAGCTGCTCCGTCGCGGTAATCAACTCCCGCCGCTGCGCATCCAAAACGCGAAACGCATCCAAATGAAGCGGCATCCCCCGCCTCTCAGCCATAGCCGCAAACAAATCCAAATGATCCCGAAAATAATTTAAGTCATGCATCACATGAGTCTAACAAAGTCTTTTGCTTTTTCCCCACCACCAAAATTTCACCCCGTTGGGGCACGGCATGCCGTG
>DATFZY010000024.1:0-5959 GCA_035313865.1 Candidatus Acidiferrum sp.
CGCCGCGGAATAATCCCCGCCCGCATAAGCCGTCGCCTTGCAGTAGCAAGCGTAACCCGCCCCGCTCGCCAGTATCCGCTCCGCCGCGGCCCGATACATTTCCCCGCGCTGCGATTGAAAGAAAGGCCCCTCGTCCCACTCGATTCCCAGCCACTTCAGCGCCACCAATATTCCATCCACCAATTCGGGCTTGTTGCGCTCCACGTCGGTATCTTCCACGCGCAACAGCAAAGTTCCGCCCTCGTGTTTCGCGAAAAGCCAGTTGAACAAAGCAGTGCGCGCTCCGCCCACATGCAAATATCCGGTCGGAGACGGCGCAAAACGCACGCGCGGTTTTTGTGCAGCACACATTCTGTCGGATTCCTTTCCAGTACCAGAGCCATTCATCTTATCGGAACCCCGCCCCAAAATCGAGTCAGCCTCGAAACCTGCGCGCGACGGAAACTGCCGAATGCCTGGAACCTTTTCCACACCCGTGCGTATCTAAGGATGAAACCGATGCGCACTCGTCTGCATAACCTGCTCTTGCCAGTCGTCTTACTCTTCCTCTGCGTCGCCGCCCCTCTGCACGCCCAGGATGCCGCAAAAATCTTAAATCAATACGTGAAAGCCTCAGGCGGCGCCCGCGCACTTTCGAAAATCCAAACCATCACGCTGGAAGGCACGGTCGCAGCGCAGAACGCCGGCAAGCCCGGTGCCTACACTTTCGACATAAAACTCCCCAACCGCTACTACTCCGAAATGGTCATGGGCGATCAGAGCTGGATCGAATCCTTCAACGGAAAATCCGCCTGGCATCAGAACGCCGCCGGAGAAATCTCGACCCTCGTCGGCCCCGAAGGCGCGCAACTCGAAGCCGCCGCCCGCTACTACAATTCGCGCCTCCTGAATCCCAAGAAGAACAAGCTAGTCATCACTTATGTCGGCGCCGCGCAGGTCCGCGGCAAAGATGCATCGCAACTGGAAGTCACCATGCCCTCGGGTTTGAGATGGCAAGTGTTCTTCGACACCCAATCGCACCTCATCGTAAAGGAATCCGCGTCAGTAGGCGGCCTGAATCAGGAAATCCTCTACGACGACTATCGCCCGGAAAATGGCGTCCAGCTGCCCCATAAAATCGAGCTGCACCGCGGCGCCGCCATCTACTCGATTGACGTAACCCGCGCCGCAGTAAACGAGCCCGTCGGCGAACGCGTCTTCGATTTCCCCAGAAAATCGCAAGTGCAACTCCCGGATCTGAAAGCCCTCTTCAAACAAATTGACTCGAACCAGCAGGCCCTCGACAAAATTAAAGAGAATTACGCCGGCACCAGAATTGAAGAAGAAACGGACTACGAAGGGGGCGGCAGGCCAAAAAAGCCCGACGTACGCGAATCCACGTTCTTCTATCTCGACGGAACCGAAGTCTCCACGCTCGTGAAAAGCAACGGCCAGCCGCTCAGCCCCGAAGCCCAAAAAAAAGAAAACGCCCGCGTCCTGAAGCAAATTGACGAGCTGGAAAAAAGCGCAAGCAAGAAAGCAAGCTCCGGAGAAAAGGACAAGCAAGAACAGAAAGAAGAAGAAGACGAAGACATCTCCATAGACGCTTTCCTCCGCGCCTGCCAGTTCGTCAATCCCCGTCGCGAACGCTTCCGCGGCCAAGACGTCCTGGTTTTCGACTTCGAGCCCAATCCCGAATTCAAAGCCCGCAGCCTGGTCGAAAAAGTCATCCAAAAACTCGGCGGCGTCATCTGGATCGACGAAAAAGCCCTCGACGTCGTCCGCCTCGACGCCTTCTTCGTCAACGACATGAAATTCGCCGGTGGCCTCCTCGCCGACCTCCAGAAAGGCACCCGCGTCGTCCTCGAACAAACCTACGTTAATAACGAAGTCTGGCTTCCAACCTACGAAGAGGTCCACATTGACGTCCGCTTCCTCCTCGTAAAAGGCATCAAAGTGGACGGCACCACGCGCTATTCCGATTACAAGAAATTTAACGTCGAAACTCTCTCCACAATCGGCAAGCCCAAAGCCGCCTCCGACGCAGCCCCAGCTCCTGGCCCCACGACCTCGCCTGCAAAACCGCAATAAAGAGCCGCAGCAAGCGTCCCAGAAAACTACGCAACACGCTGAGCCAAAGAGGGTTGGTACGGGGGTACTGTTGACCTCCACGTCCGCGCGCTACATAGTCTTCTCAGGCCACAGTAGAACGGGCCTAGGCCACGCAATGTGCATTCTTGGGCGGTATTCGACCAATCCGCACCCGCTTTTTCACCTCTCTCGGGCGCTCTTTAGTACAGGTGACCGCCACGAAACTGGCCTGGACACTCGCCCGAACGCCCGTCAATTTTCTGCTATTCTCAGGAGAAATCTGCAGGGCCCTGATTACGGAGTCTTGAGTTGTTGAGCCATCTCAATACGAGTGCGGTCGTGCTCCTCGCCGGCGCCTTTCTGCTTGGCATATTCTTCGTATACGTATATCAACAGAAGCGCCAGGCCTACCTCCTGGTTTGGGCCTCCGCCTGGTTCCTGCTTTCGCTCTATTTCGTACGCTCTGCATTCGTTGGTCCCGTGCCTCCCTCTGGATGGGTTGCGGTCATCGACGACTGGGTGCTGGCGCTTGCCGCCCTCTCTTTTTATTGCTCCGCCCGCTTGTACGCGCGCCTCACGCTCTCCGGGCGCCGCGTCGTTTTGGCAGCTGCCGGTGCGGCGGTTTGGTCTTTCGCTTACCCCCGCGATTGGATCGCGGTTCCCTTGGCTTTTGGAGTTGCCGTCGTTTTCTTCCTCACCGCGCAAGCATTCTGGCAGGAAGGCCGCAAACAGGAATCACGCGCTGATAAATTGCTGGCCTGCACCTTCGTCGTAACCGGCGCTTTGCTTCTGCTCTTCCACTACCAGGCGCGCCTCGGCCCACTCGCCCATGCCAACCTGCTGCCCTTCGCTCTGCTCGCCGAAATTATCGGCGGCGTACTCATGTTGATGGCCGTATACGACGAAGAGCGCCGCCGCGTCGAACGCAACATGCTCGCTCTCTCCAATCTGAATCTGGCCACCTCCAGCTTTGCCGGCGGTGAAATTCAGAAAATGCTCGCGCAAGCTCTGGATCGCGTTCTCAACGTCGTGCGCATCCCCGCCGGCGCGCTGATCTTGCACTACGGCGATGAACATGGCCCCGCTTCCGTCGTCGTCACCGGCCTCGACGATTCCTTCTGCGCGTCCGTGCAAGAAAATAATCTGGACGATTACATTGTAAGGCTCGTCGCCCGCCTCGGTGGACTCGTCGTCCTTCGCGATCTCGCCCGCGACGCCAACTGGGTCGCCCTCGAAAAAGAAGAACCCTTCCGCCACATTCGCAAAATGCTACTCGCTCAGGGCCTGCGCACCATGGTCGGCATCAGCCTGCAGGCCAAAGACCGCGTCTTCGGAATGTTGCTCCTGGGCACGCCGGACAATCGCAATTTCGCTCCCCCTGAATTGCGCCTGCTCCTCGCCCTGGGCCACCAGATCGGCATGGCCGTCGAAAATAGCTATCTGATCCAGCAAACCGCGCGCCGCAGCGAAGAGCTGCACATCTTGAACGAAATCGGCCGCGCCTTGAGCTCCACCCTCGAACCCGACGCCCTCTTCGAACGCATTTATTCCGAAATGCAGCGCCTGCTCGACGTCAACTGCCTCTTCATCGCCTACTACGACCGCAAATCGGAACAGATTCGCTTTGAAATCGAAGTCATAGACGGCGTCCGTCAGCCCAAACGAACGCGGCCCACCGGCAATCACCTCGCGGAACATGTAATTCGAACCGTTCAACCGTTGCTGATCCGCGAACAATTCGCTGACGAAACCGCGCGCCTGGGTTTTGAGCCGCAAAAGCAGACCGGTTCGATGTGCGCCGTTCCGCTCATCCTGTACGACCAGGCCGTCGGTGTGATGGCCGTGCACAGCGCGCAAGAACGCGCGTTCGATGAAGGCCACGTCGAGCTGCTCCGCGTCCTAGCCAGCGAAGCCGCGATCGCCATCGAAAACGCTCGACTCTTCTCCGCGGAGCAAAAAAAATCAAAGCAGTTGACGCTCATCAATAATGTTTCCAGCCACGCCATCACCACTCTGAATCCCGAAGAAATGCTCGCCAAGATCGCCGCCGAAATCGAAAACGCGCTCACCTACGATCACATCGGCATCGCCATTCTCGAATACTCCTCCAAAGAACTCGAGATCCAGGCTGAAGCCGGCGCGCGTCGCGATGCTCTCGGTCGCCGCATTCTCCTCGGTGAAGGACTCGTAGGCCAGGTAGCCCGCTCCGGCCAGATCGTCGCCGTCACAAAAGTCGGCCCGGATTCACCCACCCCGGTCCTCCCCGGAACGGTCTCCGCCATCGCTCTCCCCGTCATCTACGCGGACAGCTTGCTCGGCGTGCTCTACGTTGAATCCTCGAAACCCTGCGAATTCGCCGACGAAGAAATCCGCCTCCTCCGCACCCTCGCCGATTTGTTTGCCGGCGCTCTGCACAATGCAGTCACGTTCCAGAAAGCCCAGGAACAGGCCATCACCGACGGCCTCACCGGCGTCAAAACTCACCGCTTCCTGATGGAAGCGCTCTCCTCCGAATGGAAGCGCTCCACGCGCGCTAATCGCCCCTTCGCGCTGGTCCTAATGGACCTCGACCGCTTCAAATTCGTCAACGATTTCTACGGCCACCTGGAAGGCGACGTCGTCCTGCAGCGCGTCGGCCACATCCTCGAACAGAACTGCCGCCGGTCCGATGTTGTCGCCCGTTACGGCGGCGATGAATTCGTCATCCTCATGCCCGAAACCAGCGTCGAGCAAGCCATCCAACTCGCCAGCAAACTTCGCGGCTGGGTCGCTGCCGATCCACTTCTCCGCGACAAGAATATTACCGCCAGCTTCGGCATCGCCGGTTTCCCCGTGCATGGTTCCACGCCGCAGGAATTGATTCAGGTCGCGGACTCTTCGATGTACTTGTCCAAACACCAGGGCGGAAATTCCGTTTCCAGCGCCGAGCAAGGCGACCCCAAAGACACCAAGCGCTGGAAAAAAGATGTTCTCGAAGCCTATCTCGGCGTCACGCTCAAGCGCCAATTCTCTACCGGCCCCGACGCTTTCGATGAAATCTACCGCCGCCTAGAACAGTTCACGCGTTCACTCATCGAACATGGCGATGGCGACGCCGGCGATCCCGTTCCGCCCGCCGTCGTGGACACCGTCACTTCGCTCGCGCTCGCGATTGACGCCAAAGACCGCTACACCCAGGGCCACTCGCAAAAAGTTTCCGCGTATTCCGTGATGATCGCGCAAGCCCTGCGCATGAACCAAGCCGAAGTCGAGGAAATCCGTCTCGCCGGCCTACTGCACGACATCGGCAAAGTCGGCATCCCCGAAACCATTCTCAATAAATCCGGCCCGCTCGACGCCACCGAGTGGACCACCATGAAAACCCACACCGAACTCGGCGCGAAAATTCTCGAGCCCCTCGCCGCCATGAACCGCATCCGCGAAATGGTTCGCCACCATCACGAATTTTACGATGGCACCGGCTATCCCGACCGCCTCACCGCCGATCAGATTCCCCTCGGCGCGCGCGTCATCGCCATCGCCGACGCCTACGACACCATCACCTCCGAGCGCACCTACAAAAAAGCTCGCAACCCCGAAGAAGCCTTCTCCGAACTAGAACGCTGCGCCGCCAACCAATTCGATCCCAAAATCGTCCGCGGCTTCGTAGCAGCCATGCGTCGCGCCCCCCAACATCACATCGCCGCCTCCGTAGCCGCCAACGACTCAGACACCCTAGGCTCCTAGCATAAATTCCCGCGTCACCTTACTTCGAACGCGCGACTCCACCACTGGACGCCCCACCCAATCCCCGCTAGAGTTTATTCCGTGAATCTCGCAACCTAATCACACCGGGAGTCTCTCCATGCAAACCGCAACCGTAAAGTGGGTCGCCCGCGAGGAATTCCTG
>DATFZY010000025.1:0-26074 GCA_035313865.1 Candidatus Acidiferrum sp.
GAATTTATAAATGTGATTGCTGCACAGCGAATTGTGCGCCGCCACTATGATCCCGACCGACCCATCCACGCGCGACAATTCTTCAATCGCAATCACGTAATCGATGTAGCCAAGCCCAGCGCCCCCGTATTCTTCCGGAAAAATCACGCCCAGCAGACCCATCTCGCCAAGCTTGGGCATAATCTCCATCGGAAAGTGAGAAGCCTCGTCCCACTCCATCACATGCGGGCGCACCTCGCCCTCGGCAAACTGCCGCACGCTACGCCGCAACTGCTGCTGTTCGTCCGTAAAAGTGAAATCCACGGCTTTCTCCTGAAGTCAGCTATTTGTACGGCCTATACCGAACCAAATTTCCGCTTATGCTCTGATTTTACACGAACCCGTCGCTTTTTTTTCGTCTACCATTTGCGGCATCGCCATGGCAGGACATGCAGTTCTGACATGCGTGGCCTTCCGCAGCGCCCGGATCTTCCCCAAGCAACGCGCGCGAAGCAGGTAGATGTGCTATCGTAGCGGCCAGGCGACGAGTTTATGCGACGGGTTGCTCCGGGTTTACCAATTTCGTTTTTTACAACGCTATGCAGCTTGGCCCTGCTGGTCTGCCCTCGATTTTCCACTGCCCAGAGTATCCAGATCCCGAGCGCGGCACAGCAGCATGGAGACACCCGCGCGACCGATGACTTTGCGTCCACTGGCCAGATCACCTTGCAAGTCCAAGACGCCGTAGGCGCACCATTCTTCCAGGGCGCCACGGTCACTCTGCTCACCCGCGCCGTTGACCGCACCCTTTCCACGGTCTCGGACGCCAGCGGCAACGTTCGTTTCACTGGCTTGCCCCAAGGTCAGTACCTCGTGGAAGTCACTGCCACGGGATACCGCACCGTGCGGGAACAAGTCCTTATCTCCGGGACACTCAAAGCACCGAATCTCACCGTCTCCATGCTGCCCTCTGCTACTACCGACAAGAAAGCCGTAAAAGTAAAAGTCGGCGCCGCTTCCGTCTCGTCTAAAGCCGTCAAGGAATCCGAAAGAGCCCTTCAATCGCTACAGTTGAACGATCTCGACGAGGCCCACCAACACCTGGAACGCGCCCTCATCTTCGATCCGGATTTCGCCGAGGCCGACTACCTTATGGGTTTGCTCTGCCTACGGCAAAAAGATCCCGCGAGAGCCGCCGCCTTTCTGCAAAAATCTCTGGCACTCTCTCCAGACCAAACACCCGCTCTGCTGGCGCTGAGCCAGGCTCAATATCTCCAGCAAGACTATCCGCGGGCTACCGCATCACTGGAAAAATTTCTTCGCGAGCACCCCCACGATCTGCAAGCTACCAATGCGCAGAAGTACCTCGATACCATGCAGAAATTGCGCCCGGCGAACCTTGCCGGTGGAACGGAAAACGCCGAATCTCGATCCGACTCCACGCAACCCGGCCCGAGCGATGCCCAATTTGCCGCCACCGGGCCTGCGGGCGCCACGATTGATCTTCCGCCACTCCTCGACGCCAAGGCCGTTACCGAGAGCAATAACTGGGCCCCTCCCAATATCGACGACGAAAAGCTCGACTTCGACACCACCACCGCGCCCTGCCAACTCAACAACGTCCTTCATTCCGCCGGACAGCGCGTCCGGGAACTCGTCCAGAACGTCGATCGCTTCACCGCCACTGAAAATGTCGAGCACAACAGTCTCAGCCCCATGGGCCTGAAGATTTTCACTGAAACACGCAAGTTCAACTACCTCGTGGAAATCCGTCCGGAGGGCGCTACTGAGATTAACGTCCAGGAATACCGCAATGGCTCCGACACCGCCAAGCAGTTTCCCGAGGAGATCTCCACCTCTGGCCTTCCCACACTGGCTCTGATCTTTCACCCCAACCTGCAAGCCAGATATGATTTTGATTGCCAGGGGCGCAGCTCCTGGCGAGGCCGGTCGGCCTGGGTCTTGCGCTTTCAGCAAAGGGCCGATCATTCCAGCTCCCTGCTCACTTATCAGGTAGGCGGCCGCTACTTTGAGGTCGGCCTTAAGGGGCGCGCCTGGATCGACGCGGAGACCTCTCAGGTCGTTGCCATGGAATCCGACAATGTGCGCCCCGTTCGCGAAATTCGGCTTATCCGGGATCACCAGCTCATCGAATACGGCCCAGTGCGTTTCCTGAACAAGGACCTGCAACTGTGGCTCCCCAAGAGCGCCGACTGGTACTGTTCCCTGAACGGCCACCGCTTTCACCGCCGGCACTCGTTCAGCCAGTTCCTCCTCTTCTCCGTCGACGACAAACAAAAAATCAGCGCGCCTGTCGTACCGCCCACGCCCGATAACCCGCAATAACACGCAACAACTCGCGGATCGCGAACGTCGTCTGGCCCTCCAGGTTCGCTCCGCGCTTTCTCCTTGTCTTCCGTCGCCTGCGGTGATATCAAGCGACGATGATTCCAAAGTACCTCGCAACCCTCGCCGTGGCCGTGGTGTTCGTTACGCTCGGCGCGTCTTCGCTGCAATTCGCCGCGCGCTCGCAAGTGTTGGCTGGAAAACCGGTCGACGATACTTTTGAGTTGGAATTCGTCTTCGACGCGGACAGCACTCACACCTATGTGATCAGCCCGAAGCTCAAGGCAGAACTGGAACAAGGGATTACTTTTGTGACCGAGGGACCCGTGCATGTTGTTTCCTCCAGTGTGGAAATCACGCCGAAAGATATCCACTGGACCGAAGACCGCACAAACTACACCTCGCCTGGCGCGGGCCTCGTCGCGCTTGTGAAGTGGGACACTCCTGCCAGTTCGGCAAATGGCACTCACGGTTTCATTTACATCCATTTTCCGGACATCCCCGCAGTCGGCTCCAAGGCCCCTACATACCACTCCGGCGGCTTCCAGAAGGACGACCAGGGCCGTTACGTGCTCCGCGAAATCAATACGTACCAAAACGCAGTGCTGGTGTCGCTTGCGAGGTTTTCGATCGCCTTGGCGGTTGGCTTGCCTGTGGGCATCTTGCTGCACTCGATCTGCTGGGCTTTCGTTCTCCGAAGCGAAAAGCGCGCGCGCCTCGCAGCATTGGCCCTGCAAGGGCAGGGTTCCCAATTGCCGCGCACTTTTTACCCCAACCCCATCGCCGAGTGGACCATCTGGACGATATTGTTTGGAATCTTCGCATTCCCTGCGGGCATGATTTCGGTAATTTCGGCCTCTGAAAACTTCATGAGCGCTTCCATGATATGGGTCGTGTATGTGATCCTGGGAGTAGCTACGGTCATCGGCCTCATCGCCGCCTACTTTACGGGCCGATCGGTCGTGACGGTACGCGTTGACTCAAACAGCCTCTCTTACGCGCGGGGCCGCGGGGATTTGCAATGGCTCACAGTCGGCTGGAGCGAAATACTGAAGTTGACAGAAATGTCCCGCACCTACCGGGGCAGCACGAGGTACTGGCTGCAACTCCAATTCAGAGACAACCGGAAGAAGCTCAAGCTGGGGCAGGACATCCAAGGCTATCCTGCTCTCAAGGAACTCCTCTTCTCCGTCTTCAAAACCTCAAGCTAGTTTCAGCGCGAGTCTTACTATTCGCCAATCCTTCAGGCCCGAGCCGTCTGCGGTTTGCCTACAATCTCTTGCAAAGCTGCCAGCGCCTTCTCGCATCCCGCTCGATCCACATCGCAATGCGTCACAAACCGCACCGAATAGATCGCTGTATCGAGCGCCCAAATTTCTTTCTCGCGCAACAAGTCGCACAACTCCACCGCGGTCTTCCCTGTCGCTTCACAATCGAAAATCACAATGTTGCTGGACACCTTCTTCGGGTCAATCCTCAATTCGGGTATGCCGGCAATTCCTTGCGCTAACAGCCGTGCATTCTCATGGTCCACCTGCAGCCGCCCCGGCGATTTCTCCAGCGCAAGCAAACCTGCCGCCGCCAAAACTCCAGCCTGCCGCATTCCGCCGCCAAACATTTTCCGGCAAATCCGCGCCTTCTCTATAAACGCTGCAGATCCAACCACCATCGACCCCACCGGCGCGCCCAACCCCTTCGACAGACAAAACATCACCGAATCCGGCCCGCGAGTCATTCGCGCAACATCTTCGCGCAGGGCCGTCGCCGCGTTGAAAATTCGCGCCCCATCCATGTGCACTTTTAGCCCGGCCGCATGTGCTCCCGCACAAATCTCATCCACCTGCGGCGTCGGATACACGGTCCCGCCCCACATGTTGTGCGTATTCTCCAGGCAAATCAGCGCCGTCTGCGAGTCGTAATAAATCTTCGGCCGGATCACCGCCTCAATCATCTTCCAGGAAAGAATCCCGTCTTCTCCCCGCGCAATTCGCGGCATGCATCCGGCAATTGCCGACATGGACGCCAGCTCATACAAATTCACATGGCTCTTCTCTTCGCAAATCACTTCATCCCCGTGATGCGTCCAAATCTTAATCGCAATCAAATTCCCCATGCATCCGGTCGGTACAAACAGCGCGGCTTCTTTTCCAAAAATCTCCGCCGCCGTCTTTTCGAGCAGGTTCACCGTCGGGTCTTCCCCATAAACGTCATCACCAACTTCCGCCTCAGCCATCGCCAGCCGCATCTCCACGGTAGGCCGCGTAACGGTATCGCTCCGCAAATCCACAACGTTCTCCACGCCCAACACGCTGTCCGGATCACTCAACATCCCGCTCTTGGCAATCGTTCCACTCACGTTTCCCGCTCCCCTCTGCAAACTCGAAATTCGCCTCGGCCCTCTGCGTACCTCAGCGCACTCTGCGCCTCTGCGTTATCTTTTCTCTGTCTTCTTTCTCAAACCTCTTCGAATCCAGGTTCCTTACCTCATCAAGCCTACAAAAACCTCGTTCGACACGCTCAACCTGGCCGGAGAAAGTCGCACGAGTTCGCCTGATCTCTCAATTAATCCCGCCGACTCCAGAGGCTCAAATCGTCCCCCAAGTGCAACTCCATACTCCCGTTCAATCCGCCCAACATCAATCCCATCCAGTTGCCGCAACCCCAAAAACAACTCCTCTTCCAGCGCCGCAGCAGGGGTAACCACTTCAAGCTGCTCGATCGGCAATCTTCCCCCCATAATGGCGCGACCATACTCCGCCGCATCGTGGGCATTAGCCCACCGCTCCGTCCCAGAAAACGAATGCGCTCCAGCGCCAAATCCCAAATAAGGCTCACGCCTCCAATACTTCAAATTATGCCGAGACTCCAACCCCGGCTTCCCCCAGTTCGAAATTTCGTAGTGGTGATAACCCGCCGCTCCCAAAAATTCGCAAGCCGCCTCATAGAAATCCGCCATCTCATCGTCGCTGGGGACGGCCCCAGCACTATATCGCACCCCGCCGTTCAAAATTTCCTTCCCCAGCCGGCTCCCCTCATCCACTTCCAATAAATAAACGGAAACATGCTCCGGCTCCAACTCGCGCAACTGCTCCAGTGAATCCTTCCAACTCTCCCGCGTCTGAAACGGCAACCCCGCAATCAAATCAAAACTAATATTCCGAATCCCAGCCGCCCGCAAAATCGGCACAGCCCGATAAACATCCCTCCGCCGATGCATCCGCCCAGCCGCCGCCAACTCCTTATCCGAAAACGACTGCACGCCAAAACTCACGCGGTTAATGGCAGCCGCGACCCAAGCCTCAGCCTTCCCTGCCTCAACCGTCTCCGGGTCCGCCTCGATTGTCACCTCGTTCAATTCCGTCGCGAACGTCTCCTGAATCGCGTCCACCATCCGCCGCAAAAGCCCCGGCTCCAGCAAACTGGGCGTACCACCGCCGATATAAACGGTATCGACCGTCGCCTTCTCAAATCCCTCCGGCAACTTCACACCAGCCGCAGCATTCAGCTCGCGAAACCCGCGAATCTCCCTACACACAGCCTCTACATAAGGCGAAAACCGCCCCGCCGACACCACTCCCGTATGAAAATTGCAATAAGTACACTTCGTCTGGCAAAACGGCACCTGTATATAAATCCCCAATCTGCTGTTATGCATGTTCACCCTAAAATCCGGCACGTTTCGCGCCGCCTGCCTTCCTGCTAGCCACTCACACGCGCCGCTTCTTCCAGCGTCAGCGCCGGTCCCACGTACTCCATCCCATATTTTGTAAGCGATTGCGGATCAAAGCCATGCCCCTCGCGAAAATACGCCTCCATTTTCCCCGCCGGCGTAAACGCAATCAGCAATCTCCCCGGTTTTTCCGCCACATAAACGAACCCGTGTGGCACCTTTCGTGGCGCAAACACACAGTCTCCCGTCTTCAGCCGAAATCGCTCCCCGCCCACTTCCGCAACGACTTCCCCTTCCAACACGTAGAACCATTCTTCCTGCTCGTAATGCAGATGCCGCACCGGCCCACCGCCTTTGGCCAGGCCGACGTGCTCCATGATGAAGAGCCCGTTGTTGGACTGCTGTCCCGAAACCTTGAAGCCCAGCGTGCTGAATCCCATCGCCACTGGCGTGCCCGACCGGTCTTGTCCCGCCGCCACAACTTGTGCCTTGCCCGCCGAGGCCTGCGAAGGATCTCCAGCAGCTTCGGAGGCCGATCCCGCCACCCCCAGAAAAGGAACCGCACCCGCTAATCGGCAAAATTCACGCCGTTCCATTCCGTTACTCACCGTCAGCCCTCCATCCACAGTTCGCATCGAGCCTATCACGTCGCTCCAACTCAGACCTATCCCTCCGCGCCTTCCTACTTCAGAATCTTCACCCACATTTTCCTCTCCCGCGGCCCATCAAACTCACAAAAAAATATCCCTTGCCACTGCCCCAAAGCCAATTTTCCCTCCTCCACAAAAATCACTTGCGAGGTCCCCGTCATCGCCGCCTTGGCATGCGAATCCGAATTCCCCTCCGCATGCCGGTAAGGCCCCGCGTGCGGCACCAACCGGTCAAACACGCCTTCCAAATCCCCCGCCACGTCCGGGTCAAAATGCTCGTTAATCATCACCCCTGCTGTGGTGTGCGGCACAAACACATAGCAGACTCCCGAGACCACGCCCGCCTTCGCCACCACCTGCAAAACCATTTCCGTCACATCCACAAGCTGCGTCCGCCGCTCTGTCCGCACCCGCAACACTTCCATCATGTCCCTCCCCGCAAGCCGAAATGTCTACCATTCACATCCCCAAGCCCCAGTTCACCTCCAGTCCACCCGCAGTCCATCCCCAGTGCATTGTCCCAAATCCTCAAACGAGAGAAAGTGCACATCGTCGTCAAGCAATCAAGCGGCTTCATAAATGGTTCGAATCGCCAAAGCCGCAAATCCGGGGGATGTCGTGCAAATCAAATTCAAAGATAACGCTCGCAAGTGGCTGTGGGGGTTCCTGGCCATCGTGGCGTTGTCGCAGCTCTATTTCGTCAAGGAACTCGTGGCCGCGTTCGCTATCTTCGCCATCGGTTTCGTAGCCATCGCGTCCGTCGTTGCAGGTCTTTACATGCTCCAGCACATCATGGCCCTGGCCTTCGCTCGCCTGGCCGTCCTGCGCCAGCCCGTGATGAACATGGCACCGGTCAACACCCAGAACCAGAAAGCGGCATAAACAGCGTTACAACGACTTTGCCGCCTCACGGCATCTTTGTAACGATTTGATCGTACGTCCTACTACTTACAACACGCAGTAGATGGCACCAATGAGTGAGAAATTCAGAAGCGCCCGGCCACCCGAGATGGGACAACGGCTCCCAGCCCACGCCCCCACAACGTGCCCACGCTTCAGGGAGCCTATCTTGCAAAGGAAGCCTGCGTACTCTCGCCGTTCTATTTCCCGGCTACCAGCCTCCGAGGACATCTGGATCTGCTGGCGCTGCAACGGCCGCGATGACGTTTCCCGCGTTCTGGACATCAGCACTGACGGCCTCTTCATCCAAACGCCCCATCTCAATGTCAAGGAAGACATGCCCGCCAAACTCGATTTTCTGGTTACCGAGGGCCGCATCAAAGCCGACGCCGTCGTCTGTCACGTAAAGCGCGGCAATGGCCTCGGCCTGAAATTCACTGCCCTGGCCGAACAAGACCGCACCCGCCTGAAGGCCCTGCTAGCCAGGCTCCGCGATCAATCCACTCGGTAGCTTATGGAATGACCAGTTGGCTGTAGCAATGCCGCCGTAGGGCAGATTCGAAAATCGTGCTTGCGGCCCCTTCCCTCCTTTCCCACAGTCCAGCCGTTTATCTACGGTATCCGAACAATCTTGTGCTCGAGCATCTTCTTGCTTCCCGCCAGCCCCTGCAGTTCTTTCAGCCCGCCCATCCCCCACTGCGCCAGAAACGGCAAAAAGCAAAGCTCCCTCGATTGCAGCGCTTTGTGCGGATACAACAACGATTCCAGGAACTCCTGATGGGCCGCAATGAGTCCTTCCTTCAACGCCTGCGCCTTCCCAGCCTTCCGCTTCAGCTTCTCGAGTTGGAAGGAGATTTTCTTCCGCGCCGTCTCGACCGCCCCGCCCAGCGTCGGATCGAGCCGCACAATCTGCTTCTTGAGTTGCGCCAGCATCTTTTCCGTTTCTTTCAAACTCTTGTCGAAATTCTTCCCCAGCGCACCCGGCACGCTCGAAGTTTCCATCCGGCGCCGCAGTTCCTGCGACCCACGCCACACGTCCTCGACTTTCAGCGCGTACCGCCGCAGCAACTTCTCCGCCTTCGCATCCAGAATCGTGAACGCCGCCCGCGGCAGAATCACCGGCATGCGCCCCAGCACCTTTCTATAAATCACTTCCGCCTGCGCATAATACGCAATCTCCGCCGGCCCCGCGATGTACGCTGCCGTCGGCAAAAGATGATCCTGTATCACGGGACGAAACAGCGCATTCGGACTGAACTTTTCCGGCGCGGCCTGCACCGCGCTCATCAACTCTTCTTTCGTCCAGCTGCGCTCTCCGCAAACAAACTTTCCGCCGCTCATCGAGATTGGCTGACGCGCTCCGCCCTCCATGCTGAAAATCAGCGTGCTCCGCGCCGTCACTTTCACCTGTGCCGCGTAACCCGCCTTATCCAACTCCTTGCCCCGCGCCAGCAAAGCCTCATTCAACCCATCGCGCTCTTCCACCGCTTTTTGCAGCACCTCGCCGGCCACGCGATGCAACCGCGCATCCAGCGGATCGAGCAAGATCAGCCCCTGCTCCGCGAACAACCGCATAAATAATTTTCCGAACGCGCTGCCGTACGTCTCCTGCGCCCCATAGCTCTCCCGGAAAATCCCCGCGACAAATTCCCCGCCCGCCGCGGTAAGAATTCTCGCCGCTTCGTGCACCATCTCCTGCACCGCCGTGCCCAGCGCAATCCCGCCGACGGGTTTCCCCGCATCGCCATTCCCCGGAAGCTCGAATCGCGTCAGTCTTCCCTGGTGGAACCAAGTCGAAGTACGTACCTCGTCCAAATCATGGTCTTCCGTGGCCATCCAAAATATCGGGACAGCGTCAATCCCCGCTTGTATCAATTCCTGCGCGATCTGGATCGCACTGACTGCCTTGTAAATCGCATACACAGGCACGCTGAACAACCCCACCTGCTGTCCGCTGACCACCGCGACTGCACCCTTTGCCAAGCGTTCCAGATTTTCTCGTGCAGCCTCGCCGGCTCCGAACGCCGCGTTCTGTTCGCTAAGAATCGCCGCAACCTTCGCTCTGCGCTCCGCGGGATATTCCAACGACCGCGCCACTTTCTTGATGGCCGCCAGGGCAGGCGGATGCCCGTAGAATTTCGCAACGCTGGAAAAGTTATCGAGGAATTGCAGAAACAGCTTGGACTGATGAGGCAGTTGGCGAAACGGCAGGGCTCGACATTCCATCGCGAATTAGATGATACTCACGCTCTTTCGTCACAGCAAATCGCCGCGGGATACGGAGTTCCCCGCGCAGGCCAATTCGGTAGTCGCTCCACTCGCCAGGTTACAGAGCCACTCGCACTACGACTGTTCGCCCCAGAGAGCGATGCACTTCCGTGCTATGCCTGTGGTTTAGACGGAGACCGCGCCAGAAAGGCGTGCAGGCTCCTTCGCCTCCACGCGAGCCACCACATCCCGTATGGCCTTCTTCTGCTCTTCCTGCAGCGGCAACAAAGGAAGCCTCGGCAAACCGCCCCGATAACCGCCCAAATCCATCGCGTATTTCACGCCGGCAATCCCGCACTGCGACACAATCAGCTTGGAAGCCGGCACAATCAAGCTTTGCAGTTCGCGCGCTCGTTGCTGGTCGCCCTTCTGCACCGCTTGAAATACCGATAGGCACAATTCCGGCATCCCGCTACCCAAAGCGAGAATGGCCCCTCGCGCGCCAATCGCCAAGGACGGGAACATCATGCTGGCCGAACCAACCAGCAATTGAAAGGATGCTCGCGCCGACCCCATAATTTCCGCCGCACGCTGCACCACTCCCGAACTTTCTTTAATCCCGATGATGTTCGGATGCTCCGAAAGCACCGCAACTTCCGGCGCTTCCAAGGCGATCCCTGTGAATTGCGGCACAGAGTACAGCAGCACGGGTATGGGCGACGCATCCGCCACGCGCCGGTAATGCGCGATATAGACTTCCGGTTTATAAACCGTCTTGTAGTAGTACGGCGTCTTCACCAGCGCCGCGTGATAGCCAAGTTCCGCCGCCCGCTTCGTGCGCTCGATTGTTTCCGCGGTGGATTCCGCACCGGTTCCCGCGATCAAACGCTTACCTGGCGCCGCCGCTTCTTTCACCGTAGCGAGCACAGAGTCGATTTCCTTATCGGAAAGCAGCACGGATTCGCCAGTCGAGCCAATTGCGACGTACCCGGCGAGGGCGATTTCGTTGTACTTGCGAATGTTGTGCTTCAGATCGTCGAGCGAAACGGATCCGTCAGCGGCATAAGGCGTCGTCAGCGCCGGATAAACGCCAGAAAGGTCCATGGTTCAATCTCCCGAGCCTGTTGTGCCAGAGGTCGCGACCTTGCCGCGATGCAAATCCTGGAGGGCCGCGACTTCAGTGCCTTGATCGAGCAGTGCGCGAATACCGCGAGCCGCGGCGTGAGCCGCTGCCAGCGTCGTGATGCACGGAATGTTATAGCGAATCGCCGCGCGCCTGATGGATTTTTCGTCGTAGAAAGATTCCCGGCCCAGCGGTGTGTTGATGACGAGATCGATTTTTCCCGTTTTCACGAGGTCCACGATGTTCGGGCGGCCCTCGTTCACTTTGAAGACAGATTCCGCTTCAATCCCCGCGGCTTCCAGCGCCGCGGCCGTTCCACGCGTAGCCAGCAAGCGGAAACCGAGATCGTGCAACTCTTTCCCGAGCGAACCGACATGCTTTTTGTCGCGGTCATTCACGCTCAAGAAAATTGTGCCTTTGCGCGGCAACCGCTGTCCCGCGGCAAGCTGCGCCTTCGCAAAAGCCAATCCGTACGAAGTAGAAATTCCCATCACTTCGCCGGTCGAGCGCATCTCCGGCCCGAGAATCGTATCCACTCCACGGAATTTGTTGAAAGGAAACACCGGCGATTTCACCGAGTAAAACTCGTGCACGGCAATCTCCGCGATGCCGTTATGGAAGACCACGGGCAAATTCATGTCCGCCAGTTTTTTGCCAGCCATCAAGCGCGCGGCAACTTTAGCCATTGGGACGCCCGTCGCCTTGCTGACATACGGCACGGTGCGCGACGCGCGCGGATTTACTTCGAGCACATAAACCGTATCGCGCTGAATGGCATACTGCACGTTCATCAGCCCAATCACTTTCAGCGCCAGCGCAAGACGCTTCGTGTATTCGCGGATATGCTCGAGAATCGCCGGCGACAAACTGACCGGCGGCAGGACGCAGGAAGAATCCCCGGAGTGCACACCCGCCTCTTCAATGTGCTCCATGATTCCGCCGATGACGACATCCGTTCCGTCAGCCATCGCGTCCACATCGACTTCGGTGGCCTCTTCAAGGAACTGATCAATCAAAACAGGCCGCGCCGGGCCCATCATCGCTGCTTGCGCCACATACTCCTGAACAGTGTTCACGTCGTAGGCGATGACCATGGCACGTCCGCCGAGAACGTAGCTTGGGCGCACCAGTACCGGCATTCCAATCTCGGCGGCAACGCGCGCCGCTTCTTCCGGGATCAGCGCGGTGCCATTGCGCGGCTGCGGAATTTTCAATTTATCAAGAAGTCCGCCGAACCGGCGGCGGTCTTCGGCCAAGTCGATCGATTCCGGCGCGGTGCCAATAATCGGCACGCCGTTGCGCTTCAATTCCTGCGCAAGATTCAGCGGCGTCTGCCCGCCGAATTGCACGATGACGCCCTGAGGTTTTTCGCGGTCCACAATGGCCAAAACGTCTTCCAGCGTGAGCGGCTCAAAATAAAGCCGGTCCGACGTGTCGTAGTCCGTAGAGACCGTTTCCGGATTGCAATTCACCATGATGGTTTCGAAACCATCTTCGCGGAGCGCGTAAGCCGCGTGGCAACAGCAATAATCAAACTCAATTCCCTGCCCGATGCGGTTAGGACCGCTGCCGAGAATCATGATTTTCGGGCGCGGCTGCACGTCGGACTCGTCTTCGTCCTCGTACGTCGAGTACATATACGGCGTGAACGACTCAAATTCGGCTGCGCAGGTATCCACGCGCTTGAAAACGGGAGCCACGCCGTAGCGCGCGCGTTGGAGCCGCACGGAAGCCGGGGTGCTCTTCCAGATCTGAGCGAGCTGTTCATCGCTGGTGCCGTGGCGCTTCACTTCGCGCAAAAGTTCTTTCGAGGCTGTCTCGACGGTGACGGTTGCGGCGCGGCGGTTCATGGCCACAATTTCTTCAATCTGATGAATGAACCAAGGATCAATTTTCGTAAGTTCGCAAATCTCTTCCGCAGGCAATCCCTTGTCAACAGCCGTAAGCAGCCAATGAATGCGATCCGGCCGCGGCGTCGCCAGTTTTTCGCGCAGCAGTGAATCCGGCGTTTCCGCAGGCGCCCGCCAGGGCGTATGCGGCTCCAGAGAGCGAATTCCCTTTTGCAACGCTTCTTTGAACGTGCGCCCGATGGCCATGACTTCGCCAACGGACTTCATCTGCGTTCCCAAAGTGCTGTCCGCTCCGGGAAACTTTTCAAACTGCCACTTGGGAATTTTCACCACCACGTAATCAATAGTTGGCTCAAAACAGGCAGGCGTTTTCTTCGTGATGTCGTTGGGAATTTCGTCGAGAGTCATTCCGACGGCCAGGCGCGCGGCAATTTTCGCAATCGGGAAGCCGGTAGCCTTGCTGGCCAGCGCCGAACTTCGCGAAACGCGCGGGTTCATTTCGATGACCGTCATGCGGCCATTTTCAGGGTTGATGGCAAACTGCACGTTCGAGCCGCCGGTTTCGACGCCCACTTCGCGAATGATGGCGGCAGCCGCGTCGCGCATGCGCTGGTATTCCTTGTCCGTCAGGGTCTGCGCGGGAGCGACGGTAATCGAATCGCCGGTGTGCACGCCCATGGGGTCGAAATTCTCAATCGTGCAGATGACCACGAAATTGTCACGGTGATCGCGCATCACCTCGAGCTCGTACTCTTTCCAGCCGAGCACAGACTCTTCCACCAGTGCTTCGTGAACCGGACTCATGTCCAGCGCATGAGAAATGGCTTCCCCAAACTCTTCCTTGTTGTAAGCGATGGATCCGCCGGTGCCACCCAGCGTGAACGATGGGCGAATGACCAGAGGAAAACCGAGCTGATCGCACAAGCGCAGAGCATCCTGAGCATTGTTCACCAGCGCCGAAGCCGGAACTTCCAGTCCAATCTTCCGGCAAGCATCCTTGAACCACAGGCGATCTTCGGCGACTTTGATGGCGCGGAGCGATGCGCCAATCATCTCGACTTTGTGCCTCTCAAGAATCCCGCTTTCCGCCAGCTCTACCGCCAGATTGAGAGCCGTTTGCCCGCCGACGGTTGGCAGCAACGCTTCTGGCTTCTCGCGAATGATAATTTCCTCGAGATATTCTTTCGTGAGCGGTTCGATGTAGGTACGATGGGCCAGTTCCGGGTCCGTCATGATTGTGGCCGGATTGGAATTGACCAGCACAACTTCATAACCCTCAGCACGCAAAGCTTTGCAAGCCTGCGCCCCGGAGTAATCAAACTCGCAAGCCTGGCCAATCACGATGGGGCCGGAGCCGATAATCAAGATTTTTTTGATGTCAGTGCGCTTCGGCATTTTCTCTCAGTCGTTCCTGGGTGTGCACAAGCGTACTAAATAAGCGAAGAAAAAGCAGGTCTGCGTGCTCGCGCGAACAAGGTCCATGGTGCAGGTCTCCTTGCACTTTGCGGTTCGGCATCTAGCTAACTTCAACCGTTACGGATTTTGCTAAGCGAAGCTTTCCTTGTTCGAGTGCGTACAGAAGACTAGAGCATTGCACGGCGGATTTCTTTTCCGGCACATAGCGAATCAAAAGTTCGTAATCGGCTCCATTTATAGTGGCCACCAGCCGGTAATCCCCTGCATCCAATTTCTTGAATTCAAAACTGCCGTCGCCCCGCGTCTGGAGTACGGCAAGAGGCGGCGCTGACCCACAGCAATCGGATTTCAGCTCAGGCGCGAACAGCTGCACGCGGGCATGAGCAATCGGCGTGACCACTTGCCGCGAAGCATTCGTTGTCCCTTTTTCAGCAACCCTGGAGATGGAAACCAGCCTTCCGCACAACTTCTCCACAAGAGGTGGCGGCTGCTCCGGCTGCGGTAATTGGGCCCGCGGCGCAGATCCCAAAACCAGAGCGGCTATCAGCAATTGCAGCATCACCGGGGCTGCTCCTTCATCATGTCCGTGAATTTCGTGAAAAGGTAGTGCGAATCGTGAGGCCCCGGCGAGGCTTCCGGATGGTATTGAACGCTGAAAAGCGGCAGCGATTTGTGGCGCATGCCTTCGTTGGTGTGGTCGTTAAGATTGACGTGCGTGATTTCGACGTCGCTGGAAGGAAGCGATTCGGGATCGACGCAGAAGCCGTGATTTTGCGCCGTGATTTCGACCTTTTGCGTTAACAGATTCTGTACAGGGTGATTCGAGCCGTGATGGCCAAATTTCAATTTGAAGGTTTTTCCGCCAAGCGCAAGACCGCAAAGCTGGTGCCCCAGGCAAATACCGAAAATCGGGACGCGCCCCAGCAACTTCTGAATATTTTCGACAGCGTAGCCAATCGGTTCCGGATCACCCGGGCCATTCGAAAGGAACACGCCGTCCGGCTTAAGATCCAGAACTTCTTGCGCAGAAGTTTGCGCCGGAACGACCCACACGTCGCAATGATGATCGACAAGCAGGCGGAGGATGTTCTGCTTGATGCCGTAGTCGTAAGCCACAACGCGAAACTTGGGCGTCTCCGAGACTCGCCCGGACTCGCCCATAGATTCCGACCACGGAGGAATGGTCAGCTCAATCGAGCTTTTCTCCCAGCCGTAAGCTCGTTTGCAACTGACGTGGCTGGCGAGTTCCTGGCCAGCCATGCTGGGCAATTGCTTCGCTTCATGAATCAATTGCTCCGAAGGCGTGCCGTCCGTGGCCACAACTCCACGCAGGGCACCGACATTGCGAATGTGCCGTACCAGCGCGCGCGTATCAATATCCCAGATGGCGGGAATTTTGTGGCGGTTCAAATAGAGCTGCGCTGTCTCCGCCGAACGCCAATTCGAAGAAATCTGCGAAAACTCGCGCACGATGAGCGCCTCAATATAAGGCCGCGAGGCTTCTTCATCATCCAGATTCGCGCCGACATTTCCGATGTGCGGATAGGTGAGGCAGACAACCTGGCCCGCGTAACTTGGGTCGGTAAAAACTTCCTGATATCCGGTGAGGCTGGTATTGAAAACAACTTCGCCGCCGCGGCGCGTGATCGCGCCCGCGGCACGGCCGCTAAATACGCGCCCGTCTTCCAGAGCGAGAGTGGCAGGTCGGTGCGGAACTTCGGTCAGTTTGTCCTCCAGAAGTAGTCATCAAAGTCTGCCGGTCACTTGGTGGTGCTGGCTTCCGTCGTCGAGAGGGAGCCGAAATGGTCCACCGGCCAATACGCAAACACAGCGCGACCGTAGATGTATTTGCTGTCTACCGGGCCGAACACACGCGAATCGTTCGAGCTGATACGGTGGTCGCCCATGACGAAGTACTTGTCCTCTGGCACGCGCACCGGGCCGAAATCGCTCATATCCTCGTACTGCACCGGCACATAAGGCTCGTCAATCGCGCGGCCATTCACATAGACGATGCCCTGCCGGATTTCCACGCTCTCACCCGGCAAACCGATCACGCGTTTAATAAATGACTTCGAGCGGTCGAGAGGATACCAGAAAACGACGACGTCGCGCCGCTGAATCGGCTCGAAGCGATACACAAATTTGTTGATGAAGATGCGTTCCTGGTCGGAAAGAAGCGGCGCCATGCTCGTGCCTTCGACTTTTACGGGCTGATAAAGAAAAACAATGATGACCAGCGCCAACCCAATCGCGATAAGCAGATCTCGTGTCCAAACACGGATTTCATTTTTCAAGGAATGGATTGCCGAAGGCGCCGGCGCTGAAGTTTCCGGAACCGGTGTAGTAACAGTTGGGTTCTGGTCCGTACTTTGCATTTTCTTGTTGCTCTCTATTTATAACATGGGCGCTGTGGCCACGCTAGGTTGGATTCGCGCCACGCCCCGGAGGTTCCATCCTTCAGCGGGCCTATTGAATAAGAGTGCTGCCGCGCGGCGAGCGTTGCCCGCGCGCCGACGCACCCGTCTCTATTCATAGCGGAGAGCTTCGGCTGGTGCGACGCTCACGGCGTGGCGGGCAACAAGCAGGCGAGGAGTGCGCTGAGAGCGAGGAGCGCGGCGGCGCCGAACAGGCTGCCTGCGGCAAAGGCGCTCCCACAGCCTCTGCCGCGACTAGTCAGCTGCCAGCGCGTAATTCACCATGGCCAGCGAAGCGACTACGGCCGTCTCCGTGCGCAAGATGAGTTGCCCAAGCGAAACCTCGTGAAATCCCGCGCCGCGCGCCGCAGCCATCTCCTCGTCCGTCCAACCACCTTCTGGACCGATGGCCAGCGCCGCCCGCGACGATTTCGCCCCGTCAAGAACCTTACGTATAGACGGAGCATCTGCGTGCTCGGAGAGCATCACGCGAAACGAATCTCCCTGCGCTGCAAAGGACTGCCCTGGCTTCGCAAGTTTCTCCAAAACGGGCAAGCGTAGCCGTCGCGATTGCTGGGCCGCCTCAAGCAGGATTTTCTGCCAGCGCTGCGAACGTTTCTCCGCGGCAGCAAGCAAGCCTTTTTCGCTGCGGGCTGCCGCGAGCGGAATGATTGTGCCAACACCAAGCTCGGTCGCTTTTTCGATGGCCCATTCGAACGCGTCAAACTTCACGATAGAAAGCAGCAGCGTGACTTCAACAGAGAGTGCGGGCGCGGGCAGCGGCTCCAGAAGCGCAAACTCGACTCGATTTCGTCCAACGGACTCAATGCGCCCCAGCCAAGCTGCCGTCCCATCGCTCAATTCGTAAAGCTGATCTTTTTGAGCGCGCAGGACGTGGCCCAAGTGATGCGCTGTGCCGCCTTCAATAACGGCGGTATTTCCAGCGAATTGTTCAACGAAGAATCGGCGGCGCACGACTTGATTCTATCGCAGCGCCACCTCTAGCCAAGGAATGTTCTTCAGTAGGGCGTTTCGTCACACAGAATTCGAGGAACGCATGCTCTCGACGCGCACAGGATTGCGGTAGTCATAAGCAGCAAGCTTTTGTTCCACCAACCCGCGAAACTCCGCTTCCCGGGAACCCAGCGCGCGCTTTGGAATAACCCGATAGAGCCGCGGGTTGTGATACAGCAGAAAAATGCGGTCGTTCTCGAGATACCCGCAAAAGCCGTCCCAGGGATACCGCGCGATGGTGATTTGATCCTGAAAATGAAGCTCTTCGCTGCCAAAGTGCGCGCGCAAAGGCACGCGATTGCGCGGGTTGACGCGCAAGTTGCGCACAAAAGTCACCGCAAGAAAAACAAAAAGCACTGCGCCGAACGTCAGTAGAGAAGTGACAGAACTGTTAGCACGGTCATAGGAGCGCAAAAAGAAATTCAACAAAACGCTGATTCCCGCGAGAATGAGGATAAATCGCAATACCAGCCGCCACCCGCCTCCTCGCACAATGTGCAACAAACGTGCGCTCCTCTGTTCCGCGGCGCTGCAAACGTATTCGATGGGGCGCGAAGCAAAGGCGCGGTTCTTGTTTATATGATCGGTCGCAATGCGCCGGAATTCCGTCCTGTCACCCTCGCCAGGAAACGCGTGTTTTGGCAAGAGCAGCCCGTCGCCTTTGGTCTTCACTTGAAAGAACCTGTCGTTTTCCGAAAATTGCGTCAGCTCCGACCACGGCCGGGTCACAACCCCGCACTTGCACGCCACGGTAAAGTTGTTTTCATCGAATTCGACGGTTCGTCCATCGCGGCAGTGCAGCCGCTGGTAGCCCACCACAATGTTGTTTTCGTATTTCTCCTTGGCCTTTCGAATGACGCGAACATCCAGAAAATAGCTCGCGATACCCGCCGAAACAGCCAGCCCCATCAGAAAAGCGCCAGCCGGTAGGCCCAGACCGGCAATCAGGCAGTAAATTCCGAGCGCCGCGACGGCCCCACACGCCGCAAGAATTCCCTTGAACCCCGCATTCGCACCAGCTCGGCCCGTGAACGGCCCCTGGAGCGCACGGAAATCGTCGATGGAGATGGCGTACTCGATCTTCATGGCAAGTTCTATCCTAAGGCAGCGGGCAGAAACTTGAATGCTGTACGCAAGGACAGGTGTTCGCGAAGGCCACACAGATTGCCCTGAATCGGAACGATTCCGGCAGCGCCCTAGCCGAAAATATCTTTCACTTTGTCGAAAATGGTGGAATTACGGTCCGCGGGCTTGTTTTCCACTTTGAGAGTGGCGTTGAGTTGCTCGAGCAGTTTGCGCTGGTCTCGCGTGAGCTTGGTAGGCGTAAGAACACGCACGTGGTAATAGAGATCGCCTTTGCCGCCGCCGCGCGGATCGGCAAGACCCTTGCCCTTGATACGAAAAACCGCGCCGCTCTGCGTACCTTCCGGAACTTTCAACTTTTCCTCGCCGTTCAGACCCGGAACCTGAAGTTCCGTGCCTAGCGCGGCTTGCGTCACGCTCAGCGGAATCGTGCAGTAAAGATCAGCGCCGCGCCGCTCGAAAAACGGATGCTCTTTGACTTCGAGCACCACGTAAAGGTCGCCAGGAACGCCGCCGTTGGGAGCAGGCTCGCCTTCGCCGGTGACGCGAAGCCGCGTGCCGGAGTCCACGCCAGGAGGAATGCGCAGCTCGATAGTTTTCTCGCGCTCGATGCGGCCCTGGCCGCGGCAATCGGGGCAACGCTCTCGAACAATTTGCCCAGCGCCCTGGCAAGCCGGGCACGTCCGGGAAATCGTGAAAAATCCCTGCTGGTAAGCCAACTGGCCGCGGCCTGCGCAAGTCTGGCAAGCGACAACGCCAGTTCCCTTTTTCGCGCCAGTGCCGTTGCAGACTTCGCAGTACTCTTGCCGCGGCAGTTTGATTTTGGTGGTCACGCCCGCCGAGGCTTCCTCAAACGTGAGCGTCATGTCGTAACGCAGATCGGACCCGCGCTGTTTGCGCGCGCGGCCAGGACGTCCCGTTGAAAAAAGATCCTCGAAGCCGAAGAAATCGCCGAGAATATCGTGAAAATCGCGGAAGACGGTGCTGTTGAAGTCCACGCCTCCCCCACCGCCGGAAAGCCCCGCATGGCCATACGTGTCATAGACTTGGCGCTTTTCCGTATCGCTTAAAACGCTATACGCTTCGGTGCACTCGCGAAACTTTACTTCCGCCTCTTCCTTGTCCTCTGGATTGCGGTCCGGATGCCACTTGAGCGCCGCTTTTCGATACGAGGTTTTAATCTCCTCGACCGAAGCCGTGCGCGTAACGCCGAGCACCTCGTAAAAATCTCTTTGATTTCCCCTGGCCATGCAATCCCCTTGTTTTATTTGAGATCAGTTCGCAGCTTCCTTCGATGCGCTGCCCGGATGAACCGCTACGCGCACCATCGCGGGGCGCAAAACGCGGCCGTGAAAAGTATAGCCAGGCTGAAAAACCTGAAGAATCGTTCCATCCGCTTGGTCCACGGTCTCCGTGCGGTCCATCGCCTGGTGCTGATGCGGATCAAACGGCTTGCCAAGCGGATCGGTGCGCTCGATGCCCAGCCGCGTAACGGTGTCAACCAGCTGCTTGTAAATCAGTTCGAAGCCCTTGCGATAATTTTCATACTCGGCTTCGCGGTGCGCCGCCAGTGCGTGTTCGAAGCCATCAATGATCGGAATGAGTCCTTCCACAACGCGCGCGGTGTGCCGTTTGGCATCCTCCGCACGCTCTTTTTCGATGCGCTTGCGGTAGTTGTCAAAATCCGCCTGCCGGCGCATCAAAGTCTGCCGTAAATCGTTCAGGTCGCTGGCCAGCTTCGCTACTTCCGCGTCGGCCGCGGCGGAATCCGTCGCGAGCTTGGCCTCCTCGGCCTGCTCCGCTGCATCGCTTTGCGCTGTATTTTCCCTGCTGAATGGTGAGTCCTTGTCGGGCACTTTGCTGCTTCTCCTCTTGAAATAGTCTTTCAAATCTTGCTCAACGCTTCGCTGAATAGCTGCGCAACATACGCGACAGCCGTCATGGCACGTTCGTAATGCATGCGCGTCGGTCCGAGCACGCCGAGCGAGCCTTGCATAAGATCGTTGCGCGTGTAAGGCGCGCTGATAATGGCCAGGTTGTCGCCAGCCTCGGCAATTTCCTTCACGCCAATTTGTACGTGCACCGGCTCAGGCGTCTCGATGCACGCATTTAGAACCGTCACCAGCCTGTGCTTCTCTTCAATAGCCGCAAGGAGTTCGCGGAGTTGCGCCTGATTCGCGAACTCGGCCGTGCCCACAATCTGCGCTGTGCCTTCCACGTGGACCTGGCTGCCCTCGCCTTCGCCCAGCATCGCCGGATCGCACAGTGTCAGAGCGCTGCTCGCCAAACCTTCGTACTGTTCGCGGTCGGTGGCAAGTTTCAGCAACAGGTCGCCACGAATCGCCTCCAACGTCCAGCCCGAGTAGTGGCGATTCAGAAAGTCGGCGGTAGCGTCGAGCTCGCTCTGCGAAAAGGGCCGGCTCGGCCGCAAAATTTTGTCGCGCGTATGCCCGCCAGGCGAAATCAGCACCACGACCACGCGCCCGTCCGGCAGCAGCCACATGCGCGCGTGTTCAAGAACAGTCCTGCCAAGCGGCGGCGAGACAATGATTCCAAGTCCATTCGATACTTCCGCCAGGACATGCCCGGCGCGCTCGGTAATTTCACCAGCCGTTTTCGCTCCACTCATTTCCCGCTGAATCCAGTTCCGGTCATCCACAGTCAACCTAGCCTGCGAAGCGATCTCCTGCGCAAAAAACCGGTACGCCGCCGAAGTCGGTACGCGCCCCGCCGAAGTGTGCGGCTGAAAAAGGAACCCGCCATCCTCAAGGTCCGCCATGACGTTGCGGATGGTCGCGGTGCTCAAAGTCTCTTCGTATCTCTTGGAAATCGCACGCGACGATACCGGCTCGCCAGTGTCGATGTAAGTTCGAACGAGATCAGCGAGAATTTGCCGGTTCCGCCGTTCCTGAAGCGCAGGATTCCTCATAGCAGCACTCTACTCCAACTGCCAACGAGCGCTACGTATATTGTAGAAAGCGTGTCAGGCACCGTCAATGCAGGTTACTCGGTTTCGCGCCCGCGTGGAGACGATTGCTCCTTGCTGTGGCAGCCTACTCCCGCGCGCTAATTATTGTCGATCTGGGCTCGCTGGAGCTTGTCGGAATAGTCGATGTAAATGGTCTTCCACTCGCTGAAAAAATCGATCGCGGCGATCGCAGCTTCGCGATGGCCGTTGCCTGTTTGCTTGGTGCCCCCGAAGGGTAAGTGCGTTTCGGCGCCGATAGTTGGTGCGTTTACGTAAACGATGCCGGTGTAGAGATCGCGTGTAGCCGCAAAAGCCTGATTCACATTCCGCGTGTAAATCGACGCCGACAAACCGTACGGCACGCCGTTTGCAATCTCAATGGCCTGGTCGAACGAGTCAAAGGGAATCACCGAGACCACCGGCCCAAAGATTTCTTCCTGCGCGATGCGCATTTTCGGCGAGCAATCGCCAAAAATTGTGGGCGCGTGGAACCAGCCCTTGTCATGGATTCCGCCGTCCAAGCGATTTCCGCCCGTTAGTAGTTTTGCTCCTTCGGTCTTCCCAATTTCCACGTAGTTCATCACCGTCTTGAGTTGCTGCTCGTTAATGCACGGACCCATATCCACGTTGGAATCCAAGCCGTTGCCGACCCTCAGCGCTTTGACGCGATCGATAAATCTCGTGACGAACTCGTGGTAGATACTCTTGTGCACCGCAACGCGGCTGGCCGCCGTGCAGCGCTGCCCGGTCGTTCCGAACCCTCCCCACACCGCGCCGTCCACGGCGAGGTCCAGGTTCGCGTCGTCCATGACAATGATGATATTCTTCCCGCCCATTTCCAGGCTGCAATGCTTGAAATCCGGCGCACAAGCCTGTGCAATGATGCGCCCAACCGCCGTGGAACCGGTGAAGCTGACAACCGGCACCTCTTTGTGCTGCGAGAGAGGCGCGCCAGCTTCAGGACCATCTCCGCTCACAAGATTCACAACGCCGGGGGGAATACCCGCTTCGGTAAGAACTTGCACCAAATGATACGAAGACAGCGGCGTATCCTCCGCAGGCTTCAGCACCACCGTATTCCCGCTAATCAGCGCCGGCATCATCTTCCACGACGGAATCGCCATCGGAAAATTCCACGGCGTAATCATTCCGCACACGCCAATCGACTGCCGCACGCTCATCGCAAATTTATTTGGCAGCTCCGAAGGAGTCGTCTGCCCAAACAGCCGCCGTCCCTCCCCCGCCATGTAGTAGGTCATATCGATGGCTTCCTGCACGTCCCCGCGCGTTTCTGCCAGCACTTTGCCCATTTCGCGGGTCATGTCCTTGGAATATTCTTCTTTGCGCTGCAAGAGCAGCTCCGCCGCGCGGTACAAAATCTCAGCCCGCTTGGGCGCAGGCACCAGCCGCCATTTCGTGTAAGCCGCTTTGGCCGCATCCACAGCCGCGTCCACATCTTCAGCCGTCGAAGACACAAACATCCCTACCAACTCATCGGTATTCGCCGGATTGCGGTTCTCGTAAGCCTTCCCGCTCCGCGTTTCCACCCATTCGCCGTTGATAAAATTCTTAAAAATTCGGGGCGCAATTGCCGTAGCCATACTTCCTCCTCAAAGAGCTCCAACGAACTGCAATGCCAATTTGTAAGTCTCTGTGTGCCTGCGGGTTTGTACAAGCGGTCACACCGCGTGGAATCTCAATTCTACCGTTGGATGCAAAAGCGGTCAAATTGGACGAGGAATCGGTAGTGTACTAATTTCAATTCCCGTGGGTTCTGAACTGTGTAGCGCAGGGATAAACCCAGCGCTACACAGGGCAATTTCATCGCCCTACAAGCCATTTCGCGATGTGGTGCCAAGCGGGTGTCGCGCCGAGGGCGATCCGCACGGGCACCAACGTGACCAGCGAAAAAAGACATCCCCAGAGGTACACGGGATGGACGCGGCGGCGGGTGACCAAATCGTAGACGGGCCCCGCGAAAAGAAACGCCAGTCCCACGAGTCCCCTGGCGGGCGGAAATCCGCTAGTCCAGGGCAACCGGCCAATCGCCGCGGAGATGAGCCCGGCGACGACGGCGAGCAGCATAAAGCGCTGGTGGCTCTCCGGGTGGCGACGCCATAGAAATCCGGCGGAAAAGAAAACGGCAAACGTGAAAATATCGCCCAGAGCAACCAGGAACACTTGCTCCGGATCCAACAACGGGTTTCCATGTCCCTCGCGTTCCGCGCTGAACGCAACAACCAATCCCAAAACAATGATCACCGCGGCGAAGAACAGCGGCGTAGCCGAGTTGTCGATGCAGCGCGCGGCGGTTCGTCGCAATGAGCGCCGCCTGCGTAACGAAAATCAACATCCACACGGTAAACGCCGCTCCATGAACATGCAGAAGCGGCCGGAGCGCCGGCGCGCCGAAGAAAGGTTTGAGGTAATAGGAGCGGGCAAATCCCAGAAAAACAAGGCAGGTCGAGGCGATCGCCATCGTCAAGTAGAAGGTAGCGTCGTTTCGCTTGCGAGACCCCGCAGGCGGCAATATCACCGCATTGCCGCCTGGCGCTTCCGAGACTGTTCCCTCGCTCATGTTTTCTCCATTTCGGCGCCAGTATAGGCGTGCGCGAACGATCCTCGACTGACAGGAACCGATAACCCAGGGGAAGAAATTCGCAGGAGCATATCACGACCGAAGCGATTTTCGCTCGTCCGCGACCGGTGATTCCCGCGGCGTCGCGCTTGCGCGCAGCAGGCAGGCCGCCGGACGCCAGAAAGCTAAGGTGCGTGCTTTCAGCGGTTTAGAATGAGATAGTGTTTATTTGACAACGCGGGTACCACTCTGGTAGGGTGGTCCTTGTAGAAAAGTGCGCCCCGATTCCGGTCGGGGCGCTTTCTTTTTTGGGGCCGATTTTTTCTCCCCTGGTAAGCGCTCGGCTGTCCGCGGCTTACGCCTTCGGCTTCTCTTGCTGTCAACTCCCCTATTCTCACCTAGGACTAAAACCATGAAAAACAGAAAACCTAATGCCGCACTGGCGTGGAAACAAATGGAAGACCTGCTCCGCGTGGTAGCCTTTCTCTTCTAACAACGGAATCACTTTCGACCAACATGAACCGTCCGCAAACGCCCCGTGAACCAGCACGATATTTTTTGCCACACCTGACATAAAGTCCTCCTTCTTTTAGGCAAACCGCCGGATTGGAGCGAGTTTCCTCATTCTCCGAATCCGGCTGTTCCCATTTGCGTGTTCGTTGCTTTTTATCTAAAATTCACTGCGTCAAGATGCCGCGGCAGTCGCCGCACCCTTGAGGAACGCCAGGAGGTCCGCATTGATCTGGTCTGCGTTCGTGGTCGGCATGCCGTGCGGGAAGCCCCTGTAGGTTTTCAAGATCGCACCTTTCACCAACTTCGCGCTCAGCGGACCGGAGTCGGCGTAAGGGACAATCTGGTCATCGTCGCCATGCATCACCAGCGTTGGCACCGAGAACTTCTTCAGATCCTCGGTAAAGTCCGTCTGGGAGAAAGCCACGATGCCGTCATAATGCGCCTTGATCCCGCCCATCATGCCCTGACGCCACCAATTATCGATGACACCTTGCGATGGCTTTGCGCCGGGGCGGTTGTAACCGTAAAAGGGTCCCGCCGGAAGATCTACATAAAATTGCGCCCGGTTGGTGGCCACCTGCGCCTGAAAACCGTCGAATACTTCTTTAGGCAAGCCGCCGGCATTCGCTGACGTCTTCACCATCAGTGGAGGCACGGAGCTAATGAGCACCGCCTTAGCAACGCGATTCTCACCGTGGCGGGCAATATAACGCGTAACCTCGCCACCCCCGGTCGAGTGCCCAACATGGATGGCATTCTTCAAATCGAGATGCGCTGTAAGCGCTGCGAGGTCATCGGCGTAATGATCCATATCATGTCCGTCGCCCGTTTGGCTGGATCGTCCATGGCCCCTGCGGTCATGGGCGATCACTCGATATCCGTGCTTCAAGAAGAACATCATCTGCGTGTCCCAATCGTCGGCCGATAGCGGCCAGCCGTGCGAGAAAACGATAGGCTGACCTTTGCCCCAATCTTTATAGTAAATCTCCGTACCGTCTTTTACTGTGATTGTGCTCATAAATCATTCTCCTGTTTGCTAGACCGTTGCGCTTTCGAGCGATACACCCCGATTACTCGGGTCGGATATCGGGCCAACGGTTACATCCGCAACACGTAGATGAACGGAATGGGCTGGTCGACACCGTATATCTTCAATTTGTTCGAGTCAACTCCTGATAAGTCGCGTTACCGGAGATGTGAAGTAATGCTTCACTTGGACGGTAACCGCGTTAATCGGGACTTGACTGGGTGCGGGTGAGGAATAGGTAGAGACTGGAAAGAAAAAAGGTCGCCAGAGCGCTAACAAAGAACAAGCTATAGCCCAACACAAGAACGTGGCTCAGAATAGCACCGACCATC
>DATFZY010000026.1:0-91998 GCA_035313865.1 Candidatus Acidiferrum sp.
CGCGAAAGTGACGGCGACAACCGGGTCAGGCCAGAGCACCACGATCAGCACCGCTTTCGCGGCACCGTTGGTGGCAACAGTGACCGACAGCGGCGGTAATCCCGTCAGTGGTGTCATGGTGACGTTCACTCCTCCAGCAGCGGGAGCAAGCGGTACTTTTGCGCTCGGAGGAAACACAGCCACAACAGGCGCGAACGGTGTAGCCACATCCGGCACCTTCACAGCCAACGCCACTGCCGGTGGGCCTTATAATGTCGTGGCCAGTGCCACGGGCGCCACTTCAGCAAACTTTGCTATGGCCAACACGGCTGGCGCGGCCGCGAAAGTGACGGCGACAACCGGGTCAGGCCAGAGCACCACGATCAGCACCGCTTTCACTGCACCGTTGGTGGCAACAGTGACCGACAGCGGCGGCAATCCCGTCAGTGGTGTCATGGTGACGTTCACTCCTCCAGCAGCGGGAGCAAGCGGTACTTTTGCGCCCGGAGGAAACACAGCCGCAACAGGCGCGAACGGTGTAGCCACATCCGGCACCTTCACAGCCAACGCCACCGCCGGTGGGCCTTACAACGTCGTGGCCAGTGCCACGGGCGCCACCTCGGCAAATTTTGCTATGACCAACAAAGCCGGCGCGGCCGCGAAAGTAACAGCGACGAGCGGGTCGGGACAAAGCGCTGCGATCAGCACAGCCTTTGCCGCGCCTTTGGTGGCCACGGTAACGGATTCCGGTGGCAATCCGGTGAGCGGTGTCATGGTGACGTTCACGCCTCCAGCAGCAGGAGCAAGCGGCATTTTCGCGCCCGGAGGAAACACAGCCGCAACAGGCGCGAATGGTGTAGCCACATCCGGTATCTTCACAGCCAATGCAACCGCAGGTGGACCTTACAGCGTCGTGGCCAGCGCCACGGGCGCAACCTCTGCGAACTTTGCTATGACCAACACGGCGGGTGTGGCCGCGAAAGTGACGGCGACAACCGGGTCAGGCCAGAGCACGACGATCAGTACGGCCTTTGGCGCACTCCTGGTGGCCACGGTGACGGATTCCGGCGGCAATCCGGTGAGCGGTGTCATGGTGACCTTCACGCCTCCAGCAGCAGGAGCTAGCGGGACTTTTGCGCCCGGAGGAAACACAGCCACAACAGGCGCGAACGGTGTAGCCACCTCCGGCGTCTTCACAGCCAATGCAACCGCCGGTGGGCCTTACAACGTTGTGGCCAGCGCTACGGGCGCCACCTCGGCGAATTTTGCTATGACCAACAAAGCCGGCGCGGCCTCGAAAGCGACGGCGACTAGTGGGTCCGGCCAGAGCGCGGCAATCAGCACGACCTTTGCAGCACCTTTGGTAGCCACGGTAACGGATTCCGGCGGCAATCCGGTGAGCGGGGTGATGGTGACGTTCACGCCTCCAGCGGCAGGAGCAAGCGGGACTTTTGCGCCAGGAGGAAACACAGCCACAACAGGCGCGAACGGTGTAGCTACCTCCGGCGTCTTCACAGCCAACGCAACCGCCGGTGGGCCCTACAACGTCGTGGCCAGCGCCACGGGCGCCACTTCAGCAAACTTTGCCATGACCAACCTCACGGCCGCACCCGCGAAAGTCACGGCCACAACTGGGTCAGGCCAGAGCACCACGATCAGCACCGCTTTCACTGCACCGTTGGTGGCGACAGTAACCGACAGCGGCGGCAATCCCGTCAGTGGTGTCATGGTGACGTTCACGCCTCCAGCGGCAGGAGCAAGCGGCACTTTTGCGCCAGGAGGAAACACAGCCACAACGGGCGCCAGCGGTGTAGCTACGTCCGGCACCTTCACAGCCAACGCCACTGCCGGTGGGCCTTATAATGTCGTCGCCAGCGCCACGGGCGCCACTTCAGCAAACTTTGCTATGGCCAACACGGCCGGCGCGGCCGCGAAGGTGGCGGCCACAAGCGGCACACCGCAAAGCATCGCAATCAGCACGCCCTTTGCTGCGCCCTTGGTAGCCACGGTTACTGACAGCGGCGGCAATCCCGTGAGCGGAATAATAGTGACCTTCACGGTTAATCCATCCGCAAGCGGTGCCAGCGCCACATTCACCGGAGTCAACACCGCAACGACCAACGCGCAGGGTGTCGCCGCCGCCAACACGCTTACCGCCAACGGAATCGTAGGCTCCTACTCCGTAACCGCAAGCGTCGCCGGAATCGCCGGCACGGCAACCTTTACCTTGACCAACCTCGCCGGTCCGCCCGCAACCATCACGGCCTCATCCGGCACGCCACAGACTGTTCTCGTCAATACGCCTTTCGCTACTCTTAAAGCCGTAGTCAAAGATGCCGGAGGTAATCCCGTCTCCGGCATCGCGGTAACCTTCACGGCACCCGGCGCCGGCGCCAGCGGCATCTTCACCGGCGCAACCAACGTTGGCAACGCCAACACCGACGCCACCGGCACGGCTTCTGCCCCGACATTCACCGCCAATTTCACCAATGGCGCTTACGTCGTCAATGCCACTGTCGGCGCAGTGAACGCCCCCGCTCCATTCTCGCTTACCAACACGGCGGGCCTGCCGACGCTTACCGCGCCTCTCTCACCCCCGAGCGCCACAGCAGGCGGCCTAGGCTTCCCCCTCACCGTGAATGGCACCAACTTCACGACGACCAGCGTCGTCAGCTTTAACGGCGTCGCCACAACCACTACCTTCGTGAACGCAACACAACTAATGGCAGCGATTACCGCGGCCGATATCGCCACCGCTGGGACCGTCAACGTCTCTGTGACCACGCCCGCACCTGGCGGCGGGCCAAGCGGCAGCCTGCTCTTCACGATCAACAACCCCGTACCCACAATCACTTCCCTGTCTCCGCCCAGCGCAACGGCGGGC
This sequence comes from Candidatus Acidiferrum sp., assembly GCA_035313865.1. GTDB lineage: Bacteria > Acidobacteriota > Terriglobia > Acidiferrales > UBA7541 > Acidiferrum. Next base: position 2,864 of record DATFZY010000026.1, read on the forward strand.
ACGGCAGGCTTCCCCCTCACCGTGAATGGCACGAACTTCGTCGCCTCTTCTCTGGTGAGTTTCAACGGCGGCCTCAAGCCAACGACCTTTAAGTCCGCCACTCTTCTCATCGCAACCATCTCGGCCGCAGACATCGCCAACGGCGGCATCGTCCCCGTAACCGTCATAAATCCCGCGCCTGGCGGCGGCACCTCAACACCCGCCACGCAATTCACCATCGACAACGCGCAGCCGACGATTGCTAGCCTCTCTCCGCCAAACACGCTCGCCGGCGCGGCTGCGTTCCCTCTGATGATTAACGGCAACGGCTTCGTCAACGGCGCCACCGTCACCTTCAACGGCACACCGGTGACCGCAATGTTTGTGAACAGCACTCAGTTGACTGCGCAGATTACGGCAGCCGCTGTTGTAAAAGCCGGTTTGTTCAACGTCATCGTCACCAATCCGCCGCCCTCGATCGGTCCATCCCTGGCGCTGACCTTCACCGTCAACAATCCTGTGCCCACGCTTACATCTCTCGGCCAGACGCACGTTGCCGCAGGCACAGCGTTCACACTGACAGTCAACGGCACAAACTTTAATTCGACCTCCGCCGTGAATTTCGGCACCAAGGCTGAGACCACTACGCTCGTCAGCGCCACACAGATCACCGCCGCGATTCCGGCCAGCGATGTCGCCACCGCCGGACCCATCACCGTGACCGTGGTCAACCCCGCGCCCGGCGGCGGCCCGACGCCCACTTCCATCTCCTTCACCCTGGACGGCTACACCATCGCCGGTCCCGGTGCTCCCGTCATTGTAAAAGCCGGCGTAATTGCCGTCATCCCCATCACCATCACGCCCAGCGCAAACGGCTTCGCCAACCCGGTTGTATTTAGTGTGACGGGCCTGCCGAAAGACGCCGCTCTTACGCCGCTCACCGTCACTCCGGGCCTCACAAAATCGACCGTCAACTTGATGATTACCTCGATGGCCAGCAGCTCGGCTCCGCCGTCATCGCCGATGGATCGGCCGCTTCCGCCAACAGTCCGCTTCCTGCTCATTTCGTGGCTAGCGGCGCTCCTCGTGGGCATTTACGGGGCAATCCTGATCCGCAGAACGCCGCGTCTCCGGCGCTATGCCGTCCTCGTTCCGTTGGCTTTGCTCCTCATCAGTGGCGGAGTCCTGGCGGGCTGCTCCAGCCTGTCGATGAAAGGCACTCCGGTAGGCAGTTATCCATTGAGCGTCACAGCCACGTCCGGCACGTTCGCGCAATCCACACCAGCAGGAAGCGTGACGCTGACCGTGCAGTAAAAATAAAAGGGGCGGCGTTGTTGGGCTCGCGACTCATCACTAGCCACTCGCCACTTCTTAGCCGAAGGAAATTTCATCTTTAGGTTTTCGGGCCCAGAATGGTGGCTGGCTCAAACCGCCAAGTGGCACGCCGCGGACGGTGTCTTAACTTGGAGTGCAGGAGCCCTGCTTCCGCTTTTGCAACCGCAAACCATCTACGGCCTGCGCCTTCGAGCATGCCGAAATGAGAACGTGACGCCGCATACGGATCGCTAGCGGCGCAAGCCGGTACTCAGGTAAACTGGCCCAGTTAGCCAAATCTCATATGCAAAGGATAACGTCATGGGCAATCGCGACGTAAGAAGCAGAGAAAAAAAGAAGCCAAAGAAAAAAGAAGTAAAAACCGTCTATCAGCCCGCGCGGCCCACAACCGTCTATAAGCCAACGCCGCCAACTCCAGCCGTGCCGCCGTCCAACGAGCCACCGAAGGCATAATTTCGTAGGGGCGGGGCTTGCCCCGCCCTCGCCCTCATCTCGTCACTTCCGTCTTCGCCCCGGCTGCCGCCGCACGCTTCATAATAATCGGCACCACAATAAAATAAACCAGAGAGCTGCAACCAAACACAATCCAAGTCCGTTTGATATTAGACGTAATCGCAAAACACAGCACCGCAACACCGAAAAGCCAGAACGGCGATTCCCCGCCAATCGCCTGGCCGCAACTGGATCGCATCACACAGGACCTCAACGTCATGGGCGGAAAGCCTTGCATACGCGGAATGCGCGTCACTGTGGGCATGATCGTCGGTCAGATCGGCGCGGGCCATTCTATTGAACAAGTCCTCGCCGACTATCCCTACTTGGAGCGCGAAGACGTTCTGCAAGCTCTCGCCACGCAGCTCGACCTCTCCTCCAACCCTCTTCTTTTCTGATACATACGATTTGCCTTGACAAAAACTCATGCTATGCTTTTTCTTGATATCTGGTTGCCAACCCGAGCAAACCTGTCTGCGCTGCCTCTGCGTCTCTGCGTTATCTCTTTCCTCGTCTTTGGCTTTCAACTTTGAACTGTCGACTGTCAACCTCCTCTCCCTAGGTTCTTTTCTTCCCGAAGCTCTCGACCTGTGCTCTCCGCTATCCCCTTTAGAATCCGCACCTACGAAAAACGAACCCGCAAGTCCTTTAGAATCCGCACCTACAAAAATGTGGGGGGCACCCTCTCAAGCCAAGGATCCGTCAGCGCACTAAGTCCTTTCCTTGTCACTCTTACGGGCCATCCGCAAGTTCTTTGTCCGCCACTCTTGCAAGGTCCGTCACACATAAGTCCTTTGCTTGCCACTCTTACAGAAAACACCGGGGGTGGGGCATACCTCTGGTCTTCTCTGCGCCCCCCGCGAACTCTGCGTTAAAATCCACGCGCGCCAAGTCCACATCGATCTGCCTGGCACCGCTGCGAACACACATCCTTATTCGGAACGTGCAAACCTGCCAACCTTCAAACGTTCCAACGGCGCCCCGCGAGACCTGCTCACACATTCAAACGCGCGGCGTCTATGCCCACAAGGGTGGTCCGCTGGCGCGAAACACTCGCCTCAGCTCGCTTGCTGCGTTTCAAATCATAGGAGGGGTGTGTTCATGAGCAGAGTTTGTAGAATTTTGGTTGGTTTCGTCGTCGCAGCGGTATCTCTTGCAGGACAGGCAAACGCCCAGTTCAAAAGCGGAGCCCAGCCCACGGAGCTGACCATTCCGCGCGTCAGCCAGCGCGGAAGTGTCACGCAGCGAGTCGGCCTGACGGACATCACCATCGTTTATTCCCGGCCTGCCGTCGGCGGCCGCGAAATCTGGGGCAAAGTCGTTCCCTATGGAAAAATGTGGCGCGCTGGAGCGAATGAAAACACCACCATTACTTTCGCGGACGATGTCTCCATCGAAGGCAAGCCTCTCGCCGCCGGCACCTACGGCCTGCACACCATTCCCGATCAGGATCAGTGGATCGTTATCTTCTCCAAGAATTCCACTTCCTGGGGCAGCTTCAGCTACGACGAAAAAGAAGACGCGCTCCGCGTCACCGTGAAACCGCACCCCGCCGAATCCACCGAATTGGTGACCTACGATTTCGACGACGTGAAGCAGGATTCCGCAACCGCCGTTCTGCGCTGGGAAAAGATCGCCGTACCGTTCCAGATTTCCGTGGACACCAAAGCCGTCGTCCTGCGCAGCATCAAAAATGAGCTTCGCAATGTCGGCGGATTTACCTGGGGTGGTTACGACGAAGCCGCCAACTGGTGCCTCGACAACAATTACAACCTCGAGCAAGCTCTCAAGTGGGAAGACATTTCGATCCAGAATGAGGAGCGCTTCGATAACCTCCTGACGAAGTCGCGGATTTACGTGGCGATGGGAAAAACGCAGGAAGCGGACGCAACGCTCGCCAAAGCGCTCGACAAGGCAACCGGGCTGCAGCTGCACGTCTACGGGCGCGGCCTGCAAATTCAGAAAAAGCAGGACGAAGGGTTCGCCATTTTCAAAATCAACGTCCAGAAGCGCCCGAACGAATGGTATACGCACGGTGAACTCGCGCGCATGGCGTCGGCCAAGGGCGATTTTCCGACAGCACTAAAGGAAATGAAGCTAGCCCTCGCCGGCGCCCCGGACGCGACAAAAAATCAGATCCAGGGCCTGATTGCCCGCCTGGAGAAAAGCCAGGACATCAACCCGATCTGAGGCGGACTTGAAATCGTCGTGACAGCGATAGCAGGGCGGCCGCAGGCACAAGCTAGGTCAACAAATAGGGCTGCTCTGCTGGCTGAGGAGGCTAGTTAAGACGTGATGCCGCCGAAACAGAGATATTTGATTTCGAGGTATTCATCCATGCCGTACCTGGATCCCTCGCGGCCCAGTCCGGACTCTTTCATGCCGCCGAACGGCGCCGTTTCGGTGGAAATGATTCCGGTGTTGATGCCAACAATGCCGTATTCCAGGGCTTCGGCGACGCGCCACACACGGGCAATGTCGCGGCCGTAAAAATAAGCGGCCAGCCCGGACTCCGTATCGTTGGCGAGAGCAATCGCGTCGGCTTCGGTCTTGAAACGAAACAGCGGCGCGACAGGCCCGAACGTTTCTTCGCGCGCCACGGCCATTTTCGTTGTGACATCGGTCAGAATCGTCGGCTCGAAAAAGCGCCCGCCGAGCGCATGGCGTTTTCCGCCGGCGAGAATTTTCGCGCCCTTGGATTGGGCGTCGCGAATGTGGCTTTCGACTTTCTCGACAGCCGCTTCATCAATCAGCGGGCCTTGCGTCGAATCCGGTTCCAGTCCGGAAGCGGGCTTGAGTTTCTTGACGCCAGCGGCCAGCTTTTCCGCGAAGGTGTCGTAGATGCTCTCTTGCACGAGGAAGCGGTTCGAGCAGACGCAGGTTTGTCCGCTGTTGCGATATTTGGAAACGATGGCGCCCTCGATGGCGGCGTCGAGATCGGCGTCGTCAAAAACGATGAACGGAGCGTTGCCGCCAAGTTCGAGCGAAAGCTTTTTGACCGTGCCGGCGCACTGCGCCATCAAAAGCTTCCCGACTTCGGTGGAACCAGTGAAGGACAGTTTTCGCACAATCGGATTCGACGTGAGTTCGGCGCCGATTTCCTCTGGCGCGCCGGTGACGATGTTGAAGACGCCCTTCGGAACGCCTGCGCGCTCCGCAAGTTCCGCGAGAGCCAGCGCGGAAAACGGAGTCTGCTCGGCAGGCTTGAGCACCACGGTGCAGCCGGAACCAATCGCGGGAGCCGCTTTGCGCGTAATCATTGCGAGCGGAAAATTCCACGGCGTGATGCACGCAACGACGCCGATGGGCTGCTTGATGACAACGATTCGTTTGTCGGCCTGGTGCTGCGGAATCGTATCGCCATAAACGCGCTTGGCTTCTTCACCAAACCATTCGAGAAAAGACGCGGCATAAGCGACTTCGCCGCGCGATTCCGCCAGCGGCTTGCCTTGTTCGAGCGTCATGAGCCGCGCGAGGTCTTCCTGGTTGGCCATCATCAGATCGAACCAGCGGCGCAGAACGACGGCGCGTTCCTTCGCGGTTTTTTTGCTCCACGCGGGAAACGCCGCGTTCGCGGCTTCGATCGCGAGGCGCGTCTCCGCGCCGCTAAGTTTTGGAACTTTGCCGATGATTTCGCGCGTGGCGGGATTGTCCACGCTGACCGTCTCGCCCGAACCGGCATGAATCCATTGGCCGTCGACGTAGCAGGCTTCGCGGAAAAGGCGTGCGTCTTTCAGCTCGGCGGCAAGGCTTGCGGTTTTTGTCATCGTGTCTGGCATCGTGCAGACTCCTGGAGATTTCTACAAATCGGCTGCGGCTTGTAGCGCTTATCATCTCATAGAGCTTCTTGCGGCACCCTGTGTCCGCCTCTGGCCACGCGCTATGCGTGCGAAAGCACGGCCTGCCTGCGCTCCGCAACGTTGGCGAGCGCGGCTTCGATCACGTCGAGGCCCTCGTTCAATTGCTCGTCGGAGACGACGAGCGGAACGAGGATGCGGACGACGTTATTGAAGGTGCCCGCGGTGATGATGATTAGTCCGTGCTCGTAGCAATATTTCGCGATTTCTTTTGTTTCCGTGTCGGCCGGTTCGCGCGTTTCGGCGTTGCGGACCAGTTCGATGGCGCACATGCCGCCGAGGCCGCGGACATCGCCCACGAGGGGCCATTTTTTCTGCCAGCCGCGGGCGCGTTTCTCGAAATGTTTGCCGATGGCGGCCGAGCGCGCGAGCAAGCCGTCTTTTTCGATCGTTTCAATGGCGGCGAGAGCTGCGGCACAGGAGAGCGGATGTCCGCAATACGTTCCGCCAAGAGATCCGGGACCGGGAGCGTCCATAATTTCGGCGCGGCCCGTGACGGCTGCTATTGGCATGCCGCCGCCGAGAGATTTGGCCATGGTGATCAAGTCTGGCTCGATGCCGAAATGTTCAGAGGCGAACCACTTTCCGGTGCGCGCGAAACCGGACTGGATTTCATCGGCGATGAAGAGGATGCCGTGTTTGCGGCAGATAGTTTGCAGGAGCTGGAAATAATCGCGTGGCGGAACGATGAAGCCACCTTCGCCGAGAACCGGCTCGGCGATCACTGCCGCGACGGATTCCGGAGCGACGGAACGTTTGAAGGCGTCTTCGAGATGATGTGCGAATTCGGCGGACGATGTGCCGGATGGATTGCGATACAGATAGGCAAACGGGATACGGTAGATGTCGCTGGCGAACGGTTGAAAGCCCGCTTTATAAGGATGCGTTTTGCTGGTCAAGGACATGGTGAGAAGCGTGCGTCCGTGAAAGGCGTCTTCGAAACAGATTACAGCGGGACGTTTGGTATAGGCGCGGGCAATTTTTATGGCGTTTTCGATGGCTTCGGCGCCGGAGTTTAGAAGCATCGTTTTCTTCGCAAAATTGCCTGGAGCCAGCGAGTTAAGTTTTTCTGCTACGGCGACGTAGCCTTCGTACGGAGTGACCGCGAAGCAGAGGTGCAAAAACTTTTCGAGTTGTTCGCGGACCGCGGACATTACGCGCTCGGAACGATGGCCGACGTTGAGGCAGCCGATGCCGCCAGCGAAATCGATGTAGCGGTTGCCGTCGACGTCCTCGATGATGGCGCCTTCGGCGTGGGCGGCGAAAATCGGCGTGGCATTGCCGGGGCCGCGGGGGATGGCCGCTTCGCGGCGCGCCATTAGGGCGCGGGAGTGTGGGCCAGGAATTTCGGTGCGGATTTGGATGGTCTTCATGGCGTTCGTTTCTCCGTTTCAGGCGAAAAGCCGATCCTTCGCTTCACCCGGGATGACAATTGAACGGCTGAGGCGAGAGAGAGCCTTAATGTTCGGTCGCAGGCCGCGGTCATCCTCAAATGGATGACCCTACACGCTTGGGTGCCGAGATGGGGTCCAGCATGCTGGACCCCTACAACGGCGGAGGTGGAATGGCGAGGTTGCATTTCAGTACCAGTTGATCGGGGCTTCGTCTAGATTGACGAAGACCTGTTTCGTTTCGAGATATTCCTCGAGGCCCCAGGGGCCTAGTTCGCGGCCGAAACCGGATTGTTTGTAGCCGCCCCAAGGCGCTTCGACGTATGTAGGCTGCATGTGATTTACCCAGACGATGCCGGCACGCAAGGATTTTACAACGCGAAAGGCTTTGTAGATGTCGCGGGTCCAAACGGCGGCGGCGAGGCCGTAGGGGGTGTCGTTGGCGATGCGGATGGCGTCGGACTCGGCGTCGAACGGGATTACGGTTGCGACGGGGCCGAAGATTTCTTCGCGCGCGATGCGGGCGGTGTTGTCCACGTCGTAGAAGATCGTTGGTTCGAGATAGAAACCTTTGCGCAATTCTTTGGGGCGGCTGCCGCCGATGGCGACTTTGGCTTCCTTTTTGCCGAGTTCGAGATAGGAACTGACGCGGTCGTATTGTTCTTTGCTGACCAGCGGACCCATTTTTGTTGCGCGGTCGAGCGGGGCGCCGAGTTTGATGCGCTTGGCTTTTTCGGTCATGGCTTCGACGAATTTTGGATAGATTTTCTTTTCGACGAGGATGCGGCTGCCTGCGGAACAGACTTCGCCTTGATTGATAAAGACGCCAAAGAGCGCGCCGTCGATGGAAGCTTCCCAATCGGCGTCGGTGAAGAAAATGTTGGGGGATTTGCCGCCGAGTTCGAGCGTGACGCGCTTCAGAGTGTCGGCGGCGCTTTTTACGATGAGCTTGCCGACGGCGGCGCTGCCCGTGAAGGCGATTTTGTCCACGCCGGGATGCGCGACGAGGGCCGCGCCAGCGGTTTCGCCGAGACCGTTGATGATGTTGACGACGCCAGGAGGCAAGCCTGCCTCTGCGAACCAGTTTGCGAACTCGAGCGCGGTGAGCGGCGTTTGTTCGGCGGGTTTTAAAATGCAGGTGCAGCCTGCGGCGAGAGCTGGCGCGAGTTTCCACGCCGCCATCAGGAGCGGATAGTTCCAGGGAATAATCTGGCCGGCGACGCCCACCGGTTCGCGGAGCGTGAAGCTGAGGGCGTTGGCGGGAACGGGATTCACGCTGCCGAGAACTTTGTTGGCGAGGCCGCCGTAGTATTCGAAACAGGTGGCCACGTCCGCGATGTCGTATTCGGCTTCGACGATGGGTTTGCCGGTGTTGCGGCATTCGAGTTCGGCAAGATGGGCGGCGTTCTGGCGGATTTTTTCGGCTAGTTTGAAGAGGATACGGCCGCGGTCTTGGGCGGAGGTTGTGGCCCAGGGGCCAGAGTCAAAAGCCGCTCGCGCGGCTTTTACGGCGCTGTCCACATCGGCTTGGTTCGATGAGGCGACTTGGGCGATTACTTCTTCAGTGGAGGGGTCGTAGACCGGGAACATTTCTCCGGAAGCGTTTTTGACCCATTCTCCGTTCACGTAATTCTGGTACGTGCGGATATCTGTTTTTGTACCGCTCGCCATTACTGCCTCCCACTGAGCAACTACAGAATATATGGCCGTACAACGAAGAAAAGCGGCATCAAGCGGCCGCACTCCACATTAAACTGCGGGCGCGGTGGCCGCTAGCTTCCTGGATGCTTTGCGACGGCCGTAAACGAAAAAGAAAAATGCTGCCAGACCGACAAAAAAGAGCGTGCCGCCTACCATCCAGATTTCGTAGGAACGTAGGGAAGTGACCTGCTGGGCGGGGAAAAAGGCCAAGGCGATTCCCATTGTGGTGGTGAGGAGACCGCTTGCACCGGAAAGAATCAAAGTCGTTTTGCTGTAGGAGGCTTTCACGAAGGAAGGGCTGAACGCGATTTTGAGCAGCGCGCCGAACATATAGAGGAAGGGGATCAACTGGAGAACGACTGCGAGTGAGAGAAGTTTTTGAAATGTTTCCTGCACGCCGGTCTCGCTGGCCGCGAGGTTGGCAACGACGAAACCAAATGAATGCAAAATCCAGGCGACGAACGGCAGGCCGATAAATTTATTCCAGAGCCACCAGCCGCTGAAATTCAGGATGACGAGGACCATGGAGACCGCGGCATGGACGATCAGCGCGGCGTAGGGAGTGCGATAGCGCGGATGCACTCTGCCAAGCCAGGCGGGCATGTAGGAATCGAGCCCGGCGACAAACGGGATGCGGGCGGAGCCGCCGAGCCAAGCGGAAGCAATGCCAGCGATCGCAAAACTCAACATGATGGCGAATGGCGCGACGATCCAAGCGACTCCGACGCGGGCCGCCATATGGCCGACGGCCTGAACGACGCCCTGAAGAACATTGATATCGCCTTTGCTGATGGCGATGAGCAGCGTCAGCGTCGCGCCGATGTAGAGTAAACCCGAGAGGACACCGCCCCAGGCGACCGCGCCCGGAAGAGTCTTTTGGGGATTTTCGATTTCGTCGCCCATGACGGAAGCGAGTTCGAGACCGACGAGGCCGAAGCAGATCACGCCGAAGGAATTCAGCACGAATTTCGGATTGTTGGGAATTTGAAAGTCGGCCCAGGTCACGGTGGTGCCGAAGCGGAACCAGACGACGATGCCGAGGCCGACGAGGACCACGGCGGCGATTCCTGTGCCGATGGCGCCGAGATTGTTGATCCATTTTCCAACGCCAAGGCCAACGATGTTCAAGCCCACGAGAACAATCAGCAGCGCGAGGGAAGCCGCGAGTGCAAACACTTTGTTGTCGCCCAGGGCTTCGTGACCGGAACCGAGCGAGAAAACGGAAACGCCGACGAAGTAAAGCATGACCGTCGGGACGTACATCATGTTGTTGGTCCAATAGCACCAGCCGGAGAGGAAGCCGTGGAAGTCGCCGAAGACTTCCTTGGCCCAGAGATAGACGCCGCCTTCGCCGGGATAGCGGTGGGCAAGTTCGATCACGGCAATGCCTTGCGGCCAGAAAAAAAGGACGAGGGAAATTAGCCAGAGCCAGACGGTGACACCGCCATTTGCGGCGATGGAGGGGACGACGTTGAGATTGAATACGGCGACGACGAAAAGGAGAATGAGGTCCATGCGGCCGAGGACGCGGCGCAGGTTGGGCGTGTCGTGCGAGTTAGAGATGGCGTCGGTCGACACGTTTGCACCAAAAAACGGAAGAGGTCATCCCTATGGCGATGACAATCCTAAACAAAGGATAAAAACCAGTTCGCCGTCGAAAAATGAACCTAGCCCGTGGGCGGAGAGGGAGGGGCAAGCCCCTCCCCTACTAAACCAAAGCCAGAAGCGGTCATCCTCGGAAGGATGACCCTACCAAAATCAGTGGCCTGCTGCGCCGACGTAGGCTGCGCCACGCTCCAGCTGCGCTGTTGCCAGGGCGGGGGCAACTTCGTCGAACACGGCCAGATGCTTGTCGATGTCGGCTTCGGTGTGCTGCACGGAAATAGTCCACTGCTCGTCCCACCAATATGGTTGCGGGAGGACGCCGCGGTTGACCATGGCGAACCAATAGTGGCGCCAGAGATCGACGTCGATTTTTGTCCAGTCGCGATAGTTGCGGATTTCCTGGGGGTAGAGCATGAGCGCGCCGTTGACGCCGGCGCTGGCGATGTAGGCTTGCAGGCCGGTTTTCTCTACGATGGCGCGGTAGCCATCGGTGAGTTTTTTGCTGAGCTTGTCCACGTGGGCGTAGTTTTCGCGAGTGAGAACTTCGCGGAACATGGCGAGGCCCGCGGCCATGGCGGCGCGATTGGTGTTGTAGGTGCCGCCGTGAAAAACTTTGTGCTGCGAGATGAGGTCCATCACGGGGCGGCTTGCGCCGAAAGCGGCGAGCGGCATACCTCCGCCGATGGATTTGGCGAGGCAAATTATGTCCGGCTTGACGCCGAAAAATTCGCTGGCGCCCCCCCAGGCGAGTTTCGCGCCAGTTTTTACTTCGTCGAAGATGAGGAGGGCGCCGTTTTTTGTGGTGATGTCGCGAAGGCCCTGGAGAAAACCCCGCTGGGGCATGCAGAGGCCGACGTTCATCAGGATGGGTTCGAGGATGATCGCAGCAATCTGGCGGGGATTTTCGCGGAAGCGGCGCTCGACGCTGGGAAGATTGTTGAATGCGGCGACGACGACGTTGGCGAGAGAAGCTTTGGGAATGCCGCCACCGCCGGGAACGGAAGTTGGCGCGTCGGGGTCGCCGTATTCCGGATCTTTGGGCTTGACGCTGACGAGAGCGGCGTCATGGAGGCCATGATAGGCACCTTCGAACTTTAGAATTTTGTCGCGGTCCGTTGCGGCGCGGGCGATGCGACAGGCGTGCATGGTGACTTCCGTGCCGCTGGAGCCGAAGCGCACCATTTCAACGGGATAGCGCTTGCAGATTTCTTCGGCGAGTTCCCATTCCATTTCGTGTGGCATGCCGAAAGTGGTGCCTTCACGCAGCTTTTGCTCGACGGCTTTTACGACGGCGGGATGGGAATGGCCGGCCATCAGCGCGCCGAAGCAGAGATTGTGATCGATGTATTCGTGGCCATCAATATCGTGAATTTTGCTGCCTTTTCCGTCCTGCACGAAGAGGGGGTAGGGTTCGTAATGGCGGTAATTGCTGGCGACTCCCAGCGGAATGCGCTCGAGAGCGCGTTTGTGCGCGGCCGCCGATTTGGGAGTTCGCTTTTCGTAGGTGGAGATTTCTTTCTTGAGTGCCTCGTGCATTTCCTTATTCCATATGCTGTGTGGCCGGGAAGGGGCCAACGCTGGCAGGTCTGTTCCCTGCGGTCAGTTTGTGCTAACGAAACATCCGAGAGCTTTTCTATTGTCTCAGATTCTTCGAACGCGCGAAGGCGCCCCAACCGGGCTGGGGCGCCTCTCGAATTGTTCTAGACCTCCGCCAAGCTTCAGAAGCGGAACTTGAGCGAAAACTGGACCAGACGCGGGTCGTGAACGTGCTGGACCTGGCCGAACGTGCTGCCGTCGGAGATGTCTCCGTCCACGCTGTAGAACTGGGCGTGATTCCAGACGTTGAAAATGTCGCTGCGGAATTCCATCTGGAATCTTTCACTTAACTGGGTTTCCTTGGTGAAGCTCATGTCCCAGTTGTTGAGGCCCGGGCCGCAGCAGATGGAACGGGGAGCGTTGCCGATGGTGCCAGGGTTTACGGTGGCGTTGGTAAAGAGATTGGGGTTGAACACGTAGCCGTTATTCTGGCGAATATTTTGCGTGTGGAAGGGTGCGGTCAGGTTGGGCTCACCGGCAAACTCGAAGAGATCGGTGGAATCCAATTCTTCGATGTCATCCTGGGAGGTGATGCGAATCGGGAAGCCGCTCTGGAAGCTGACGATGCTGGTAAGTTCCCAGCCATCGAGGAGCTTGCCTTTGAGGCCTTCGTACTTTGGCACGGGGAGATCCCAGACATAATTAATGACGAGGCGTTGGCGCGCATCGAAGGCGGAGAGGCCGTAAGTAGCGTTGAAATCGAGCGGGTTGAGCGCGCTTTCAAAGCTGGAAGCGTTGTCCAGAGATTTGCTGTAGGTGTAGGAAACCTGGAATTGAATGCCTTTGGAGAATTGCTTTTGCAGCATGGCTTGCAAGGAATTGTAGTTCGAGCGAGCTACGGTGTTTTCGCTGAAGATGCCGGAGAAAACGGGAGTGCCGTCCGAGGGACAGCCCGCGCCGGTCAACGGCTGGCAGAGCGGAGAAGAGTATGGGCGCAGGCCGACAAGCGTGATGCCGCCGCCGGGAGATGCGACTGTGCCGGCAGGAATGGTGAGGCCGCCAGATCCCGCGTTGTAGGGGAGTGGAAGGCCGCCGGCGGGAATGACGGAACCGTTTGGAATAAAGTAGGAGCTGTCTTCCCCAAACGGACCACAAGTCGTCGAAGCTCCTCCGGGCCCACTCAGGACGTAGCCTGGATTGGTGTTGGACATCGAAGACAAAACATTGCATGTGGCGGGGTTCCCGGGATTGAGTTCGTAGCTGGCGAGGAGGCGGTGCCCCTGCGAGCCGACGTAGCCAATTTGAAAGAGAATATTTCCCGGCAACTGGCGCTTGATGGTCAGGTTGTACTGGTCGGAATATTGGAGGTGGAGATTGGCGGGAAATTGCCCGAAAAAGGTCATGGGCCGGAATTGCTCCCAATCAATGGCCTGGCCGCGTGGAGGAGTGAGAATGCCGTTGAATGGATTGGGGAACGTATCGCCGCTTTGATCGACGTACGGCGTTTGCAGAAGCGGACTCGTGATGAAATTGCTTCCGCCGAACGGAGGCTCAGCGCTGAACTGTTCGAGCACGAGCTGTTCGATCGGGTTGTAGAAGATTCCGTAGCCCATGCTGACGCTGGTTTTGGATGGGCCGCCGGTTAGCTTGGCGAGCCAGCCGTCGTGCCAGGCGGGGCTCCAGTTGAGGCCGAGGCGAGGAGCGAAACCTTTGTAATAAGTGTTGGTCAGTGATTCGGGCACGCCTTTGTCGCCGGGAAAAACGAGGCCAACGGGAGTGACGCCGGCCTGATCGCAGGTCGTGACGCTGCCGGCGACGTAGAGCGGGCTGGTTGTCGGGAGCACGCAGGGATAGATGCTCGAAACTTCTCCGGGGCGGAAGGTCTGCACTTTTTGGCCGATGTCGGTGAGCGGCGTGTTTATTTCCCAGCGCAGGCCGTAGTTTAGCGTGACGTTGGGCTTAAGCTTCCAGCTGTCCTGCGCGTAGAGATAGACGGAGGTGCTGCGGACGAGTTCGTGCTGCGCGGAGCCCTGGAAATAACTATTGCCGAGGCCGAGGAGAAAATCGGGGTAGGCATTGTCATAGCCGACGTCATTGCCGCCAAGTGAAGGGACGGCAGATTGGAAGGAGAGGTCGCCGTTAATGTCAAAGTAGAGCAACTGGTTGAACATCTGATAGCGGACGTCGGCGCCAAACTTGAGGCTGTGCTGGCCGATGATCTTGCTGTAGTTGTCGCTGAACTGGTAGGTGTTGCCGACCTGCGGGAGCTGGCCGTTGAAATTGTTGCCGATGGTGAAGCCGCCGCCCACGCTGATGAAGGGGACGCCTTCCTTGCTGGCGCCGAGGCCGGAATGAATGCCGTAGTCGGGATTGGTACCGAGGGGGTTGAGGTTGTCATCGACGAGAGGAGTGTCCGAGGTGCCGGTGAAGCAGAATGCCGCGGCTGCACCGCTTCCGCAGGAAGCCTGGATGGAATTCGTGCGCGTTGGGGAGTCAAATTTGAGCTGGCCCTCACGAAAATAACTGAAGCGAATTTCATTCACGGCAGTCGAGCCGATCGTGGATGTGTGCGTGATATTCAGCTGCTGGGTGCGCGTGGCGTAGACGCCGGGGAAGTTGCCGGTGGTGGCGCCGGAGGCCTGGAATTTTGCGAAGGGGTCGAGGGTGTTGTCGTCGTCGAAGTAGTAATAGAAGGCGGTTTTCTGATTGTTGTTGAAATTGTGGTCGACGCGGATCTGGAACTGGTCGCCGCGATCCGTGGTGTTCGGAGTGACTTGCACTCCGCCGCTGCCGCCCGCGCCGGGAACGTACTGGAGCAGGCTGAGGGCGACGGGATCAAAACATCCGATGGGAATGATATTGCCCTGGAAAATCGAGCTATACGCGACCGGAGCGCCGCCGGCAGCCACGCCTGCGACCTGCGACTGCGCCGCAGCAGAGAGCCTTTGGTTCAGGGGGACGGAGGAGGGCGCGTTGCTTCCGCAGCGGTTCTGGAGAATGTTGGCGACTGTGGCGTCGGTAAGAGATCCGGCGAACGTCGAAGCGGGTACCCCACCCACCAACGTAGAGAAATTGCCGCTGGTGAGGTTCGCGGCCGTAGGCACATCGATCGGTTGAGAGACGATGCCCTGCACAATCCGGCGGCCTTCATAAGAGCCAAAAAAGAATGTCTTATCCTTTCTTATGGGGCCGCCGAAAGTGCCGCCGAACTGATTCTGGCGGAATTCCGGCTTGGGAGCGGCGAAAAACGTGAAGGGATGGGCGTTGAGAACATCATTGCGAAAAAATTCGTAGAAGCTGCCGTGGATCTTATTTGTGCCGGACTTGGTCACCACGTTGACGACCGAGCCGGAGTTGCGGCCGTACTCGGCATCGAAGGTATTCGTGATCACGCGGAACTCTTCGATGCTGTCGGGAGAAGGCTCGATGGCGGGAAGATTGGCAAAGAGGTCGTTGCCATCGCCGCCGTTCACGGAGTAGTTGTTGGAACGGCCGCGGCCGCCGTTGACGGTAACGACGCCGGGCTTGTCGGAGCCGTAAAAAAGATCGTTGCCTAACTGCGACTGCACGCCGGGCTGCAACTGGAGCAGTTGATAGACGTCACGTTGATTCAGAGGCAACTGTGTTGAGGCGCGTTCATTGACGACCGCGCCGAGCTGTGTCGAGGTGGTGTCCACGACCGGAGGCTCACCGGTAACTTCGACGCTTTCCGCCGCGGAGCCGAGCTGCAGCGTGATATCCACGCTGACCACTTCGTTCAAATCGAGGGTAATGCCCTTGCGCACAAACTTTTTGAAGCCTGCCTGGGTGACGTCGATTTCGTAGCTGCCGACGGGCACCTCGATGAAGATGTATTCGCCGTTCGCGCCGCTCTGCACGTCGCGCGTGGAGTGCGTCGCATCGTTGATGAGCGTGACCGTGGCGGCGGCCACCGAAGCGCCGCTTGGGTCGCTGACGGTGCCGCGGATGCGACCGCCCGTGCTCTGCGCCGAGGCAAACGGAGCCACGAGAAGAAAACTCAGCGCGAGAATAGGAAGGGAAACAACGTTGCGGAGACAGAGCGCATGGCTCAGCCCAAGCTTCTCAACCACTTTCATGAACTTACCCCCGGTGCCGAAGAATTCTTTTCCCCCGGATTCTTCGGTATTGCTGTGCCCCGGAAACCTTACTATAATCCCGCAAACTTAGAGAAAGCCGGGAGCCGTGTCAAGCGGAAAGAATTTCTCCAAGCCATCGGCAAATCGAGGGGGGCATCGCCCGTTGCGCATCAGTGAAGTGGCGCGGCGCGTTGGCATCTCTTCCTCCGCGTTGCGTGCCTGGGAGGCTATGGGACTCGTTTCCCCGCAGCGAACCAGGAGCCGCTATCGGCTGTATTCAGAGTCTGATGTTCGCCTGCTGCAACGCGCGGTTTTTCTGCGGCGCGCGCGCGGATTGAATCCTGCTGCGATTGTCCACGAACTCAAGCGCCAGGGCGTTGTCTCGGCGCCGGTGGATGCCGCTCCTTTGCCGGGACAGCGATTCCGGCGGCTACGCACGAAGCGCGGGCTGTCCCTCGTGCAAGTAGCGCGCGCAACCAAAGTCTCCGTCGGATTCCTCAGCGCGCTCGAGCGCGGGCAAATGCGGTCTTCGATTTCGACGTTGCGGCGCATCGCGCGTTTTTACCGCACAAATATCCTCTCTCTTTTTGAAACGGCGGCGGAAAATCCCCGGCTCGTCCGGCCTAGCCAACGAAAAATCCTGGAAACCACTCCTGGGGTGCGCATGGAACTCCTGGCCTGGGGCCAAACGGCGATGGAGCCGCATCTTTTTCGTATCAAACCCGGGGGGGGCAGCGGCGAATCCTATTCGCACGAAGGAGAGGAGTTCTTGCATGTCCTTCGCGGCGATTTTGAAATCTGGCTGAACAGCAAAGAGCATTACCGGCTGAGGCCCGGAGACAGCCTCTATTTCGAGAGCTCGACGCCGCACCGCTGGAAAAATCCCGGCCGTTCCGAGACGTGGCTGTTGTGGGTAAATACGCCGCCGACCTTCTAGCGCCGTAGGCGGCGAGCGGCAATGTAGATGTTGCAAAAGCGGGGGACAGCATGAAGCGTCGAAGCATGGTACTTGGGATTGTGGCGCTGGCAATGGCCTGCGGCGCCTGCAAGAAAACGGAAGACACGCTCAGCTTGCTCGTCTGGGAGGGATACGCTGATCCTTCCTTTGTACACGCATTTGAGGAAGCCCACCACTGCAAGGTCGTGGCCGCCTACATGGGTTCGAGCGACGAACTTGTCGCGAAACTTCGCGGCGGCAGCGCATCCAACTACGATGTCATTTCTCCTTCCAGTGACGTCGCAACCATGATTGCGCGCACCGGTCTTGCCGCCCCTCTCGATCTCTCCAAATTCCCTGCCTATTCTCAAATCTCTCCGAAACTGACAGGCATGCCGCTCGTCAAAGCCAATGGACAGACCTATGGCGTTCCCTTCATGTGGGGCCCCAATCCACTGTTGTACGACTTCAGGGCGATCGATCAAGAGCCGGATTCCTGGGGAGCCCTGTGGGACCCCATCCTCAAAAATAAAATCTCGGTGTGGGACGACCTCTCCACCATTTATATGGCGGCTCAAGTTCTCGGTTACGACAAGCCTGATCCCGGACAGTTGTACAATCTCTCGGACGCGCAACTCGAAGCTGTCAAGAAAAAGCTCATTGAGCTCAAACCAAACATTCGCAAGATCTGGTCCACGGGCGGGGAGCTGACCAACCTCTTTCAAAACCACGAAGTGGTCATGGCCATGGGTTGGCCGCTGATGACTAACCAGCTGGGTAAGCTGGGATTCCCGATCAAAGAGCTGATCCCTAAAGAGAACACAACTGGGTGGATCGACCACCTGATGATCACAGCCGCCAGCCAGCACAAGGAGCTTGCGCAGCAGTTCCTGGAATATCTGATTGAGGCGCAGACTCAAAAAATGGTTACGGACGTGACCGGCTATGCACCCGCCAATCCTGAAGCGGCCGCTTTCATGTCGCCCGAGGAAAAGAAAAATCTGCACATGGACAATCCTGACGCATACATGCAGCGCATTTATTTCTGGCAGGACGTTCCGCGCCGCGCAAAGTACAACGAAATCTGGAACGAGGTGAAAGCCGCGCAATGAGCTCCGCCGCCATTCCGCAGCATTCTTCCGTGGATGCCGAAGGTCCACTGCTCGAAGTACGCGCGGTGGCCAAGCGTTTTGGCGCACGCGAGGTTTTGAAGAATATTTCACTGAACATCGCTTCGGGAGAATTTCTCACGTTGCTCGGGGAAAGCGGCTCAGGCAAAACCACTCTGCTGCGGCTGATCGCCGGGTTCGAACAACCCACGTCAGGAGAAATCTGGATGGCCGGCGAAAGGCTGGATACGCTTCCGCCGTACAAACGCCGCGTCAACACTGTCTTCCAGAACTACGCGTTGTTTCCGCATCTCAATGTACGAGATAACATCGCGTACGGGTTACGCGTGCAGGGCGCTCCCAAGAGCGAAATCCCCGGCCGTGTGAACGAAGCCTTAAAGATGGTGAAAATGGCGGAGTTCGCGGGCGCGCGTCCCTCCACCCTGAGCGGCGGCCAGCAACAGCGCGTCGCATTGGCACGTGCCCTCGTAAATCGCCCGAAACTTCTGCTTCTCGACGAACCGCTTTCCGCGCTGGACGCGAATCTGCGCAAGCAAATGCAGAGCGAGCTAAAAGGGCTGCAACGCGAGATCGGCATCACGTTTCTCTTCGTGACTCACGATCAGGAAGAAGCCATGGCGCTTTCCGACCGCATCGCCCTGCTGCGCGATGGCGCGCTCGAGCAGGTGGCTTCGCCGCGCGAAATCTACTCGCGCCCTGCAACGGCCTATACCGCGCGTTTCATAGGGCAAACCAACGTTTTACATGGTGAAATCCGCCGCGGCATCGCAACGTGCGGCGCTCTGCGCTGGCCGCTGGAGGACGCGGACGGTCCCGCGGTCTTTTCTCTCAGGCCGGAAGCGATTCGCCTCTGCACCGATGGCAAGCGGCAGATCAGTGAAGTTAAATTTCGCGGCGTCGTCCGGCAGCAAATCTACGCCGGCGCCAGCGAACTGCTGGAAGTGGATTGCGGCGAAGGCCAGCTTGCGCGCGTACGTCTCTCCGCCTCCGGTCCACTCACGGGAGAACACGAATTTGTTTTCGCGATTGCGGACGCTATCCGCGTCGCGGACTGACTTGGCCATGTACTCGCGCGCTTACAAAACGATCGTCTCCGTGCCGCCGCTTCTCTGGGTTGGTTTGTTCCTGCTGCTTCCCTACGCGTTGATGTTTGCCCACAGCTTCTGGGCCGTGCAGGACGGAACTCTGGTGCATCACTGGAATCTCGCCAATTATCAAAAGCTTCTCACCAACCCGCTCTACGCGGAAGTTCTCTTCCGTACCATGCGCATCGCCGCCTCCGTCATGCTCTGCTCTCTCCTGCTCGGCTACCCGCTCGCTTATTACCTCTCGTTTCATTCCGGCGCGCGCAAGGAATTGCTCTATCAGCTCGTGATCGTTCCGCTCTGGGTCAGCTATCTCGTTCGCGGCTACGCCTGGAAAACGATCCTCGGCAGCGACGGCGTGCTCAACGGATTTCTCCAATACTTTCATTTCACGCACGCGCCTGTCGGCTTTCTTCTCTATAGCCCGTTTGCTGTCGTGCTGATGCTGACGCACATATACACGCCGTTCGTGTTTCTTCCGATCTACGCATCGCTCGAGCACATCCCCCGCCCGATCGTCGAGGCGTCGCAGGATCTTGGCGCCGGTCCCGCCTCCACTTTTTTTCGAGTGATCCTGCCGCTTTCGATGCCCGGCCTTCTCGCCGGAGCCACGTTTGCGTTCGTTCTCTCTCTAGGCGATTTCCTCGCCCCGCTTCTCGTCGGCGGCTCCTCCGGCACGATGATCGCCAATATCGTGCAGACGCTGTTCGGCGCGTCCTACGACTGGCCGCTGGGCGCGGCGATTTCCGTCTGCATACTCGGCATCACCCTTTCCCTGCTGTTTCTCACCGAGCGTCTCGAAAGACATTGGTCTTTCAAATGAGCAGCCAGTATCCAACGCGCCGCGCACCGCTGCTTGCGATTTATTCGGCGCTCGTCTTCGCTTTCATTTACCTGCCGATCGTCGTGCTCATTCTGTATTCGTTCAATCGCGACGGCGTCGGCGGCTTTCCGCCGCAGCAGCTCACGCTGGATTGGTATCGCCAGCTCTTCGCCGACAGCCCCATCTGGGATTCCGTGCTCAACAGTCTCCTCGTGGCATCGGGCGCCGTTGCTCTTTCCTTGATTTTAGGTTTGCTCGCCGCGCTGGCTCTCGATCGCGCCAGCTTCCCCGGCAAATCGCTTTTTCGCCGGCTGGTTCAGCTCCCGTTGATTCTTCCCGGCATCATCACGGGGCTCTCTTTGCTGATGTTCGTCGTTTTCGCCCGTATGCAGCTAAGCCTGCTGACGGTTTTTCTTGGCCACGGCACTGCGCTCATTTCCGTAGCCACCACCGAGGTTTTCGCGGGCCTTGAAAAACTCGATCGCGCCCAGGAAGAAGCTTCGCTCGACCTGGGCGCAACGCCATGGCAAACCTTCTGGCACATCACGCTGCCCAATCTCAAGCTTTCCCTCATCGCGGCAGGACTTCTCATCTTCACTCTTTCGATGGACGAAATCGCGGTGACCTTTTTCCTCCTCGGCCGCGACAATACTCTGCCGCTCGAAATTTGGGCTCGTTTGCGCCGCGGCATCACGCCGGAAATCAACGCCATCTCCACCCTGATTTTTGTAGTTTCCGTAGTGCTCATCGTCATCTGGTATCGCATACGGATGCGCAGTATCGGATCGGAAGCGCAGCACTTGCTGGAAAGACCCTAGGAGGTTCCATGTCGCACTCGCGCCGTAATTTCATCAAGTTCGTGGTCGCCGGTTCCGTCGCGTCGGGCTGTCCTGTTGACGCCGCGCTTATTCCTTCGCCGGATTCCACGTCGAAAGATTCCAAATCCACGGGCGCGCCGCGCGTCGAAGGCGAACATTTTGAAATCTGCCACCAGGTCCGCGACGGCCACCACTTCGACCACCCGAGCCCCAAGGCTAAGGCGGACGTCGTCATCGTCGGCGGAGGGGTCGCGGGACTTTCCGCGGCCTATTTTCTTCGTGGCAAAGATTGGCTTATGCTGGAAAAAGAAGAGCACTTCGGCGGCAACGCTTACCAGGAGGAATTTGACGGCCAGCCCTTCGCCACAGGCTCTGCCTACGCGTATCGCGGCGATGAGGGCGATCAGCTCGCCTCGGAAATCGGACTGAAACTGCCCCTCGTGAACATGCCCGACCCCACGCTGGTAAATAAGACCTACGTGCCGGACACCTGGAAAACCGGCATCACGCAACTTCCCTATCCGAAAGAAGTCGTCGCCAGCTTCGTAAAATTCCGCGAAGACGTTTTGAAAATAAAAATTAAGGAACGCATGGCGGAACTGGACGCGCTGCCCCTTTCGAATTTCACGGCGGGCTACGTGCCCGAAGTTCAGCAATGGTGGGACATCTTCGGCCCTTCGAACTGGGCGGCAACGTCGAAAGACACTTCGGCTTACATCGGCCTGTACAACGCGAACGATCTTTTCACCGGCGGCGACGGCAAGCGGGCCATTTTGCCCGGCGGCCTCGGGTGCATCACGCACAAGCTCGTCGAAATTCTCCAGCCGAAATACAAAGACCGCATGCTCAGCGACGCAACAGTCGTTGGCGTTGTCCAGGAAAAGGACGCGGTGAACGTCACCTATTTCCGTGAAGGACAACTCTCCACCGTTTCCGCGAAAGCCGTCCTGATGTGTACGCCGAAACACATCACCTCGCGCGTCGTCCTCGGCCTGCCCCCCGAGCAGCGAACCGCCATGCGCCGCACGCGGTATGCACCGTATCCCGTCGTCAACCTTATCTTCGATAGGCCCGTCTACAATCGCGGCTACGATAATTGGTGCCCCGGCAATTCCTTTACCGACTTCATCGTCGCCGACTGGACCGTCCGCGACGATTCCGGCTACAAACAAAAAAATAATATCCTTTCCTTCTACACTCCGCTCGGCGAGGAACAGCGCTCCACACTGCTCGACGAAGAAGACTGCAAAACGCTCGCCGCTCGCGTTCTCACCGACTTCCAGAAAGTCCTTCCCGAGTTCAATGTCGAGCCAATCGAGGTCCGCATCTACCGGCGCGGCCATCCCATGTTCATGTCCGTCCCTGGACAGTACACGAAGAACCGCATCGCGGCAGCGCAGCCCATGGACCGCGTTTATTTTGGAGGTGCCGATTCCGGCGGCCCGGAATCGCTCACCAGCGAATCCGTCCGCTTATCGCAGGTGGGAGCGGAATGGGCAAATCTGATTTTGGCCGGCAAGTCCGGCGCACGAGAACTTGTGGGAAAAGCTCTCGCGGCAGTCGCGGACTAACCATCGCGCGATCGCCAACTCTGTTTTGCACCAGAGCAAAAACCAATTCGCGTCCCGCGCGGACAACCCGATTTGCCTCATAATAGCCGCGCCACTCTCGGAGGAATCATGGCAGACCGTCTCGACGATTTTCAGAAATCTCGCGCCGACTTGAACGAGGAAATCCTGAATTGCGGCCACCTCGGCATGAAGCGCTTCTTCGCTCTCGATCATCAGGCCTACGAGCCAGGCGCCCTCGGCTCGAAAACGAAGGAACTTATGGGCCTCGTCGCGTCCGCCGTTCTCCGCTGCGACGATTGCATCACGTATCATCTCGTTCGCTGCGGGGAGGAAGGCTGGAAGCGTGAAGAAGTCATTGACGCACTCAATGTCGCACTGATCGTCGGCGGCTCGATCACTGTCCCGCACGTCCGGCGGGCTTTCGCGCGCATGCGTGAGATACATTCGTTGAAACCGTGAAGCCGCGCGCGTAATCTAACGAGGTAGAATGAGTACGGCCCCAGCCACTTCGACTTCTCAGCCCGAAGAAACGCAATCGAGGCTTCGCAGCGCCGCGATCGGCATGCTGTTTGCGGTCGTTCACAACACTCCCAGGCTCCTGCAAATTCGCCATAGTCCTTCTTCGTGGACGGCTTTCCGCATCGTTCTGGGCTTTGCGGGCGCCGCGCTCGTGGTTCTTCCGCTCAGCCTTTGGAATAGTTGGTTCGCTGCAATCGCCGGTCTCGTCATGTTTCTTGCGGCAATTCTCCTGCCTCCCGTGCCGTCACATTCCATCGCAGAGGAAAAAGCGCGCGAGCTTGGTGCTCATGCCATCGTAAATGGCGGAAGGTATCAAGCCCGCAATGCTCGTCCCGCGTCCGTCCAACTTTTTGTCGGCACGGAACACATTTATGCGCTGGACTCGCATTTCCAGCCGCTTCTGGTCATTCCCGCTGCGGAAATTTCCTCCGCAAGCACCTCACGGATAATGTCACGGAGGATTTTGCAGGTCCGCTGGCCAGGCAATGCCGCCGAGTTTTCTTATCAGGGCATTTTTGCCGAGAAGCGGGCCCGCGACGCGCAAAGCGCACTCGCCGCCATTATGCGCACGCAGCGTCCTGTTTTGCGGCGGAGCCGCGCCGCCAGCGCCTGAGCCGCCCACCAACTTTCTCGCGGATAAACACACGCTCCTGCTGCAAAATGTGTCAAACTAACGGTATGGCGCGAGGCTGGGAAAGCAAAGACGTAGAAGCACAAGTGGAAGCAGGCGAAGCTCCGCACGGGCATTACGGCAACAACAGCAAAAGCCCGGAACAACTCCGCCGCGAGCTGGAATGCAAAGACCTGAAGCTTTCCCGAATCCGAATCGTCCATGACCTCGAATCCGCGACAAACCCGAATCACCGCAAGTCCCTTGAAGCGGCCCTCGCCCACCTCGACAAAAAAATCGCCGAAGTAAGCTAGCCTCCGATTGAGCACCATCCCGCGAAATTGCAAATCTGCTTACAGGGAATGAAATACCCGCGCTTCTCGATCAGCGGTTGAACGGATACTCCTGAATCCAGCGCTGCACTCCACAAGATAATTGGCCGCAGCGGCCGAGTAGACAGAACAGAATCGGAAGGCAACGCGGAGAGCCAGTCTCTACCGCGCAATTTGCGGCTCCTCCGGGTGATTTCGGGCTGCGTTTCAGCGCCCATTCAAAACCTCCGTCTGGAAATTGTGTCTGCCAATACCGACAGCATTCACAAAACGGACCAACTGGAAATTTTCCTCAGGCTCAGGTGATCCCTTTGAGCGCCCGCGTCGCTGCATGATAACCGCACATTCCGTGCACGCCGCCTCCCGGGGGCGTGGACGCCGAACAAAGAAACAATCCTTTCACTGGCGTTCCATAAAACCGCGATGTGGGGCGCAGAAAAAGCTGACGCAACGAATTTGCCCCTCCGGAGATACTTCCGCCCACAAGATTCGCGTTACCCTGCTCCATCTGCGCGGGCGATTTCGTGGAGCGCGCGAGGATCTGTTCCCGGAAGCCTGGCGCAAACCGCTCGACCTGCGCCTCAATTCGCTCCGTCATGTCGACAACACTCCCGCTCGGAACATGGCAATACGCCCAGGCCGTGTGGCAACCGGCCGGCGCCCTCGAAGGATCAAAGAGACTCGATTGTGCGAGCAGCAAATACGGCCGCTCGGAAATCTTATTCCTCCAGCATTCGCTCTCGGAGCTGACAATCTCTTCCATCGTCCCTCCGATATGTATTGTCCCTGCCTCCGCGCACTCCCGCGCCTTCCAAGGTATCGGGCCGCGCAGCGCCCAATCCACTTTGAACACGCCGGGACCATACACGAATTTCTCAAGAGCACGACGATAGCTGGCCGGAAAACTCTCTCCAGCAATTTCCATCAATCCGCGCGGCGACACGTCGCACAAAACAACTTTGGAAGGCGGCAACTCTTTTTGCGAGCGAACGCGCACTCCGGTAACAATCTCTCCGCCCAGCGAACGCAGATAGGAGGCCATAGCGTCCGCGATCCGCTGCGAGCCACCTTTCGCAATCGGCCACCCTCGTCCATGCGCCAGCGCTCCCATCACAAGCCCTACCGCCGAAGTTCCCCACGACTCGAGCGGCATCAACGAATGAGCCGCCAGTCCCGCAAAAAGCGTCCGAGCCACCTCCGATTTGAAATTGGATTTTGCCAGCCGAGTCGCCGACTGTAGCGCATGCAATCCAAACAGGCCAGCCACCACCGGATGCCGCGGAATCCCAAGCGGCCCCAAAATAAAATCTTCAAGCAAGCCCCACTTTTCAACGATCGGCCCAACAAGCCTTTGATAAGCCTCTCCATCCGCTCCCAGCAATTCACTCGTCTTCTCGATGGATCGATCAAGAATCGCCGCGCTCCCATCGTCAAACGGATGCGCCAGCGGAATTCGCGGATAAATCCACTCAAGCCCGTGTTCGCCCAATGGCAGCGTTCGCAAAAACGGCGAAGCAACCGCCATCGGATGCACCGCCGAACACACATCGTGCGTGAATCCAGGCAGCGTCAACTCCTGCGAACGCACCCCCCCGCCAATTCGCTCCTCGGCTTCAAGCACCAAAACCGATCGCCCCGCGCGCGCCAGTACAATAGCCGCGGCCAATCCGTTCGGGCCAGAGCCGACGACAACGCCATCGTATTTGCTTCTGTGCCTCAAAGTGCTGCGTATCTTATGACGAACTCGCCGTTCGTGGGAGTCCCGATGGGAGTTCTCGATTTCCCAGAAGCGAACCTGCACGCCGTTGTGGGAGAATTCCAGCTCTCTTTGTCTAGGGTAATTCCGAATGCGGGGAACAAATTATTCATCGCGCAGTGCGACGATGGGGTCGACCCGACTCGCTCGCCGCGCTGGCAAGAATCCAGCTAGAGCCATCACCGCAGCGAGCATCGCGACCGCGATAATGAATGAAAAAATGTCTCCGGCACCTAGCCCAAAAAGCTGGCTGGAAATCGCCCGCGAAGCTGGGTAGGACAAGGGAAGCCCAAGTAGCAGACCGGCGCAGAGTAACAATGCCGTCTCGCGGAGAATCATGCCAAGAATGTCTCGCCGCCGCGCGCCCAGCGCCATGCGCACGCCGATCTCCCTGGTTCGGCGCAGAACGCCCTGCGCTGTCACACCGTACAACCCTATACACGCCAGAAATAGCGCAATCCCCCCGAAAAAACTGACCAACCGTGCGGTAAGCCGCTCCTCGTCAAGACTCGCTTCCACCTGCTGCCGAAGCGCTTGCAAAGAATTCCGGGGGTGCTACGCCGACGATGGTAGCCGGCAAGCCATTCAGAATTTCGACTCTGCCCACCGCTGATGGGTCGGAGTTAAGACGCTGCCTCCAATACCCGTTGCTTACGACCGCGACCGGCGGAGCGTTCGGATAGTTATCCTTGTCGGAAAGCGTGCGCCCGAGGGCGGCATCCACGCCAAGAGTCGCAAAATAATTTCCTGTTCTCCCCCGGCATGCGAACGCTGACCGTCGCCGTGCCGCTGCGGAACGCACACAACGACTCGAACGGCGACGCCTGCGACTTCAGATATTCGTAAGACTCCTTGTTGAAACGCCCCCATTGCCCGATCGGCGGCGAAGTGCTGGTTTGCGCACCTTCTGCGGTGCTATCCGAGAAGAGAACAAGTTGCGACGGCTCGCGGACGGGCAAAGACTCGAGAAGTATGGCGTCGAAAAGAGTGAAGATGGCAGTGTTGGCGCCGATGCCGATCGCGATGGTGAGAACAGCTGCCGCAGTGAAACTAGGATTCTTCCGCAGCATACGCACGCCGTAGCGGGCATCTTGCCAGGATGTCTCCAAAGTGGAAAAGGCGCCCATCTTGCGCGAAGTCTCCTCGGAGTTGCGTCTTCGCTGATTGTACTCCGGATACTGAATCCACAGAGCCACTTGCCGGTCGCCGCGTCACTGCTCACCCACCCAATCGCCGCAAGCAATCGCGCATCAGTTCTTCCTCCCAGGTGGGGCGCACCGTGTTCTTCGGGTGAGTCTTGTTGCTGGGGATTCTCCCAGCCAGGTGCAGGAAAACCGCTGCGGAATGTTTATAAGCGGGCACCGGTTCGCGAAATGCGGCATTTCCCAAATACTGCAGCGCATCGGACAGGGCAAAGTACCGGGGATCGGCTTTCTCCCAGTAAAGGTCGCGCTCCGCGAACTTTTCCGGAGCAAAGGTTGCCAGTCCGAGCAAATAGTCGGATCCATATTCGATCATATTGATGCCCAGATCATTTCCCGTGTAAATGCGAAAGTCTGGCCTGCGAACGTCGCGCAGCGACAGCCGTTCCAATTCGACGAACCGATCCAGGGAAGAATGCTTGATTCCTTTGATCTCTGGAATCTCCATCAAACGCAAGATGGTCTCGGTGTCAAAAATCTCGCCATTGGGAGCAAACATTCGTCCCAGTTCGAAAGCCAGAACGGCTGGATATCCGCGGCACGTTTCCCGGTAAATCTCCGCTTTCTCCTGGGCGGATTTTCCATGAAGCTGGCTCGTCTGAAACAGTATTGGAGTGCCGCCTAATCCGGCGATGAGATCCATTTGCTTACGATAGAGCTCGGCGACTCGTCCGCTCTGTCCCTCGATATAAGCGCCCGCAACAAACGGCACATTCTCTCCCAAAGCCTCGCGGGTCCACTCCAAGACGCTCAACTTCTCCGCTTCCGAAAGATAATTCACATAGCCCGTGTCCATGTTGACCGCCGGCGTGAGTCCCGCGCGCTGCGTGGCTACTAAATGTTTCTGAAACGCGTCCACGGCCACGCTGCCGTCGCTCTCGAACGGAAGCAGCGCAGCCGCGATGCCCTGTACCTTGCGATGTTTTCGCTGCCGATCGAACGGCGACGCTGAGTTCATCGTCTTATCGCTTTCGCTGTTTTTAGTTTTGCCGCGAGCTCAGAAGTTTTGTAATGCTCGTCCAAAGGATAGCAGCCGGATGGCAAGCCCTTGCGAGGCGCGGTGGTGCAGTCGCTGAACGTTCTGCAAACCAGCCGGTGTTGGACGGACCTCCCTTCCGCAGCGTCAAGCAGCAGCCCGGGATAAGGCAAAATCATGCGCCCCATCCCGATAAAATCGACCCACCCCTCGCGCAAGGCCGCCTGGGCCACATGAGGGAGAAAGTCCTGCAGATAGCTGTACGCTGTCCCCACAATAATCATCTTCGAAAGCTGCGATTTCAGCTCTCGCACCATTTCCATTTGCCGCGCCACGCCAACGAGCGGATCCTCCGGCGGATGATAGCCGTCCGAGGGCGGATAAAATGCCGGACGCTGGATGTGAGGGTTGTAGTAGGGACTTCCGGCCGTCAAGTTGACCAACACAATTTTGAGATCCTCAAGAAGCGCAAGAAACTTTTTCGTTTCGGAGAGGTCCATCTCCGTGGGACAAGATTCGTTCACCCCAAAGCCCCAATGATAAGGAATCAGATGTCCATGCGGCTCGGGGATTCCGATTCCCATTTTCCCCGGAACCGATGTCCCGGGATCCGGCCGGTACGGCACGGAGTCAAACGCAGAGAGACGCACCGCGATCTGTAATCCGGGAGCGCCCGACCGCACACCTTTCACAACTTCGCGAAGAAAGCGCGTGCGGTTCTCGAAAGAGCCTCCGTATTTTCCAGACCGCGTATGCGCACTCAGAAATTCGTGCCCGAGATAGCCGTGGCAATGTTTGATATCCACAAAATCAAAACCCAAATCGCGCGCCGCGCGCGCCGCGCGATGAAAGTCTTCAACAATTCCGCCAATCTGTTCGTCCGTCAATAATTTCGAATCGCCAGACAGGCCAACTCTCGCATCAAGGATCGGATGGTGATAGAGAATCTTCGGCTCGGGCCGATCGTGGACGCTGGGGCGGCAGTAGCGCCCCGAATGCGTGAGCTGTAACCCGATAAGCGGCGCTTCATCGCTTCCGGTCGTCTCCCGATGAGATTCAATCAGCGCGGCTCGTAGCTTCGCCAAACCAGCAAGAGTGTGTGGCGCAATAACAAGTTGATTCGGATTCGCCCGGCCTTCGTGCGAGACGGCGACCGCTTCGCCTCCCCAAATGAGGCTCGCGCCACTGCTCCCGAATCGCCGCCAGCGGCGCTGCGTATATTCGCTTGGGCTGCCGTCTGGATGCGCATCCCAGCCCTCCATCGGTTGCACGGCGATCCGGTTGCAAAATTTGAAGCCGCCGCGCTCGAGCGGCTGAAGCAGAGGTGACTCCGCTCCCGCAAGCAATTCGGTATCGCACGGAATATGCAGGCCGCGAGAGCGGAGATGGTCTTTGAGGAGGCGCACGTCCTTGACTGCGCCCAGCCGCAGGATCGGAACCGCGCTCACGCGCGCACCGCGCGTTTGGGTAAGAACGCCGCTGCCAGCGCACTCAACAACGCCGCCGCAATCAAGAAAACAAATGCCCGCGAATAGCTGCCGGTGACATCCCGGATGCGCCCCACAACCCAGGGAGCAACGGCTTCTGCGATCCCGCCAGCCGTCAGAATGACTCCCAGCAATCTGCCGAGCAATTGCGCATCGAAAATCTCCGCGGTGATCAACGGCACGATCATATAGTCGCCGCCCAGGCCAATCCCAAACAGAATCGCAAACGCATACATCATAGGCGGCGATCCGCTTGCGAACAAAAACGGAATCGCCCCCGCGACAATCACGTAAATTAAAATCATGACGTACTTCTTCGCAAAGCGGTCCGCCAGCCAGCCCATCAGCAAACGCCCCGCCATGCTCGAGGCCAGTACAAGGGACAACAACCGCGTTGCTTGTCCCTGCCCGTAATGCACGTCCATGGTCAGAAACAATTTCAGATTCTGCTGCGTTCCGCTCACGACCGCTATGGAACACATGCTTCCCGCGATCAACAAATACAAAGGTCCGCTCCTAAAAGCGCTGGTCCACGAACCGCTGCCCTTGGCGGGGACGATTGGGCGCGACACCTGTGGCTCCTTCACAAAGAGCGCCAGCGGAAAAGCAATCGCAATGACAAGCAATCCCAGGCACCGAAGCGCTGCCTGCCATCCAAAATGCTGCACAAGGTAATGTGAGATCCACGGAACGACCGCCCCTCCCAATCCAATGCCGAGGTACGCAATCCCCATTGCTTTGCCACGCGACTTTTGAAACCAGCGCGTCAGCAGCACTTGATTCGGCAACGGCCCGCCGCAAACGTAGCCCAACGCATTGAAAAAGTAGAAAAAGTAAAACATTCCTAGCGTGGACACGCTGCCCAATCCGATAAGCGCGGCTCCAGCCATCAAAATCCCCGCCATCATCAAACGCCGAGGGCCGAACCGGTCCACAAGCCATCCAGCTATAAAGCCGAAGATCGGTCCAACCACAAGTTTGCTCAACGCATTGCCGGACGTGACTTGCGCGCGCGTCCAGCCGAATTGCTGAACCATGAAATCGTAATAATAAGGAAGTCCCCAAAGAGCTAGTCCCACGATGCTAAAAAGAACGAGGAAGGCTGTCGCTGTCGCCTGAATCGCCGGCTCATTCATTTCTGAGCGAAATGAAGACGCCGCGTCTACGGATTCAGTGGAATTGGCTGGCGTTCCGATGGCTGATCCTCAATAGGAAGTATGCGCTCTAGGAAGCGTGTGCTGCCCCACACTCTCCGACGAAGTGCAAAATTGCCCCTGCCAAGCTAGCACAAAGTGAAGCGTAATTTATCCAATGTGAGGAACACTGTCGCCCCCGACGGCTCAAATTGTCCGGGCAGCCATCCTCAGTTGGTCGCGGAACCATGCATGCGCAGGTTCGCCAGTCAGTCGCGGATGCCATGCCATGAAATACGGAAAGGCTTTAATCTCGCGAGGAGGCTCCACCACGCGTACACCAGCTATCGCAGCGGTAATTTTTGCCAGTTTGCGAGGCACAGTTAGGATCAAATCCGTTTGGGCGATCGCAAAGATCGCCGGCACAAAGAATGGAAGAGTGAGCGCCACACGCCGCTTCGCGCCAAGCTGCGCGAGAGGGCGATCCACCAGGGTTTGTTGGCCCTCCAACGTTTCGACCTGCGCGTGCTGAAATTGCAGATATTGTTTCAGCGTAAAGCGGCGCGTGCGAACTCGCTGAGCGGAACCCACCAGACAAACAAAATCCAAGTTGAAGAGTACTTCGCTTTCCAGCGCAGGAGGCGCTTCTTCTGCACTGAGAGCGGTGTCAATTCTGCCCGCTGCGACATCCTCATATGCTTCCGTTCGCCACGCGGATACTTCAAGCCTTACGTGAGCCGCTGCTCTCCTTACAAGTGCCAGGAGCGATGGCATCAGAATCACGGATGCGTGGTCAGTCAGCGCCATGCGGAATCGTTCATGGCTCTGTGCTGGAACGAATTCTTCTCCTCCCACCATGGCCTCGAGTCGAGGCATGAGGGACTCCAGCTCCCGGAGCAAACGTTCTCCCCGAACCGTGCGCTCGTAGCCGCGTCCACTGCGAACGAGGAGAGCATCTCCGAACATCTCGCGTAGCCGCTCCAACGCCCGGCTCATGGCTGGTTGACTCAAGAAACTGCGCCTGGCTGCGCGGGTCACGTGCCGTTCCTCAAGCAGCGCATGGAGTGGCTGCAGGAGATTCAGATCCAGGTTCCGTAGATGCACATCGCGCATGCTGGACATTCTAACAATGCATGGGCCAAATGGCACGCGCCAGTATCCAAACAGATGCCAACGAACTTGGACAAATTGGAAAGCCAGGAGGGAGAACCATGGTGACAAGAACGGCAATCATTACGGGAGCATCCCGCGGTATCGGAGCCGCGGTCGCGGAGCGGCTTGCGCAAGACGGCTTCTCCGTAGTTGCGAACTACGCAGGTAGCGAAGCGGAAGCTGCTGCACTCGCCACAAAAATCAAAGCAGCTGGAGGGCACGCGATAACCGTGCAAGCCGATGTCAGCAAACCAGCCGAGGTGGCACGCATGTTTGACGCAACTGAAAAGGAGTTCGGTGGCGTCGACGTCTTGGTCAACAACGCCGGAATCCTGACGCAGTCGAGCATCGCCACTACGGATGACGCGATGTTTGACCGCCTGATCGCCGTAAATCTGAAGGGCACATTCAACGGTCTGCGCGAAGCAGCCAAACGGCTTCGCACCGGTGGACGGATCATCAATTTTTCCAGCAGCGTCATCGGCCTCAGGCTCGAGACATATGGGATCTATTCCGCAACCAAGTCCGCCGTCGAAACTCTGACCGCCATCCTCTCCAAGGAACTCCGCGGCCGATCAATTACCGTCAATGCTATCGCGCCAGGCCCGACCGCGACCGACCTGTTCTTGAACGGCAAGTCGCAGGAGCTCATCGACCGCATGGCGAAGATGAACCCTCTGGAACGCCTGGGTACGCCGCAAGACATCGCCGCCGCCGTCGCGTTTCTCGCCGGTCCCGACGGCTCCTGGATCAATGGCCAGCTGCTTCGTGCCAACGGAGGCATGGTCTGACTTTGCGTCACTGATCAAATCCGTTCTTCCTTTGGACAGAGCCAGTCACAAAAAAAAGGAGATAGTCATGAAGAAAGTAATCGTCGTCACCGGAGCATCAAGCGGCTTTGGTGCTCTTGCTTCGCGGGCACTTGCTACGGCAGGCCACATCGTCTACGCCGCGATGCGAGATACAAAGGGCCGCAACGCTCTTCAGGTAGCGCTGGCTGATGAGTACGCCGCGAAACACGGCGTTGATCTGCGCACTGTCGAGCTAGATGTTGTCTCAGACAAATCCGTCGACGCTGGCATCCTCAGAATCATCGCGGAGAACGGCCGCCTCGACGTCATCGTCCACAATGCCGGCCATATGGTCTTTGGTCCAGCCGAAGCGTTCACGCCCGAACAGCTCGCGGAACTCTACGACGTAAATGTCCTGAGCACCCAACGCGTGAACCGCGCAGCCCTGCCTCAATTGCGCAAGCAGAAGCAAGGCCTCGTCGTCTGGGTCTCCAGCAGTAGCGCCGCGGGTGGAACTCCTCCCTATCTGGCGCCATACTTCGCGGCCAAGGCCGGCATGGATGCCCTGGCGGTAATCTACGCGCGCGAATTGACACGTTGGGGTATCGAGACTTCGATCATCGTTCCGGGTGCCTTCACCGGCGGCACAAATCATTTCGCGCACGCTGGGACGCCCGCGGATAAAGCACGAGCCGCTGAATATGAAGCGGGCCCCTATGCGGGATTCGCGGACCAGGTGCTCAAGGGCTTCAGCTCCATCGTGCCGGCCGATGCGGATGTCTCTGCGGTCGCAGACGCTATCGTGAAGGTGGTCGACGCGCCCTTTGGCAAGAGACCTTTCCGCGTGCACATCGACCCGACGCAAGACGGCGCCGAAGTCGTGAATGCGATGGCCGACCGTGTGCGAGCGGAATTTTTGCGCAGGATCGGTCTATCCGACCTGCTGTCAGTTTCGACTCGATCGTCCGCCCATGCTTGATGGATCAGACTGCCAATGAAGAGAAAACACAGAAAGAGACAGAACTAGAAGGGGCGGAAGACTTTGTTCCCCTCGCTCGCCAGGAAGTCAACTCGGTCGAAGCCCTCTATCGCGCCTTTACGGACAAGAATCCCAACCTGCTTGATGAAGCTTTGGCGCCCGATTGGCAGGATCTCCCGCTGGCTGGTCAATATGTGGTTCGGCGTCAACAAGGCCGGCTACTCCGTCAAGGATGAGGCTCCAGTTGCTCTGCTCGTCTTTGCAGTCCCTGCGATCGTTGCCATTGTCATTTGGTGGAAGTTCTCTTACTTCCTAAGCTGAACAACGATTCCAATAAGCAAAGCGCGGCGCATTTGCCGATTATGAGCAAGCATCTAAATGCCCTCGTCCAAGTGAAACATGGACGCGAGCGAGGGCCAAGCGTTAGCCGCTGCGAACAGCATTTGGCGCGAATTATGTCTGTTGCTCCCCCATTGTCGGCAACACGGAAGTAATCCGGGAGTTCTTCCACGCTGGGAACGCAACGAAAACAGTTCACAACGGCGGTAACCGGATACTGTTCCGCTATCCGGAACTCTGGAGTCTTCCCTGATCAATGAGGCAGGAAATTGGTTTGTACTCACGAGGAACTTAATCAGTAAAAACAACTCCGACCGCGACGTGCCCCTTCTCAACGGCAGCGTCAATGCGCACCACGTAGCCCTTCAAGCGCATGGTCTGCAGGCCATCTTCACCCGGCGTCTCCATGGTCACTTGCAATTCCGATTGCAGCCTGGGCAGGTTCTTCAGTGAGATGAGCGCGCCTTGCAGCGAAATGTCGCGCACCACCGTTTCTTCCTGAAAGTCTTTTCCGCCTTCGGTCACTCCGGAAACTTTCGCGTTAAATTGCGCTTCGCGCCGTGAGGAGGTGCGCGTCCCGGGCATGTGCGCCTGCACGCTGTCTCCCGACGTCCCCAGCGTGATCACCATGCCTTCGCTTGCCGCAAACACGGAATCAAATTCCTCGCGCGCCTGCCGCAGAATCGAATCCACCATGCGGTCGGTCGAGTCCGGATCGTGGTGAAACAGCACCAGCGTTTTTGCTCCGGCTTCTCGTGCCAGCCGCACTCCCTCGCGCCAGGACGAATGTCCCCAGCCCTTGCGCGTTGTCGCCAGTTGCTCCGGAGTGAACTGCGCATCATTAATGAAAATGTCCGCGCCCGCCGCTAGCTCGCGCAAACTCTCGTCCAGCTTGGGATCGCCCGGCTCGTTGTCCGTCGCATAGACTACCGTGCCCGCCGGGGTCTCGATGCGAAAACCGAGGCACCCCTGCGGATGGTTCAGCCACCGCGCCGTGATCTTGTTTTCCTTGATCGTGAACGTGTCCCCGCCTTCTACTTCCTTGAACTTGCGTTTCGCGTTCATCGCGGACATATCCACCGGAAAATACGGCAGCGCCATCTGCGCTTCAAACACTTGCTTCAGGCTGTCGCGCCCCAGAAACTTCGAGCGGAAACTGTAAAAATGAAATTCATTGTTCTCCGCATAAAGCGGCGCAAAAAACGGAATTCCCTGGATGTGATCCCAGTGATAGTGCGTCACGAAAATGTGCGTCTCGGGATTTCCTCCGCCGTTCGGCGCGCCCCAGCGGCTTCCCAGCATGCGCAGCCCCGTCCCGCAATCCAGAATGAATTGCGTGCCGTCGGGTGCGATTAATTCGAGGCACGGCGTATTCCCGCCGTAGCGCCACGTCGCGGGATCCACCGTCGGCGTCGACCCTCGAACTCCCCAGAAACTCAGTTTTGCGATGGGAACCGTCATGCCCCTCAACGCACAGCCGTGCGCAGGCCATTCCCGCCGCGTTGCAAGCGGAAAGGGAAGCTAGTTCGATGTTGGCAGCCGCCGCCAACAGCGTCAATGAATTCGCGCTGGGGACGTGTCAAACTTCCCACTAAGCGGGCAGCAACCCAGTTTGGCCCGCAGCATTTGTAGCACAGGCTTGCCCTGAGAAGCGAAGGTTTAGCCTGAGCGAAGTCGCGAGAAACGAAGGCTTGCCCAGCGCCGCGGAGGCTCGCTGTGATCCGCGAAGGCTTGCTCTGTTTACCCTGCTTGCCCTGAGCTTCGAAGGGAGCTTCGAGGGCAGCTGCGCGAAGGGAACACTCCTGCCTGTCCGGTTTTATCTTTACGCGAACTCTGCGCAAAGTGCTGCAGTCGCGTAAAATGAAGTCTGCGGAGCAGATGGACTGACCGGATGCACGACCACTCTCACAACGGCGACCCCGAACACGGCCATCACGACGGCCACGTGCACCATCCGCACGGGCATGATCACCATGGCCATTCGCACCCGCCGTTGCGGCCTTCCGTGCTCGGCTGGGCCATGGTGGCCACGCTAGGCCTGGTGGTTGCCGAGATATTTGGCGGCGTTCTCGGCAAGTCCGTCGCGCTGCTGAACGACGCCGTGCACAATCTCTCGGATGTGCCCGCGCTGGGAATTTCCTGGCTCGCGATGCGCTGGGCCGAGCGCCCCGCGGACAGCGAAAAAACGTATGGCTATCACCGCGCAGGAATTCTCGCGGCGTTCACGAATGCCATCCTGCTCGTTATTCTCTCGATGTGGCTTGGCTACGAAGCATTTGAACGCCTGCGTGCGCCGGTCCACGTCGTTGAGAGCTGGATGATCTGGACTTCGCTCGCTGCGCTCGCCGTAAACGGCGGAATCACTCTCGCGTTGGTGCGCGGGCGCGGCGACTTAAACTTGCGCAGCATTCTGGTCCACAACTTCGGCGATGCCCTTTCCAATATCGCGATTATCGTTGGCGCGATTGCGATTCACATGACTGGGGCGCTTTGGATCGATCCACTGCTCGGCATCGCCATCGGCGTGCTGGTGTTGTGGTCCAGCATCGGCATATTGCGCGAGTCCTCGCACATCCTGCTCGAAGGGCGGCCGCGCGAGATGCGCGTCGAAGAAGTGGCGCGGGCCATTCTGACTGTCGAGGGCGTGCAGGAAGTGCACGACGTGCACATCTGGTCGCTCGGCGGCGGGCACAACGCGCTCAGTTTGCATGCCCGCATTCCGGATATGCACCTCGACCA
The DNA here is from genome assembly GCA_035313865.1 of Candidatus Acidiferrum sp. GTDB lineage: Bacteria > Acidobacteriota > Terriglobia > Acidiferrales > UBA7541 > Acidiferrum. Next base: position 39,236 of record DATFZY010000026.1, read on the forward strand.
GTGCGAGCGCCTGCTCGCCGCGATTCAGGAGAAAGCGGCGAATGAATTTCACATTGACCACACGACCGTGCAGCTCGAGAGAGCTGGATTGCCTGCTCATTCGGGTTACGTGATGCCTGAGCCTGCGAAGAAATAACATTTCTAGGCGGCGAAAATCTTTGCCGTTGAACTAAATATTCGACATGGACGGGAAAATTCAGAGCCGGCTTTGTTAGCCGCGCTTCGGTCGAATTTTGGGGGGACATTTTTTGGAATCAGGCGGTGGGGACAGGGGTGCGGAAATCGAGGCCGCGCTGTTCGTTGAATTGTTTCGTGGCGTCGAGGTCGAGTTTGTCGCTGGTTAAGAGATGGCGGACGCCTTCGTTGGTGACGTAGCGGAGCGTGCTGTTTTCCCAAGCGTAGGCTACCGCAAAAAATACCGTGCCATCGCGGCGAACGAAAACATATTCCTCGGATTCGCGTTGGGCACGGGACTCCGGCGCGGGCTCGTAAGTTTGCGCCGGGTAGTTTTGCTGCGAATCGTCATAGCGCGAACGGCCTGGATATTGCCCGGTGTCCGGTTCGCCGTTGTCCGCTTGCTGCCCTTCGGCTGCGGGTGCTTCATCTGCGTCGTCGGGGAAAAGAGGCGTGTAGTAGCCGCCGCCAAAAAACGGGAAATACGCTCCGACGAACTGGCCATTGCGGTTTCGATTGCTGTTGCCCGGGTGTGTGCCCGCGAAGTGGGTGTAATCGAAGCCCAAGCCTGGGACAGCAATGTCTTGGGAAAGAATTCTTCGTGTGGGGCCGGTGCTTCGCACGGGAGCTGCGGTCGTGCGTGGCGCGCGGGCGACTACGGCGCCAGAACGGGTGCGAACGTAATGGCTGCCAGTGTAGGCGTGACTTGCCGAGGTGGCATGGGTCGCCGCGGAAGGCGCAGAGTGCGCGACCGCATGGGGCGCTGGAGCGGAAAAGGCCGCATGGGCACCCATCATTCCACCGCCTCGGCCCTGTGCCTGGCCGATCGCGGGAAGAACCGCGAGAGAAACAATGGCAATCAGGAAGCGGCGCATGGCGAGTACCTGATTCCCGGGCCGCCGGGCCTTTCTTGCACGTACATAGGTAAGGATGCGCCCATTGGGGCATTGGTTTCAAGGGGAAGAAAGTGAGTGGTGGGTGGTGAGTAGTGAGTAACGGGAAGAGCCCGGAGGGGTGTGAGTCCCGCCTTGGAGTGAGATTGATGCGGCCGGTTAACCGTAACCTGGTTAACGATAATGCGACCCTCCCCTGGGTTTTTCACAAGTGTTCATTCTGAAGGCAGTTAAAGTCCTTTGTTTTGATACACTTTTGGAAGTGCTCATTCTAAAGGGAGTTAGCGGAGATATTATCGGACGCTGCGACCGGGACGGTTTGGGCGAAATTGGAGAGTGGGGTTTCAACGCGGAGTACACAGAGGAAACGCGAGAAGAGATCAGGGCAGAGCAGGCGGTTGCTGGCAACGGGGCGGACCAAGTTGAACGGCGATCCTTGGGAAGGGTTGGATAGACTGATCCTAAAGGCTTTATCAGGACCGCGGGGCGGGCGCTCATATATGGGAGAGCAGGTGGAAACGTGCTCACCAGACTGTAACCATTGTAGCATACTTCCCTTGTTTGTCAAGTGATAACTGTAAGTGGTTCGGCTGCAATGAGATAGAGGGGAGGCCGTGGCAATCGGCGCGGGAAAAACGAAGAGAAGACCCACCCTTGCAAAGCCAGGCACGAAAGGATGGGGCAGCACCCCCTTTCAGGCGTCGGTCGTCCAGAAATTCAAGACCTTTTGGGTGGGTTAAGGGTGGTCCACCCGCCGAGGAGAAGCCGGGCACGACGTGTCGCGCCCCTACAAAGGCCGGGAAAAGATTGTGGATGACGGTCGGTTGAGTGAGAATGGCGGGCGCGACGCGTTGCATGGGGGTTGAGAATGAAGAAGTTCGCGATTGTTGGGCTGGTGGTTTGCGGGTTGGCAGGGGCGGCGGCGGGGTTGGGGCAGGAAAGTGGCGGGGCCAAGACGGGGTGGATCAGCGACGAGGCTTGTGGGGCGGAGCACACCAGGCCTGGGCGCGCTGACTGCGTGGAGAAGTGTTGGCGTGGGGGTGCTGCCGTGGGGCATCCCGAGTGGAAGCCGCAGCGGCCTGTGTTTGTCGCCGATGATACTCGGGCGATCTGGATTGTTGAGAATCCTGAGGCGGTTAAGAATTTTCCTGCCGCGCATGTGCTCGTGAGTGGGAAGTTTGATGCCGAGAAGAAAGTTTTGCATGTCGGGAAGATTGAGCTGGTGAAATAGGGTGGTTGAGAGTGAGTATTGCGAGAAGACAGAATCTCCGCAGGTGATTAACAGGCCAGCCCAAAGCCCCTCCCTTGCCAACGCTCCTGTATCTAGATAATATCTAGATATGCTCCGATTCGACTGGGACGAACGGAAGAACAAGAGCAATCGGACCAAGCACAGAGTCTGGTTCGAAGAGGCGCAGAGTGTTTTTGACGATTTGCGTGGACGCTTATTCCATGATCCAGAACATTCGGAGGAAGAAGATCGGTTCATCCTTCTCGGAGTGAGTTCAGCGGCAAGGGTGCTGGTCGTCGTTCATTGCTACCGGGACTCCGATTCCCTGATTCGGATTATTTCCGCGCGGAAGGCAACCAAGAGGGAGACTCGATTTTATGAAGAAGGAATATGATTTTTCCAAGTTGAAAGAAGTGAAGAACCCATACGCGGGCAAGAAAAAGCCCGTGGGAATCAACCTGAGTCCGGAAGTTGTGGATTATTTCAAGGGACTGGCGGAGGAGACCGGACTTCCTTACCAGAAGTTGATCGATCTTTATCTTCTCGACTGCGCGAAGAAGCGCAAGAAACTGACCATGAAGTGGGTGGCGTAGCCACGAGCTATCGAACGGCAGTGGGTGTCTGCGCCACCCCGCCCCGTTGCTCATTTTCCTATGTTTCACCTGTTTCCAGAATTCATCTAGGCCTTCGTGGACGACGCTGCGTTTCGCCTGGAAACTTAGAAACGCGGGCTTATCGCTCTGCGCTGCATGCCTCTGCTGATGATTTTTTCCACATCATCCATCCATTCATTCTGAGATTATTAGGGTTCCGCTACAATCCCATTCGCTGGAGGGTTGTCCATGATGGAGGACTTGTCGAAATACGATCGAGCTGTCGGGACTTTGTTTGCGCGGGGGCTGACGAAGGCGGACTGGGAGCGGTACCGGCTGCGCGACGAGCAAGTGCAGTTTTTTCGCGAGAACGGGTATTTGGCAGGAGTACGAATTTTGGATGACGCGCAGGTGGAGGTTTTGCGCGGAGAGCTGGAATTGTTGATGGACCCGGGAAATGCGGGGCGGGAATTGTTTCACGAGTATCATTCGAATGAATCCGCGGATCCGGAGCGGGTGCTGTTTCACGCGTTGGGGGCCTGGCGAGCGGCGCCAGGGTTTCATGATTTGTTGTGGAATCCGGCGTTTCTTGTGCCTGCTTCGCAATTGTTGGGCGGGGCCGTGCGATTCTGGCACGACCAGCTTTTCTGCAAGCCGGCGCGGCATGGGGGCGTGGTGGCCTGGCACCAGGATTATTCGTATTGGACCCGGACTACGCCGCTGGCGCATCTTACGTGCTGGATTGGTTTGGACGACTCGACGCGGGAGAACGGGTGTTTGCATTATGTGCCGGGGAGCCATAAGTGGCCGGATTTACCCAAGGGGGTTCTTGCCGGTGACCTCGAGACCAGCCGCGGGAGTTTGCCGGAGGAACTGCAAGAAAAATTCAAGCCGGTGGCGATTGAATTGAAAAAGGGGGAAGCGTCATTTCATCATGCGCGGACGATGCATGGTTCGGGGGCGAACGATACACCACGGCCGCGCCGAGCTACGGTGATTAATGCTTTTCTTGATGGCGTGATGTCTGACACGGACGAACCTTTGCTGGCGGGTGTTCCAGTGATTCATCGAGGAGAGCGGATGGGGGGACAGTTTTTTCCTTTGTTGTACGAGCCTTAGCATGGCGGAGTTGAGGGCTGCGGGGGAGAGGGAGAGACTGTTTGTCAGAGACGGAGATGGCACGGACAAAGACGGTCACGGCGTGCCGTGCCCCTACGAGGACGCGGCATTGTGGATATAATGGTGCGGCATTGTGCGTAGTATTCGCTTGGTAGCGGGAACGTGGATGTTTGGGGGGAGTTTATGAAAGTTGAACTGCGGTGTCGGGATTGGCTGGCGGCGGGGCGGATTCTTGGCATGGGACTACTTGTGGCGGTTGCGGCTGCGAGCTTTTCGTTGGGAGTTGGGGCACAGACTGTGGATGAAGTCATTGCCAAGAATGTTCAGGCGCGTGGGGGGCTTGAGAAGTTGAAGGCGGTGAAGAGCATTCGCACTAGCGCGAAGTTGACGCAGGGGTCTTTCCGGGCGAACTTTTTGCAGGAGGAGAAGCGCGGGGAGAAGGTGCGGGAAGAGTTCATTATTCAGGGGATGGCGCAGATTCAAGCTTACGACGGGAAAACCGGGTGGCAGATTTCGCCGTTTGGCGGGCGGAAGGATGCGGAACTTTTGTCGGCGGACGATTTGAAGAGCCTGGTGGTGGACGCGGACATTGACGGGCCGTTGGTGGAGTACAAGGAGAAGGGGCATAAGGCGGAGTTGGTGGGGCACGACTCGATGGAAGGGACGGATTGCTTCAAGATCAAGCTGAGCATGAAGAACGGGGACGTGCGCTACTACTATTTGGATGCCGATTCGTATCTGGATTTGAAGGTGGAGATTCAAACGACGATCCGCGGGGCGCTGCAGGAGAGCGAGCTTTACTACGGAGATTATGAGCAGGTGAATGGGATTTATTATGCGTTTTCTGTGCAGCAGGGGCAGAAGGGGAGCACTTCGCGGACGGAGATTTCGGTGGAGAAGGTCGAGCAGAATGTAGCCTTGGACGATTCGCTTTTTTCCATGCCGGCTTCCAAGCCGGAGGCTAAGGATCCCGCAGCAGCTGCAAACTAAAAAATAGAGAACGCTGGCAAGAAATGGGCGTTCCGCGTTTGTGTTTTGATGAACTATCCCGGGTAGTACGTGGTGGCTTTTATTTTTTCGCTGAGGGAACTTTCGACATGAGCAAACCTACTGGCTTTAGGGACATCACTGTAATCGCCGCCCTGTTGTGCATGATGATGCTTGCCTGCGTTGCGCGGGCGCAGAACGTGAAATTCGATTCGGATTCTATTTCGGGGCTTGGCGCGCGAAACATCGGGTCGGCGACGATGAGCGGGCGCGTGGCGGCGGTTGCGGCTACGAAGGTGGACGGGCGGATTACGATTTATGTCGGATCGGCAAGCGGGGGCGTGTGGAAATCGTTGAACGGCGGGGCGACGTTCAAGCCGGTGTTTGACAAGGAAGACGCGCAGTCGATTGGGGCGTTGGCGATCGATCCGCAAACGCCGAGGACGGTTTGGGCGGGGACTGGGGAATCGTGGACGCGGAACAGCGTGTCTGTGGGGAATGGGATTTATAAGTCGACGGACGGCGGGGACACTTGGACCAACATGGGGCTGGGGGATTCGGAGAGGATTTCGAAGATTATTGTTGACCCGAAAGATGGGAATACGGTTTATGCGTGCGTGCCGGGGAAACTTTGGAGCGACAGCGCGGACCGCGGGTTGTACAGAACTTCCGACGGCGGGAAGACTTGGAGCTTGATATTGAAAGGGCCAAACCTTTCGACGGGTTGCTCGATGATTTCGATGAGTTCTGCCGACCCGAAGGTGTTGTTTGCAGGAATGTGGGATTTTCGACGGAAGGGGTGGACGTTCCGGTCGGGAGGAGAAAGTCCTAAGGCGGCGAGCGGGAGCGGGTTTTTTAGGACGGAGGATGGCGGGGCGACTTGGACTGAGCTGGATGAAAAGAGTGCGAAAGGTCTGCCGGCGAAGCCGTGGGGGCGCGTGGCGGTGACGATTGCGCCTTCGAAACCGAATGTTGTTTATGCGCTGATTGAGTCGACGCGCAGCGCGTTTTTCCGTTCGGATGATGGCGGGAAGACGTGGGAGGAGCGGGATCGCAGCAGCTGGATGGTGTGGCGGCCGTTTTATTTTGCGAACTTGATCGTGGACCCGAAGAATGAGAACAAAATTTATAAGCCGGACCTGACTTTGATTTTGAGCGAGGATGGCGGAAAAAGCTTCAGCCCCATTGGCGGTGGAGCGCATGGGGATTTTCACGATGTGTGGGTGAATCCAGAGAATACGGAGCAGTTGATTGCGGGAGACGATGGGGGTATCTGGTATTCGCACGACAGCGGGAACACATGGTGGAAGGGGAACAACCTGCCGATTTCGCAGTTCTACCACGTGAGCACTGATAACGCGGATCCTTATCATGTGTTTGGCGGGTTGCAGGATAACAGCGTGTGGATTGGGGATTCGCAGTATCCGGGCGGGATTACCAATGGTCGATGGGAAAACCTTGGCGGGGGAGACGGATTCTGGGCGTTTCCTGATCCGGCGGATGCGAACTACGTTTACGCGGAGTCGCAGGGCGGGTTTGTGGCGCGGGTGAACCGGTTTACGTTGGAGTCGCGGTTCATCAAGCCGGAGCCGAATTATGGGGAGAAGAAGCTGCGGTTTAACTGGAACACGCCGATGCACATGAGCCCGAATGAGAAGGGGACGATTTATATTGGAGCGCAATTTTTGTTTCGGTCGCGAGACCACGGGCAATCGTGGGAGCGGATTTCGCCCGATCTGACGACCAATGATCCGGAGAAACAGAAGCAGGAAGAATCGGGAGGCGTGACCATCGACAATTCTTATGCGGAAACGCATACGACGATTTATTCGATCAGCGAGTCGCCGCGGGACGGGCAGACCATTTGGGTTGGAACGGATGACGGAAACGTGCAAGTGACGCGGGACGGGGGCAAGTCGTGGACGAATGTCGTGGGCAATGTTCCTAATTTGCCGAAGGCATCGTGGGTGTCGTGGGTGGAGGCGAGTCTCTATGATGCCGGGACGGCTTATGCGGCGTTCGATCGGCATACGTTTGGGGATTTAGAGCCGCATGTATTCAAGACTACCGATTACGGGAAGACGTGGACGCCGATCGTGGCTGGGGGCAGCGGTGTGCGCGGTTACGCTCACGTGATCAAAGAAGACACGGTTAATCCGAATCTGCTATTTCTCGGGACCGAATTTGGGCTTTGGATTTCGCCGGATGGCGGCAAACAGTGGGCTCGGTACACTGGGCACGATTTTCCGAAAGTGCCTGTGCGGGATATTGTCGTACAGAAGCGCGAATCGGATCTGGTTATTGCGACGCATGGGCGAGGTATCTGGATCGTGGACGACATTACGCCGTTGCGTAAACTGACTCCCGAGGTGCTGACGAAGAGCGCGGCGTTCCTTGAAGCGAATCCCGCGCAACAGCGTTTGCAGGCGAACGGCGGTTGGACGGAAGGCAGCGCGACATTTGCTGGGCCGAACCCGCCGGATGCGGCGGTGATCACCTACTACCAGAGCAAGCGCCACATTTTTGGAAAGATGAAACTGGAGATATTGGATTCCGAGGGGAAAGTGGTTGATACGCTGCCGCCGAACAACCGGCGGGGCATCAGCCGAGTGGAATGGTCGATGCGGCTGAAGGCGCCGCACGTTCCGCCGGCTGCAAGCGCGGCGTTCGAAGCGGCGCAGGGGCCGAGAGTGTTGCCGGGAACTTATACGGTGAAGATGACGCGTGGGACGGAGACTTATACCGCGCAATTGAAGGTGGAGCTCGATCCGCGGGCGAAATATACGCTGGAAGACCGCAAACTGGAATTCGAGGCGGCGATGCGGCTGCACCGACTGCTGGGGGACATGAGCTTTGACGTGGAACGCATCAATGGGGTGCGCAATGCGCTGCTGGAGCGAAGCGCGAAGGCAAAAGGAGATGCAGCTTTCAGCAAGCGATTGCAGGAGTTGGCGGGCAATGTGGACGAGATGCGAAAAAAGATTGTGGCCACGACAGAAGGTGGGGCCATTACGGGCGAAGAACGGATCCGCGAAAAGACTACCGGGCTTTACGGTGAAATACTGAACTACGAAGGGCGGCCGACGGATTATCAGGCGGCGCGGATTGAGTCACTGAAGAGAGAACTGGAAGATGTGGCTGGCGAGTTCGACGCGTTTGTTGCGAAAAAAATGCCAGGGGTGAACAAGTCTCTTGCACAGAAAAAAATGGAGCCGATTCAGACGATTGACCGGAAGACTTGGGACGCGAGCGAGAGCGATTCCGGAGCGGGGGCTGGGGGCGGCGGAATGCGGTTCCACGGATTTGAAATACGATGACGCCTTGCTAGCTGCGACGGCTAGTCTTTGGATTCGGGAGCTGCGAAATAGAAATGGTGGTGATTGCGGCAGGCTGGATTGAAGGGAGCGTCGCAGTGTGGGCAGCGGGAGTTGGATTGCAAGTAGGCGTTTATCGTTAGTTGGGTCAGGCAGTTGCCGCAGAGGACGGCTTGCTGTTGCCATTCGGAGTGGGGCCAGGGTTCAAGGGCGTGATCGGCGAGGGCTTCGTGGCAATCTTTGCAAGCGTAGTAATGGCCGCAGCATTTCATTTTGATGGCGATGATGTCGAGGGGGGAGTGGTAGTGGAGGCAGCGGGTTTGGGGATCGAGATTGAGGCCGCGGACGTCTAGTGCGTTTGAAGACATGGGATCGGGTGACAGAAGAATCAGGATAGCAAGGAAAGAGTTCAGGGCGATGAATGGGACGCACAACCCCAAGAGGGCGGCGCCCCTACGATGATAGGCCGAGCGCGCTACGGGGCTGGCGCTACCATTGTTGCGGGGGGATGTGCTATAAGAGTCGGGCCGTGAAAGGTGCCGCGAAGCAAGAACTTGCCCCGGTTCGGCCGGAGTTGGCGGAGGATTCCGTGGGGGAATCGTCGCCGGCGAAGGTTGAAGCGGAGGCGGGTGTCGTGGGGATGGATGCTTCGTGCTATTGTCCGGTGTGCTCGAAGAGACTGGAATCGCGGCGCTGCAAACTGGTTTGCCCTGTCTGCGGATACTACATGTCGTGCGCGGACTATTACTGATAAGCTTTGTGGTCCCGGCCCGGGTTGCCGCCGGAACCGCTATTTGACGAGGAGGAAAACACAGTGGCATTGAAGATGACGAACCGGGAAGTGGACGGAGTGTCCGTGGTGGCGCTGGACGGCCGCATCGTGCTGGGAGAAGAGAGCAACGCACTGCGCGAAAAGGTGAAGAGCTTGATCGCGGAAGGAAAAAAGAAGGTTGTGCTGAACATGGCGAACATCACGTTCATCGACAGCGCGGGCCTGGGAACGCTGGTGGCGGCGCATCACAGTGCGAAGTCGCAGGGCGCGGCGCTGAAGCTAGCGCACCTGGGGAGCAAGTTCCAGGAAGTGCTGCAGATTACCAAGCTGCTGACGGTGTTCGACGTGTACAACAGCGAGGCGGAAGCGGTAGCCAGTTTCGCGACGTAAGACGAGAAAGCTGCACGGAATCAGATTTTTGAGAGAGGGCACGCGTAGGCGTGCCCTTTTTGCTTTTGGGGGGAGAGCAATGGGTTCCCGGGATTGGGAATTTAGCGAATGCCTAGTTGATGGAGTTTTAAGGCTGTGAGCCTCAAGGCCAGAGTTGTACTGCGGTGTCTGTTAGCGCTTGGAGTGGCAGGGGCGATCGTGTTTCTTCCCGCCGGATCTTTGCGGTTCTGGCAGGGCTGGGTGTTCCTGTTGATTATATTTATTCCCATGTTTATCGCTTCGATTTACTTCTGCGAGCGCGACCCACAACTGGTGGAACGAAGGCTGCAAACAAAAGAGAAAATCGGGGAGCAGAAGCTGATCATACGGTTTGCCTGGTTGATTTGTTTTGGGGCTTTTTTGCTTCCGGGATTGGATTACCGGTTTGGATGGTCGCGCACGCAACCGGGGGCGGAGCCGCTGCGGCTTATGATCGCCGCGCAGGCGGCGGTTTTGGGCGGAAATTTGCTGACGTACTGGGTGATGAGCGCGAACAGTTATGCGGCGCGGACGATTCAAGTGGAGGAAAGCCAGAAAGTGGTTTCCGCTGGACCGTACCGGATCGTGCGGCATCCGATGTATCTGGGCGCGGCGATTTCCATGTTGTTCGCGCCCTTGGCACTGGGGTCGTATTGGGCAGTGCCGGCGTTCGCGCTGATTATCCCGATTCTCGTTCTGCGGATTCTCAACGAAGAGAAAGTTTTACGGCAGGAGTTGGCTGGATATTCCGAGTACTGCTTGGAGACACGCTACCGGCTGTTTCCGTTTATCTGGTGAGCGGCAGCCGCTGGACAACTTTTCCCCACACAGAAACAGATACCAGGTCATCCATCCACGCGGTACATGGCGATGCCGCTGAGGAGTTTGGGATAAAAGTCGGTGGATTTTTGGGGCATGACTTCGCCGGAGGTGGCGATGCGCATGACCTGGTCGACATACACGGGATTGAGTAGAAAAGCGACTTGGGCGGCGCCGCGATCGACGGCATCAAGAGCGGCGTAGGCTTCGCGCTCGTAGGTTAGATTTTTTTCGGCAGTGACAGCTTGCGGGGTGATGCCGAAGGCAGGCTCGAGAATGCCATCGTGCAGAAGGACCACGTCGAGTTCGCGCTGAAGGGGAGAGACGGCAGGGAGAAGCTGCGAGAGATCGGCGCCGCGGCGGAGCGTTAGGACATAGTAGGCGCGTTTTTCAGGTTCCGCGGTGGGATAGACGCCGATGGCGCGCTGGCTGCGCGACTGCTGGAGATGCGCCAGGAATTTTTGTTGTGCCGCGGCTCGCTGCCGGTCATCTGCAAAAGGAAACGGCTGGGCTTCGAACCAAGGTTCGAGGTAGCGGCGAGCTTCGCTCCACGAGAAATCGTGGAGGTTGGCGGCGACGCGATGCGTCGGAAGGATGGTCAGGCCTTCACTGGAGGTGTTGACGAAGGTCATCATCGCCAAGTCATAGGGGGCTAGATCGGACGGCGTGTGTTGCTGGCCGCTGGCTCGTTGATGGCATTCATTGCGATAGTTGAGGGCGGTTTCGTAACGGTGATGGCCGTCGGCGATGACGAGTTTTTGTTCCTGCATGGCGCCGCGTATGGCGGCGGTGCGCTGTGGGTCAGCGATGACCCACAGGCGGTGGACGACGCCGAATTCATCGCGGAGTTCCGTGGCTGGAGAAGCGGAGGACTCCGCGTCTTTCAAGATGGCGTCAATGCGCTGCTGCGGGTCGGAGTAAAGCATGAAGAGCTGGCCTGTGGATGTACGGGTGTGGCGGAGAAGCTCGAGGCGGTCGGCTTTGGGGCCGGAAAGCGTGTGCTCGTGGCGGAAGACGACGCCGGCGGAATATTCCTCAAGCTTGCCGACACCGATGAAGCCGCGACGGGTGCGCTGCTCGGTGGTTCCGGGAACGGTGTACTCCTGCGAGTAGGCGTAGAAAGCGGGAGCCGGGTCTTGCACGACGATGTTTTCGCGGATCCAGCTTTCGAGCGCGGCGGCAGCGCGGGTGTAGACACTGTTTTGCGCGGAATCGGTTGGGTAGACGCGGCCTTTTTCGATGGTGATGAGGTTGTGGCGATCAGCGGCGTAATAGTTGTCCTGCATGGATGGAGAGATTTTGTCGTAAGGCTGGGTCAGGACGCGATCGAAGGGCACGCGCTGGGGGTTGTAGCGAAACGCCTGGAAAGGGTAAACCTGGGCCATGGGGTCTCCGGTCGTGTTTTGTAGCGAGCGGCAAGCATTCTAGTTTACGCGAAGTGCTGGCGAATCTGAAAAATGGTGAGGCCCGTGGTGGAACAGATGGATTCACGCAGAATTAATGATTCGTTCAGGACTAAGAAAAATTGGGCGGGCAGCGCCGAAATCAGCGGCCGACATACTAGAATGGATGGTTTATGGCTGACCTGCGACTGGGCGCCGTGCGCGCGCTGATATTTGATCTTGACGGAACACTGATTGATTCACAGCGCGATTTGATTCATTCGGTGAACGCCACGCTGCGCGAATTGGGGCGCCGGGAGTTGGCGGAGGAGACGATTTCCGGATACATCGGACACGGCGCGCCGCAACTGGTGGCGAGGGCGCTTGGGGAAGGCTGCACGGAAGAAGAGCGGCAGCGGGCGCTGCAATTTTTCCTGAGTTACTACGAATTGCACAAGATGGAGACGACGCGCGCGTATCCGGGAGTGGCGGAGACGCTGGAGAAGCTGGCGGAACGGCCTATGGCGGTGTTGACGAACAAGCCGGTGCGGATCAGCGTGAGGATCCTTGAGGAGATGGGACTAGCGAAATATTTTCGCGCGATCTATGGCGGGAACAGTTTTGAAACCAAGAAGCCCGATCCGCAGGGTGCCACGGCGATCTTACGTGAGCTGGGCGCGCCGCCGCGGGAAGCGCTGCTGGTGGGAGACTCCGAAGTGGATGTGCAGACGGCGAGGAACACAGGGACGCTGGCTGCCGCGGTGAACTACGGATTTGGTGTACACGACCGCAGAGCCTACCCGGCGGATATTTATCTGGAGCGGTTCGGGGAGCTCGTGCCACTTCTGGGCGCCGGCAACGATTGAATTATTGAAGCGATGACGGCGGAGCAGGCGAGGATGCGCTTCGCAGGGTGCAGATATCCAAAATGCAGGCGACCTGATGCTTTGTGAAGATACGCTTCCGCATCCAACTACGCGGGACGCCGAGTTGTGAACGGGTGAGCCGGGTATATACTGGTGAGGCATCGGGGGGCGGGAAAGAGAACTTCAGATGAAGCGGATTGCTATTTTCGTGATGCTGGCGGCGCTGAGTGTTGCGCGGCCGATACTAACCCGTGCGCAAAACAGCGGCGTGGCGGATTATGAGCGGCAGTCGCGCGAGAGCTACAAGCAATGGCAAAAGGCGACGAAAAGGTACGAAAAGAAGCAGCTCAAGCAGTTGCGCAAGGCCAACAAGAAACAGCGGAAAGCCATGAAGAAATACGCAAAGGCGCAGCGGCGGGCCAGGTGATGGCCGTGCCAATTTTTCTAGTCGCATCACAAACATTTCGCTATTCCATCTCGCTCATAGACTGATCCCTAGCCGCAAACACGTTCTCAATCTATTTCCAAGTTGGCCTGAAAGATTTCGTGAGGGCTTGCCTTAGCTTTCGACAAAGGGCAGACTCGGCGCGTGCTCATTGGACTGTTTACGGAATTGCTTGGGGCGGGGGGTGTGCAGCGGGCGGGCCGGCATCTGGCGGCGGTGCTGAGCGAACTCGCGGCCAGCAGGCATATGGATTGCCGTCTGCTGAGTTTGAATGATTCGCACCAACTGCATCACATGAGTGTGGGCGGTAAGGAGTTCGTGTTCACGGGGTACGAACGGAGCAAGGCACGGTTTACGGCGACGGCGGTGCGCGTATCGAGACGCTATGGAGAGCTGGTCCTGGCGGGCCATCCGAATCTGGGGCCCGTCACGCAGGCTATGTGGGTCGGGGCGGCGGGGCTTAAGACCATTATCTGCACGCATGGGTTGGAAGTGTGGGAGCCGCTCTCGACGGTGCGGAGGCTGGCGCTGCGCCGTGCGAATGTGGTGCTAGCACCGAGCAGGGATACAGCGAATCATGTTGCCGATGCGCAGAAGGTGAAGCCGGAGAAGATTCGCGTGTTGCCGTGGGCGCTGGATCCGGATTTTGAGGCTATTCCGGCGAATGGGGCAAAGTTGAAGCTGCCGCACGATTATCCCGGGGGGCGGGTGATACTGACGGTGGGCCGGTGGCTGGCGAATGAGCGTTATAAGGGGATGGATACGCTGATTACGACGTTGCCGCGGCTGTTGACGAGATGGCCGGAGCTGCAACTGCTGGCGGTAGGCGACGGCAACGACCGGGGGTGGCTGGAGGAACTCGCGGAACACAGCGGCGTGAAGCGCCACGTACACTTTCTGAGCGGGTTGAGTTCCGAGGAGCTCGCGGCGTGTTATTCGGCGTGCGAAATTTTTGCTTTGCCCAGCGGCGGAGAGGGATTCGGACTCGTGTATCTGGAAGCGATGGCGCGCGGCAAGCCGGTGATTGGCGGAGCGCATGGCGGGTCGCCCGAAGTGATTGAAGACGGCGTGACGGGTTACCTGGTGCCGCACGGGGATGCGACACAATTGGCTGCCTCGATTGAGACGTTGCTGGCCGACCCGGAACTGGGGAAAAAAATGGGAGAGTGCGGGCGGCAGCGCGTCGAGCGAGAATTCCGGTTCAGCGTTTTTGCCAAGGTCTTGAAGAAAATCCTCCGCGAACAATGCGAATCCTGAGCGTCACGGAAACCTACGCGCCTTTTCTGGAATTTGGCGGGCCGCCGGTGAAGGTGCGGGCGCTGGCGCAGGGGCTAGCCGCGCGTGGGAACCAGCTGACGGTACTGACGGCCGACTGGGGGCTTGAGAAGCGCATGAGCGCGGAGGGGGCGGCCGCCACGGAACGTTCTCCGTTTGGCTGGAGGCGCGTGGAGAATGGGGTGACGGCGATTTATTTGCCCACTTGGTTGCGCTACCGGGCGGTGAGTTGGAATCCCGCGGTGAAGCGATTCTGTCGGAAACAGCTGGGAAATTTTGATCTGGCGCATATTTTTGGGCTCTACGATTTTCTCGGGCCCGCGGTGGCGGCGGCTTGTGTGAAGCGAAAGATTCCGTACGTTCTGGAACCAATTGGGATGTTTGTGCCGATTGTGCGGAGCCTGCGGATGAAGCGGGTTTATCACGCGATGTATGGGCGGCGGTTGTTTGAAGAAGCGAATGCGATCATTGCCACGTCGGAGCAAGAGGTTGAGGAGCTAGCGAGCGGAGGCGTTGCGCGCGGGAAAATCGCATTGCGGAGGAATGGCGTGGAAGCGCCGGCTTCGTGGCCGGAACGGGGAACGCTTCGTAAGAGGATTGGGATTGCTCAGGATGCAAAGCTGGTCCTTTTCCTCGGGCGGCTCTCGGAGAAGAAAAGCCCTGACTTGCTGCTGAAGGCGTTCGCTTCGCTTGCGACAGAAGGCAGGGAGATGAATCTGCAACTGGTGTTTGCAGGGCCGGACGAAGGCGGGATGAAGGGGCGGCTCGAGGAAATGGCGGGGCAGCTTGGAGTGGCATCGCAAGTGCGATTTACGGGGCCCATCTTTGGAGAAGCGAAGTGGGCGGCGTATCGCGATGCGGATGTGTTTGTGCTGCCATCGCAAAATGAAAATTTTGGAAACACAGCGGCGGAAGCGGTGGCGGCGGGGACGCCCGTCTTGGTGACGGAGCAATGTGGGATCGCTCCGCTTTTGGCCGGCGTGGCAGGGCTGGTTGTGCCGCATGATCCAGACGCGCTGGCTCGTGAGATTCAACGTGTCACTAGCGACCCGGAGTTGCACGGACGATTGGCTGCGGGGTGCGCCGCGGTGACCGCGCGGCTCGGCTGGGATGGGCCGGTTGGCGAAATGGAAGCGCTTTATAACAAGCTTGCAATTGAGAGAGTCCCCAGTGCAAAATCTGGAGCGTTGGGATAGCTGATTGCCGACTAAAAGACACCTCCTATTCCGGGTGGTCTGGCGCATCGCGAACCTGCTGCTCGCCGTCGTGGTGGTGTCTTCGATCTACGCGGGAGTGCGAGAGTATTCAGTCCGGCGATACCTCGACGGTTTCTCTGACGCGATTGTGCCCAACAGCCTGCCGGAGGAAGAAAAGCTGGACGCCATTTTGAACTGGATGCGCGCCGAGCCGTCGCGTGCCGTTTCCGCGAATCCAGACGCGCTTGCCAAGCGGGATCCGGAGACGACTCTTACGTACAGCCAACTCTTGAATGTTTGCGGAACGGCGACAAACGCCTTTTTGAATCTGGTTCGAAGTTCCGATCTGCGGGCGCGCCGCCTGCTTTTGTTGACTCCTGAAAACCGTACGAAACACGTTGTGGCGGAGGTATTTATCGGCGGGCAGTGGATCATCGTGGATCCCACCTATCGAGTCATCATGAGAGATTCGGCGGGCCACTACTTGACGCGTAAAGACCTTCAGGATCCTGCGATCTTTGCCCAGGCAATCAGCGCAATCCCGAAATATCCCCGCGAGTACACCTACGATCATTTTGCTCATGTCCGGCTTGCGCGATTGCCGCTCAACGGATTTCACCTCCGAGGCGTGTTCGATGCGGTCGCGCCCGGCTGGGAGGAAGCGTTTGACTGGAGCTTGCTCCTCGAGCGGGAGTCGTTTTTTTATCTGGTAGCGAGCGTGGCCGCTACGCTCTTTTTCTTGCTGTTACGCGCGGTGCTTGCGTGGTACGCGGACAGCCGTTTGAGAATCCCTCGTTTCCACCTCCGCGAGCATGCCTTGCGCGCAGGAGTGGCCTTCTTTTCGACCCCGGAGATCAAGCAGTAGCGTGTGTGGTATTTGCGGTGTCGCGTTTGCAGCGCGGAGCACGGAGGCAGAGTCGCGCGTGCGGGCGATGACCGCCGCTTTGCGTCATCGTGGTCCCGACGAGGAGGGCTTTCTCACCGGGGATCAGCGCGCGCCCGGGTTGGCGCTCGGCATGCGCCGGCTCAGCATCATTGATCTCGCCGGTGGCCAGCAGCCCGTCTGGAACGAAGCGCGGGACGTAGCGGTCATCTACAACGGCGAACTATACAACTACCGAGAACTCCGCGAGCGGCTGACACTGCTCGGACATCACTTTTCGACGCAATCCGACACGGAAATTCTCGTGCACGGATGGGAGGAGTGGGGCGAGGAGTGCCTGGCGGAGCTGCGCGGGATGTTCGCGTTTGCGTTGCTGGACCTGCGCGGACGATTTGCCACCGCGCCTTTGTTATTTCTGGCGCGCGATCCGTTGGGAATCAAGCCGCTTTATTACACCCAGTCGCCGGGCGGCTTTGCGTTTGCGTCGGAAGTGCGCGCTCTGCTGGCCAGCGGCATCGTGCCGAAACAGATTTCGCAGGACGCGCTGACTTCTTACCTGTTGTTTGGCAGCACTTCCGAACCCGTGACGTTACTGGAGGGAGTTTTTTCGCTGCCGCCGGGTCATCGTATGCTGCTGTATGTCCCTGAGCGGCGGCGCGTGCCGAGGGCGCGGCCGTGGTGGGATCCGCAGACGAGCTCTGCTGCTCGCGACCCGCGCAAACCCAAGGATCTTGATTCGGCTGCGAAGCGGCTCCGACCGATGCTGGAAGATGCAGTGCGCGCGCATCTGATTGCGGACGTGCCGGTGGGACTTTTTCTTTCGAGCGGGCTTGATTCCGGAGCCATCGCGGCGCTTGCCGGCCGGGTGCAAGCGGGGATCCGCAGCTTTACATTGGCGTTTCCTGGCACGGCATACGACGAAGCACCGCTGGCGCGCAGGATAGCCGAGCGGTGCGGCACACAACACAAGGAAATTCCGCTCGACGGCTCGGCGATGCTTGGGCGCATTGATGAAGCCGTGGCGGGGCTCGACCAGCCTACGATGGACGGCATCAATACTTACTTCGTTTCGTGGGCGGCGCGCGAAGCCGGATTAAAGGTGGCGCTCTCCGGGCTGGGAGGCGATGAGCTGTTCGCAGGGTACGCGAGCTTCTCGAACACGGCTCTGCTTCAGCGGCTAACGCGGCTGGCTTGGTTCGTGCCGCAGCCCTTGCGGCGTGCCGTGGCGCCTCTGATGGCGGGCATTCTCGGGATCAGGATGTCGCGCGATGCTGCGGGGAAGGCGGTTGCCGCTTGGACCGATCCCGATAGGCTGCCACATCCATACTTTTATGCGCGTGCGCTTTTCCCCCCCGGGCAACTCAATCGGCTTATGGAACCACGATTTCGCCCCAGCACGGTGGGTTCCGACGGCGTTACGCTGGAGCCGACCTGGCTTGGCTGGCTGGATCGTGCTGCAAGCGAAGCGGGAAAACTGGAACCGATTGCCGCAACCGCGTGGCTGGAAATGCGTTGCTATATGGCGAGCACGCTGTTGCGTGACACGGATTCGCTGAGCATGGCGCAATCGCTGGAAGTGCGTGTGCCTCTGCTGGATACGCCGCTCGTGGAATTCGTCAGTTCTCTTCCGGATGTGGCGCGTCATCGCGCCGGCTCGCAGAAAGCGTTATTGGTGGGGGCTCTGCGCAATATCTTGCCGGAAGAAATCCTGGGCCAGCAGAAGCGGACGTTTACGTTGCCGTGGGAAGAGTGGCTACGGGGGCCCTTGAAACCGAAGTTGGAAGCGAGTTTTGTCGACATCGCGCCAGCGCTTGCGCCGCACTTGCGGGCCGAGGGCGTGCGCGGCGTCTGGGGAGCATTTCTCGACGGGAAAACTTCGTGGTCGCGGCCGTGGTCCTTATACGTTCTCAACGAGTGGTGCAAGCGGCACCTCGCGGCATGATCCGCGCTCCTGAGGTAGACTGAATTATTCTGCGATGAACATCCTTGGGATAAATGCCTACCATGGCAACGCGTCGGCGGCCATTGTCTGTGATGGGCGGCTTGTGGCTGCGGTGGAAGAAGAACGTTTTAACCGCGTGAAGTACGCCGCGGGCTTTCCCGCGCAGGCCATTCGTTATTGTTTGAAAGAAGCGGGGCTCGAACTCAAAGACGTTGATCACGTGGCCGTGCCGCGCAACCCCTACGCGCGGCTGGGTACGAAACTTTTCTACGGGTTACGCATGCCGTCTTTCGCTCGCGAACGAGCGAAAGTTCTGGTGAAGTTCACAGGGATACCCGAAGCATTGGCACATGCATTCGAGGCCGCGCCGGAAAGTGTTACCGCGAAGTTTCATCGCATCGAACACCATCAGGCGCATCTCGCGAGCGCGTTTTTTGTTTCGCCGTTCGAACGGGCGGCGTTGCTTTCCGCGGACGGATTGGGCGATTTCGCCAGCACCATGTGGGGAAGCGGCGCCGGAAGCCGCATGAAGATAGAAGGCGCGATTGCGTTTCCTCATTCCCTGGGGCTGTTCTACAGCGCGGTCACGCAATATCTGGGTTTCTTGAAATTTGGTGACGAGTACAAAGTGATGGGTCTTGCCGCCTATGGCGAAGCGGAGCAGCTTGAGGCTCTTCGCGACATCGTCCGCACAAACGGGAATGGCTTCCGGTTGGGTCTCGAGTATTTTACCCATCATCGCACTGGTCCGGAGATGAGCTGGGCGGAAGCGGACAAAACACCGACGCTCGGCAAAATGTTTTCCGAGGCAATGGAAAAACGGCTTGGTCCGAGACGGAATCCCGAAGAGCCGCTTGAGCAGAGACACCGCAATCTCGCATCAGGGCTGCAAGCGAGGCTTGAGGAAGTTTATTTGGGCATGTTGAAGAAGCTTTCCGAGCGCACACGGTTGAAAGCTGTGTGTCTTGCGGGCGGCGTGGCCTTCAATTGTGTGGCCAACGGAAAAATTTTCGATACGACCGGCTTCGAACAAGTCTATGTTCAACCTGCTGCAGGGGATGCAGGACTCGCGGTCGGGGCTGCGTTCTATGTTTGGCATCAGATTCTCGGAGAGCCGCGCTCCTTCATCATGGATCATGCGTACTGGGGACCGGGCTACACGCGCGGCGAGATTTGGCGCGGGATTGACGCCAGTGGACTCGCGCAAAAAGGTTTCGCGATCGAGGAACTTGCTGAGGAGGATTTGTCGCGGCGCGCGGCGGCGATTATTGCCGATGGAAAGATTATGGGATGGTTTCAGGGCCGTGCGGAATGGGGGCCTCGGGCGCTTGGCAACCGCAGCATTGTCGCTGATCCTCGAAGGCCAGAAATGAAAGATATATTAAACCGGCGCATCAAGCACCGCGAAATTTTTCGGCCGTTCGCGCCGTCGATCCTCGCGGAAAAGACCGGCGAATGGTTTGAAAAATCGCACCCTTCGCCGTTCATGACCCTGGCGTATTCGGTTCGTCCTGAGAAGCGCGACAAAATCCCTGCGCCGACGCACGTGGATGGAACGGGGCGGCTGCAAACCGTTACGCGCGATGCCAATCCTCGCTATTGGAGCCTGATCAAGTCATTTGAGCAACTGACGGGTCTGCCCGTCGTTCTGAATACCTCTTTCAACGACAACGAGCCGATCGTCTGCCGGCCCGAAGAAGCGCTCGACTGCTTTCAGCGCACGCAGATGGATGCGCTGGTCCTCGGCGACTTTCTAATCACCAGATCGTGAATCGCATGCCACGAGCGACATTCGAATGAGAATCCTGCTGCTGAATCTCTACTACTCGCCGGACACCTCGGCGACGGCAAAGATGGCGGCGACAGTCGTGGAGGCGCTTTCCACAAAACACGAAGTGACCGTCCTCTGCGGGCGCCCGTCGTACGATCCCACGGAACGGCGGCCATGGCGGCTTTCCCAAACAGAGCTGGCGGGGAGCACAAAAATTACGCGCGTGGGTTCAACGGATTATCCGCGCTTCGCAATGAAGCGGCGAATTCTGAACTATCTGAGCTATGTGGGGCTGGCGATTCCGCAATCGCTGTTCTTAAAATGTGACGTCGTGTTGGCGATGACCGATCCTCCTTTCGAGGGAATCATCGGCGCATTCGTCGCGCTCTTGAAGGGCAAACCCTTCGTCTACAACATCCGCGACATGTATCCAGACATGGCTGTCGGCGGAGCGATTGTCGAGCCCGGTTTGCTCGCGCGCCTCTGGGAACGATTGCACCGCTGGGCTCTGCGGCGCGCCACGCGGGTGATCGTGCTCGGCGAAGACATGCGCGCCCGCATCGTTGCCAAAGGCGTTGATCCGGGGCGAGTCCAAATCGTCCGGGATGGTGCGGATATCCTCCCTGGCGATGCACCGCAAGCTCCCCTGGATGATGAAGTCATCCGGGCGATTCGCGGCGATTACAAATTCGTGTTGCTTCACGCGGGAAACCTGGGGTTTTACGGCGCGTGGGAGACGTTAATCGCGGCCGTTCGTGATTTGGCGGCGGATGGCGTGGGACTCGTTTTCGTTGGCGAGGGAGCGCAACGACCCTACGTTGAAAGTCTTGCAAAAGATGCCACGAATGTGCGATTCCTTCCATTTTTTTCGGGTAGCAAAATTCCATCCGTATTGGCGGCCGCCGATGCGCACGTCATCACCGTGAAGCGGGGACTCGAAGGCGTCGTGGTGCCCAGCAAGATGTATGGAATTCTCGCGGCGGGAAAACCAATCGTAGTGATCGCACCGGAAGAGACAGACGCGGCTGCGCTGGGCGCAAAGTTTGGATTTGCCGTTTCCGCCGACCCGGATAACCCGAAAGACACTGCCGAAACGATTCGCTCGCTTGTACTGGAGCCAGACAAATTAAAAAGCATGGGGCGGGCGGCCAGGGCCGTTGCGCCTGACTATGATCGAGTCCACGAATTGCAAAAATTCGTGCGGATTATCGAAGAGGCCGCGCGAGCGTGACATTTCCTGAGACCCTTGGACCGGAAGGTCCGTGCTGGTCGCGGGCGGAATCGTCAACGCATCACGTGCCCGCGGTAAATGTGCAATTTTGACCATCCCCGCGCCCTTCCCGTAGATATCCTGCCTCCCCAATCACCTACAGAGTTTTACGGATTGAAGCGCAACATAATCCGCTGTAAGGTGTTAGTGCTGCGTGGGGCAGCCATTTTCTTGGGATTTTCTTGGGAGCCGGGCCCCCAACCCGGCGTAACACAATAGAGGCGCTGGCCTAACGTCCCGGCCAGTCTCTTCGAAAAAACGAGGGAGTATGCCCGCAGGTCTGCTGGCCTTTCTCATAGCTCTATTTGCATCTTTGATGCTGACGGTACCGGTGCGCGCATTGGCCTTGCGCGTGGGAATGGTGGATCTTCCCGGGCCGCGCAAGGTGCATCTGAGCCCGATTCCGCTCCTTGGGGGCGTGGCCATGTACGGAGCCGTCGTTCTGGCGGTTCTTTTTACGTTCACTGGTCCGGCGCGTGCGCAGATTGTGGGAATTTTGACCGGGGCGACGGTTGTCGCCGCGGTGGGCATTCTCGATGACCGCGGCTGGCTGCACCATCAAATCAAGCTTTTCGTTGGCATGCCGCTTGCCGCGTGCGTTCTGCTCATCACCGGCATTCACGCGCAAGTTTTTGAAGTTCTATTTAGCGGGCGAACTGCCTATATCCTGGACGCCATCCTGACGGTCATCTTCGTCGTTGGGATTACCGCTTCGTTCAGCATCCTCGATCATATGGACGGGCTGTGCGCTGGAGTCGCCGCAACCGCATCGATTTTTTTCGCCCTGCTCGCGTACTTGAACGGACAAACTTTGGTGACCACCCTGGCGGCGGCCGTACTTGGTGCGGCGACGGGATTTCTCCGCTGGAACTTCAAACCCGCCAAAATTTTCATGGGCGACGGCGGCGCCATGTTCCTTGGATTCTTGATGGCCACGCTGGGCCTCAAACTGCGCCTTGAGGAAGCCAATCACATTTCAGCTTGGCTGGCTCCATTGCTGATTCTTGGCGTGACGATTTTCGATACCACGCTCGTGACGATTTCGCGTTCGCGCCGCGGCCTCCTGCCGTTTGCTACTCCGGGCAAGGACCATGCCGCCCATCGGCTGGCAAATCTGGGAATGGGGCACCGCGGTGCAGTCCTAATCATGTACTTTTTGGGGCTGGTAACAGGCGGGGCCGCCATTCTCGTGTCCTATCTCGCGCCTCTCGGTGCAGTTCTGGTCGCACTGTTGGCCTCAGCCGTGGTGTTGACCGGAGTCGTATTTCTCGAACGTGCCCCGTATGAACGCCAGGCGAAGAAGCCGGCGGTGATCTCCTGAACCGGAACCCCCAAGAGAGCTCCCATTCACGCGACCACCGAAAGTTATCCGCGAGTTCCCCCGTACAAATGGATTCGCTATACTTGCGGGGTTGCCCTCTCACCCATTTCCACTGCACACCTCATCGGGTCGAGCGGGAAGCAGTCCCTACACTTGAGATTTTTGAGCGCGAATGCCTGGCCGATAATGGTTTCAGCGTGCATGAGCGACTTGAGAAAGCGAAATCGTGCCAAGCATTGAACAGCGGGCCCGGCCGGGCAAGGAGAATGGCGAAGTCATTGTCGTAGGAGGCTCCGCCGCGGGCTTGTTTGCGGCAGCAACAATTGCCAGCGGCGGGCGCCCCGTGCGCGTCCTGGAATCGAGACGCGACTTTGAACCTGCGTCCCGCTCGTTGATCGTCACGGACGAATTCCGAAATCAACTTGGCTCTGCGGCTTCCGAGAGCATTGTCAATGAAATCCGGCGCTTCGAGCTATTCACCGACGGTCGCTCCGCGCAGGTCGCGCTGGCGCGGCCGGACCTGATCATCGAACGGTCGCGATTGATCCCCGCGTTGGCGCGGAGCGCGCAGCTGGCAGGAGCGAATCTTTCTTTCGATACACGGTTTCTCGGACTGGCCCCGAATTCGCGAGGCCTGCGCGTGGAAATCGATTCCGCTGGGAAGCGCGAGGAATTGCACGCGGATAGCGTTGTTGGAGCAGACGGCGCTGCCAGCCGCGTGGCGCGAAGCGCTGGTTGGCCTCCCGTTGAAACAGTGCCGCTGGTTCAGGCGATTGTTCGTCTGCCGAAGGATCATCCCGTGGACACGACCCGCGTCTGGTTCGTCCCCGACGACACGCCATATTTCTATTGGCTGATCCCCGAATCTCCCGAGCGCGGCGCTTTGGGAATCATCGGCGAGGACGGGCGCGACGCAAAGCGATGTCTTGAACGCTTCCTCGAGAAGAAGCATCTGGAACCTTTGGAATGGCAAGGCGCGCGCATCCCCGTTTATCGAGGATGGGTACCCGTGCGGCGGCGCGTTGGAAACGGAGAGGTTTATTTGGTTGGCGACGCCGCGGCGCAGGTGAAGGTATCCACGGTCGGCGGAATTGTCACGGGACTTCGCGGAGCGCTCGGAGTTGGTCAGGCCATCTTGCAAAAAGGCCGCGGCAGGGAGTTGAAAGTTCTACGTCGCGACCTTAGAACGCACTGGCTCATCCGCAGAGCGCTGCATCACTTCCAACAGAAGGACTATTCGCAGCTGGTCGACCTTCTCGACGCCTCGACGCGCGAATCGCTTGGCGAAATTAACCGCGACGAATCCACGCGCCTGCTGTGGAACGTCATACGCCGTCAGCCACGCCTCGTCCTGCTCGGCCTGCGCGGACTCTTAATGGGAAGAGGCTTCAAAAGTTGAACAAAATCGATGAGAGGCTCGAAAAATCAGTTGGCGCGTCCAGAGGAACACACGAAGGATGTTAAGCGGCGCAACACCCCCGATAATGCGCTTTCCTCCCTCGCACCGTTCGGTCAAAATAGTGTGTTGGCAATCAACCAAAAGCAGCGTTGGTGTCTTCCCTCAAACGCTCCCAAGGAGATCCTGACTTGCGTCTTTCCGTGATCGGATGTGGCTACGTGGGATTGGTAACAGGAGCATGTCTCGCCGCGGCGGGGCACGAAGTGACCTGCACGGACATCGATGCGGACCGCATCGCGCGCCTGAAAGCAGGGGGCGTACCAATCTATGAACAAAACCTGGAAGAAATTCTAATCTCAGCTGGCCAAGCCGGGCGCATTTCCTATACCGCGGATGCGGGCGAAGCCATCCGCGCAGGCGACGCCATATTCATCTGTGTTGGCACGCCGCCTAAAGAGAGCGGGGAAGCCGACCTCTCCGCGATTGACCAGGTCGCGCGGCAAATTGCCGCCGAGGCGCGTTCCCCGAAGCTAGTGATCGAAAAGAGCACTGTACCTGCGCGCACTGGACTGGAACTGCAGCGGGCGCTTGGCGCGTACAGCAGCGGAGGCAAAATCAGTTTCCGTGTGGCTTCAAACCCCGAATTTCTACGCGAAGGCACCGCCGTGGGAGACTTTTTCCATCCGGACCGTATCGTCGTCGGCGTGGAAGAGGAGTCCGCCGCCTCCGATTTGCGCGAAATTTACCGTCCTATCCTGGAGCGGCGCTTTCAGTGCCCTGTCCACAAAGGCGCATGTCCTCCGGGTCCAGAACCAACTTTTCTCGTCACTACGATCAACAGCGCAGAACTCATTAAACATGCCTCCAACTCGTTCCTCGCGCTGAAGATCAGTTACGCCAATGTCATCGCCGACCTCTGTGAAAAAATCGGCGCGGACGTCCAGGAAGTCACGCACGCCATGGGATTGGATCCCCGGATTGGGGGGCAGTTTCTCAACGCAGGCCTCGGATTTGGTGGCTTCTGTTTTCCCAAAGACGTGCAGGCTTTCATCCATCTTGCAGCTTCGGTCGGGGTCGATTTCGATCTTCTGAAAGCGACAGAGCGGGTCAACAAGCAGCGCATTGATCGTTTCCTTCAAAAAGTACACAAGGCGCTGTGGGTGGTAAAAGGCAAACACGTGGCCGTGCTCGGCCTGGCCTTCAAGCCGAACACCGATGACATTCGCTTCGCCCCCGGTCTCGAGGTGGTCAAACGACTGCTCGAGGAGGGCGTTCACGTCCATGCTACTGATCCGGAAGCCATCTCGAGAACAAGGCTACTCTTTCCGAAGGTCACATATCACGAAGATCCCTACGAAGCTCTGCGCGGCGCCGACGCCGCACTCGTCTGCACCGAATGGGACGTGTTCCGCAACCTGGATTGGCAACGCGCCAAGCCGCTGATGGCCCGCAGTCTCGTTGTTGACGGCAGAAATCTCTACTCGCCGAAGCACATGCGCGAGCTTGGCTTCGAGTATTATTCGTTCGGCAGATCGTAACGTAGACGGCAACTGTAGATTCTGAAGCAGGCGGCCAACCGTAATTGCGGCTCGTTACGCAGTCTTACTCGCGGCAAACTCTTTTTTAAAATAGTCCAGCGTGAGCCGCAAGCCCTCGTCCAGCGACACCTTGGGCTCCCACTTCAGGATTCGCTGCGCCTTCGTAATATCCGGACAGCGTTGCTTCGGATCGTCCTGGGGAAGTGGCTCAAGAACAATGGCGGGGGCATGCTCGAAGTGCGAACGAATTCGTTCTGCAAATTCCCGTATTGTAATTTCGTGCGGATTGCCGATGTTGACTGGCAGATGTTCGTCCGACTGCATCAGACGGTAGATTCCTTCGATCAAATCGGAAACGTAGCAAAAACTGCGTGTCTGGCTGCCATTACCATAGACGGTCAGGGCCTTGCCCGTTAACGCTTGATGCACGAAATTGGGCAGCGCGCGGCCATCATTGAGGCGCATGCGTGGCCCGTATGTATTGAAGATACGCACGATGCGGGTGTCCACTCCGTGATACCGGTGATAAGCCATCGTCATGGCTTCGGCAAAACGCTTCGCTTCGTCGTAAACGCCCCGGGGCCCGATGGGGTTGACGTGGCCCCAGTATTCTTCATGCTGGGGAGAAATTTCCGGATCACCGTAACATTCGCTGGTAGAAGCAAGAAAAAACTTTGCTCTTTTGGCGAGCGCCAATCCGAGCGCGTTGTGCGTGCCGAGCGATCCTACCTTAAGCGTTTGAATGGGAAGCTTGAGGTAATCGATGGGGCTCGCCGGCGAGGCAAAATGCAAAACGTAATCGACGGGTCCGGGCACATCTATGTATTTAGACACGTCGCTGCGCGCAATTCGAAAATTGGGATGACTCGACAAGTGCGCTAAATTTGAAGCCACTCCTGTGACGAGAGTGTCGAGCACCAGGACATTCCATCCTTCGGCAATCAGGCGATCGCACAAATGCGATCCCAAAAATCCGGCTCCGCCTGTAACCACTGCTCGCATGCGCCCTCCCGCAAAATGTTGGCTCGTTAGTGTAACGTGCGACTCGATAATTGACCACTCCTCCGGTGGGAGATACGATGCGCCCAGATAACGTGGGGCGATCTTCTATGGCGGCTGAAAACATTTCCGAGAGCACCTTGCGGATGCCAGGACGGCGAGGCCCGATTGTCGTTGGCCTCGTTTCTGTGGCGCTTCTCGGCGCTCTGTCATTTCTTCTTTTCGTCGGACGCTGGCTCGTGGTCGAAGACCCGCTCGAGAAAGCACAAGCCATCGTCGTCCTCAGCGGCCGCATGCCGATGCGAGCCATGGAAACTGCCAAGCTGTACCGTGAGGGCTACGCCCCCAAAGTCTGGCTAACCCACTCGACGGAGCCTGGCGCAACGCTCGCTGCCATGGGAATTTCTTTTGCAGGAGAGGACTCTTACAATCTTCAAGTGTTGATTCACGAAGGCGTGCCCCCTGGTGCCATCCGGGTGTTGGAACCTCCCATCATCAATACGGCCGATGAACTCGCCACAATTTCCGCGGCGATGGCCGATGAGAAGGCCGCGACAGTGATCCTCGTAACAAGCAAGGTCCATACGCGGCGCGTGCGTACCTTATGGCATCGTCTCTCGCAGTCCAAAGGACGGGCTATTGTGCGGGCCGCTTCAGATGATCCGTTCGATCCGCGCCGGTGGTGGCGCACCACGGGAGACGCGCTCGATGTTGTCCGCGAAGTCCTGGGAATCTTGAATGCCTGGGCCGGGATGCCGATACGCCCCGCGCATTAGAATTTCAAAAAAAGAAAAATCGCTTTCGCTTTGGCAGAGCATTTTCGTCCGGCAACTCCGGCACATGGGGAAGGTCGCGTCCTTCAAATGCCGCCATGGGATTCTCAACGAAAAGAGCCCGGGCCTTTCCCTCTCCTAGTTGCTCGAGCACGACGTCGTACGCGGCTCGCAATTTCAAAGGCCGGCCTCGCAAGTTGTGTGCGTCGCTCGCCACGATGTGCACCATTCCGCCGGCCATCCATCGCCAGGCATCCTCTTGGGCGCCCGGACCAAAAACGCCTGTCAGTGAACCGGCCGTCACTTGAACATAGCAGCCGAGTCGAACCCATTTGGCGAGCCGCTCCTTCTGCGCACGCAGGATCGCGTTGCGCTCTGGATGAGTAATCACCGGCCGCAGCCCAAGAAGTTGAATCTCATGCAGCGTCTGATCCATGGCTGGCGGAATCGAATACTCGTTGAATTCCACTAGCAGGTAGTCGCGTTGATTGATGCAGAACCGTGGGGCATCCACGCGTAGCGCTGCTAAATTTTCCGGATTCACGTGAAAATCGCATCCAGTGGCCAGCGTCAAGCGATCGCCGATTTTCTCTTGAAGCTGCTGCCGCACTTCTCGCACGCGCGCAAAGTCGAAATGATATTCATCGTTTGCATGTGGCGTGGCCACAACATGCGTAATTCCATCGGCAATCGCGGATTGCGCCATCTCCAGCGAGAGTTCCATATTCTCCGGGCCGTCATCGAGTCCCGGCAGAATGTGACAGTGAAGGTCGATCATTTGTCCTCGAAAGCTTCTTAGCCCCACCACGCCCCTACTGCTTGCCATGCTCCCAGCGCGAACATCAATCCAGCAAAGACTTGCCTCATTCGCCTCGGCTCCAGACGCTTTGCAAGCCATCCGCCCACGATACCTCCGACAAAAACGCCCGGAACCAGCAACAACCCGGTCTTCCAGGAAACGTAGCCTGCTTTCGCATAGCCCGCAAACGCCAGCACGCCCGTCGGCGGAATCAGTGCAATCAGACTCGTGCCCTGCGCGCGATGCTGCGCAAAGGCAAAAACCAAAACGAGGAGCGGCACCAGCAGGACACCGCCCCCGATTCCGAATAATCCGGAAGCAACGCCGCAAACGCATGCCGCGACAAAAATGCCAGCCGTACGCAGCGGGCCCTCAGCCATGGGCTGCCTCCTCCGCTGTAGACGTCGTTTGCTCGCGCGGCGGTTGCGGCTTCCTCCATAGCAAAACGGCAGCCAGCATTAGGAAGCAGCCAAACAACCCTTTGAGCTCGCGCGAAGCAAGAGGCACTGCGATCAGCCCTCCCAGATACCCGCCAATCAGCATTCCCAGCGCGCAGAAAATTCCCGCGCGTAAATCCACGTGGCCTTGCTTCCAATATTCGCGCAGTGCTCCCAGCCCCACGGGCGGCAGAAGAATAAAGAGTGAAGTGCCTTGCGCCAAGTGCTGGTCCATGTGCAGGAGATAAACCAGCGCCGGTACAAGCACCACGCCACCGCCGATTCCCAATAAGCCCACGAGCACGCCAACACCGAGCCCAAGAAGGAGAACGATAAGTGTTGTCATCACTGGTTCAAATCAGGGTTTTGCCCGTGCGTCCGCTTCGCAAAGTATATTCCCCCTATCTTCCCGCGTCTCCCCCACGGGCCGCAACCTCCCGTAAACAAGCCGTCACATCCCGGAAAGGGCGCGTTTTTTTGTTGCTGGGGAACCTGCTATATTGGAGTGTCTTTGACCAATCGGCCGAGTGGCCTGCTTGATCCCCATAAATGACTAGGAGAGCGAAGTAACACATGCCAATAGACCGGAAACCCGAGTTTTTCAAAGGCGCTCAACTCAAAGTGGCCATCATCGGTTGCGGCTACGTAGGTCTGCCGCTGGCCCTGCGGTTCGCGGAAGCCGGCCACAAAGTCACCGGATTTGACACTGATCCGGGCAAAGTATCCATGCTCAACGCCGGCAAGTCCTACATCGAGCACATTCCGCAAACCAAAATTCAGCAGTTCGTCAACTCCAGGCATTTCAGTGCCACCACTGAGTTTGCGCGCCTCAAGGAAGCCGACGCCATCATTATCTGCGTTCCCACGCCTCTCGATGAGCGCCGCGAACCCGATTTGTCTTACGTCGAGCAAACCGCTATCTCCATCTACCCGCACCTCCAAAAGGGACAGCTCGTCGTTCTGGAATCCACGACCTATCCCGGCACCACTGAAGAACTCGTTCTTCCCATCCTCGAGAAAAGCGGCTTGCACTGCCCCATCGTCTCCGGCCCGGAAAATGAAAATGTTGCTTGTGACTTCTTTCTGGCGTTTTCTCCGGAGCGCGAAGATCCCGGCAACAAACAGTTTGGTCTGGCGCAGATTCCCAAAGTCGTCGGCGGCACGAATCCGCCCAGCGGCCGCGCGGCAGTAGCCATCTACGCGCAAGTTGTTGCGCGCGTCGTTCCCGTCAGCTCCACGCGCGCCGCGGAAATGGCCAAGCTCCTCGAAAATATTTTTCGCTGCGTCAACATCGCGCTGGTCAATGAGCTGAAGATGCTCAGCCTGCGCATGGGCATCGACATCTGGGAAGTCATCGACGCCGCCGCAACCAAGCCGTTCGGCTTTATGCCCTTCTACCCGGGCCCGGGACTCGGCGGCCACTGCATCCCTGTTGACCCCTACTATCTTTCCTGGAAGGCGCGCGAGTTCGATTTCACCACACGCTTCATCGAATTGGCCGGCGACGTAAACACCGCGATGCCCTATCACGTCGTGGACGCCGTCGCTGCCGCCCTTAACAATCACCAGAAGAGCCTCAAGGGCGCCAAGCTGCTGATCCTCGGCGTAGCTTACAAAAAGGACGTGGATGACCTCCGCGAATCTCCGACGCTGAAAATCATGCAGCTCCTCCAGCAGCGCGGAGCGAATCTCGAATACAACGATCCGTACTTCCCGCAGCTTCACAAAATGCGCCACTACAATTACGAGAACATGAAGTCCGTTCCGCTGAACGCGCAAACGCTCGCGAGCTACGACGGCGTTATCATCGCGACGGATCACTCCAGCTACGATTATGCGGCGATTGTAGACGCCGCCAAGCTGGTCGTGGACACCCGCAACGCCACGCGCCGCGTCATTCGGCATCGCGACAAAATCGTTCTCTGCTAGGGGGAGCCGATGGCTTCCTACGCCGAAGAAATCCGACGCCAGCTTGCGGAAAGCGCCCGCGTCAAGCAGAGTTTTTCCGACGAGCTCGTCGGACGCATCGGGCAATTCTCTGAAAAAAGCGCGGCATCATTGCGCGCCGGCGGGAAAATCGTCTTTTTCGGAAACGGTGGCAGCGCCGCCGATGCCCTCCACCTGGCGGCGGAGCTGGTCGTGAAGTTGCGCGCCGACCGCCGGGGCCTCGCGGCGTTGGCTCTGACGACTAATCCCTCCGTCCTCACCGCGGCAAGCAACGATTACGGCTTCGAGAAAATTTTCTCCCGACAGATTGAGTCGCTCGTAGCTCCTCAGGACGTGCTGGTCGCCCTCTCCACCAGCGGCACAAGCCCAAACATCGTCCGTGGAGCGGAAGCAGGCCGCGCGCGCGGCGCCTATGTCGTTGCGCTCACCGGCGAAACCGGTGGCACTCTCGCAGGCATGGTCGATCTTCTGCTAAATGTCCCATCGCAAGACCCTCAGCGCATTCAGGAAGCCCACATCGCGATCGGCCACATCGCCTGCGCCCTGATCGAGCGATTGGCCACCGCTTAGCGTCCGGCGGGAGTTAGCTGCATCGAGAACTCGTCGTGGATATTTTGGGAGCACCTGCGATTAGCGAGGGCACGGCGCTACTTCACGTGCTGCAATTCCACCCTCGCCGTGGCAAACGGCATGATCGCTTCCAGCAGCACAGGCGTCCGCGCCACATTGTTCGCGAAATACATTGTGAAGTGCGCGTCCTTTATCTCCTGGCCGTTCTCAAACACAACAATCTCGATCTTCGACGCCTTGTAGCTTCCCGCAGGAACGGTGATGGCTTCACCGGCCGCTGTCAACTTGGCCCTCACATCATAAAGTTTGCGCCCATCGTAAACGGGGCAGCGCACTTCGGCAGTCCTCGTCCAATCAATATTCCGCAGATATTGCAGCATTCCGAGCGGATCGCGCGTCCCCGCAAGAACCAGAGCCTCTGTGGTTCCCGGGGGCGCCGGGTCTCTTCCCGTTGAAGACATCCGCTGGACGGAATTCACTTTCTGCCCCCGTTCGCTCAGGTGCATTTCGTATTGCAAACTTGTCATGGTTCCTGCATCGCTATAAGAATCAAACTGGTCGTCCAGCTCAAAAACCATGCGCAGAGGATTTTCTGTATGCGCGAAAGCCTGCAGGTGCCACGCGCTCCTCCCGAAAAAGTTTTTATGTTCGCCCACTTTCAATTTCAGATTGGCCACGTCGCTAAGGTTCGCCACATTCGCGGTGTACTCCAGGATTTCGCCTCCGCGCAGCGGCAAGCCCGGATCTATCGCCGGTTCGCCATTCTTATTCGCGGTCTCCGCGCCCAATGGTTTGGCCGGTTCGACCATCGGGAAGTCCGAAGCGGGCGTGCTGGTCTCTTCGGAAGCACGTGCCGCTGCCCGCGCCGACGCTTCGCTTCGCGTCCGCAAAAAGTAATATCCTCCCACCGCACATCCCAGAACCACCACAACCCCAACTCCGATGACTCTCCGGTAGCTCATGCTCTTTGTGTGACCTGTTTCGGAAACAGTCCCTTGTCTTTTTCTCTTCCGTCGTACAATACGAATTCGCCCTCGGTAGCCCGGCGACGGATGCCTGCTTCTATCCGCAAACTCTGAGGTTACCAAAACGCGAGGCTCGCGTCTTCGCCCGCGTCGCGTCAATTACCGGAATGGCACTCCGCCGTTCGCGGAGTTCGTTCGAGGAGGATTCCCAGCATGCGCTACCTCGTCACAGGCGGCGCCGGTTTTATCGGCTCGAATACTGTGGATGAACTCGTCCGGCGCGGCCACAGCGTGGTCGTCCTCGACGATCTTTCCTCCGGCAAGGAAGACAACCTCGCCGAAATCCGTAACAAAATCACCTTTATGAAGGGCAGCATCACTGATATCGAAGTGGTGCGCAAAGCCATGCACGAAGCGGAGTACGTCCTGCATCTCGCCGCCCGCACCTCCGTTCCGCGTTCCGTCAAGGACCCCATCGAAACCAACAAAATCAATATTGATGGCACGCTGAACGTGCTCGTAGCCGCGCGCGACGCCAAAGTGAAGCGCATCGTCTTCGCAGCTTCTTCTTCCGCTTATGGCGAGACTCCCACGCTCCCCAAAGTAGAAACCATGCAACCCGCTCCCATTTCGCCCTATGGTGTCACCAAATTCGTCGGCGAGCTTTACGCGCAGACTTTCGGCCGCTGCTACGGCCTCGAAAATGTTTCACTCCGTTATTTCAACATTTTCGGCCCGCGGCAGGATCCCGCCTCGCCTTATTCCGGCGTCCTGGCAAAATTCTGCATGAACTTTCTGGAAGAAACGCAGCCTGGCATTTTTGGCGATGGCGAGCAATCCCGCGACTTCACCTTCGTCGAGAACGCCGTCCAAGCCAATCTGCTCGCCTGCGAAGCTCCCAACGTTTCCGGCAAGACTTTCAATGTCGGGACTGGCGGCCGGTTCACGCTCAACCAGACCCTCGCTCTCCTCGCGAAAATCTCCGGAATAAAGCTCGAAGCCAAGTACGATCCGCCCCGCGACGGCGACATCCGAGACTCGCAAGCCGATATCTCACAAGCCCGCGAACTCCTTGGCTACGATCCACAGGTAACTTTTGAAGAAGGCTTGGCACGCACGTTTGAGTGGTATCGTTCCACGCAAGCCAAACCGGAAGCAAAACCGAAAACGGAAGTGGCCCAGAAAACAACTGCCGAAGGGCCTGTAACGAAGAGCCCCTCCGCATAACAACCCGCAGCCAGTCAACCGCTCTTTACGGATTCACCGGCTTCCCGTAACTCAACGGCTCTCCCGCCTTCGGTTTGTCGTAGTTCCAGAAGTACAGGGGCTCCAGCTTCTTCTGCTCCGGCCAAACCTGGTCCAGCGTATCGCCCTCGAACAGCTCACCGTTTTTCATGACCCAGTGAATTGTGTTCGTATTGTGGATGTCGTCCAAAGGATTCTTATCCATGATCACCAGGTCCGCCAGCTTTCCCGGCTCAATCGATCCGAGCTCTCCTGGTCGTCCCACGATCCTCGATCCGTAGAGTGTCGCGCAGCGCAGCGTCTCCAGCGGCGTCATCCCTCCGCTTGCCAGCATCCACATCTCCCAGTGATACCCCAGCCCTTGCAGTTGTCCGTGGCTTCCCACTCCGACAAGCCCTCCAGCCCGCACCAGCTTCGCCATCTGCGCCGCCAGCTTCGGAAAGGCGTATTCGTCTTTGCGGAACCACTCGGGCCGCCGCTTGGACTTCTCATCAATTTCAAAGTGCGGCATGAAATGGTTGAGTTTCGCGTTGTCGTGCACTTCCGTGTTTTCGTACCAGTAGTTTTCGCCGAACGGACCGCCATAATTTACGATCAGCGTCGGCGTCTCCGCAATTCCAGACTGCGCGAATATCTGCAGAACGTCCTTGTAAAGCGGTGTGATCGGCAGCGTGTGCTCGTTCCCGTGGAAGCCGTCAATGACGTGCGTCAGGTTCAGCTTCAGGTCCAGGCCGCCTTCCGTCGTCGGCATCATCTCCAGCTCTTTCGACGCCATCACCATGAATTGCCTCTGCTTGCGGTTCCCCACGATGTAGCTCTTGATGTTGTGCGTGCCGTAGTATTTTTTATATTTCGTCAGCACACCCTTTACTTCTTCCATCGACTGGAAATTGTTGTCGGAAAAAACGCCCGGCCCCGTCGAGAAAGCACGCAGCCCAAGTATGTCCCCGGTGTCCACGAGGTCCTGGTAGGCAAACATGTCGTTGGTGCTCGTCTGCACATCCAGCCCCGACGTCACGCCGTAAGCCAGGTTCGCCATAAAGGCCCAGTTCTGTGTGTCCAGGACGCCGCGCCGGATTTCCAGCCAGTGTGCATGTGTGTCAATAAAACCGGGCACGATCGTCTTGCCGGTCACATCGAACACTTTCGCGCCGCCAGGCACCGAACCTTTCGGTCCCACACTCTTGATTCGGTTGTCCTCGATCACAATGTCGGCATTCTTCAGAACTTCATCGCCCTTCATCGTCACTACGGTCGCCCCACGCAACACAATCGTGCCCTTCGGCGTCTTCCGCGGCGCTTCCACGTCCACTGCAATCTCCTCGACGTCCTTGTCCTCTTCCTTCATCTTCTTCGGTTCTTTTTTCTCGTCCTTCTTTTCGCCTTTGCTCGCGTCCGCCGATGAAGTCCCTGCATCCTTCTTGTCGCCGTCCTTCTTGTCCGCATCCTTCTTTTCTTCTTCTTTCGGAGGCTCAAACGAAATCGCGCTCACCGCCTCGCGGAACAGGCTTGCTCCCACCGCCCACGTGATCGTCTTTCCATCGTCCGCCCAATTGAAGTAATCAGCCCCGATGTCCGTCAGCCGTTTCACCGGCACCGACGGTGTCATCACGTTAACCGTTGGCGCTTCGCCGCCCACTTCCGGCATCGCCAGCAAATAAAGCTGATTCATCACATGCGCCAGCACCCATTGCCCATCGGGACTCGCAAGCAGTGCCTCCGCGGGAACCGGCTCATCGGCGAAATACAGCCCCTGGCCCTTCACCTGGATGTGCGTGCGCCTATCCGTCCCGTCGTAACGCACCGACACGAGTCCCTGCGGCGTGTTCAGATAAATCCTGTCCTTATCGTGCGTGAAGTGCGGCGAGCCCGCGCCGCGCGCCGGCAAAATCAGCTTTGTATCCCCGCCTTCCGCGGGAATCCAAATCAGATCCGTCGTTGGCAACGGACCGAAATCAAACGTACTGGTCTCGTGATCGTACGCATTGCCGCGCAGCGCCACGATCCGTGTTCCATCCGGTGACCACACGGGATCGCTGTACAGCGCGGCAGACCTGGACAATTGTTGTGGCGTCCCTCTAGTCGCGGCAATCTTCCAAAGCTGCCCGCCTCCGTTCGACCAGGTCACGTACACGATGGATTTTCCATCCGGCGACCACGCCGGTTCATACTCGCGCGCGTTTCCCGTAGTCAATCGCTGCGGCTTGCCGTTCGGAATCTCCATGGTGTAAAGGTGCGTCAGCGCGGAAAACACCATTTCCTTGCCGTCCGGCGATTCCACGGGACTCTGGATCAATCGCGCCTTCACCGGCCCTTGCTCCACCTTTTGCGGAAAATCCAGCTTCGGTCCCAAATCCTGCGACACTTGCGCCGTGAACTGAATCACGCTCTCCGCCCCCGTCTCAATATTCAAACGCCGGATTTTTCCGTCCTGGTTGTAAACGATCTCTTTCCCGTTCGGCAGAAACGCGTAACCAGGAAAAACGTCCCGCGTAGACAGCGATTCCTGATCGTCGCGCGTCACCGGATACTTGACCCAACGGTCTTCGCCGGTTTCCAGATTCCGCACCCGCAGCCCCGTCTCTGTCTCGTAGCGGGTCACATACACGATCTGCTTCCCGTCAGGCGAGACGGCAGGCCGGAACGCACTCTCCGGTTGACCGATAATCTCGTCTTCATCCCCGGTCTTACGGTCTCGTCGCGCAATATGCCACATCGGAAATTGCGCGTTGTAGTTCAGCGATCCCAGCTTCGTCGCATAGTAGAGATACTTCCCGTCCGGCGACGCCACCACTCCCATGGCATTCGGCCGTTCCCCTCTTCTCGTGGTTGGCGTGGGCTTCGACTTTGTAATTTGCACCCCCGTACCGCCATCCACGTGGTACATCCATATTTCGCTCGACCCGATTCCAAATGCGGCCTTCGACACATAAATGTACTTTCCGTCGGGAGCCCAGGCTGGCGACGTGAAGACGTTGTTGGGATCCTTCGAAACCTGTTTCACACCCGTTCCATCCGGATGCATGATCCAGACGTTTTCGGTCCCCTCGCGGTCGGAGAGAAACGCGACCCAATTTCCGTCCGGCGAAAATCTCGGCTGGCTGTCGAACGCCATCCCTCCAGAAATCAGTTTCGCTTTGCCGCCCTCAATGGGCAGCGTATAAATGTCGCCAAGCAACTCGAACACAATCGTCTTGCCGTCGGATGAAACATCCAGAGAAAGCCAAGTCCCTTCGTCGGTCGTAAACTCGAGCTTCCGCGTTGGCTTCAGCGGCAGCCCCTTCTTTTCATCCTTCTTTTCGTCTTTCTTCTCTTCTTTCTTCTCTTGCTTGTCTTGCTCCTCGGTTTTGTCTTGCTCCGCGACGTCCTGAGGCTTTGCCTGGACTCGACCAATCAAGCCGCCAGAAATCACTGCCAACACCACAAACCACACGGCCAGACCGCGCGCCCCTAACTGCTTCCCGTTCATGCCCGTTCCTCCGTCATTGCGTTCGAACCTTGCCTCAAAAAATCCGCGCAAGCTGCTGGACCTTCCCGCTCCTGCCGTTTCTGGCTATTCTTCTTCCTCGCCCCCACGTCGCCCTGCGGACGGCGCTGCTGCGGGAACGATATGAGGTATGCCGGCTTCATTCATCTTCTTATTCAGCCCCGGCAGATCCTCTTCCGCAATCTTCTTAACCTGCCCCGACGCCTCGCTCAGAAGCGGCGTTACTTCCGCGAGCTTTTCTTTTTGTTGTTCTCCCGGCGCCGCCCAGAACCCATCCAACTCTCGCAGCAGGCTCTGCACCTGCTGCGGCAAAGGATCGGGCTTCCACTCAAACGCCGGCCCCGCATTTCCCAGCCCCTCCCGCTCTCGCACATACTTTTCCGCTACCGCATCCACCTTCTTCTGCAATTCGTCAGCGGCTTTCTGAATGTCCTCCGGAATCTTCGCCGCATCGGGCTTCCCGGCATCCTTCTTCCATTGCTCCCGCGCCGCCTTCAGCCCTTCCTTGATTCCTTCAATCGTCTTGCGATCCTTGTCGGCCGATTTGGCCATCGCATAGAGTTGATCAATCGCTTCGCGCCTCGCCGCGCGGTCCGCGGTCGACATCTGTATGCGCGGATCATCCTCCACCGTCACTTTCTGCGTGTCTTCTTTGCTCCCCGCCTTGATTTTGATGGTGTATTCCCCCGGCTCGACGTGCGGCCCTCGCGGCCCAAAATCAAATCCCGCTGCCGCCGCTTCCAGTTGTTCCGGAGTTGGCACCGCCGGCGAATTCCATCGCAAATCCCAGTTCGTGCGGTTTACTCCCGCTTTGCCGGGTCCGTCAAATTCCCGCACCACTTTGCTGTCCTTGTCCGTAACCGTGATCTTTACCTTGCCCTCTTTATTCCCAGTGGCATCGGCCTTTGCCTTGTCGTCTGCCGGTGCGGGCGCAGCCGCAGCCTCTTTCTTTTCCTTATCTTTGTCCTTGTCCTTTTCGTCTTTCGCCGCCTTCGGCGCCTCGGCGGGCACGGCTTCCTTCAGGTAGTAATTCAAAATCGCTCCATACGCCGGATTCTTGCCCGTAAACGACTTTTGTCCCCCGCTCCACCTGCGTTCTCGCATATCAAATAACGTCGCGGTTCGCGGAGCAAAAAACGTCAGCTCAGAGCCAGCCACGCTCCCATCGAATTTCTCGATCGGCGTGATGTCATCCAGTATCCAGATCGACCGCCCATGCGTCGCCAGCACCAAATCGTTCTGCTGCGCCTGAATCTGGATGTCATCCACCGGCACCGTCGGAAAATTGTTCTTCAGCGCCGTCCAATTCGCTCCCCGGTCCCAGGACACCCACAACCCAAACTCCGTCCCCGCAAAAAGCAGGTTTGCATTCCTCGGGTGCTCTCGCACCACGTGCACAGTACCGGCGGCCTCCGGGATTCCGTTGCGAATGGCCTTCCAGTTCTCTCCGTAGTCCGAAGTCACAAAAATATAAACGTTGTAGTCGTCAGTTCGGTGCCCATCAAACGTTACGTACGCCATCCCTTCGCCATACTTCGACGCAACCACTCGGCTAACATAGGTCCCCTTGGGCACGCCCGGCGCACGCAACGCGACATTCT
This sequence comes from Candidatus Acidiferrum sp., assembly GCA_035313865.1. Lineage (GTDB taxonomy): Bacteria > Acidobacteriota > Terriglobia > Acidiferrales > UBA7541 > Acidiferrum. The sequence goes on from DATFZY010000026.1 coordinate 77,657, forward strand.
TCCACGTCTTTCCCCCGTCGCGCGTCACCTGCACGTTCCCGTCGTCCGTTCCCACCCACAGCACATTTGGCGTCAACGGCGATTCGCTCAACGTTGTAATGGTCGGGTATTCCTCAACCCCGTCGTGCCGCGAAAGCGTACTCTTGTCCGGCGTCTTCCCGAAAATTTGCAGCTTGTTGCGGTCCGCTCCGGTCGTTAAATCTCCGCCCAGCCGCACCCACGAATCCCCCCGGTCCGTCGACTTGAACAAATAATTCCCGCCGTAATAAATCGTCTTGTGATCGTGCACCGAAACTTCCACCGGCGAGTTCCACTGGAACCGGTAATGCGGCTCACCAACCTTAGCCTCAGGCATAACCTCCCGCTGCTGCCCGGTATGCTCATCGCGCCGCGACAGATGCCCATCCTGCGATTCCGTATACACCGTCGACGGATCGGCGTAATCAATCCGCGCATAAAACCCGTCTCCGCCCGGCATCAAAGTCCAATCCGAATTAACGATTCCCTCGGTCGTCAGCGAATTGCTCGGCCCGCACCAGCTCCCGTTGTCCTGCAAACCACCGCAAATCTTGTAAGGTTTCTCGTTGTCGAGCCCCACCTCGTAGAACTGCCCGATCGCAATCGTGTTGATAAAGTCCCATGTCTTTCCATTGTCATAGCTCCAGTTAATCCCGCCGTCGCAACCGGTAATGACGTGGTTCGAATCCGCACCATCAATCCACATCGCGTGAAAATCCCCGTGAATCCCGCGCACCCGCTGCGTCGCAAACGTCTTCCCGCCGTCCTCCGAAAAAAACATCTGCGCCCCAAGCTCCCAAATTCGCAAATCGTTGTTGGGATCGATTCGAATCTGGCTGTAGTAAGAAGGCCGCGGATTCGTGTCTCCCATCTTTTTCCACGTCTCGCCCTTATCCTCACTGCGATAGGTCCCGCCCTTTTCGTGCTGCACGATGGCGTAAACGATGTTCGAATCCTTGCGGTAAATATCCAAACCAATGCGTCCAACATCCCCGCCGTTTTCGTAAGGCAATCCCTTCGTCAGTTTTTTCCAAGTCGCTCCGCCGTCGACCGTCTTGTAAATCCCGCCGTCCAGCCCGCCACCGTTAAATCCAAACGGCGTCCGTCGCCGCTCATACGCCGCGGCATACAAAGTGTCCGGACTCTCCGGATCGATCGCAAGGTCGCTCACCCCGGTGTCGTCATTAATCTTCAACACCTGATTCCACGTCTTCCCACCATCCGTCGTCTTATAAACTCCCCGCTCCGGATTCGGTCCCCACAAATGCCCCAGCGCCGCCGCATACACAACTTCCGGATTCCTCGGATGAATCACAACGCGTCCGATGTGGTGCGTAGCCCCCAGCCCCATCTTCAGCCATGTCCTTCCAGCGTCCAGCGACTTATAAATCCCATCTCCCCACGAAGAGCTCTGCCGGTTATTCGGCTCACCAGTTCCGACCCACACCACGGAAGGATCAGACGGCGCAATCGCAATGTCCCCCACGCTCGGATTGCTTTCCTTATCGAATAGCGGCTCCCACGTTGTCCCGTTGTTCGTTGTTTTCCACACTCCGCCGGTCGCCGGGCCCACATACACGATTTTCGGATTACTCTCCACCACAGCAATATCGTCAATGCGCCCGCCCATAATCGCGGGTCCAATCTCGCGAAACTCCAAATTCTTCAATTTGTCACTGGGATTGGACTGCGCGCGCCCAACCCGCGCTCCCATCGCCAATCCACCCAGAATCACCGCCGTACTCAAAATCATCCTCAATCCTGACGTAGCAGCAGACCAAGCACGATGCATTTCTTCCTCCTAAGCGTATGAGGCCGGGCATCATACCTCCTCAATGCCACAGCCCGCATCAATTGTTTCTGGAAGGGCCAACTGACACAGACGTGCCACATCGCCTCCTCGTTTCGTTCCCCTGCTCTCGCAGCGCCATCGCCATGCGCTCGCCTGAGCCGCCGCCATTTTCCCGTTCGGCTACACATCCCCGCAGCCCCATGCTAGGCTATCCAACTGTTTCCAAAGTCCAAATGTCTCGCCTGACTGGTCACTCCCATGCCCGGATTCTCTCCGCGCTCCGCCCCATCTTCTCTCTGCTGGCGCTTTTTTCTCTCTACGCTGCCGCATCGCCCGTTTCCCCAGCCCAGCAAGCTCCGCTGCACGCCGCCAAAGCCGGCAACGTCGAAATCTGGTCTCGCGGCCCGCAGCAAAAGCGCGGCGACCTCTTCATCGCCGACGGCGACGTGGACGTCCACTACGGCGACCAACGCCTGCAAGCCGATCACATGGAGTACGACGAAAAAACCTCCGAATCCCTCGCCCGCGGCCACGTCCGGTTCGACTACAACAACGAGCACCTCGAAGCCGACGAAGCTCATTACAACGTCAGCACCGGCCACGGCACCTTTACCAACGTCCACGGCACCGTCAAAATCGACCGCCGCCCCAACCCGCTAATTCTCGTCTCGCAAAACCCTCTCTATTTTCAGGGCGAAGAAGTCGAGCGCTTCGCCAACGACATCTACCTCGTCCGCCACGGCTGGATCACCATCTGCGACCCTCAGCATCCCGTCTGGCAGTTCTACTCCCAGCACACTCGCATTCGCCTCGACAAAACCGTCGCTCTCATCAGCGCCAATTTCCGCCTCTACCGCGTTCCTCTGGTCTGGCTACCCTACGCCACCGCTCCCGCCGGAGAAAAAATCCGCCAATCCGGAATCCTCATGCCCATTATTTCCGAAAGCAACACCAAGGGTTTTGTCCTCGGCGATGCCCTCTACCTCGCGCCCAAACCCTGGCTCGATGCCACTCTGGGCGCGGAACTTTTTTCCAAACGTGGCTCCGCCGAACGCGCTGAATTCCGCGCACGCCCCTTCGAAAACACTTCCATCAAGTACACCTATTTTGGCGTGATTGACCGCGGCCTCCAAATCCCCATCTCGAACGGCACCACCATCCTCGACAAACAAGGCGGCCACCAGCAGCAGCTCGAAGTCCAGTCTCTTCTCCCCGACAACTGGCGTTTCGTTGCCGACGTCAACGAACTCACCTCGCTAACCTTCCGCCTCGCTTTCGCCGATACTTTCGGCGACGCCATCACTTCCGAAGTCCGCAGCGCCACTTTTCTCACCAACAATTTCAATGGCTTCAGCTTCAACATCGCCGCTCTCGCTGACAAAACGTTTCTCAGCATCCCCATTATCTCCACGACGACCGGCACAACCACCCCGGCCGTAAGCGTCTCCTTGCGCGACGCTCCCGAAGCCCGCTTCGGCTCCGTCGAGCAATCTCCCTGGCAAAATGTCCCGATCTATTTTTCCTTCGACGCCTTCACCGGCGCCCTCCATCGCCAGGACGACTCTCCCTTGAACACACCGCCCCTCGTCTCGCGCACCGAATTCGCGCCCAAGGTCACCATTCCTCTCCACTTTCGCGACTGGCTTGGAATCACCACCTCCGCCGCCTTCCGCTCCACCTACTACGGCGACTCCTACAACTCCGCCGGCCAGCTAAGCGGCAATTCCATCACCCGCAACACCGGCGAATTCACGGTGGAATTTCGCCCTCCAACTCTCGAACGCTATTTCGAGCGCGCCTCGACAAAAGACAAGCCCCGCAAACGCTACAAACACACTATCGAACCCATCATCACGTATCACTACGTCACCGGCGTCAACAACTTCGCCGACTTCATCCGCTTCGACTCGGACGCCACTCTCACCGATACCAATGAAGTCGAGTACGGCTTCACCCAGCGCCTCTTCTCAAAGACCGGCGACGACCAGCCCGTCGAGCTCATCTCCTGGAGCGTCTTCCAAAAACACTATTTCGATCCCACCTTCGGCGGCGCCATTGTCGACGGTCAGCGCAACGTCTTCGAAGCCTTCAGCTCCATCTCCCCCTTCGCCTTCGCCTTCGGCCCCCGCAACTGGTCCCCCATCGTCAGCGATTTCACCGTCACTCCCGGTGGCCGCTACGACTTGGAACAAATCCTCCAATACGACCCGCAAATCCAGCGCCTCGTCACCGTCGGCACACTCATCAAAGTGAAACCCTACAGCCAATTTTTCTCCACCATCGCCTACTTCCGCCTCAACGACAACCCCGTGGCCGCCGATCTCCCTCCTAATCCGCCTCAAGGGTTTCAGCCCTTTCTGCAGCCGCTCTCCAACCAGGTCCGCGCCCTCCTCGGCTACGGCAACCTCACTCGCAAAGGTTTCAACTTCACCACCGGCGTCAGCTACGACTTCACCAACAAAACTCTGCAAAGCCAGCTCGTCCAAATCAGCTACAACGGCGACTGCTGCGGCCTCGCCCTCGAATACCGCCGCATCAACCTCGGCCAGGTCCGCACCGAAAACCGCTTCACCGCCACCTTCATCATCGCCAACATCGGCTCCTTCGGTAACCTCCGCCGCCAGGAAAAAATATTCTAACTCCTGCTTTTCTTCTCTTTCTCTATTTCTTTTCTTCTCTGCGTAATCTGTGTCTCTGCGTTTCGACCTCTTGCTCTTCTCTGTGAACTCCGTGACCTCTGTGTTAAATTCCGCATCGTAAATTGTCGCAACCTAACCCAATGACCGACACCGATCTTGCCTTCTCATCTATTAAAGAAATCGCGCGGCTTTTCCGCAAACGCAAACTCTCCCCAGTCGAACTAACCAAGCTCCTCCTCGCCCGCATTGAGAAACTCAATCCCCAGCTCAACGCCTACATCACTGTCACGGCCGATCAAGCCCTGGCCCAAGCCAAAAAAGCCCAATCCGAACTCTTCGCCCCCCACCGCCGCAAAGGCCATCAAGACCGCGGCCCACTTCACGGCATCCCCATCTCGCTCAAAGACAACATCTACACCAAAGACATCCGCACCACAGCCGGCTCAAAGATCCTCAAAGATTTCATCCCCCAGCAAGACGCGCTCGTGGTCTCCCAACTCAAAAATGCCGGCGCCATCCTCCTAGGCAAAACCAACATGCACGAGTTCGCTTACGGCGTTACCAGCAACAGCCCGCACTACGGCCCCGTCCGCAACCCGTGGGATCTGTCCCGCATTCCAGGCGGCTCCAGCGGTGGCTCCGCCGCAGCAGTCGCCGCCGGCCTCTGCTACGGCAGCATCGGCACGGACACCGGCGGCTCCATCCGCATCCCCGCCACCCTCTGCGGCATCGTCGGCCTAAAGCCCACTCTGGGCCGCGTAAGCGTCGAAGGCGTCATCCCCCTCTCTCCCAAACTCGACTGCGTAGGCCCGCTAGCTCGCACAGTCCACGACACTTCTCTTCTCCTCGATGCAATCCTCCCCCGCGTAGAAGGCGAACCCCGCTTCCGCCCTTCGCAAAGGCCCGCAGCACAGCCTCAAAAATTCGTCCTGGGCATCCCAAGAGAATTTTTCTTCGACGTGGTTTCCGCCGACGTCCGCCAATTCTTCAATGAAGCCATCCAATCCTTCCGCACCCAAAAGCTCCGCATCAAAGAAGTCTCCCTGCCCCTCCTCTACGAAACCGAATCCGCAGGAAACCAAATCGCCTGGGCCGAAGCCACCCACTACCACCAGCAATCCGGAAATTTCCCCACCCGCTCCGCCGACTACGGCGACGACGTCCGCACCCGCCTGGAAATGGGCGCGCAAGTCCCCGCAACGGCCTACCTGGCAGCCCTCGAAACTCGCGAAAAATTCATCCACCAACTCCACCAAGTCATGACCGACGCGAAAGTCGACGCTCTCGTAGTCCCGACCACCCCCATCTCCGCCCCGCATATCGATCAGGAATCCATCCTAATCGATAAAAAAGACCACTCCACCCGCGCCCTACTCCTCCGCACCAATCGCCCAGCCAATCTCGCCGGCGTCCCCGCCATAACAATCCCTTGCGGTTTCACCTCTGCCAATCTTCCAGTCGGCCTCCAACTAATCGGCGCCCCCAACAGCGAACATCTCCTCCTCCAAATCGCCCACTCCTTCGAGCGCACAAGTCCCCAATCCCGCCGCCCACCGCTCCACGGCTGATGCCCTCCCGCTCGCTCCGCGCTCTCCAACGTTGCCATTTCCCCGGTACCGACTCCCTCGAAACCCTGAGTCTTAGCTCTATTTCGACGTACCGGATTGTGCAACCAGCCCACACTGTCTTACGGCGAAAACGCGGTAGGCAGTCTATCCTGAGATATTCGAGACGGAGGACTACACCGCATGCTCCACTTGGAAACACTGCGCCCTGCACGGCGCCTCTTTGTCTATTGCATGGCGATGTTTGCCGTTAATTCTTTATTGGGTCCGGTCTCTCACGCACAAAACGCTCCAGGCCCGCAAAAAGCAGCACCGTCTTGGTCTCAGGAGCTGAGCAACAACCCCGACTTGGCGGCTGAGATTGGCCGCTTTATTGAAAAGCTCCAGCACAACATCCAATTCCCGGCGCCGCGCAGCGAAAGCACTCTCTTGCCGCTTTTGCCTCCGTCAACCATGTCCTACAGCGCGTTTCCCAACTATGGCGGTGCCGCCGATCAGCTGCTTACTCTTTTCCACCAGGAGCTTCAGGAGAGTTCCGTGTTCCGCGATTGGTGGCAACACGGCTCGCTGGCCGCAACCGGACCCAAGTTCGAGGATGCCTTGGCCAAGTTTTCTCAGCTTAACCAATACCTCGGCGACGAAATCGTCGTCTCCGGCTCGACGGACGGCAAGGATCCCAGCCTGCTGGTTGTCGCCGAAGTTCGCAAACCTGGCCTCAAAAAATTCCTTCAGCAAACCCTTCTAGAACTCGCCGGCAAATCGCAGCCCCCCGTGCGCATTCTGGAGCAGCAGGAACTCGCCTCCGCAGAGGACACCAAACCTTCGGGCGAACTCCTCGTGCTTGTACGCCCGGATTTTGTCGTCGCCTCCTCCAACCTGACTACACTGCGGGCTTTTAACACCCGTCTCGCCGGAACAAACCGCGAGTTTCCCTCAACTCCTTTTGGCCAGCGCTTATTGCAGGAATACCAGGGCGGCCTGACCATTTTGGCGGCCGCCGATCTGCACGCCATCCTCAACCAGATGCCATCCTCCGTCCGCGAAAACGCCTCCTTCCAGCAAAGTGGTTTTGCCGACGTGAAGTACGTGGTTTGGGACCATAAGCACCTCGCCGGCCAGGACGTCAGCCAGTCCGAACTTAGCTTCAGTAGTCCACGCTACGGCGCCGCATCTTGGCTCGCCAACTCGCGTCCCCTCGGCACTCTGGACTTCGTCTCTCCCAAGGCCATGCTGGCCTTCACCATCGTTCTCAGTAACCCGTCCCAGATCTTTGACGATGTTAAGAATCTCGCCGGCCCTTCGAACTCCTCTGCCTTCGCTATGCTTCCTCAATTCGAAAAGGCCCTCAACATTTCTCTGAAGGAGGATCTGCTCAACCTCCTCAGCGGCGAAATCACCGTCGAGCTGGACAGTATTGGCCCACCGCAACCTGTCTGGAGGGCCACTCTCGCGGTCAAGGATTCCGATCATCTCCAGCAAACCTTGGCCAAGTTGCTCGCCACCACCACGTTCGAGGCCGAACCTTTCGAACAGGATGGCGTCACTTACCATACCGTCCGCGTTCCCCATGAGAAATCCACTCTCGATATCGGCTATGCCTTTGTGGACGGCCATCTGCTCATCGGTTCCAGCAGGGACATGGTTGCTGATGCGGTTCGGTTACATCGTTCCCAGGAATCGCTTGGGAAGTCCGCAAAATTTCTTGCCGCGCTCCCTCCGGGCCGGTCCCTGCAGGCTTCCGCTTTGTTCTTTGAAGATCCGGTCACCGTCATGGCGCTCCAACTCCGCCAGGTAGCCCCCGCGATGGCGCAATCCATAAGCCAGAATTCTAAAGATGCTACTTCGATCGTCGTCGGCGTCTACGGCGATGACAAAACCATCCGTGAAGCAAGCACAAGCCCATCCTTTGACGCTGGTTCGCTTTTGATCGTCGCCGCCATCGCCGTCCCCAATTTGCTCCGTTCCAAGATTGCCGCCAACGAAGCAAGCGCCCTTGGCAGCTTGCGCACCATCAACACCGCCCAGATCACTTATTCCGCGGCCTACCCGAAGAGAGGCTTTGCATCCAATATCGGCACTCTCGGAATGGACCCGCGAGGAACGAAAGAAGAGTCGCAGGATCATGCCGCTCTGCTCGGCGAAACTTTGGTCAATGCTGGCTGTACCGCAGACGGATGGTGTACCAAGGATGGATACCGCTTCATGGTTTCCGCCCTCTGCAAGCTGCGCCTCTGCACGGAATACATGGCTGTCGCCACCCCCGTCTCAGACAACACCGGCACAAGATCTTTCTGTTCGACTTCCGACGGAATCATTCGCTTTAAACCGGGTTCTCCGCTAGCCGCGCCTCTCACCGCATCGCTATGCAAGGCTTGGACTCCAATTCGATGACGGACTCCGCTTCTCCTCGCCAACCAACTACCCCAGGCACGGGCTCTTACTTAGGGCCCACCCACTAGTTCTCCACAATCCTAATACTCCGCAGATGGCCCTCCTTCCGAGCTCTTCTCCGTGCCCTCAGCGACCTCTGTGTAAATCTTTTTCTTTTTTTAATGAGAAAGCCTGTAGAGTCATCCTCACTCGCATCGCCCAGGAGCCTGTTTGAAGAGGCCATCGCTCGGCTCGATCCTTTCTCCCTGATCCCGTTCATCGGAATCTGCTTCTCCGTCTCTCTCTGGGACCGTATTTATCCCAGAATCCTCGGCCTCCCGTTCAATTTCTTCTGGCTAATCTGCTGGCTGATCCTAACCCCACTCTGCATGTGGGGCGCATATCGCCTGGAAGCCCCGCGCCCTCTCGACCCGAAACGTGACACAGAAGGCGGCGCTCAGTGACCGCCAGTGCCGTAACCGTGAGTCTGTTTACACGCAGTCAGTCCGCCGAATTTTTTGCAGAAGTAAATTCAGAGTCAGCTACTTCACCTGCGACAACGGAATAATTTTGTATCACCCCGTAGGGTCATCCTTCTGAGAATGACCGTCGCTCCTTTGTCGTTACAGTTAACTCTTCCGCGTCTTTCCGCGCACCGATTGGCCTTAAAATGAAATAAGAAGCCACAACTCCGCCTTGAGGAGCTTGAAATGAAAAAACCAATTCTGCTCGCCGCCTTTGTAGTTTTTGCAACCACTCTCGCCCAGGCGAACAACAAAATCCAATCCGGCACAATCATTGCCGAAAACTCCGTGGCCTGCGGCGCCAAGCAGGACAAGAAAAAAGAAAGCGTCGATCTCCTCTGCCAGGAATACGTGATCCGCGCCGACACCACCGACTACCACGTCCGCCAGGAGAAACCCGCCAACAAAGCCATCATCCCCATCAACACCCCCGTCGAATTCACCCTCGACAAAGACAAAATCAAATTCAAAGCCAACGGCAAATCCTTCGAGTACATCGTAGTCTCAGAATCAGCCGTCCCCACCGCCGCCCCCGCCAAACCCTAGCCCTCTTGCATTTTTTCTCTCTTTCTCATTGACAAGTCCCGCCCGTCGCGGTACTGTGTCTCTGTATATAACTGCGCAGAAGGCGGCAGAACATCTGCCGCCTTTTTCTTTTAATCCAACACCTTTGTAGATTCGCGCCAAGCCACCGAACTCTCCGCGCCCTCTGCGACCTCTGTGTTAAGAAAAACCCTAAGCCACACCTGGACGTCATCAAGGAGGCCAGGACAGTAACTATCTTTAGAATGAACACTTACAAGCAAAGCACCGCGTTTCGCCCTGTTTTGTATCCCTGACAACTCGGTATAAGTCTTTTAGAATGAACACTTGCAAAAGTGTATCAAAATAAAGGGCTTTAACTGTCTTTAGAATGAACACTTGCGAGAAAACCAGGGGGTGGCCCGATTATTGTTAACCAAATGGCCCGCACCGCACCCCCAGTCCGCATCTGTCAGCCCGATGCCCCCGTATGTATCCAATGGACCACCACGACGTCTAACGGGAGTGCCGCAGGCGCCCACGTTAACGACTGGCGCTCTTTCCAGGTCTTTGTGGGAGAATGACCAAGCCGGAATAAGCATCAGGGCCAGCCAGTCAATCTGTATTGACTTCTTGCAGTTGGTTTGGCACGGAAATCACAATCTGGGATCGAAAACGATGGCCACTTTAGGTCTTGATTCAAGATGACCGACGTTTCTCTCGCAGCTGCGTTCATCGCCGGGCTGGTCTCCTTTCTCTCGCCCTGCGTGCTCCCTCTCGTTCCCGGCTACATCTCGATGCTCTCCGGCGTCGGCATGGAGCAATTGCGCCAGGGCCAGCAGCCTCGCGGCGGCCTCTTTGCTTCCGCGCTCTCATTCGTCGTCGGTTTTTCCGTCGTCTTCATTTCCTTTGGCGCGTCCGCCAGCGCGGTCGGCACGTTTCTTCGCCAGAATCGCGCCACTCTCGCTCCGGTCGCCGGCGCGTTTATTCTCCTGTTCGGCCTGCACCTGGTTGGCGTTCTCGCAAAGCTCAACCTACGCAATGGGATCATCATTGGCTCAGTACTCGCGCTCCTGGGCATCATCGCCCTGGTGCATCGCGGCCCGCTTTTTCTGGGCCTCGGCGCAGTACACTTTTTCTCGCTCTCGGTGATTGGCTTTTTCGGCCCGTGGCTCGCTCTCTGGCTCAATCGCGACGTTCATCTGCGAAACGAGACCTCCAAGCCCGGCCTTTTCAGCGGCTTCTTTCTCGGCTTCGCGTTTGCCTTCGGATGGACTCCCTGCATCGGCCCGATCCTCGCCACGGTGCTCGCCCTGGCTGCCGCCAGCGACACCATTGCCCGCGGCATTCTGCTTCTCGCGATCTACTCCGCGGGCCTGGCGGTTCCCTTTTTGCTCACCGCCCTCGGCATCGGCCAATTTCTCAAATTTTATCAGCGCTTCCGAAAGTATCTCCACGCCGTCGAACTCTTTAGCGGTGCGTTGCTGCTCTTCGTCGGCTCGCTGGTTTTCGTAAACAAGCTGACTTGGCTCGCAGGCAAGCTCAGCTTCTTGAACGACGCCGTCTTGTGGCTTGAAAAAGCCCTCACTGGCGTGAAATAGGCAGCCGGTGTTGTCCTGATATGGAGTGCGGGAGCCTTGCTCCCGCTTTTGCAATCGCCGGCTGGCAAGCGCTCGCGTCTGGGGAAGACCTGTCAGCCGATACGATATTTCGTCTTCGGGTATAATTGGTATTGAGGAATGCGATGAAGAAAACGATGTTGATAATCGTGACGGTCATGGTTCTGATTGTCGCAACCATCTTTGCCGACAGGGCCACCCGCGTGAAGGCCAAGACCAGCACCGCAGTCATGAAATCCGATGCTCCCGATAAACCGAAAGCTGACCAACTCGAACCGGAACTCACCCTCAAGGATCTCGACGACAAAAATGTTTCCCTCGCCGAATTAAAGGGCAAAGTCGTCCTCGTCAATTTCTGGGCCACCTGGTGTGAACCGTGCCGCGGCGAAATCCCCGAGCTGATTCAATTGCAGCACAAATATGGCCCCAGGGGATTCGTCCTTCTGGGCATCGCGCTCGATGAAGAAGGCAAAAGCGTTGTGGCTCCGTTCGTTGCCAAAGAACGATTCGACGTCGGCGGCCAGATGCTCCCTATGGACTACAAAATCCTCATCGGCAACGACGAAGCCGCCGACAAATTCGGCGGCCTCTTCGGCTATCCAACAAGCGTCCTAATCTCCCGCGACGGCAAGCAAGTAAAACGCGTCACCGGCGCCATCAGCGTCGACGACATGGCCAAAGAAATCGAATCCCTGCTCTGATAAGCTGAATACATGCTGGAAGAGAAAGACTTTCAAAGGAAGGCTGACGCGGCCTTCACGGAACTCAAGAAACGGCTGCTAGTCGTTGCCGATGAGCACGACTTCGACGTGGAAGGCGAAAGCGGCAAACTCGAAGTAATTTTCGAGGAACCCGAAGAAGTAAAATTTGTGGTTTCCCCAAACACGCCGATTCGCGAAATCTGGATCTCAGCATTGTCTACGAGCTTCAAACTGGGCTGGTCGGACGTGAAGCAAGCATTCGTCCTCGAAAAAACCGGCGAGGATCTGTTCCAGGTCATCAACCGCGTCGTTTCCCAGCAACTCGGCACGCAGGTCAAGATATGAAAGCCGCTATAGCCATTTTTTTTGGCGTCCTGATCCTCATAGGCATCGCGGCGTTGCCCTCAGCACCTCAACAGGTTCCTTCCCCCAAGGACGTCGTCGCCCCCACAGCTTACATATCCTTCGATCCCGTCGGCCGCGGCAGCGCATTCCAAATTGCCGTAGTCCTGAAAATCCGTTCCGGCTTCCACATCAACGCCCGCGAAAAATCCGAAGACTACCTCATCGCCACCGATCTTCGGACCGACGCTCCAGCCGGCTTCCAGCTTGGCGAAGTCTCTTATCCCAAAGGCCAGCTCCACACCTTCACCTTCTCGAAAAAGCCGCTAAACGTCTATGAAGGCACCATCACTCTCTATCTTCCCGTCACTGCTCTCCCGAGCGTTCCTCTCGGCCCTCAGCACATCCCGCTCAAACTCCGCTATCAGGCCTGCAGCACGGAAATCTGCCTGCCTCCCGTGACCCTCGCCCTTGACGCATCCCTCAACGTCGCCGCCTCCTCCGCCGATTCCAAGCCCGTTCACCCCGAACTTTTTCCTCAGAAATGACCGACCTCTGCAACTCCGGGCCTGACCGCACACTCCCTCCTTCACCCACCTTTCACCACCTCCAAAATGATAGGCAGCCCAACGGCCTCCCCGCGCATCGCATTGTTTTAGCAATTCTTTAGTTGTGCTGTTTATGTTTCCGTTCCTATACTTCACTACATGAAACCCGTACTCGCTCGCGCGCTGTCGCTAATCATGATCGCGCTCCTGCTGCTCTCCGCTCCGCAAAGCTGGGCCACTTGCGGAGGAGGAGGCGGCGGCGGGCGCGGCGGTATAGCCTCCGGCGCCGGCCCCGCGGGCGACACCCAGGTCTACCGCGTCCCCTGGCATGTGGTTCAGCCAACAGATCCTCCGGTCACCTCAGGCCTGCTGCTTTATTGGTTTCCGTCTTCGCAGCAGGAACTGGAAAAGTCCAGCCTGCTCAATTCCCGCACGCTTTCGCTTTACGCTTCGCAGTGCGTGACTCTCGGCATCGTTGATGTGAAAACCACGATCGGGCAAAAATTTGCCGCTGGCGACAAACTGCCCGTCGCCGTCCTCGCCGATCCGGACGGCACGCTCGTCGGCAAAGCCGAAAACAAGGATGGCTATCTCAAAGTAGACCAGGTGGAGAAGTTGCTCGACAGCGAAGTCAAAAAGCGCGAAAGCGCCATCAAAGAGAAATTGGACGACGCCAAAAGCAAGGCCAAGTCCGGCGACAATCAGACGGCCATCCAGGAGTTTCGCGCCGTTCTGGATCAGAAATGCCTTTTCCCCGGGAAAGCGAAGGACGCCGCAAAAGCTCTGAAGAAACTTGGCGTCAACGATGTGGGCCAGCTATTCGACGCACCCGTTTTTGAGTCCGGGCGCAGCGCCAAGATCGAGCGCACCATGCTGCGCGGTCTTGAAGCCGAAAACGATGCCAAGTACACGGATGCCGAGCGCTTCTACAGCGAAGCGCACAGGATGGATCCCGCCGACCCAGCTCCTCTGCGCTATCTCGGCGAACTCTATCGCCATCATATCGGCGATTGGGACAAAGCCCGCCAGACTTTCGACGCCATTCTGGCCATGCCCGCCGATCCCCTCTCCCGAGCGGTCGCCCAACACGGCCTGGGCAAAATGACAATCCACGAAGGCGAATTCAAAAAGGGATTGGCGTTGATGGAAGCGTCTGTCAAGACTTATCCCCTCGCGCTGGCCTACCGCAACTTGTCGGTCTACTGGAATTCGGAAGGCGACGCCGCGAAAGCCAACTATTACGTCCAGCAGGCTCTCGCCCTCGACCCCAAGGACCCCTACAATCTCGTCTTCGCCGCCGCGTTCATGGCTGGCAATGGTCATGGCGAAGAAGCCCTGAAAATCGCTCGCGAAAATGAAGCCCTGCTCCCCGCCTCTTACAATCTAGCCGCCGTCTACGCACAAGCGGGCCAGCGCGAAAAAGCTCTCGAGCTTCTTAAACGCCACTTCTTCGAGTACGAGCATTATCAAGCCGTGCGCACCAAGGAAATGATGGAAGCGCGCGTCGACGCCGTGTTTGCTTCTCTGCGCGATGACCCAACTTTCATCGCGCTGACGAGCGCCTCCGACGGCAAACTCGATCCGTCCAAATCCATGACCGCTCGCCCATCTAGCGCCAACTAGATTCCGATTAGCGCAACCACCGCGGCGTGCGGCGCTTGGCAATGCGGTTTAAGCGGCCATCAGTCGCTGCACTCAAATA
>DATFZY010000027.1:0-2110 GCA_035313865.1 Candidatus Acidiferrum sp.
GTTGCCGGAAATCGGCCGCATTATCTCCAAGCTGCTCGAAAAGGAACGGCGTCTGCGCTATCAGTCCGCGGGGAATCTTCGCAGCGATCTGGAAAAGTTGAAGCATGACTCCGATTCCGGCCGCGCGGCGGTCACGACGGCAGCTCCCACGCAGCAATCCGTCGCCGTCCTGTATTTCGAGAATCTGGCCGGAGGACAGGAGGACGAATACTTCCGTGACGGCATGACCGAGGACATCATCACCGAGCTGTCGAAGATCAAAGAGCTTGCAGTTTTCCCGCGCGCGGCTGTCCTCGGCTTCCGCGACAAGGCCGTCACCGGACCGGAGATCGGTCGCCAACTCAACGCGACCTACGCCTTGACGGGGAGCCTGCGTCGGGCAGGACAGCGGCTGCGCATCACGGCGCAACTGGTGGAAACGCGCACCGGCCATTCCGTGTGGGCCGAACGCTACGATCGCGAGCTCAAGGACGTCTTCGAAGTGCAGGACGACATCGCACGCAGCATCACGCAGGCGTTGCGCATCACACTTTCACCCCGTGAAGAACGCGCCCTTGCGAAGAAGCCCACCGAAAATCTCGAGGCCTACGACTACTACCTGCGCGGTCGCAATTACACGCGCCGCGAAAATCTTGAATTCGCCATGCAGATGTTCGAAAACGCCATCAGGCTCGATCCCGATTTCGCCCTGGCCCACGCCGGCATCGCCAATATCTGCGGCATGATGTACGAATGGCATGAACGAAATCCGCGATGGATCGAGAGGGGAGTGTCGGAATGCGACAAGGCGCTCTTAAGCGATCCGCAACTCGCGGAGGCTCTGGCAGCACGCGCCCGCCTTTTTTATGCGCAGGGCAAATACGATGACGCCATCCAGTTCGCCCGCAAAGCCCTTGAACGCAAGCCCAATTGCGAGCACGCGTACAATGTGCTTGGCCGGGCGCTTTCGAGTTCTGACCGGCTCGAGGAAGCGGAGGCTCTGATTGACCGCGCCGTGGAGACCAGCGGGGACGATTACAATGTTTATATTCCGTACATGATCGTTCTCAGACGCCTCGGCCGGAACGCTTCCGCCGCCAGCTTGCGCCAGAAGCGCGCCAATGTTCTCGAACGGCAGATTGAGCTCGTCCCGGAGGACGCCCGGGCGCGAGTTCTTCTCGCTACCACATATGCCGAGGACGGCCGACTGGAGGAGGCGTCTGTGCAGGCCCGCAAAGCCCTAGAACTCCGCCCGAGCGACCCCAACATCCATTACAATGCCGCCTGCACCTACGGTTTGATGAATAAGAAAGCGGAAGCACTGGCCACGCTGCACAAAACGATCGAGCTGGGCTACTCCAACTGGGATTGGATCAAGCGCGACACCGACCTCGTTTGTCTCCACGGCGACCCGGAATTCGAGCGCCTCGTCTCCGAAGGCCAGAGCAAGACGTAACGCCAAAACAATTGTAGACCGCGCCGATTAAGATCGCCCCACGGGGCAGGTCGAACATCTTCAGGGCGGCTATGGCAGCAGGCGGGTACGCGGCGCTTGAATTTCCAGGAGCGACGATGCCAGGCCTCATTCTCAGCACGCTGTCGAACAGCCTGCGCCTCAGATGTCCTTTGGGCAGCAATAGCCAAATAATCGCGCGCATGTCTCTCCGGAGGAACACCCCTCATTACCATCCGTTGACGGATCATGTTGGGAATTTCCGGTCTGTTCGGCGGGATGATGTACCCCGTTAGCGTGCTGCCGGGTCCGCTTCGATTCCTGGCGCGCTTGATTCCGGTCACTTACTCACTTGAGGGGATGCGCGCCGCGCTGCTGGCCGGCGCCGGATGGCGCGAGCTATGGCCTCCGATTGCGGCCCTGCTTCTTTTCGCCGCGATTCTGATCCCGTTGTCGTTCCTGGTGTTCGCCTGGGCGCTGCGCCGCACCGAAATTACCGGCACGCTCACGCATATCTGAGGTTTCACCGGAAGGAATCCAAAGTGTTGGGAAGTCCCGGAGAAGGCCAAGTGGAAGGGACAACACGAAAGGGAAGGCTGCCGACCCGGCTTAGTGCGCAGCCGCGAAAGTGAAATGCCTCAAGTGATACCTGACGCGCGAGGAAGCGGAGTGAAAACC
>DATFZY010000028.1:0-25914 GCA_035313865.1 Candidatus Acidiferrum sp.
CACGCAGGAGCCATCATCAGCGGTGGCCAAGGCACAGCCAAAGACAAATACGCCGCCATGGCCGCCGCCGGCATCCGCACAGTAGAAACCCCCGCGGACATGGGCCTAACCATCGCCGCCGCCCTCAAGTAATTTGTAGGGGCGGGGCTCGCCCCGCCCGTTCGCGACTCACGCAAAACTGTCAATTCAAGTTTCCGGAGGAAGCATCAGTGGCAATCGAACGCACATTCGCAATCATCAAGCCGGACGCGGTAGCCGCAGGTCAACAAGGCGAAATTCTCGCGCGCATTCACAAAGCGGGATTCAAAATTGTTGCGGTCAAGAGTATGCAGCTAACCAAAGAAGAAGCCGGCGGCTTCTACGCCGTCCACAAGTCCCGCCCCTTCTTCGGTGAACTCACCGACTTCATGAGCAGCGGCAAAATCATCGCCCTGGTCCTCGAATCCGAAAACGCCATCCTCAAATGGCGCGACACCATGGGTGCCACCGACCCGAAAAAAGCCGCCCCCGGCACCATCCGCCACGACCTCGGCACCAGCATCGGCACCAACTGCACCCACGGCTCCGACGCCCCCAAAACCGCCGCCTTCGAAATCAGCTATTTCTTCGCCGGCCTAGAATTAATCTGACGCGAAAAAGTGGCACAGCCAATCCTGGCTGTGCTCCGCGTCGAAGTGGGCGCAGAAATGACCCCAGCGCTCTTAAGGATGATCCGGGCTCTCCACGGAGCCCTGCTTTCCCGATAGTGCTAGCGCCACCCCAACTGCCGTTGCCGCACCGACGCCAATCGCCACCATCACCAATAGCTTGCCGGAGTGCGCCGGGCTCTTCGCGATAGCACCTCCCTGCCCGCCGTCGTCGGAAACATTCAGCCGCACGCGGTACGCGCTCCCTTCCGCGATGGTTTCCGTTTCGCCGCGATAGGAAATCTGCGTCGCGCCGCGCTGCGCGTAAACCACCAGTTCGTGCGGGCCCGCGATTTGCACGCGGACGACACCGCGCACCTGCGAAACCGGCTGGATGCGGGCGCCGCACGCCACGATTTCCCCACTATTGGCGGCCGTTACGGACAGTACCGCCGCGCCCGCGAGAAGTTCGACATCAAACTGGCGGGCGCCGTTGCCGGTGTTGTCGTGCATCACTGCCGAACTGCGGTCCGCCAGATGCAAAGCAGCCTGGCCAATGATCAGGCCCAGGCTGCCTTCCGCCTCGGTGGACAGTTGGTCCCCATCGTAGATCGTGGTTCCTTCTGAAGTGGCATGCCCGCCGAGGCTGGCATGGTTTGCTTCAACAACGACTCCCACGGCGTCGAGCTTGCTGCCGCCCGGAACGCCAGCGGAAAGAAATGCCATCGCTATCGCCAGAAGGCGCTGGGTGCCTGCCATGCGATACCTCCCATGCAAAGAAGATCTGGAACTCAGAGCGGGACGGGTGCCCCGGCCCGGGCTTGCGAAGCGCTGGCTATATTACACTATAGTTAAAATATGTAAAGTATAATTTATCAGTATAATCAAAACGCGAGAGCAGTATGGTGGGGGGAGATGCCGAGGAATTAAAGGTCCGAACCCTCGACGTGAATCTCAAACAAGTGCCCCCAATCTTTGCCGGTGATGAATAGCCTGTGCCGCGCAGGATCTAACGCAATCCCATTCAGCACGGCCTCCGGTTCCTTTTGCTCCTGCGCGCCAAGCGCCGAACAGTCGATCCACGCACGAACCTGGCCGGTGCTTGCATCGATGCGCGCGATCCGGTTGGAATGCCATACGTTGGCATAGATTTCATTCCCGATGAATTCCAGTTCGTTGAGATTAGTGACGGCTTCCTTGCCTGCATAAACTTCCAGCGTGCGGACAACCTCGAACGTTTTGGGATCGAGGTAACGCAGCCGGTTCGTGCCGTCGCTGAGGATCAGGTTTGACCCGTTATGGGTGAGCCCCCAGCCCTCGCCGTAGTAACGAAATTCGCTCACTTTGCGGAAAGTGCGCAGGTCATACACAAAACCAATCTTCGACAGCCATGTCAGCTGGAATATCTTCCCGTCTAAGATGGTCAGGCCTTCGCCAAAATATTCAGAGCTCAGATCCGTTTTCTGGAGCACCTTTCCGGTTTCCAGCTCCACTTTCCGGAGTGAAGACTGGCCTGTCTCTCCCGTGCTCTCGTAAAGAAACCCGCCGAAGTATTCAAGCCCCTGTGTGAAGGCGTGCGGATCGTGCGGGTATGTCTTCAAGATCTTTATACCAAGCAGGGGAATGGATTGTTCAGCCTCAGGAACAACCTTGGCGCTCTCTCTTTCAACCCTACAGCCCGGAAAAGCGTAGCAACAGATCGCAAGTGAGATCGCCAAAGTTCCCAGCCCTGAACGTGCGAATCCACTATCCAAGCGTGATTTGAAATTCATTTAACCATCCTCGCGGATTGGAAGTATACCCCCCCCAACTCGCGAGCTAGCGTCGGCAAATTCAGCGTCACTTGCGCGAACTCATCTTTATATAATGCTTCTATGGATCCGCTCCGCGAACTTGGCCGTATACTGCTCGTCCTTGGTGGCCTTCTCGTGCTGATCGGAGCTTTTCTTTATTTCGGCGCCAAACTTCCCTTGCGGCTTGGAAGACTTCCCGGCGACATCATTCATCGCGGCGAACACACGACGTTTTATTTCCCCATCGTGACTTGTCTCTTGCTCAGCGTCGCCTTGTCCCTAATCTTCTGGCTCTTCTCTTATTTCCGCCGCTGAGTATCGGCGATATCGGTAACGCGATGTGCTTTCCTGGTGTATAGTTCCCGCGTCCAAAACGAAGAACTACCGGCTCTTGCCGCCAAAGCACACTGGAGGACTCCCCATGAAGCTCGCCCATATCGCTCTGGCCGCAACTTTTGCCTTTTCGCAGTCCGCAGCTGCGCAATCTGCCGCCGACAAGTCCGCGGCTCAGGCGGCTCACGCCACGCCGCCGTCTCAGCAGCCCACCCCTGACGCTTTTGCAGGCGCCCCGGCTGCCAAGCCGGAAGACGTGAAGTCGATTGACAGCTTAATGGCTGCTCTTTACGACGTCATTTCCGGCCCCCCAGGCGAACGCGATTGGAACCGCTTCCGCTCTCTCTTCATCCCCAGCGCGCATCTCACCTCCACCAGCATTGCTCCCGACGGCTCCGTCCGCGTGCGTCCCAACACCGTGGATGACTACGCCAAGCTCGCTGGCGGCTTTTTTCTGAAAAACGGCTTCTTCGAAAGCCCGATCGTCAATCACATTCAAATTTATGGCAACGTCGCGCAGATCTTCAGCAGCTACGAATCGCGCCACGCCGTGGGTGAAGCCCCCTTCGCGCGCGGCATCAACAGCATCCAAATGCTGAACGACGGCAAGCGCTGGTGGATCGTCAGCATCCTCTGGGATTCCGAGCGCCCAGACAATCCGCTCCCCAAAGAATTCGCAACCAAGCCGTAGGATCCATTGAGATGGTGTAGGGACGCGCTTCAGCGCGTCCCCGAGTGTCCGCTCGCTCGACAATTTCGTAGGGGCGGGGCTTGTTTATCCTGGGGAACGAAGGACCCCGCCTTCTGTCTTCTGTGCCCTCTGCGAGCTCTGCGTTAAGAAACACCTGAAGCAACAAGCTGCAGCATCCGCCGTCTGAGCCGGGCCGCTTCCGCTTCGTCTGATTGGCCCTATAGCCCCGCCCGCTTCTCTTTACTTGCTCTTCCCCGCCTCTTATAGTCGTATCTGCATGCCGTTGGCCCCTCCCACCCTTCTTTCCCGCGCAGCGCGCTTTTTCAGGCCGCACTCCCTTCTAATTTTTCTTTTGCTTGCCTCACCCTTCGTTGCTCCTGCTGAAAACATCAAGGACATTCACCCCGCCGGCTACGTCACCGATCTCGCCCACGTCATCCATGCGGACACCAAAGCCAGCCTCGAAGCTCTCTGCCTGGAGGTCCAGCGAAAAACCGGCGCGCAAATGGCCATTGTCACCGTTCGTTCGCTCGAAGGCGAAACCGTCGAGCAGTACGGCAATGACCTCTACACGCAGCTCGGCGTCGGCGGCAAAAAAGAAAATCGTGGTGTCCTCCTGCTCGTCGCGCCTACGGAGCGCACCTATCGAATCGAAGTCGGCTACGGCCTCGAACCAGTAATCACCGACGCCCGCTCCGGCGACGCAGGCCGTCTCATGCGTTCGTTTTTTCTTCAGGGAAACTACAGCCGCGGCATCGAAGCCGCAGCCTGGCAGCTCGCCAAGTACATCGCCACTGATCGCGGCGTTACACTTTCCGCAACTCCGCCCACGCAGCCCGTCCCGCCACGCGAAGACAATTCGCGTTCTTTCCCCATTTGGCCGATCCTGATTTTCATTTTCGTCGTGTTTCAAATCATCCGGGCCATTGCAAGCGGCGGTTCGGGCCGCGGCGGAAGACCCGGTAGCGGCTGGTGGATCGGCCCCATGATTGGTGGAATGCTTGGGGGCGGCGGATTCGGTGGAAGTTCAAGCGGCAGTAGTGGTGGCGGGGGAGGGTTCGGAGGGTTTGGGGGCGGGAGCAGCGGCGGGGGTGGAGCAAGCGGCAGTTGGTGAGCGCGTCTTAGAGTTTGGACAAGGAGCGGTAGCTACATGCTGTCGACGCAAGCGAAATTGACGGACCTCGTAAGCCGCATGAAGGAATTCGCCGCGGAGAACCTCGAGTCCATGATTCTGTATGGCTCCGCCGCACGGGGCGACTTTCACGAAGGCCATTCCGACCTGAACGTATTGTGCGTGTTGCGTTCCGCGGCCGCACGCGAATTGACGCGCGTCTCTCCGGTCGTGCGCTGGTGGTGCAAGGACCACAACGAGCCGGCCCCACTCTTTTTCACCGCGGAAGAGCTGCGCACCTCCGCGGATGTCTTTTCCATCGAGCTGCTCGATATGCAGCAAAGCCGCTGCGTTCTCTATGGCGCAGACGTTGTCGCGGGCATCGCCGTGCCCGTGAATTTGCACCGCGTGCAGGTCGAGCACGATTTGCGCACGCTGCTCCTAAGGCTGCGGCAGACTTTTCTGCTCACCGGCCAAAAGGAAAGCGAATTGCGCGCCGCCGCGGCAAAATCGTCCTCCAGCGCGCTCGCCTTGCTGCGACACACGCTGATCGCGTTTGAGGAAGAGCCGCCCGCTGCAGCCCAGGAAATTTTCACGCGCATCGCCGCGCTCACCGGCGCGGAAGCCGCCGCCTTCACCGCCGCATACAAACTCCGCGATCGCCACGCTCACGCCGACGACATCGTGCGAACCTACGGCCAATACGTAAACGCGCTGAGTGTGGTAATTTCCGCTATAGACAAACAAGTTCCCAAGCAAGAGTGGCATCGAGCCGGCAAACCCGGTTCCTGATTCAACGGAGGCAGGCATCATGAAAGCATTTCTGATTGTTCTGGTCGTTCTCGTAATCATCGCGTTGCTGTTCGGCAGCTCGTTCATTGGGCGCCGGAATCAAATGGCCATCAAGCGCGAAGCCGTAAACGCCGAATGGGCCCAGGTGGATGTGGTTTTGCAACGCCGCGCCGATCTGATCCCCAACCTCGTCGAAACCGTCAAAGGCTTCGCGCAGCACGAAGAACAAGTGTTCAGCGAAATCGCCAAAGCTCGCGAAGGCTACATGAACGCCACCACGCCGTCCGACAAAATCGCTGCCAACAGCCAACTCGAAGCCTCGCTCGCCAAAGTCCTGGTCCTCACAGAAAATTACCCGCAGCTCAAATCCAACGAAAATTTCCTCCGCCTCCAGGACGAGCTCTCCGGAACCGAAAACCGCATCGCCGTCGAGCGCCGCCGCTACAACCAAACCGTCCAGGACTACAACACCTACATCGCGCTCTTTCCGAACAGCCTGGTAGCCAGCTTCGGCGGCTTCACCCGCAACGACGCCTACTTCAAAACCGAAGAGGGCGCCCGCCAAGCTCCCAAAGTAAATTTCAGCACCACGCCCGCGCCAACCACGGCTCCAGCTCCCGCAAAGCCCTAGGTGTTTGTTCCAATTCGCGTAACTTGCAGGGGCCGCCCTCGGGCGGCCCTTGTCTTTTGCCCTCTTCCCTAAATATGAAAATCCGAGCGGATAAACGCTTTCACTCCCTCGCTTCCCGTCAGTCGCAAACACACCAACTTGCCTTGATTCTCCAAATCAATGTGAAAATCAAGGAACGCGCAGCACCTGCTCTCCAGCACGACCCACTCTCCTACCTCCGGAATCGAAATCTTCTCTGGACTGTACTGAAACTCGTACCCCTTTGCCGTCTCAATCGTGTTGGTGCGCGCCGCGGCCAATTTCTCCGACAACTCCTTGAGCCGCGCGCGCTCCTTCGTGGAGAGCGCCTTGACGTTGCAGTAGAATTTTCCGTGCGCGTCCGTTGTCGCCGTATCCATCCCGCCTTTCTGCTGCAACCTGGCTCCCGCCGAAGTGCTCGCCATGGCGAACGCCATTCCCAATACGCCCATGCCTCGTACCATGCTCCAATTCTTCCGTAGCCTTTCACCATTCATCGCATCCTCCAGAAATCTCAGATTTGCCACTCCGCATCTAAAATGCTAGAAGTTAAAGCGAGCTTTAAGTCAAGCAGAGATCTGCGCGTGCCCACCCTCGTTTTTCTGAGCGTAGGTCTTCGTTAAATTCTTTGAAACCGTCAAACACAGGATCACAAGAATGAAAATCGGAAAACTAGCCCGCCAAGCCCAACTCGCCCCTTCCGCCATCCGCTATTACGAAAAGCTCGGCTTACTTCCGCCCCCCGAACGCATCGGCGGCCAGCGCCGCTATTCCAGCGAAGCGCTCGACCGCGTCCTCCTGATCCGTTTCGCCGGTGAAATGGATTTCACCCTCGCCGAAATCAAACTCTTCCTCAACGGTTTCCGCGAGGGCACTCCCGTTTCCACCCGCTGGCGAAAACTCACCGCCCGCAAAATTGCCGAACTCCAGCAACGCCTCGCCTTTACCCGCCGTCTCCTGAACTTGATGGAACGCCTCCAGCGCTGCCGCTGCATCCAACTCCACCAATGCGTCACCGGCCTAAGTCTCAGTCCCCGCCTCCGCGCCGTACGCAACTCCCGCAGCAAACCTCCCAATCGCGTCGCTCGAGCCCCGGCCTAATCCCACTCTGGTCTGCCTCCGTAATTGTAGGGGCCGCCCTCGGGCGGCCCGCGCCTGCCCGCGCGCCAATTCCCCTGCCGATTCGAAACTCCCTCCATCCCCAAGCAAACACGCCACTTACAGTAATCACTTGACAAATGATACCTTTATGATATAATGGTTGCGTCTTTATCGCGGAGGAGAAACGGAAGCCGACGCCATGCCCACTCTTTCTCTGTGCACTTCGTGCCTCCGCGTTAAGCCCTCCTCCCCTTCATTGGCCTCCCCCAGACTGCAGACTTTCCTCGCCGAATCGGAATCGCCCGTAAGTCCTTTGCCTGCCACTCTTACGAATGATCCGCAATTCGTTGAAAATAAGGCCACTTTAAGTCCTTTGCTTGCCACTCTTACGAGCTACGTCAAGCCTAAGTCCTTTATTTGCCACTCTTACAGAAAACACGGGGGGGTGGGGGTATGCCCACCTCCCTCGCGGTTTTGCTCGCCCGGATTAGAGGCACGGCCACGAGTATCGCCTCTCAAACTGTCTTCTCCGATTTTCAACTTTCAACTTTCGACCCTACCCCCGGGGCACCAGTCGCAATTCACCAAACACGGGTCACGGATCACGCCCCCATGAGCCAACTCACCTTTAACCTCCAACCCACCCGCCGCGCCCTCACCGTCAGCGAGCTCACCGCCCGCATCCGCGACCTCCTCGGCCGCAGCTTCGCCGACCTCTGGGTTGAAGGCGAAATCTCCAACTGCCGCGAAGCTCAGTCCGGCCACATCTACTTCACCCTAAAGGACGACCGCGCCCAGGTCCGTTGCGTTTTCTTCAAGCAGCAGCAGCGCGGCATCAAGTTTCGCCCCGAGGACGGCCTCCACGTCACCGTGCGCGGCGCGATCAGCGTTTACGAGTCGCGCGGCGAATACCAAATCTACGTCGAGAGCCTTGACCCCGTCGGCCGGGGAGCCCTGCAACTAGCCTTCGAGCAACTGAAGAAGCGCCTCGAAGCGGAAGGCCTATTCTCCGCCGAGCGCAAAAAGCCGCTACCGATGCTGCCGAGCCGCATCGGTTTGATCACCTCGCCGCGAGGCGCCGCGGTGCGCGACGTGGTGCGCATTCTACGCCGCCGCTTTCACAACGTGCACCTGACCGTTTACCCTGTGCGAGTTCAGGGCGAAGGTGCAGCCGCGGAAATCGTCAAAGCGCTCAAATATTTCAACCAGAAAAAACTCGTGGATGTGCTGATTCTGGCGCGCGGCGGCGGCTCCATGGAGGATTTGTGGGCCTTCAACGAAGAGCCGCTTGCCCGTGCCATCGCCGCCTCGGAAATTCCCGTTATCTCCGGCGTCGGCCACGAAACTGATTTCACGATCGCCGATTTCGTCGCCGACGTTCGCGCTTCGACTCCGTCAGCTGCAGCCGAGCTCGTGGTCCAGACACGCCGCGAATTCGATAAGCACATCGCTGATTTGCGCGAAACTCTCGCGAGCCTGGTGCGTTACCGGCTCCTCGATCTCAGCAAGCGCGTCCACGAACTCTCCGCGCGCCGCGGTTTCCGCCGCCCTCTCGATCTGCTGCGCCAGCAGCGCCAGCGGGCCGATGAGATGACGTCGCGCCTCGCGCTCGGCCTCCGCGCGCGCCTGGAACAATCGCGCAAACGCTTCAACAAATTGCAATTGCGCATCGCTACATTCGATTTTCGCGTGAAAATCTCGGCGTTTCGTCTGCGCCTGGAAAAGCGCAGCGCCGAACTTGGCGTGCGTGCCGAACGCATTTTGCGCTCCAAGCGCGAACGCCTCGAGCGTTTAGCGCTTCAACTTCAGGAACGCAGCCCGCTCCGCGTCCTGGAACGCGGCTATGCCATCGCCACCGATGTCGCCGGCAACCTTCTCCGCGACGCCGCGCAAGTTCAGCTCGGCGACTCGGTCGCCATCCAACTCCATCGCGGCCGCCTCAACTCCGAGGTAAAAAAGAAAGAGTAACCATGCGCCCGCGCCTAGTTATCTCCATAAAACCGCGTCTTCGGCGGTGGTGGCGGACCAGGCTGCATATAGGGCGCCGCTTTATCCGGAGTCAGCCAGCGCGTCCAGAATGTGTCGGAGAGTTGGTCGAGATATTTTTTGCCTTGCGGGTCCTGGCTGAGAATGCGGATCAGCACCTGCAACGAATCGCTGCTGCGGCGCAGCGCATCCAGGCTCAGCGTGTAGCCGTCAATAAAATTCGCGCTTTTGTAGCGCACCCCAAGGTCGCCGTCTTTCTGCACTCCTGGCGCGGTCGCCGCGCCGTTTGCCTGTTGCCAGTTCTGGAAGCCAAGCTGGAAGTCGTAGGGCGGTTGAAGGTAGTACGGCCGGTAAGCGCCCGCCAGGAATTTTTCCATGGCCCGTTTTGCGGCGGCTTCGATGCGCTTCGCGGGTTCGCCTTCCGGCAAGACTTCCGCCAGCGCGCGGCTCTTCGCCGTTTTTACGACCGCATATTCCAGCTCCGGAAAATCCGGCTTCAACTCCTCGCCCAGAACCTGGTCGCCGGAGACCATAATCACCGGAATGCCCCAGCGCGCGGCGGAAAGCGCCACGATGTGCGTCTCCGTGAACTCGACGCCATTGATGCGGTAGCTGATGCGATCCGTTACGGTGTGCGCCATAAAGCCGTTGGTGTTGGCGTGCGCGTGCATGGCGATGCACACGATGGCGTCAACGGAGCCGTCGATGCCCGTGCTGTACGGGTCGAAATCGTAATTGCGAAAATCGAATTTCGCGTGCGCATCCATTTTGTCGACCAGCAAGTCCGGTTCGTTGACGTTTCCCGAACCGTGGCCATCCTGGATCCAGATCGGGCCCGCCCCCCCGGCTACAAGCCCGCGAATGGCGGCGTTCACATCGGACGTCAGCGACTCGCGCCCTTTGGCATATTCGTCGGGGCGCTGAAACCAGAGCATTTCGTAGTGCGTAACACCGGAAACGCCTTCCATGTCGTAAATGATCAGGATTTTCGGATGATTGCTCGCCGCGGGTGTTTGCACGGCGTAGCAGAACAACAAAATCGCAAAGCAAGAGAAACCACGGATGACGCGCATCGTATAGCCTCCACGAACAGGATGCGCGCGAAGCTACCGATTCGCGGGTCCCACGTCAAGAAGTGCAACGGGCCTCACGAACTCAGTTGTTACTCAATCGTCGTCGGAGGAAGAAGCAACCTTGAGGACGGCGAGGAAGGCTTCCTGCGGGATGTCCACCTGGCCGACGCGTTTCATGCGGCGTTTGCCTTCTTTTTGCTTTTCGAGGAGTTTGCGTTTGCGCGAAATGTCGCCGCCGTAGCACTTCGCGAGTACGTTTTTGCGAATGGCAGCAACCGTTTCGCGCGCAATGACGCGGCTGCCAATCGCGGCTTGAATCGGCACTTCAAACATTTGCCGCGGAATCAGTTTGCGCAAGCGCGTCACCAATTCGCGGCCGCGCTCCTGCGCGAAATCGCGATGGATGATCAGTGCCAGCGCGTCAACGGGCTCGCCGGCAACCAGCACGTCCAGCTTGATCAGGTCGGATTCGCTGTACCCGGCGAGATGGTAGTCGAGCGAAGCGTAGCCGCGTGAAACGCTTTTGAGCCGGTCGTAGAAATCGAGAACAATTTCGTTGAGCGGGAGTTCGTAGGTGAGCATCACGCGCGTCGGAGAGAGATATTCAAAATTTTTCTGCGTGCCGCGTTTTTCCTGGCATAGCTGAAGAATCCCGCCGACAGACTCTTCGTTGGTGATGATCATCGCCGTGATGATCGGCTCTTCGATTTTTGCGATGTCGCTGGGATTCGGAAATTTAGCCGGGCTGTCGACTTCGATGACCTCGCCGGCGGTGCGCGTTATGCGGTAACGTACGCTGGGCGCGGTGGTGATCAGGTTTATCCCGAATTCGCGCTCCAACCGCTCCTGCACGATTTCCATATGGAGCAGGCCGAGGAAGCCGCAGCGGAAACCGAAGCCGAGCGCTACGGAGTTTTCCGGTTCGTAGAAAAAAGCCGCGTCGTTCAGCTGCAATTTTCCGAGTGCGTCACGCAATGGCTCGTAGTCGTCGGCGAGAACGGGAAAAAGTCCGGCGAAAACCATCGGCTTGATGGCTTCAAAGCCGGGCAACGGTGCCGCGGGCCGGGCCGGTTCGATGACGGTGTCGCCCATGCGTGCGTCGGCCACGCGTTTGATATTTGCGACGATGAAGCCCACGTCGCCAGCGCCAAGTTCCTCAAGCGCGACGGGCTTTGGAGTGAGCGTGCCGAGCGTTTCGACTTCGTGGACTTCGTTGCTGTAGCAGAGCTTGATTTTCTGATGCTTCGTGACGCGGCCTTCCATGACGCGCACAAGGACCACGGCTCCGCGGTAGATGTCAAACCAGGAGTCGAAAATAAGCGCCTGCAGCGGATTATCGGAACTGCCTTTCGGAGCCGGCACGCGTTGCACGATGGCTTCGAGAACGTCTTCGACGCCGAGGCCGCTTTTTGCGCTGATGAGCAAAGCATCGGCGGCGGGAATCGCGAGCACGCTTTCAATTTGCTCTTTGACGAAATCTGTTTGCGCGGCAGGTAGGTCAATTTTGTTGATGACGGGAACGATGGTCAGATTATTTCCGGCGGCGAGAAAGGTGTTGGCAACGGTTTGCGCTTCGACGCCCTGGCTGGCATCCACGACGAGCAGGGCGCCTTCGCATGCTGAAAGGGCGCGCGAAACTTCGTAGGAAAAATCCACGTGGCCCGGCGTGTCGATCAAATTGAGCTGGTAAGTGTTGCCGTCTTTTGCTTTATAGTGCAGACGGATGCTCTTCGCTTTGATGGTGATGCCGCGCTCCCGCTCCAGATCCATGGAGTCGAGAAACTGTTCGTGCATTTCGCGCTGGGTGAGCGCGCCGGTCATTTCGAGCAGACGGTCCGCGAGCGTGGACTTGCCGTGATCGATGTGCGCGATGATACAAAAATTGCGTATGAACTTCGGGTCCATTCGAGTCCGCTACCGCCTGCAGCGTTCTGCTTGTTGGGTTTTCGACGGCGGGCTATCGCTCCGGGGCAGGGAAGCCACGCGTCGCTCGAAACCATGCCGTGCAAACATTCAGTTTGCCATAAATCGCGGAAGGGCGCAGCCGGACGGAAGGGCGGCCCGTCTAAGTTTTTCGGAGGAGTCCTCAAATGACGAAACGAATGGCGATTTTTCTGTTTTTGGTGGCTGCGGTTGCAGTTGTCGCACAGGACAAGAAGCCGACGACGCTTCGCGAGGTTTTGCTGGCGGAACTGAAGTCGACGCACAATAACGAAGACTGGTTCGTGCCGGCGAATATTGCAGTGAAGGGCTTGACGGCCGAGCAGGCGAGCTGGACCGACGGCAAAGGAAATCACTCGGTAGGCCAACTGGCCTATCACCTGGTGTTCTGGAACCGGCAGTCGCTCGCAAAGCTCAAGGGCGAGCAGCCAGAGAAATTCAGCGGGAACAACGACGAAACGTTCGACAAGTTCGACAGCAAGACCTGGAGTGACACCGTCCAACAGCTGGACAGCGTCCTGAGCGAGCTGGAAAAATGGGTGGAAACTACCGACGAAGCAAAGCTGAAGGAGTCGGCCGCTACCTTCACCCATATCAGCACGCACAATGCGTACCACATCGGGCAGATCATCTACGTCCGCAAAGAGCAAGGCTCCTGGGATCCAAAGAACGGCGTGAAGTAAGCGTCGCATTGTCCAGGGCGTGACGGATTCCGCATAGAGTTGCAGGTGTGTTTTGCCGGTGCTACGCGCGCAGTATATAGTTGAACAGGAACGCGCGCAGCTCTCAGTGCGCAGCAACCGGCGCGAGATTCTCTTGGCAGCCGGCAGGCACAGCAAAGGCAACCCGGACGGATGGCCGCAGACGTCAGCAAGCATTTGGATCGCGCAAAGCGTTTCCTCGAGAAGAACCGCGTCGAGGATGCGATTGAGGCGTATTTGGCGGTGCTGGATGAGGCGCCGCAGCACCAGGAAGCGACACAGGCGCTTGGCGACCTTTACGCGCGGATGGAGCAGCCGGACCGCGCCGCGGTTTACTACGGACTTCTGTTCGATTTGTTGATTGAACCGCGCGACGAAACCAAGGCGCTGGCCATCTACAATCGCTTCCTGCGAACCAGTTCGACCGCGCAACCGCCGGAACGCATCGCGCGCTACGCATTTTTGCAGCAGAAGCAAAATCATCCTGAAGAAGCAATCGACCAGTACACCAAGGCGGCGGAGCTTTTTACTGGCGCAGCCCGGCTGGAGGACGCGCTCTTTTGCTGGGAGCGCATCGCGCAGCTCGATCCGGAAAATCTTGCGCGGCAGCTTCGACTGGCCGAAGCGGCAGAGCAAATTGGAAAAAATGCGCTGGCGGCGCGCACGTTTCTGCGGGCGGGGCAACTGGCTTCGGCGGGAGGCTCCGCGGGCGAAGCGCTGAAACTGCTCGGCCGGGCGTACAAGCTTGCGCCGCAGGAGCGAAGCGTTGCGCTGCTTTACGCGCAGGCCAAACTCCGCAGCGACGGAGCGGCCGAGGCCGCCACGCTGCTGGAGCCGTTTGCCGCGACAGAGAGCGACACCGTTTTTCTGGAGACCTACGGCGATGCCCTGATTCGCGCGGGAAATCTCGACCGGGCCCGCGAAGTCCTGGAAAGGCTTTTGCGCGAGAAAAACGCGGGCGCGGAAAGATTATTCGAGCTGGCCGACGCGTATGCGGCTTCCGCGCAGACCACAAAGGGCGTGGAGGTTCTGCAAACGCTCAAACGCCGGATGTTCGCGGACAAGCGGCAGAACGACTTCGCCACGCAGCTGGACGCGGTGGCCTCGAAGCATCCGCACTCGCAGGGGATGATGGAGTTGTGGGCGTCGGTCTACAACGAACTGAACCGCGAATCGCAATACTTCGAAATCCTCGTAAAACTTTTTGACGTGTACTTTAACGCTGGCGACTACCGGAAAGCGTGCGATTCGCTCGAACGGCTCGTGGATATCGATGCGTACGATTACCGAAACCAGGAGCGGATCGAGAAACTGCGCGCGCACGTTGACGAGAATTTTTTGAAGAGGGTCGGGAGCAGGCTGGCCAAGTCTGCGACAACGGCGCCGCCCCCGCCGCCGTCACAGACGGGCGCGGGCACGACAGTTTCACAAGCTTCGCCCAACTCCGAGGAAGCGCGCAACGCGCAGGCCCTCGAAGACCTTATCGTGCAAACCGAGATTTTTCTGCAATATTCCTTGCAGACCAAGGCGCTCGAACGGCTGCAAAAAATTGCCTCGATGTTTCCCGGGGAAGAAGAGCGAAACGCGCGATTGCAGAATCTCTACCAGATGGCGAATTGGTGGCCTCCGGGCGCGGCCAAAGCGAAACCGGAACCCGCGCCTGCTGCGCCAGTCGTGCCGGCGGCGCCGGTCGTGGAGGCACAACCGATTACCCAGACGACTCGCACAGGTGTCTACAGCGCGGAGACGCTGCGCGACCTCTCGAAGATTTCAGAAATTAATCAGAAGATTTTCCGGCAACAGACGCCGCGGGCAATGCTGAATACGGCGGTGAGTGAAGTGGGATCGCACCTGCGGGCGGCGCGGTGCATCGCCGTAGTTGGGGCGCTTGGGCGGCCGCCAGAGATGTCGGCGGAATTTAGCGTGCCGGGAGCCAAGCCTGCTCCGGGCGCGCAAGTTGTGCTGTTGCTCGCGCAGCTGGAAAAAGCGGAGCCGGATGAGCTGGGTGGCCTGGTTGTGGACGCCACAGAGGGATCGATTCTTCACGAAATGGGGCTCGCGACGGCGCTTGGCGTGATGATTACCGATAAAGAGACGCAGTCGCCGGCGGGGATGCTGATTGTAGGGCACGCAGAGCCGCACAAGTGGAAACCGAACGAGGCTTACTTTTTGCAGGCGATCGGCGATCAGATGCTGATGAGCGTGAGCCATACGCGGCTGCGGTCGCTGGTGCGGCGCATGGGCGTTTCCGATGAACGCACTGGATTACTGAGCCGCAGTTCGTACCAGAGTTGCCTGTTGACGGAAGCGGACCGGGCGCGTTCGCAGGGGACGCCGCTGGCGCTGGCGATTTTGCAGATCGATCGCGGCGCGGAAATTTTGCGGCAGCAGGGAGAGTCTCCGCTGGAGCGGTTTTTGGAGCAGTTGGCGCGGTCCTTGCAGCCCATCGTGCGGCAGAACGATGTGGCGGTGAAATATACGTCGTGGTCGCTGGCGTTTATTTTGCCGGATACGACTTTGGCTGGGGCGCAGAACCTGGCCGATAAGTTGCGGCGAGCGGCTTCGGGCTTGCGGCCGCCGTGGGATACGACTTCCATCACACTGAGCGCGGGAATTGTGGAAGCGGTGGCGAAGCACGAATTCGACAGCGAAGATATTGTGACGGATTTGATCAATCGAGCGGAGTTCAGCGTGGAAGAAGCAAGAAAAAAGGGCGGGGACACCGTGGTGACACTGGACACGCCGAAAGTCTAGCCAAGCAATTGAGCAATTGGCGCTGGTCAACAGTTTACTGGAGTGGTTCCGCTGAAGGCCACTCGACAGGGAACAACTTCCCAGCACTGGTAGCGTCCAGTTTTGCGCCGACAAGAGCGGCGGCGCGGGCGAGTAAGGGGTCGCGTCCCGTCGCGAGGTCGTCCGCAGTGGGGAGGAGCATCTCATCAGGAGCAATGCCCACGTGTTCGAGGCTCTTTCCATCACCCATAATCAGGTCCCCGACGGTAACTTGAACACCGTAGTCGAAGCCGTTTCCCATCCCGACTGATAACGGAAAGAATCGAGCGGCCATAACACTGCCAGCGCTGCGATCTCCGATGACAACTCCTCGTTTTTCGATTTGCACGACGCGCGCAAGAATTTCTGAGGCTGAAGCGGAACGGCCGTCGACCAGGACAACAAGCTGACCCGGAAAGGCGGATCGTCCCCGGGAGCCGATACACAACCGGTAGGTTCGAGCTGCTGAACATATGACGAAGTATACGCTCAATTTGTGGCGCTCCGCGCTCTACACGCTTAGGAACTTTGCTGAAAATGGTAAACTGAGCCCTGGCAGTTTTTCGAAAGTGAGGATGCATGTTTCCAACGGACGTGGTGATTTTGGCGGGGGCGCGGACGCCGATGGCGCGGTATACCGGGGCGTTTTCGGAGGTGAGCGCGATTGATTTGGCGGCGCACGCTTCGAAAGAGGCGATACGGCGGTCGGGCGTGGACCCGGGGGAGTTTGATCACGCGATCTTTGGGAACGTGATGCAGACGAGCGCGGATGCGCTTTATGGCGCGCGGCACGTGGGGTTGAAGGCGGGATTGAAGGTGGAGACGCCGGCGGTGACGGTCAACCGATTGTGCGGGTCGGGGATTGAGGCGGTGTCGCAGGCGGCGCAGCGGTTGCTGCTGGGCGAAGCGACGATGGTGCTGGCGGGCGGGATGGAAAATATGACGCAGGCGCCGTTTGTGGTGCGCGGCGCGCGGACGGGATTGAAGCTGGGCGGCGGAGCGCTGGAAGATTCGCTGTTTGTGGGATTGACGGACAGTTATTGCGGATTGCCGATGGCGATGACGGCGGAAAAATTGGCGGAGCAGCATGGGATTACGCGGAAGGACGCGGATGCGTACGCATTGCGCAGCCAGCAAGCGGCGGATGCCGCGTATAAGGCTTGCCGGATTCGCGAGGAGTTGGTGCCGGTGGAAGTGAGGCAGGGGAAGAAGACGATTGTTTTTAGCGAGGACGATCACCGGCGGCCGGAAACGACGATGGAGACTTTGGAGAAATTGCCGCCATCGTTTAAGAAGGATGGGATTGTGACGGCCGGGAATGCCAGCGGGATTGTGGATGGCGCGGCCGCGGTGGTGGTGACGCGCGAGTCAACGGCGAAAGAGCGCGGGCTGAAGCCGATCGGGAGGATTGTGGCGTGGGCTACGGCGGGAGTGGATCCGAGCATTATGGGGATTGGGCCGGTGCCGTCTTCGCAGAAGGCATTGAAGCTGGCGGGGCTGACTTTGGAGCAGATGGACCGCGTGGAAGTGAATGAGGCATTCGCGGCGCAGTATTTGGCGGTAGAGAAGGCGTTGGGGTTGCATCGGGACAAGACGAATGTGAATGGCGGGGCGATTGCGCTGGGGCATCCGTTGGGCGCTAGCGGGACGCGGCTTTTGATTACGATTTTGAATGAACTGCGGCGGAATAATTTGCGGTACGGGTTGACGACGGCTTGCATTGGGGGCGGGCAGGGGATTGCGATGATTGTGGAGAGCTTACATTGAAGATCGCGCCCGCGAAGACCACTTTACCGTTCGCGATTCAAAACAACTGGGTTTCCAGAGTTGCGATGAATTGAATTCCTGGAACAAACTTACCAAGAAGGCGCTTATCGTTGGTCAGAAACAAGTCTACTTTTGCCTGAGCGGCGCAAGCCAAATGAATTGCGTCTGCGGGCGCGACTCCCTGCGTTCCCCTGATTCTGGCGTAATGCTCCGAGGCTTCGAGATTGAATGGAACCACCTCGGCAATCACCCTTTGTAGAAGCCGCCGCGACTCGTCCGCCACCCGTATGGCACCCGCGCGGTAGGCGCCGGCGAGCACTTCGCCAAAAGTGAAAGCACTGGTGATCAGTTCGTCGCCACGCTCTTTCATCTTTGCGTGGACCGCTCCGGTGCGTTTGGCGAACTGTGGGTTGTCTTCGAGCCAGTAGACGAAGAGCATGGAATCCCAGTAGATCCGGCTCACGAGTTTTCCTTGTCGGCATCAGCGTAAAAGCCCTCTCGCTCGCCGCGGAGATAGGCTTCGCCACCGCCTAGCTCCGCATAGACGTGCCTAAGCGATCCCCGCAGTTCGGTCCAAGCATCCGTGCTTGGCGCGGTCGAATCCGTTGGATCAACGAACTCGTAGGTATACGTCACAGTCGTACTCTGACCCGAACTTGGTCCGGTGCGCTCCGTTATCCGCAAGCTATTTTGCTCCAGGAATGCACGGCTCTTGAGAGCGCTGCAGACGGCCGGCACGCGCCCCAGCAGCTTGAGTTCGCGAACTACGTCACCAGCGCGAATTGAGAACTTCTCGAGCTGTCGCTTGCGTGCAGGCACTACGTATTTCTCGCGGCCATAGGCGCGGATGTTGTCAGCCGTTTTGGCCATAGCATCTTCTTTCTATATTTAGCATTGCCATGCATTGCTAAAGCTAGCATCTAGGGTCCGGCCTTGTCAACTTTCGCTGGCGGGGCTTGGGGCACACATCAAAGAGGATTCTGGTAAACTCTCGGGGCCCGCGAAGGGGTTCGACCGCGCTATCTACGAGGAAAATCAATCATGGCAATTCAAAAGGTCGGCGTGGTTGGGTGTGGGTTGATGGGGTCGGGGATCGCGCAGGTTTGCGCGGCGGCGGGATTTACGACGGTGGTGCGGGAAGTGAGCCCTGCGATTGTCGAGAAGGGGCTTGCGGGGATTGAGAAAAATTTGGCGCGGCTTGTCGAGAAAGGGACGATTAACGCGGCGGCGCTGGGCGAAATTCGCGGACGTTTGAGCGGAACGACGGCGCTGGATGATTTGAAGGATTGCGATTTGATTGTCGAGGCGATCATCGAGCAGTTGCCGGCGAAACGCGAGCTTTTCTCCGCTTTGGATAGGGAGTGCCCGGCTTCCACCATTTTTGCGAGCAATACCTCTTCGCTGACGATCACGGAAATAGCCACGGCTACCAAACGGCCGCAGCGTTTTGTGGGCTTGCACTTTTTTAACCCCGTGCCGGTGATGAAATTGGTGGAAGTGGTACGGACGATTGCGACGGACGCGGATGTGTATGAGGAGATGGTGGCGTTTGGCGCGAAGCTCGGGAAGACGGCGGTGCGGGCTCACGATTCGACGGGATTCATTGTGAACCGGCTGCTGGTGCCGTATTTGCTGGATGCGATTCGGGCGCTGGAAGAAGGCGTTGGCTCGATCGAGGACATTGATAATTCGATGAAGCTTGGATGCGGGCATCCGATGGGGCCGCTGACTTTGTTGGATTTCGTGGGATTGGATACGACGTATTACATTTCGCAGATCATGTTTGAGGAGTTTCATGAGCGGAGATTTGCTTCGCCGCCGCTTTTGAAGCGGATGGTTTTGGCGGGATGGAATGGGCGGAAGGCTGGTCGGGGATTTTACGATTACTCCGACCCGAAGAATCCGAAAGCGAATCGGCTGTAAAGTTCGAATTGTTCGAGCCGATGTTGACGCGGGATGTCGAGGCGAGAGGAGGATACTCATGCGGACCTTCATGGTAGTCGCGGCAATTTTGATGGTTATGGCGTGGGTTTCGGTAAACCCTGCCGGCGACAGGAAGATGCGTGGCTTTGCGCTTCAGCTGGTCCCATCCCAGAACGCAATCCAGCCTGGCGTGGCAACCTGGAAAGTGGGCGCTGCCGCTTTCGTCCTGGTTATGATGATTAACAATTCGAACCGGACAGTTCATTATTCGTTGACGAATCCTGGATTCGACTGGGAGATGGATGTTCGCGATGGCGCCGGCAATCCGGTGCCAGAGAGCCAAGCCCTCCGTAAGATGAAACAAGATGCGCAGAAAGTCTTAATATCCGGTCGAAATATTCTCGGCACCCTGAAACCGCATGAAACTGCGCAAGACACAGTCGAGGTCAGTTGCTTTTATGATTTGAGCAGGCCCGGCAAATACTCCATCCAGGTGCAACGCGTGTTTTCTGATGTGGGTAAGGAGTTTGTTCAGTCGAATCGCCTTGAAAGGACCATCGAGCCTTAGGAAGCCCATGAACTTCTCAAACATTCTCTTTGAAAAGAAAAACTCCATTGCCTTCATCACGGTAAACCGGCCGGCGGTGTTGAACGCGTTAAACCGCAAAACGATGGAAGAATTGCAGCAGGCGTTCCTGGATGCGCGGGATGATGCTTCGGTGCGAGTTCTGATTCTGACGGGCGCGGGCGAAAAAGCGTTCGTGGCTGGAGCGGATATTGGGGAGCTTTCGCAGCAGACGCCTGTGAATGGCAAGGAGTTTTCGTTATTTGGGCAGGGCGTGATTCATCTTTTGGAGACTATGGGTAAGCCCTCGATTTGCGCGATCAATGGATTTGCGCTTGGCGGTGGATGCGAGATTGCGTTGGCGTGCTCGATTCGAATCGCGAGCAAGACCGCGAAGCTTGGGCAGCCTGAGGTGAAGCTGGGAATTCTTCCGGGATATGGCGGAACGCAGCGGTTGGCGCGGCTTTGCGGGAAGGGTGTGGCGCACGAACTTTGTCTCGCGGGAGAGATGATTACTGCGGAAGAGGCGATGCGGATTGGGCTTGTGAATCATATTTATGAGCCGGCGGAGCTCTTGCCGGCGGCAGAGGCGTTGGCGAAGAAAATTATTGCGAATGCGCCGGTGGCGGTGAAGTACGCGATGGAAGCGATTGAGCGCGGGGTGGAGATGCCGCAAGAGGAAGGATTGTTCCTGGAGGCGACACTTTTTGGTTTGGCTTGCGCTACGGAGGATATGCGCGAGGGGACTAAGGCGTTTTTGGAGAAGAGGAAGGCGGAGTTCGTAGGGAAGTAAGGAAACAGAAAGAAAGAGAAAAGATAACGCAGAGGCGCAGAGTTATCAGAGGTTCGCAGAGAAGAGGAGTGGATGCAGACTGGGAAGATTGAGGGCGGGTTGAGTGGGGCGGGATTGCGGTTTGGGATTGTTGTGAGCCGATTTAATAGCTTTATTACGGAGAGGCTTTTGGCGGCGGCGGTGGATGCGCTGGAACGGGCTGGAGCTGCTAGTACGGACGTAGATGTTGTGCGCGTGCCGGGTTCGTTTGAGTTGCCACTTGCTTCGAAGAAGTTGGCTGCGACGGGACGGTATGACGCGTTGATTGCGATTGGATGCGTGATTCGCGGCGAGACTTCTCACTATGATTACGTTTGCTCCGAGACGGCGCGTGGGTTGCAACTTGCGCAGATGGATTCCGGCGTGCCGATCATGTTTTGCGTGCTGACTTGCGACACTTTGGAGCAGGCGATTGACCGCGCTGGGCTGAAGGGCGGCAACAAGGGTTTTGAGGCTGGGCTAGCCGCGATTGAGATGGGGCAACTGTCGCACAAGCTGCGGGGCGCGCACACCAAGCCTGCTGCCAGCAGAAAGACGCGGCGCAAGTAACGTGTCTCTCCGCACAAAATCACGCGAGTTTGCAATGCAGATGCTGTTTCAATGGGACATGAGCGAGCAGGCGCCCCCCAAACTGGAAGCGAAATTCTGGCGCGCGGCGAAAGCAGCGGAGTCCACGCGGGAGTTCGCCAACCAATTGTTCGAAGGCGCGGTGAAAGACACGGCGGCGATTGACGAGCTTATCGTAAAGCAGGCGGAGAATTGGCGCCTGGAACGGCTGGCGGTGATTGATCGCGCGATTTTGCGATTGGCGATCTACGAATTACTGACGACGGATACGCCGCCAAAGGTGATCCTGAACGAAGCTGTGGATTTGGCTAAGAAATTCTCGTCGGAAGAGGCCGGGTCGTTCGTGAACGGCATTCTGGACGCGGTCCATAAATCATTGCAGAGCAAATAGGCAGGTTATTGCCGGCCCGCAACTCAGACCTCGATCGTTCCTTCAAATACTTTCACAGCGGCGCCGCTGACGCGGGGAACGAGTTTCTTGCCGCTTTGCGTGACTTCCACTTCGATGTGGCTGGGCCGGCCCATTTCTTCGCCTTGAAGAATGCAGAGCGTGTGGCCAGGCGCGAACTTGCCGTGTTTCACAAGGTACGCGCCGAGCGAGCCGGCGGCGGAGCCCGTCGCGGGATCTTCGTAGACTTCCCACGGGAGCATGCCGCGCGAGAACACTTTGCCGTTCGGGCCCTGGGTGAAGCAATAGGCCATCGTCGCGTTTTTGCCGAGCAGCTTGCGCAGCTCGAACATGTTCATGCCGATTTTGGCGAGCGCGGCGCGATTTCTGAGCGGCACCATAATATTGAAGATGCCAGTGGAGACGCACTCAGGTTCGAGATGTGGATCGAAATCCTTCAGCGCGAGGCCTAACGATTTGGCCAGCGCGGTTTTTTTGAACTTGATCGGACGGAAGGTTGCTTCCGTTTGCGTCATGGTGACGCGCTGCGGGCGGCCATCTTTGAAGCGAATCTCGACGGGGAGCACGCCGGCGCCGGTTTCCTGCATGATGTGCACGCCGCCTTCCTGCGCGGGGACGACGCCGAGCTCCGCGAGCAGAAACCACGTTCCGACGACGGGATGCCCGGCGAGTTTCAGCTCTTCGCGTGTGGTGAATATGCGGAGGCGAGCCAGGGCGCGCTCGTCAGTTGGCTTCTGCACGAACACCGTTTCCGCAAGGTTCATCTCGCGAGCGATGGCTTGCATCTGGTCGTTCGAAAGACTGTCGCCGTCTGTGAAGACCGCGAGCGGGTTGCCTTCGAAACGTGAATTGGTGAAAACGTCGAGTGTGTAGAAGCGATGTTCCATTGGGTTTCGAGTCGTGGCCGGAGCGCTTGGGCGAATCAGATGTGCTCGAGCTGGGCGACCGTCCTTTCGTTATGAATGTTGCCCGTGTTTAGAGTTGATTTCGGTTCGATGAGGAGAAGATGGACTTCGTCATCGGCGACGGGGCAGTGCTCGACCCCTCGCGGCACAATGATGAATTCGCCTTCGCGGACAGTCGTTTCGTGATCGCGAAATTTCATGCGAAGCGTGCCTTTGACGACAAGGAAAAGTTCATCTTCGTTGTCGTGATGATGCCAGACGAATTCACCTCTTAGCTTTACTGCTTTTATTTGAGTGTCGTTCAGCTCGCCCAGAACCTTTGGGCTCCAGTGGTCGGAGAAGCGGCTGAATTTTTCGATTAGATTGATGGTTTCCATGGGGACACCTAGAGATTGTGAACGATTTGGGTTACAGCACCAAGAACGCGTTTCGTGGACTCGGCACTTGAAGTCTCGGAATAGACGCGAAGGAGATTTTCCGTGCCGGAGGCGCGAACCAGCAACCAGCCAATGTCGCCGAGATAGACCTTGATGCCATCCATATCTTCGCGGCGCGCGATGGGCCAATCGAGGAGCTGAGTCAGCTTAGTGCTGGAAAAATGAGCGATCGCCTTTTGCTTCTGGTCCAGCGTGACGTCGAGATCG
This sequence comes from Candidatus Acidiferrum sp., assembly GCA_035313865.1. Taxonomy (GTDB): domain Bacteria; phylum Acidobacteriota; class Terriglobia; order Acidiferrales; family UBA7541; genus Acidiferrum. The sequence continues at coordinate 23,182 of DATFZY010000028.1, forward strand.
ACGCGATCATAGTGGTATTCGCCAAATTCGGCATAGAGCCCGCGCAGCATATCGCCGAGCGATTTGCCGTGCCAGGCCATGAGCTCGGCAAGAAACAGCGCACAAACAGAGGCGTCGCGCTCAGGCAGATAGAGACTGGTGCCGATGCCGCCGCTTTCTTCGCCGCCGATCAAAATATTCTGCTCCAGCATCAGCTCGCAAATGTATTTGAAGCCGATGGGAACCTCGTGGAGCTTGCGGCCGAACTTGGCGGCGAGCTTGTCAATGAGCTTGGTAACGGAGAAAGTTTTGGCAATGTCGCCGGGCAAATTGCGCGTGCCCACAAGGTGCCAGACGAGCAGCGCGAAGATCTGATGCGGATTGACGAAAGTGCCGTCGCGGTCGACCGCGCCGATGCGGTCGCCGTCGCCGTCAGCGCACAGGCCGGCGTCATACTTGCCAGCGAGAACTGCTTTTTGCAGCGGCGCGATGTGCGGTGGGATGGGCTCTGGATGCACGCCGCCGAAGCGCGGATCGCGCCTGCCGCGAATTTCGCCGCAGTCGATTCCGTTGCGCGCGAAAAGCGCTGGAACCAGACCGGCGGCAGAGCCGTGCATGGGGCCAAAGATAAACCGGAGGCCGGCAGCGCGGAGCCGGCGCCAGTCAATGAGTTTTTCTATGGTGTCGAGATAGGCGGCGCGAGGCTCGAGCGATTGAATTAGTTCTTTGCGCGGAGGGAGTGGCGCCGCGGGGCTCGCTTGCACTCGGGCGAGTTCGATTTCGATTTGCGCGACGATGGATGGCAGAGCGCTGCTGCCGTAGCTCGCCTTGTACTTGATGCCGTTCCACTGATAGGGATTGTGGCTTGCGGTGACAAGAATGCCGCCCGCCGCGGCGCGCTGGCGCACGAGCAGCGAAATCGCGGGGGTAGGACAAGGCTTGTCCGCAAGCCACACGGGCGTTCCGGTCGACGCAATCACTTCGGCAACAGTGGCTGCCACGCTATCGGAAGCGAAGCGGTGGTCGTAACCGACCAGAACGCCCTTTCGGGCGTCCTCGCAGCGCACCACGTAGCGCGCAATGGCCTGGGCCACAATGCGCGCATTGGCAAACGTAAATTCTTCCGCGATAACGTCGCGCCAGCCATCCGTGCCAAATTTGATCGAGGTCATAAAAGGCTGAAGGAAGTATACGCGATGCGATATATCGGAAAAACAGCCGGATTGGCCTGTCTCGGCTGAATTACAGAAGGTCCTTGCGGCGCTGCTCTTCGAGCCATTTCACGATTTTGGCGACGTCCTGCGCGCGGTCGCGCGGACAGACGAGCATAGCATCTGGGGTCTCTACGATGACCAGATCGCGGACACCAATCAGTGCCGTGAATTTGCCGCCACTCGAAACCAGATTGCCGAAACCATCGATCGCATAGACCGGAGTGACAAAAATGTTGCCGTTCGGATCTGCGTCGCCAGCTTTGAGCAGAAGGTCGTAAACCGCGCCCCACGAGCCGATGTCGCTCCATCCCACTTCCGCGGGAATCACGAATACGTGCGGCGCACCTGTTTGCTTTGTGGCTGGCTCGAGGATGGCGTAGTCCACGGAAATATTTTCGAGCTTCGGATAAATGCGGCGGAGGCTTCGTTCGTAGTTGCGAGTGCGAATGGAATCAGCGAGCTTTTCGAGCGCGGCATGTGTTTTGGGAAGAAAAGTTTTCAAATTGTCCAGGAACGTGGAAACGCGCCAGAAAAACATCCCGGCATTCCAGTGATAGTTGCCCAACGCGATGTATTCCTTTGCCAGTTCCAGCGCGGGTTTCTCCGTGAAACGCTTCACCGCGAAAACAGGGAAGCTCCTGCCAACGAGTGCCTCGCCCATGCGTTCCACGTAACCAAAACCGGTGTCCGGACGAGTTGGAGGGATTCCCAACACGACCATGCGTCCGGGCTCGCGCGCTGCTTCCAGTGCCGCGCTGACAATTTTTCTGTATTCGTCAGCCTGCGCGATGTAGTGATCGGCGGGCAGGACGGCCATCAGCGCATCGCCGCCCGCGGCATCACGTACGTGCAGCGCCGCAAGCGCAATCGCCGCCGCCGTGTTTCGCCCAATCGGTTCGGTCAGGACGCGTTTGCGAGACGCAGCGGGTATTTGTTTCCGCAAAGCCACAGCCTGTTCCGCATTCGTCACCGTCCAGATGCGATCCGGTGGAATCAAGGGGCGCAACCGCGCGACGGTCTGCTCCAGCATCGTTTCCTTGCCAACAATGTTCAAAAGCTGCTTGGGAGTGCGCGTGCGGCTACGCGGCCAGAAGCGGGTGCCACGGCCTCCGGCGAGGAGCACGGCGCATGCTGGAAGATCGCTTTGTTTTTTCTTGTTGGTCACGGAAACACCAGACGCTTCAGATCGGCCTCACTGACGCCTTCGCGAGTCCATTTGGCGGCGACGGAGGCGAGATCGGCCGGAACGTATGTGCGCAGAATTGTAGTTTTGGATTCGGGCGCGACTTCAAATTGGCCGAGGCCAGCCGGCACGAGCCAAACCTGCGCGAGCGAGAACGGCGCTGAATCGTTCGACCATCGAAAAGACCCGTCGCCTTCGATGATGATCCACAGCTCGAAACGTTCTGGCGAGACCTGCACGGAAGCGGGCGCGGTGAATTGCCAGCGTTCGGTGGCGAAGTAACGGCAAGCCGCAAGAAAGGTCTTCTGCACGCCGTCGCGGTCGACGGTGACCGGATCGAGTTTGCCGCCGAGCTGC
>DATFZY010000029.1:0-30043 GCA_035313865.1 Candidatus Acidiferrum sp.
GTTCGGCGCGTCAGGTGCACAAGTCAACGCGTCGCCAAAGAGGATCGAGGTTACGCAGAGATGAAGTTTACAAGCTTATTCCTGACGGTGTGCGGATTCGCAGTGGCCCAGTTCGCGCTGGCCCAGCCCGCGCTGGCCCAAGCCCCACAGGCTCCCAATCCAACCCAACAACAAGTTGAAACCGGCGCGGCCACGCCGATCTATCGCATCACGGTGGTGGCAAGGACTACGAAAGCTATCAACTATCATCATCGCAGCGGATCCACCAGGATCGGATTCCGCGGGACGGCGTTGATGCCCGAAGCTCGTGGGGAAGCGAAGGTGGAGAGCAAACAAGGCGTCATCAAGATCGACGCGGACATGGAGAAGCTTGGTCCGGCCACGCAGTTTGGCCCGGAGTATCTCACCTACGTGATGTGGGCCATTTCCCCCGAGGGCAGTTCCGTGAATCTCGGCGAGGTGTTGGTCGGCGACGACCGCCACAGCAAGCTTGATGTCACCACCGGTCTGCAGGCTTTCGCGCTCATTGTGACCGCAGAACCTTATTACGCGGTGCGCCGCCCCAGCAACGCCGTCATCATGGAAAACATACTTCGCCAGGACACCAAAGGCACGTCCGAAGAGGTGGACGCCAAATACGAACTGATCGATCGCGGCGGCTATATCCCCACTGGATATACGTTTGACCCCGTGGTATTAGACGCCAAATTGCCGCTGGAATTCTTTGAAGCCCGCAACGCCGTGCGCATCGCCAAGTCCGCAGGTGCTGAAAGATTTGCTGCCTCAAGTTACGAAAACGCGATCCGCCAGATGAAAGAAGCGGATGCCCTGGCGACCAGCAGGCATGAAAACAAGAAAGCGCTGATTTCTATCTCCCGCGAAACGGTACAAACGGCGGAAGACGCGCGCGAAGTCGCAACCAAGCGCATCGCATCCGACCGCGCCGAGTACGAGCGCAATGCTTCCGCAGGCCGCGAAGCGAGCGCCAATGCCGCCACAGCGGACGCTGTTCGCGACCGCAACGAAGCCGAGCGCAAGAAGCGCGAAGCCGAAGCCGCCACACAACAAGCTCAAGGCGCGCAGGCCAACGCCGAAGCGGGCACTGTGGACGCCAATCGCGCCCGCGATGAAGCTGAGCGCAAGAAACACGAAGCCGAAGCGGCCGCTGCCGCTTCCAATCAACAAACGCAGGACGCCCAAAATGCCCAGGCTAACGCGGAAGCCAACTCGGAACGTGACCGGGCGGCTGCGGCCGCTTCCGACGCACAAGCTCAGAGCGCCGTACACGACCGCGAAGAGCTTCGCGCAAAACTGCTGCAACAGTTCAACCTGATTCTTGAGACTCGCGATACGGCTCGTGGCCTTGTCGTGAATATGTCGGATGTGCTCTTTGACAGCGGACAGTATACGCTGCGCCCGGCAGCGAGAGAGAAGCTGGCGAAAATCTCGGGCATCGTGCTGGCCTATCCAACGCTCTTGCTCGCGGTGGAAGGAAACACCGACAGCGTGGGCACCGAACTGTTCAACCAGAACCTCTCGGAGAAGCGAGCCGAGAGTGTGCGGACCTACCTCACCGGACAAGGCGTGCCGGAATCCTCGACAACAGCGCAAGGGTTCGGAAAGACACGGCCCATCGCTTCCAACGATACAGCGGACGGGCGCCAGCAAAACAGGCGCGTTGAGCTGATCGTTTCAGGCGAAGTGATTGGGACGAAGATCGTTTCGATCGTCGTACTCCCGACTACCGCATCAACAACGCCCCGCTAATTTCACCAACAGAACGCGGAAAAGCCGGCTCATGGTGAGCCGGCTTTTTCTTTGACTTTGAAGTTCCAGTATCTGATGGCTGTCGGGACTCGCCGCCAACTCCACTCGCGGACAGCGCTCTCAGTTCGAGACGCAGTCCGTTGCGCCTGCGAGCCTTGCCGCGGCTGTCACCAGCCGTTCGACACTGCTATGCGGCTGAATCTCTTTGCCGCGTAGCTTTGACGCCCGAAAGAATGCCCACTCCGACGAGTACGATCGCACCGACAACAATCCAATGCGCCGGCATGTGCACCAGGAACGCGCCATAGATGAGGCCGATAACGACAATCGCGAATCCAATCGCGTAAAGTCCGAATGACATTGTGTTCCCCTTTTGTTGCCTATACTGGCGACCGCTCTATTGCCCGGCCATTGCCCGGCAAGTTTTCTACGAGCCACGCGAACAAACCAAAGCCTTCCTCCGCGCTACCGCATGCGGAGGAAGGATTCAGTTTGGCTGATAAACGACAGCCTTACTCGTGATCCGGATGGCTGTGCCGCCAAGCCCAGTAGTTGTCCTGCTGGCGGCGGGTCGTGAGGCGGAACTCGCGATAATCCCTGTGCTGTTCGCCGAGGTACACGCGGTAAGAACGGTCTTCACCGTCATTCCACGTGTGATAGTCCTTGTGGTAGCGGTCGTAGTAGCGATGGTGATCGGTAGTAACTACCACTTCCTGGGCGGCAGCTTTGGGTGCCACCGAGGCCGTAAGAGCGGCGGTCAGGAAAAGAAAACCTAGATATCTGGATGCTGGATGCACGTTGTACCTCCGAAAATCGCGAACTCCGAGATGGGAGTTGTGGCTTGCAGCGAGTATGCGCGGAGAGACCCTGCAAAGCTGTCCTGTAAAGCACAGGCACGGGTAGAAATCGAGCCATAGCAACGACGGGTTGATCTTGCCAAAGCCGCACTGAATCAACGGATGGCTTGTATTTGCAATTTCTTATAATTCCGCTTTGCGAGATTGCCAGTTTCAAATCTGCTCCCGGGAACCAATTCGAAATTCACAGGCTGGACGGAGGCGCGGCCTTTTTGTTTGCGGCTGTGGGTTTCCTTTGCGGCTAGCGAAACAAGTTGACCTTGGCGAGGTCGATGATTTCGTGGCCGCGGCCGCTCATTACAGCTTTTAGGGCGAAGAGACTGAAGCCTTTTGCTTGTTCGAGCGTGATGGTTGGAGGCATGGAGAGTTCCTGGCGATTTACGAGGACTTCTACCAACGCTGGACCGTTGTGTTGCAGCACTTGCGTTAGCATCGGGCGAACCTGATCCGGCGTTTCGGCGGTGAGGCCCAGGAGACCCGCCGCTTCCGCCAGTTTCGCGAAGTTTGGATTCTTCAGATCGGTGCCGAAGTCCACGATACCCGCCGCTTTCATTTCCAGCTCGACGAACACCAGCGCATTATTTTTGAAGACAATGATCTTCACGGGAATTTCGAGCTGACGGAGAGAAAGAAGTTCGCCCATGAGCATGGCGAGGCCACCATCGCCGGAGAGTGTGATCACCTGACGGCCGGGATTACTGGTTTGCGCGCCAATCGCTTGCGGCAAGGCGTTGGCCATCGAGCCATGATTGAAAGAGCCGAGCAAGCGGCGTTTGCCATTCATCGTGAGATAGCGAGCGGCCCAGATGGTGGGCGTGCCCACATCGCAGGAGAAGATTGCGTCGTCGGCAGCGAGTTCGTCGAGAACTCTGGCGACGTATTGAGGATGGATCTGTTTGTCACCGGCGCTGGGAGTTGCGAGGTGATCCAGGTCTTTGCGCGTTTTTTTGTAGTGTTCGACGGAGTCTTTCAGGTGCTGGTCGTCGTTGTTTTGCGTGAGATGCGGAAGCAGAGCTTGTAGCGTGGCTTGCGTGTCGCCGACATAGCCGTAGTCAAGCCTCGTGCGGCGCCCCAACTGTTCCCCGCGGAGGTCAATCTGGGCGATCTTGGCGTGCTTTGGGAAAAATTGCTGATAAGGAAAATCGGTACCGAGCATCAGCAGGAGATCGCAGTTCATCATCGCATGGTAGCCGGAAGAAAAGCCGAGGAGGCCGGTCATACCGACCTGGAAGGGATTGTCGTACTCGATGAATTCTTTTCCACGCAGGGCATGCACGATCGGAGCATTTAATTTACTCGCCAGAGCGATTAATTCGACGTGAGCTCCTGCGCAACCGGCGCCGCCGAGGATAGTGATTTTTTTCGATGCGTTCAGAACTTTCGCCAAGCCGGCGATTTCTTCATCCGAGGGCCGCACTTTCGGATTTGGCGGCGGGAACAGAAGGCGCGGCGAAGTGACGGTTGCGGCTTGAAGGGCGACGTCGCCAGGAATGGCAACCGCGGACACGCCACGGCGCGAGATGGCGGTCTGGATTGCGATTTCCAGGACGCGTGGCATTTGATCGGGGTGTGAGACGAGTTCGCAGTAGTGGCTGCACTGCGCGAAGAGATGTTCGGGGTGGGTCTCCTGAAAATAATCGCTGCCGATTTCATTGCTGGGAATCTGCGCGGCAATGGCGAGGACTGGGACGCGGCTGCGATGGCAATCGTAAAGGCCGTTGATCAAATGCAGGTTGCCGGGGCCGCAACTGCCCGCGCAGACGGCGAGTTTCCCGGTTAAATGCGCTTCCGCGCCCGCTGCAAAAGCCGCGGTTTCCTCGTGCCGCAAGTGGATCCATTGAATCTTCTTTTGTATTCGAATCGCTTCCGTGATTCCGTTCAGGGAATCGCCGGAGAGGCCGTAAATCCGCTCTACTCCTGCTTGCGCGAGCGTTTCAATCAAGAGTTCCGCAACATTTTTCGACATGAGACAGTTCCCTTCTTGCAAGAGTTTCGAGCCTGCAACGGCTGAATGAATTCCGGGCAAATGCTCGCCGAAAAACTCGTGAGTTACGCCCTGTGATACATGGAGCTTTGATTGCGAACGTAAGGCACGTACGCCGGTTCCCAGATGTACGCCTCAATTTCGTGTTTCAGAGGCTCTCCGTCGGTAAACTCGGACTGCCCTTCCTCAATCGCCTTTTTTCCTACTGCTTGCGCGATCAACTTGCCCAAGGGGCGCGCCTCGGAAATCGGCGGAAGCAGGCTCGCCTGCTTGTCCTTCAGGGTCGGCAGGTGACGGACCAACTCTTCCGCGGCGGCTTTGACCATCGAGTCCGTCACACGCCCAGCCTTGGATGCAAGAATTCCCAAAGCGAGACCAGGAAAAATGTAGGAATTATTCGTTTGCGTGACGGCGACCTTTTTACCGGCGACATTGACTGGTTCGAAGGGGCTGCCGGTGCCAATCAGGGCGCGGCCTTCGGTCCAATCCATCAAATCCTGCGCGGTTGCTTCGCTGCGCGAAGTGGGATTCGAGAGGGGAAAGATGACGGGGCGAGCAGTGTGTTTGGCCATTTCGCGGATGGCTGCCTCAGTAAACGCGCCGGGTTGTCCCGAAACGCCGATAAGGACACTTGGCTTGGCGTTGCGGACGACTTCGAGCAGGCCGATTTCTCCGTTCGACTGTCGCCAGCTCTGCACTTCGTCTTCTTTACGAGCGTAGGGCTGCTGCTCGGGGCGCACATCCTTGCCTTTTTCAGTGATAAGGCCGTAGCGGTCGATGGCATAGAAGTGGTTGCGGGCTTCCTGCGCGGGGAGGCCTTTGTCCTGCATGAATTGAGCGAGGAGATTGGTGATGCCCAAGCCGGCGCTGCCGAAACCCAAGACGGCGATGCGCTGCTGCTCGAGCGGCACGCCGGAGACGTTCATGGCGGAGATGGCTGTCGCGGTGGCGACCGCGGCGGTTCCCTGAATGTCGTCGTTGAAGGTGCAGAGCTGGTCGCGATAGCGAGCCAGAAAGCGGGCAGCGTTCGAACCGGCAAAATCCTCCCAGTGAAGGAGAATGTGCGGCCAGCGTTTTTTTACGGCTTGCACGAAGATGTCCACGAAAGCATCGTACTCTTCGCCGCGCACGCGATGATGATTCCATCCAATATAGATTGGACTTTTCAGGCGGTCCTCGTTGTCAGTTCCTACATCGAGAAGAATCGGAAGGCAATGTTCCGGATGAATGCCGCCGAGCGCGGTGTAGAGCGCCATTTTGCCAATGGGGATGCCCATTCCGCCGGCGCCCTGGTCGCCGAGGCCAAGGATGCGCTCGCCGTCACTGACGACGATGCATCGCACATCGTCGTAGCGCTTATGAGCGAGGATTTGCGCGATGCGATCCTTGTTCGGATAGCTTAGAAACAGACCGCGGGGCTTGCGCCAGATTTCGCTGAAGCGCTGGCAGCCTTCGCCAACGGTGGGTGTGTAGACGAGAGGAAGCATCTGCTCGACGTTGCGAACCAGAAGCGCGTAGAAGAGTGTTTCGTTGGTGTCCTGGAGGTCGCGAAGAAAGGAGTACTTGCTGAAGGAGGATGGCTGCTGATCCAGCGCTTTCAAGCGGCGAGCCACTTGTTCCTCGAGAGTGCCGATATGGGGCGGGAGCAAACCATGGAGGTCAAATAGATCGCGCTCATGATCGGTGAAGGCTGTGCCTTTGTTCCAGCGGGCAGAATTGATGAGGCCGAATCCCGAAAGAGTGATTGCTTGGTCGGTCATGGTGATGTCCTCCTGAATCTCACAAGGTTTTTGGTGGGTGCCCATCGGAGCTTCCGTCGAAGGCGCGCCCGGGAAAATCCGATCATACTGCGACAAGATGTTGTTTTATTGGCCCGACCATAAGATGCAGCAACCATAGCGAAAGGCTTTAATAGAAAATTGAAGATAGTGCGGCATCAAAGACAAACGGACGAGTTTAGAAGAGACGGCGATGATCTGGCTCCGAAAACTGGCCATTGGTAGTTCCCTGCTGGCGCTCGCACTCGCGAGTGCGTTCTATTGGGAAACGCGGGACTTGCCTGGCACAGAGGAGATTCACGATAAGTTTCGCGATCACACCGCTCCTTTTGGAGGCAAAAATTGGGTGCCGCTATCGGCAATCGCTCCTCAACTTCGCGAAGCTGTTGTGGCCGGCGAAGATGGGTCGTTCTACGGTCATCATGGATTCGACTACGACGGGCTGCGGGCTGCCTTTCTGGAAGACCTTCGCACCCGCGAGTTTCGGCGCGGCGGCAGTACGATCACCCAGCAAGTGGCCAAGAATGTTTTCCTGAATCCCGAGAAAACGCTCCAGAGAAAATTCCGCGAAGCCATTTTGACGTGGCGGATCGAGCGAGCATTGTCGAAGGACCAAATTCTGGAGGTCTACTTGAACGTGGTTGACTGGGGCGACGGGATCGCTGGAGCTGGATCGGCATCGCACTTCTATTTTTCCAAGGCGCCCCGGGAATTGACGTGGTCTGAAGCAGCCCTGCTCGCGGCGATGCTTGCCAATCCTCGTCGCCTGAATCCGGTGAAGGCGCCGTCAGAAGCCCTCCATCTTCGAAACCTTCTTCTCTTGAAACTCCTTGTCGAGCAGGACATGACTCCGGGAGAGTACCAGGAAGCGAGCCACAGCCCGCTGCAATAGGCCCGTGAATTACGTTCGACTAGCCAGGCCGAAACACAATCGATATCAGTTTGGCGACGCACAGTCTGGTTCGTAGTTAGATTGCTCTCCTCTCAGCACAAACTTCCTGACCTCCGCGGATTAGAGTCTCCTTACTGGTCCGTCTCTTGCAAGATCACTTGCGGCGATAAGTCCGGCAGAGCTGGGGCTGGGTAGAGGGATCCTGAGGCAATCTGGCGTGCGGCGAATCCACATGGTGCGAGGAACCAGACCTGAGCCCCCATTGGCCGGGCATTTTGGAAAGTGACGACAAGCCAGTCGGAAGACGAGCAGGCACAGTCCGGAAGATGGAGGCTTGATGCGAAGAGTACTCAGTCAGGATCTACGTCGCCACCGCGTTCATGAAAGACTCCAATTTTACGCTGGCGCCACTCAGTTCACAGCCTCAGACCCGCTACGTGCTGGATCTCGAAGCAGAGACCATTCAGGTACGCACGTGGCTCTATGCCACCGTAGGGAAGCGGACTTCCACTTTCCTCGTTAACGTGGCAGGAAGCCTGAAGACGGGCCTGTTCGCAGTCCGCACCTGGACGGAGGACAATGTGGTGGCCGAGTTTGATGAAAAGCGCCTGCGTTCGCCCGGATTCTTTTCCACCGTTCTTCCGGAGGAATGCCTCCAGCTGCAAATGAGCATGGATCACTTCAAGCGGTTCGGTAACCTTCCAGTAGCAGAAGTGGAAGACGGGATAAGGATCAACCTGCCAACGGCGGGCGGTAAGATTCCCATTCTATTGCGCAAAAAGGAGCCGGCCAAAACCTGGGAAATCCTGGACGGGCGCACCTCGAACAGGCTGGTTCTGCTCCCACCGGAGGCCGCCGTTCACCTGGATCTGCTTCTCAAAGCTCTCCCCAAGATTCTCGAGAAGTAAAATTAGACCTCGGGAAGAATCTCTGGAATTCGCTGTCCACATTTCCAGTAGTACATGGCGGCCAACTATGAGCCGTCGCCCCGGCCTGCTTTTTGCTCCCATCCTGTGCTGTGGCTGTGCCAATGGAACGCGCCATCAACACATGGATCATCTGGCTCCAAACTAGGCCGCCCGGCTGCCGGATTGCGTCCGCTGTTCGCAGCACACGGCGTGCGGGAGTCCGCCGGTCATTCTCACCGCCAACGCCTGGCCGCAGCTTGGGCAGGTGGATGACCAGTCCGCACCGCAGTCCGGGCAGTTCTTTACGATCTTTCTTACGCCGTCGAGCGATCTCCCGTTAAGGCGTCGGTCCAGCAGGAAACGGCATTGGGCGTTTTCGCAAATCAGAAATGAATTCATAGGGGATGCCTCCTTGAGGGCTTGAGACAAATAAGCCCACTTCGATAATCGGTCAATACGGTAGATATACCGACAGACACTAGTTAGATGCCAGGAGGGCCGGTTATTCGCTGGAGAGAGGGACTACGCCTCGATGAACTTGTTGCGGATTGCGTAGCGTACCAGTTCGGCAGTGGAGTGGAGTTTCAGTTTATTCATCAGGCGCGCCCGGTAGGTTTCCACCGTCCTTGTACTGATGGCCAGGACTGAGCCTATTTCTTTATTGCTTTTGCCCGCAGCCAGTTGATTGAGCACCTGGCGTTCCCGGCGGCTCAGCCCGCCCTCGACCGGCCCGGCGGTGATACAAGGCGGGGAAAATTCGCTGCCGCCGTCGGCCGCGTCCGTCTGGGGGCATATCGATCGCGCCATGGATTGGTGCGTCCTGGTCGCGGTCAGGAACAGATGCAACGGTTCCAGCCCCGTCTCCATGCGCGTTTCAGAAACATGAAATCGCAGCGATAGGGAATCATCCATAAGCTCCACGGAACGCCGCGCCAACTTCAGAGATTGCGCCAGAAGCTCCGATATTTCTTCGCCGAGGAGGCTGGGCTCCGCGTCTCCATCTTTGCGGCGCAATCCGGCGGCTCGCCCGAGATGAAGCGCTGCCCTGCTTCTTTTCGTTACTTCCGAAAATGTGGCAGCCACCAGCCAGACCTGATTTGATTCATCTTTTATGGCGTAGAAGTTGACAAACCAGCGCCGCGTGCCCTTTGCGCCGGAGGGCTGCGCCGTTAGCTGAAAGTCCAGGAAGTTGTGTTTGTTGTCCAAAACGCGTAGAAACAGAGGCTCCAACTCCTGGGCCTCACTTCCAAACACCTCTACTATGGATTTCCCAGTGTGCTCTTTCGTCGACACGATACCCATCGCCACGAGCGCCGCATTTAACGCCTGGCATCGCAGATTCCTGTCAAAAAGGGCTACACCGACAGTACGGCTTTTGATAAGAGTCTTGAGGGGCCGCAGTTCTGCGGCATGGCGTCTGTTGTCCCTATCCTCATCCGACCTGTTTGGCGCTTCGTCGCCGCCTCTTCGTGCCTGGCTGTCAGCGCGCATGGGATGCCTCCACCAAATCGTCAATGCTCCCTGCTGAGTTGTTTCTTGCAGGCCAGCAACCAGTGCAAGGAACCAGAGACCGCGCGCCTCGCATCCTGCCCTGCGGGTCAGGATAGAAATACCTGTGGCGAGCAACAGCCGGAAAGAGTTCAGGTGGAGGAAAAACGCAAACGTCGGTCAACACCTCAAATCGCCCGACTCCCCAAAAAGTACTCATCTCTAAACAACCTCGGTCTGTCTCGCAAGCCGCGCGAGTCTTGCAGAGCAGGTTTGGGCGCAAACCTCTCGTGATCCGCCTGGGCTCTGAATTCCCAGAGATATTGCTAGTTGGCCCCTGTCTCTTTTTTATACGTCGTAATATATGGAAAGTCAATACATCTTGCCGTTAGTGACAAGAGGCGGAAATTGCATGCAGGAAGCATGCCTCGAACGAATTGAAATCGATCGGAACCTCAACAGCCGCCCTCCTGTCTTTCGATTTCCCGATGAGTTGTCATCGAAACCAAATCGTCAGGATGATCGTCGCCAGAGAAACAGCCGATTAACCCCTTCCTCTTGGCTCGTCCGGCGCAATATCCACGATCGTGATGACGGCGCCGTCGATTTTGTTTTCGAGTGTGCGGTACGGAAGCACTTTAAGCTGATAGTTGACGCCCAGTTTGTCCGTAAGCTCTTTCTCCACCGTAAGAAAGTCCGCCATCACCTGCACCACCATCGAATGCAAATCCGCAATCTCGATAGTTGGGCTGATGTTTCTGAGCGGGCGGCCCACGTCGCCCGGAATCAAGCCCAGAAATTTCTGCGCCTTGGGAGTAAATCGCCGCACCGTGAGGTCGCTTCCCACCATGATCACGGCGATGTCCGTGCTGGAAAGCAGATTCGTCAAATCGTTATTGATTTGCGTAATCTCCTGATTGCGGCTTCGCAGCTCGTCATTGACGGTCGTCAATTCCTCGTTGGCGGACTGCAGTTCTTCCTTTGCGGTTCCCAACTCCTCGTTTGTGCTCTGCAATTCCTCGTTGCTCGAAAGAATCTCTTCGTTCGCCGATTGGAGCTCTTCATTCATGACTTCCTGAGTTTCAATGACGGATTGCAGATACTCTTTCGTCGCTGCCAGTTCCTGTTCCAACTTCGCCAGTCTTCCGGACGCGGCTTGTTCTTCCCGGGCCGCCCCACTTCGGCGGGCGGCGGATTTGCCGGATTCTCTGGGCGGCGCATCCTGGAAGACAATCATCAAGTGCCGTTCTTTGAGATTGGATAGCGTGATGGGAATGACTTCAAAGTTTACCCACCGCGCCGTCGTCGATGCGCTCGGGTCGTCGCCATTCCCGTTCTTGATTCGAAGGTTGCGCTTGGCTACGTTTGCGTTTTCTTTCTTGGCCCGGCTTACCGCGGTCCGCAACTCAAGCTGCAAGCCCTCGCGGACCATCTTCATGAGGTTCAGACTGGGCCGGCCCGAAGCGAATTTGAGATAGGCGCTCACGTTGCCTCGAGTATGGATAATTTCTCCATCCTCATTGATGAACACTGTCGCCGGCGTATATTGCGTCAAAAGCCGGCGGTCGAATTCTTTCTGGGCTTCAGAATAGTTCCAGCTTGCATCGGCCTGCTTTACCGAAACGGGGAGCAGTCCAGACTCGCCGCGTTCGGTTGCCGGAAGGTATGAAAACGCGAGCGCCGGGCGTACCCCCGACGCTTTCTTCGAGTAAATTTTATTCGTTCGGTCTTCTGTCGCGAACAAGTGTGCTGCCCTGCCCAGCCCCTCGGAAGGCCCCAGCACCAAAAAACCGTGGGGCCGCAAGGCATAGTGAAATATGGAAATCACTTTGCTCTGGAGAACTCCTTCCAAGTAGATGAGCAGGTTTCGGCAGCAGATCAGATCCATCTGCGAAAAGGGCGGATCGTTCAGGACATTGTGCTGGGCGAAGACGCACATGTCCCGGATGCTCTTGCTCACTCGGTAGCCGCCTTCCACCTCGGTGAAAAATCGCCTGAGCCTTTCTGCCGGTACGTCTCCTTGAATATTTCTCGGATAGGTGCCGCTCCGCGCTTTGCGGATGCTTAGCTCGCTGACGTCCGATCCGAAAAACTGAATAGGGATTTGAGATGCTTGCTCGCCAAGCGTCTCCAGGAGCGCAATGGCCACCGAGTAGGTCTCTTCCCCGGAAGAGCATCCGGGTGTCCAAACGCGAAGACCGCGTTCCGACAAGCCGTTCTTAAGGATCGTCGGGAAAACCGATGACTGCAGGAGATCGAAAGTCTGCGGATTGCGGAAAAAACTGGTTACGTTGATGAGCATGTCCTGATACAGCGCTTTGATCTCGGCTGGATTGCTTTGCACATATTTCACGTACTCTTCGATGTTTTCGATCTTGTGAACCACCATTCGGCGTTGAATTCGCCGCAGGATTGTGGTCTGCCGGTAATTGGTAAAATCTACGCCAGTGCTCTTTCGCAACAACCGGAAAATTGCGCTCATCCCCGTGTCGCTCGGCAACTTGACTCCAGATGTCCCGTGCTTTGCCTCGCGCGCCACGTAGGGATGCCGTGCGATCCTCGCGAGTTCCGCGGCAATCCCCTTCGGGGGAAGCACGTAGTCTGCGTAGCCGGCGGCGGCCGCGCTGCGGGGCATGCTGTCATACTTTGCGGTGTGCTCGTCCTGCGCGAAAGTCACTCCCCCGTGTGCCTGAATTTCCGACATGCCTAGAGTGCCGTCTGTGCCGGTGCCCGACAGGATCACCCCGACGGCGCGATTCCCTTTCTGTTCCGCAAGCGCCCTCATGAAATGGTCTATCGGCACGTGCAGTCCACGTACTTCCTCGCGCGGACTGAGGTGCAGGGTGTCCTCGGAAATCGACATGGTGGTGTTGGGTGGAATAACGTAGACGTGGTTGGGTTTTACGCGCAAGCCATCGGAAACTTCTTCGACGCGCATCTCCGTTTTCCGGGAGAGCAGTTCTGTCAGGATGCTGTGATGTTTCGGGTCCAGATGCTGAATCAGCACGAACGCTATGCCGGTGTCGGGTGGAAGAAACTTGATAAGTTCGGAGAACGCCTCAATTCCCCCAGCGGAAGCTCCAATCGCCGCGATCAATATGCTGTCTTTTGCTTCCAGCGGCGCGCCAGACTGTTCTTTCGTAGCGCTGCCCCGATTGGCACGCGACTCCTCGTTTGGCATCATGATTTCACCAAAAACTACATTGCCTGGTAGAGCCCGTCACTGCGCGATAATTTGGCAGCCATCGGTTTAGCTGGGAGCCCGAGACGTCGTAACCTGTGTCGATTCCCCAAGATCAATTAGAGGGCCGTTCGATGACATTCTAGTACTTTTCAAACCAAAAACAACATCAACTTAATAGTAGTCGTGTGCTTAATAGTGGTGCATTTGAGGGGCAGTAAGAGACCATAAACTACGGCGATTCTTACGGACCACCAGGTCTGGCTCGGCTTCAACTCGCGGACCTAGACTCCGTTGCGTGGCCTCTCGCGCCGCACAAATCCGGTATCTTGTATAGGCTCGGAATCGCACTCGATGGCTATGGTAGTAACCGGATGATCCGGCGCTTCACCCGGCAAGCCCATAAACCGCACTCGAAAGCGTTCCTGCTCAAATTTAATCGGCTGCCCGCCGGCAAAAAGCCTTGCTGATTTCACGCTGCATTTTAGTCCGGACAGGGCAAGTGTATCCCCCGGCCAGAAGTGCACATGCATGTAAAGAGTATTGCCCTTCCTCGTGAACCCAGCGAATTCGGAATGCCTCACCTGGCAACGGTCGCCCCCGTAAATCGTCTCTCCATTCCGCGACATCCACTGCCCCACTTCGGTCAGCACGCGCACGGACTCTTCAGGAATCGAGCCATCCTGCTTCGGCCCGATATTCAGCAGATAATTCCCGCCGTCGCGCGAACATTCCACCAGATTCCGCACAATCGTTTTCGCACTCTTCCAGCTGTCGTCCGCCCGCTGAAATCCCCAGCTGTCATTCAGCGTCATGCAGCTTTCCCAAGACCTGCTTCCCTTCTCCGCCACAATCTCCTGCTCCGGCGTCGAAAAATCCCCCGGTAAACCGTTGCGATTGTCCACGATAATGTCCGGTTGCAACTGAAAGACCATCTTGTTCATCCGCTCAGACTCCCAGCCTGCGGCATCCAGCGGCCAATCCACGTCGTACCACAACACATCAATCTTTCCGTAGTTGGTCATCAGTTCGCGCACGAGCCCGTGCGTGTATTCGACAAAACGCTTCCGCGCCTCAGGGTCAGTGGCGCACCGCGCTCCGTCTGGATGATGCCAATCCATCAGCGAATAATAAAAACCAACGTGCATCCCCTCCGCTCGCGCCGCCTCAACATATTCGCGCACCAGATCGCGCCCGGGCCCCTGCTTCGGCGCGCAGTAGTTCGTCAGTTTCGTATCGAAATTGCAGAAGCCTTCGTGATGCTTCGTGGTCATCACCATGTATTTCTGTCCAGCGCTCTTCGCCAATTTCGCCCAAGCCCGCGCCGCATAGGGTTGCGGTTGGAAACGCTTCGCCAAAAGCTCGTACTCACTCACCGGGATACCTTCTTCTTCCATCACCCATTCGTGCCTGCCGAGCACGCTGTACAAACCCCAGTGAATGAACATCCCAAACCGCGCCTCATGCCACCATTTCATCCGCCGAACGCGATCCGCATCGTCAGCATCAGAAGCTGCTTGCGGCTGCGGTGTGCGCCCTTCCGGTTGCTTCAGTGCGACCGCGGAGGCAGAACCGGCGGAAGCTGCAAGCGTTATAAACGAAGCGCTTGTTCCCAACAACCAATCACGCCGCGGCATACGATTTGGCCCCATGGCATTTGCCTCCTCAAGAACAATTCAAATGGCAATTAAGGAATGATGTTCGAAAACAAGCCGACGCATCATCGGCTCTCATCGGCTACTTTTCAAGCTCGAAAATCTTCTCCATCAACATCCACTTCTCTCGAGGCCCTGCATTCGGAAGTGGCTTCTGGAACTTCCACATCAACTCCTCCCACTCCCGCACCTTCGGATTCTCCCCATCCGCCTTTGCCTTGGCCCCAAACGAAAACTTCTCGTTCACTTCCATGACCATAAACATGCGCGTCCCCAGCAGATAAATCTCCATGCCCTCTATGCCCG
Source organism: Candidatus Acidiferrum sp. (assembly GCA_035313865.1). Lineage (GTDB taxonomy): Bacteria > Acidobacteriota > Terriglobia > Acidiferrales > UBA7541 > Acidiferrum. The sequence goes on from DATFZY010000029.1 coordinate 14,817, forward strand.
CATCCTTGATGCTCCGCGTAATCTCCGGCCAGATTTTTTCGTGATAACGCCGATACTCAGCGATCAACACAGCATCGTCCTTCAAATCCAAAGTCAGGGAGTAGCGTTTCTTCATAGCTCTTCCTAAGTCAAAGCCCGGTCCAAATGCGTATACCCGCCATCCACAAACACATGCTGCCCGGTAATGTGCGATGCCTGGGGCGAAATCAGAAACAGCACCATCGCCGCAATTTCCGAGGGCTGCGTCATTCGTCTGCCCAGCGGAATTTTCGAAGTGATGTAAGCCAGCTTCTCTTCCGGATTAGGAAATGTGCTCACCCACTGCCGGTAAAGCGGCGTGATGACCTCCGCGGGCACGAGCGCGTTCACACGGACGCCGCACGAAAGCAATTCCGCAGCCCAGTCCCGCGTGAGCGAAAGTATCGCCCCTTTCGCCGATGTGTAGCCGGAAGTCCCTCCCTGCCCGGTAACCGCAACCTTCGACGCGGTATTCAAAATGCAGCCTTGCGATTTTTTCAGCGCCGGCAAGGCGTAGTGCGCCATGTTGTAGTAATGAAAAAGATTCAACCGCAGCGAACTGACATATTTCTCCGGGCTTCCATTCTCAAGCCCCACGTTATCGTTCGCGCCCACGTTGTTGACCAGCACATCCAACCGCCCAAACTCGCCAAGCGTCTGCTCCACCGCCGCGCGGCAATTTTCCGCCGGCAAAATGTCCGCATAAATAAAGCAACAGTTTCCCGCTGCATTCTGCAGCTCACCCTGCAATCGCGCGCCCGCTTCCTTGTCGTGGTCCACGAAAACAGGAATAGCTCCCTCGCGCACGCATCCGCGCGAAATGGCCTCGCCGATCCCCTTGGCCCCACCGGTAATGAGCACAACTTTATCTTTAAGCTGCAAGTCCATCAGGCTCCGCCTTCACGCCACCAATTCAGTGGCCCTGTGAATAATGCGTTTCAGAAAGATTTCGCAGCCGCGCCGCAGCCCCCTCCGCGGTAATGTCTCGTTGCGGCCCTGCCAGCAATTCGTAACCCACCATGAATTTCTGCACCGTCGCCGATCGCAACAGCGGCGGAAAATAGTGCGCATGAAAATGAAACTCCGGATGTTGCTCCCCGTCCGTGGGCTCCTGGTGAAATCCCATCGAGTAAGGAAACGCCGTCTCAAACAGGTTGTCGTATCGAATCGTCAGTCTTCGAAGAATGTCCGCGAGCCCCTCCTGCTCCGCCACATTCAGGTCCGTAAAGCTGGCCAAATGCCGCCGGCTCAAAATCATCGTTTCAAACGGCCACACCGCCCAGTAAGGCACCAGCGCCACAAACCCGTCGTTCTCGCAAACAATCCGCTCTCCGTCCTCAATTTCCAGCCTCAAATATTCGCATAACAAACATTTTTCTCTCGCCGCAAGAAACTTGCGCATCGCGCCCAGTTCGCGCACCGGGATATTCGGCGCTTCCCCATTCGCCCAAATCTGGCAATGAGGATGCGGGTTACTTGCCCCCATCAAAATCCCGCGGTTCTCAAAAATCTGCACGTGCTTCACCCATGGCAACTCCCCCAGTTCGCGGTATTGCTCCGTCCACACCTCAACAACTTTTCGCACCTCCTCCTGCTTCATCACGGGAATCGTCAGGTCATGCCGCGGCGAAAAGCAGACCACGCGGCAGATCCCGCGCTCGACCTGAGCCACAATCAACCCACCTTCCTCCAATTCGCTCGGCGAAACATCCGGAAGCATCGCGGGAAAATCATTGTCGAAAACAAACGTCCCGGCGTAAGCCGGATTCCGCACTCCTTCCGCTCGCGCATTTCCCGGACACAAATAACACTCCGGGTCGTACACTAGATTCGTCACGGGCGCAAGCTTGTCCACTTTTCCCAGCCACGGCCGCTGCGTGCGGTGCGGCGAAACCAACACCCACTCCCACAAGAGCGGATTCCAGCGCCGGTGCGGCGTGCTCCGAAAATCTTTCCAGTCCATCTAGAGTTCTACCTGTCCATCGGAAGTTCTACGCGTTTCCGTAGTTCGAATCATTCCACGCGGCTGCCGCTATCCACGGGCTCACAAACGTAAACATGCGCAACGATCCCGGTCTTTTCCTGATAAGCCCTACCCATGCTTTCCGCAAATGCCTCCGCCCTCCCCGCCTCTACCAGATTGATCGTCGCGCCTCCAAAACCACCACCCGTCATCCGCGCACCATAAACGCCTTGCCGCTGATTGGCAAGGTCCACCATCAAATCCAATTCATAGCAGCTCGCTTCAAACAAATCTCGCAAGCTCTGATGCGACGCCGCCATGTTTTCTCCAAATCGCTGCAAATCTCCGCTACGCAGCGCGACAACGCTATCGAGCACCCGCGCATTCTCCGTAACAATATGCAGCGCCCGCTTATAAGGCACCTCAGCAAGCAGCCCGCGATTCCTCTCCAATTGTTCCAGGCTCACATCGCGCAGCGCACGGATCTCCGGCATCGCTTTCTTAAGCGACCGCACCGCTCCTTCACACTCCTCGCGCCGCCGATTGTATTCGCTTCCAGCCAACTGATGTTTCACACCCGTATTGCAAATCACCAGCCTGACGCTTTCGGGAATCGAGACTAATTCAAATCCCAGCGACCGGCAATCCAGCATCAAAGCATGGCCCGCCCGCCCATGCAGAGAAATAAACTGGTCCATAATCCCGCTTCGCATCCCGACAAACTCGTTCTCCGCCCGCTGGCAAATCAGCGCAAGCTGCACACGGTCAATCGCGTGCCCCGATTCCTCAGCAAGCGCCAACGCCGTAGCCACTTCGATCGACGCGGAAGAACTAAGCCCCGCCCCCATTGGCACTTCACCGTGAATCAAAAGATTGGCCCCACCCAGCCGAAACCCGGCCTTCTTCAGTTCCAAAGCAACGCCAACAGGATAATCGCTCCAACTCCGCGAAGCATGAATCGGGCCAGCAGCCAAATCCACTTCCCGTCCATCCGGAAACTCCTGCGAAAAAATGACCAGCCTGCGATCCACCCGCGGGCTAATCGCCACCCAGCAATAGAACCCAATCGCTGCCGGCATCACAAGCCCGTCGTTGTAATCGGTGTGCTCCCCAATCAAATTAACCCGCCCGGGAGCCCGGAAGACACGCGGAGTCGCTCCAAACTTCGCGACAAACTGTTCCACAATGGCGTTCTGAGCGGCCATATCAGTCTCTTAAATTTCCTTCGGTTTTATATTGAAAAGGCCGAAACTACAAAATAGCGCGCCCGCAGATACTCGACCAACAACGAACGTATAAGAGGAACTTAAAAGAAGTGGTGCGCCCGGAGAGACTTGAACTCCCGACCTTCTGGTTCGTAGCCAGACGCTCTGATCCAACTGAGCTACGGGCGCGCGGTTCAGAAATATTAACATACCCGCGCTCCGCTCATCTACCCGCGCCATGGTTCATTGTGAAATTGGCGCCCGCGCCGCCCGTCCAGGCAACACTCCATCCATTAGCTTTCCATCCTTCAAGACCGGCACTCCATTCACCAGAACGAACTGTATGCCCTCCGAATGTTGCAACGGCTCCTCATAAGTAGCCTTATCAATAATGCGCCCCGCATCGAACACGGTAATATCAGCATCCGCCCCCACGCGAATCCGACCTTTGTCGGAGAACACCGGCGCCCGCTTCTCCAACCGCCGTGCCGGCATCAACGTCATCTTCCGCAATGCCGTCATCAGATCCAGCGCCTTCTCTTCCCTCACGTAATGTCCCAGCACCCTGGAAAAAGTTCCTTGTCCCCGAGGATGCACCTTCGATCCCGTAATAAGCATCCCATCGCTTGCAATCATCACGATAGGGTTCGCCACAGCCGCCCGCGCCGCCTCTTCCGGAATCGAATGAATCACTACGTTCCCGCCCAGCTTCCGGTATTTCTCAAACGTCTCGGCAGTCAACCGTTCCCCCGTATCTGCCCACTGCACATCTTTGAAAGTAATCCCCATGTTCTCCTGCCACCCGGGATCAAAGATCGCCGATTGCAGCGCCGTGCTGCCCGCGGTGTACGGATAGCATTCCGTTGTGACATCCAGCCCGTGCTTCTGCGCCCCTTCCACCATGGAAATCAGCTGCGGCGTGTACTTCAACCCCATGCTCGTAATGTGCACGACGTGCAAAGGCGCCCCAGTCGCCGCCGCCGCTGCAAGCACCTCTTCCAGCGCAGCCAATCCAGTCGTAGGCTCTTTCAACCCCCCGTACCGCAGGTGCACATGCACGGAAGCCCCGTGACTCGCCGCAACCCGGAACATCTCCACAATTTCCCAGTGCGTAGCCCCCGGCGTGTAATTCACGCCCATTCCTTCCGCCAGCGCCCCTTGCCGGAATCCCGTTTCCATTTCAGCGCGCATCTCCGTGAGCTCTCCCGGAGTTGCCGGCCGCTGCGCCGCATCGCCCGATGCTAACGGCAATAGCCCACCCGCGTCATGCATCAACTTCATCCGCACAGGAATATGCCCGATGCTCACGCCAAAATTGATCAGTGACTTCCCTTCCCGTGCCGCATACCACGCCGCCACATCTGCGGTCCCAACTTCCAGCTCCAGCGAAGTTGTCACGCCATCCTGCGCCTGAAACTGATAATTCCTCGGCTCCTGCCCATGCTCATGCAAATCAATGAACCCCGGCGCAACGACAAGCCCCTTGGCATCCAGAACGGCTGCCCCCTGCAAAGCGTCAGTCGAAATCGCCCGAACTTTCCCGCCGCTGATACCTACATTGCGCAGCGCGTCCAACCCAGACTCTGGATCCATCACCCGCCCATTCGCAATCACAACATCATATTTTTCGTCAGGAGCAGCCCCTCTGGCCCGCACCAAGTACATCGCCGCAATCGCCACGAGAACGATCGCGATCGCCACCATCCGGACTCTCCGAAGTGACGCGTGCCCCATCTCCACCACCCCCTTGGAGTGCGGCAGCCTTGCTACCGCTTTTCTTCGCCGCCATAAAACTTAATTCACCGCGACGCCCGGGGTAGTCTCATTCCTCAAGTCCCGCCTGTCAAAGGAAATCTAGACATCGTAATTAATCTGTCTCGTAGCAATCGCAAAGACGCAGTCCTGCACTCCTCCATTCGCACACTCCGGGCCCGACCGATTGAACTTTGAGCTCTTAAACTTTCAACTGTCGGCTTCCCCCAAACAAAAAAATCCCGGGTCGCTGGGGGGAGCGACCCGGGTGGGGGTACAGCTGAGGGGGGCCGGAGGAAACTCGTTAAACTCTTAATTCACTTGATGCACCGTCAACATGCAAATCTTTCGCAGCTCTTCGTAAGTAAAGAAGACCTCTTCCTGATCTCCCGCGCACTCCTTGTGCCCAAAACCAGATTCATGCGAAAGCCGCGAAAGTTCATCTTCCGAAATCCCCAGCAGCAGCGCCGCTCGTCCTTGTGTCACGTACTTTGGAACTTGGCTATTCATCGTCATCTCCTCACGCAGGAAGCAACGCCATAGCATCTTGTTCAACCGCAAGGATCATCGCCTTATAGATGTCCACATCCCAGCCTTCGCCGATTCTCACGCGAACCGTTTCGCCGCCATCCTTCAGCAGCGTTCCCCGCAGCGGCACCTTGATATCTCCCAGGGCCACTTGCAGCACCACATGTTGCCCCATCCAACCATCGTATGCGCTGTCCATTCCCCCTCCGAAGAAGTTCGGGCCTCGCTGACGTATGCAGAATCGCTGACCGCACCTCCGGCCACAATGGTACAGAGAGGGTACTAGCCTAGTAAGTTGGTACTGTCTTTCGTTCCCGACGGAATTTGCGCCGATTCGGCACACAAGTACGCCCGTACTGCTTATGCAGGACGCCAGCACCATTGGTCTATAACAAGGTCGCTGGCATCCTTACGTCATGGCGCGCCCAAACCAATCCGCACTGTCCAGCGGGCCAACACCTTCGTCCGAAAGAACAGGCCTGGCTCTCGCATTTGGCGGCGGCTTTGCTCGCGGATTCGCTCATCTAGGCGTTCTGCAAGTCCTCGAGCAAAATCACATCCCCATCTCTTATATTTCCGGCAGTAGCGTCGGCAGCATTCTCGGCGCAGCCTACGCCAGCGGCGCGCCTCTCGCGCGCATCATTGCCACCTGCCGTACGATTCGCTTCCGGGACATCGCTCGGTGGCGCGTCTCCCGCCTCGGCCTCGCCAGCAATCACCGCCTCGGCGACCTCATCGAGCAGGTATTCGAATCGCGCCGCTTCGAGGACCTCAAAATCCCGCTGGCGATCGTCGCAACAGACCTGGCCAACGGCGAGCCGGTGGTCTTCGCTCATGGCAACCTGTCAGAAGCGATCCGTGCGAGTTGCGCTTTCCCAGGCTTGTTCGAACCGGTACAAATCGGCACCCGCTGCCTCGCCGATGGCGGCCTCGTCGCGCCGGTCCCCACCCGCGCCGCCCGCGATTTGGGCGCAGCCCACGTCATCGGAGTTTCCGTAGGCACCGACGACGGCCGCCGCGGCGCTCCCTCCAACATCTTTCAAGTCGTCTGCCGCGCCGTCAACGCCGCCCAAAAACATCAGTTGGAGATATGGGAGCGCGAGGCGGACCTGGTTCTTCGCCCCGACGTCCAGTCTCTCGCGTGGGACGATTTCGACCGCGCCGATGAAGCCATCGAAGCCGGCGCCGCGGCGACCCGTCGCGCGCTTCCCCGAATTCAAAAGCTCCTGAATCCCGCCGCTGATTCCGCTTTAAATCTCGATGCTCGCCTCGAGGCCGAAGCCCACAGTTACCTCTGGCTAGCGGAGGCATCCCGATGATTCGCACTGGGGCGTTCGTCGCAGCCGTAACTGCTCTGATCCTTCTCTGGCATGAATGCGGAGAAGATATCGGTGTTTTCTGTTACCGTATGGGACAGGGTGCTTTTTCGACGCTGCGCTCTCGCGCGCTAGTTCCGGTGCCTGCTTCTCAATCCATCGTCTCGAGGAACCGTTCCGCTTGCTCCAATCCATCCTCCACTTTCTCCACTCGCTCTATAGCCCCGAGGGACTGAAAGAACTGATTCGCTCTGGCGGCGCTCCTCTCGTTTGCACCATCGTTTTCATCGAAACCGGCTTTTTCGTTGGCTTTTTTCTTCCCGGAGACTCCCTGCTCATCACCGCGGGCATCTTCTCCTACGCGGGAGTCATTCCCCTCAAGTGGCTCCTGCTTCCGGTCATGTTCTGCGCCATCGCCGGTGACCAGATCGGCTACTGGATCGGTCGCTCCGCCGGAGCAGCACTTTATCGCCGCGAAGATTCTTTCTTTTTCCGCCGCAGCCATCTCCAGCGCGCTCACGATTTCTATGAAAAGTACGGAGGCCGCGCTGTAATTCTCGCCCGCTTCGTTCCCATCGTCCGGACGTTTTGCCCGCCCGTAGCAGGCGCCGCTCGAATGCCCTATTCCCGCTATCTCCTCTATGACATTTTTGGCGGCGTCTTCTGGGTTTGCGCCACGACCCTCGGCGGCTACACCCTCGGCCGCTTGATCCCCAATATTGGCCAGTACATCCACTATGTAATTGGTGTCGTGATTCTGCTTTCCATACTCCCGGCCGTCATCGGGCTTCTCCGCTCCAAACGCAGTAGCGGTACCCCTCCGGGGAGCGCCGTATTTAACCAAGAGGTTAAATAAAATGCCCTTGGCCACCCCAAAACTCCGCGCCATCATCTTCGATATCGGCCGGGTTTTAGTACGCGTCGACGTCTCCCGCGCCATGGAGGGCCTGGCGTCGGGCACCGGTTTCACACCCGCCGAACTGTGGTCCGCCATCGAAAAGGATCCCCGCTGGCAGGACTGGCAGGAAGGCCGCATCGCTCCCCGCGACTGGTATCTTCATCTGACTCAACGGCTTGGAGGCGCCTCGACCTTCGAACAGTTCACTGAAATCTGGAACCGCGTCCTTGACCCGGTCCCTATACAAGACGACGCGTTCCTGCAAAAGCTCTCCAAGCGCTATCGCCTGGCGCTACTTTCCAATACCGACCCCATCCACGTCCGCCACATGGAAGGCGCGTATAGCTTCTTCAACTTCTTCCAAACTCGCATCTATTCTTGCGTCGTGAACGCAAGCAAGCCCGATCCCCTGATCTATCGTGAAGCGCTCAAAGCGCTGAAGCTTCGGGCGGAGGAAGCCGTTTATATTGATGACGTTGCGGCCTATGCGGAGGCCGCCCGGCGACTTGGAATGGCCGGAATTCAGTTTCAGTCTCCGGCGCAATTAACCGGTGAACTCCAATCCCTCGGCGTGAAAGTAGCCTGAAGGTCCGCGAAGCGTAAGAAACTCCGAGTTGGGAAATCTTAGGGTAAAGATTGCTAGGACTAGTACTGGCCTCCTTGTAACCGTCCCTTCGGGCACATCGAACAAGCCACGCTTTTTCATCAGTTTGCGTCCGTCTTCGCTCCCTGTTCCCCCGCGGCCCTTTGGCTCGTCAGTTGCTCCTTCCTTGTTACGGGCCGATTAAAAAATCAAAATCGTTCGCCCACATCAGGGTGAGGAGAAAAGAATTATATGTCAGAGGAACACATCATCGAAACGAGAAACGGCGGTTCATGGCAGCTCCCCGCGATCATTCTATTGGGTTTGGTCGCGATTGCTGGCTTGGCATTTGGCTGGAACGCGTCCTCCAAGCTGGACGCCACGAAGCAAGACGTGGCTGCGGAAGTTAAGACGGTTCAACAGTCTGTTCAGCAAGACCTGTCCTCGATGAAAGACCGGATCGCTCAGGATGAGAAGGCCAATGTGGACCTCCAGGGCGATCTGAAGGTTGTCACCGACAAGCTCAAGATTACCCAGGGCCAGCTCAAGAAGGCCCGGACTGCGGCGGAAGAAGCTGCAAAGCAGAACGCCGAGACCACGCAGAAGCTCAGCGCTCTCGACACCTCCGTCCACACGGAACTGGCCACCAAGGCGGCGACTGATGACGTAAAGAACGTCGACACCAAGGTCACTGCGGTCAGCACGGACCTCGATGCGACTAAGCAGGACCTGAAGATGGCCAAGAGCGAAATTGGCACGCTGATCGCTCGCAACCACGACGAAATCGACCAGCTCCGCCGCCTCGGCGAGCGCGATTACGTCGAATTCACCATCGACGGCAAGAACAAGCCCCAGAAGGTCGGCAACGTCACCGTCGAGCTCAAGAGCACCAACCAGAAGAAGAACCAAGTCAACATCGCCATGACCGTCGAAGACAAGCGCCTTGAGAAGAAGAACCGCACCCTCAACGAGCCTATCTTCTTCTACATGAGCGGCACGCACATTCCGGAAGAAATCGTCATCAACAAGGTTGGCAAGGATCAGGTCAGCGGCTACCTCAGCATTCCAAAGGCGAATGCGCAGCCGGCCACCGCCTCCACAACCTCAGGCAACTAACTCTGGATCGAACTCCGGCCTTAATTGGCCGGACGCAGCAAAGAAGCGGGCAGGATTTCCTGCCCGCTTTTAGTTTTCAATGCCGTTTTTTCCGCACGGCCCTTTTCTACTCGCCCATCCTCTTTCTTTGCACCGGCTTTACGGTTTGCCTGCAATCTCCGCTAAGATGGAAGCGCGCATTGCGGAGAATGGTTTGCACCAAACATCCAGCGTCCTTTACATTGCGGTTGATGATCTGATCCCGGCGCACGGTAGCAGCGTATCCGGCCTCGATGAGTTCACTGCCGCACTGGACCACGCCGGCATTCCGGAGGTCTGGCTCTCCAGGCGGACTCGCCTCCAACTGGATGAACCGCGCCGCAAGATGGCTCACACACATCCATTTATCGCGGAAGACGGCTGCGGCGTTTTTCTGCCAGAGGATTATTTCCATTTGCGGCCGCAAACTTCGCCAGCGCAGCCGCGCAAAGCAGCCACTGTCAGGCTGGGCCGATTCACTTGTCTGCCTGTGGCCGAGCAGCAGCCAGCGGCTGCGGAAGCCCTGGAGGCCCTCTCTGAAGAGACTGGCGTCTCTGTCGTGCCTTTGCGCTCCTTGGCGCCACGTGAACTGGCCCAAAACACGGGTCTGCCTGCAAGAGAGGCCGAGTTGGCTCGCCAGAGAGACTTCGACGAGCTTTTCTTCTTTGCGGGTGCGTCGGACGAAGAAGTCGCGAACTTCCAATCCGTTGGCCGCACGCGAAATTATCAGCTCCGGCCATGTGGCGCGCTGTGGTCGCTGGCGATAGGCGCAAGCGTCCGCCGCTGCGTTACCGAGCTTTCCAAGCTATACGACCGCGCCCTCCACTCGCACGCAAAGAGTGTGGGAATCGCCACAGCTGGCCAGGAGCACGAGCTTTTTCCCGCCTGTGATCGCAACATTCTCTTGACCAATAAACGCGAGAAGGAAGGCTCCCGAGTACTCCAAGTACCACTCAATTCTGCCGATAAATGGGAGCAGATTCTTGCCAGCCTTTCGGCACGCCACTAGAAACTATTGGAAACAAAGTGTCTTTTATATGCTTCCAATTGCACACGACAGAAGTCATACGGCAATTTACCTTCCCGCCGACACGCGCAAATCGCTTGTTTTTGCCGTGATAGCATTTCTCACTAATTTTTGATCATGGCCCTTCGATTGCCCTTTGTTAATCGGGTGGCAGGCACTAGTGTCTAGTCGGCCTCTCGGTTTCGCGCAGAATTTTTGAGCATAAAGATCCGAGTACTAGGAGACCCCTAACCATGGCATGGCTTATTCGAAGGCTTCACATTCCGGCTTCGGAATCTTCTATGGGCATCGTCTTGACGTTTTGCATCATCACGATGGGACTCATGTCCGTAGCCCTGATGTGGCAGGCCCAGATCATTGCCAACCAGCGCGAAGCCATCCAGTGGCTTGAGAGCTTGAAGTTCGGCGGATAGTTTCCTTGCCCGGGCCCCTGCTAAGCGCCAGGTGCGCGCCCCTCCGCGCGCCTGGCACCCCCTCCCTCACCGCGTTCTAGAATTCCCGGCTATGAAAACGCGACCCATCAAATTCCACTGCCACTTTTTGCCTTTCTGTGATTCAATGTCTGCATGGGGGATTTCAGTTCATTGGGAGATATACCGTGAAACATGCTCTGTGTGTTGTGATCCTTGCTACGGCGCCAGCCCTTCTTGCCGCCACTCCGCAATCGCAGCCTGAATTCAAGACAACGTCTAACCTAAGCCAAGCGCAGTCTTCTAATCGAGCCTCGGCGCATGACCGGCATCACCGTAAGCACCGCAGGCGAAGGCACCACCACCACTCCGCTTCTGCACAGCAATAATTCCTTTTGTAAAAACAAGAAAGGGGAGCCTGGCGGCTCCCCTTATTTAATTTGCTATGTCGCCTGCAAAGCGCGCTAAATGCACGTATGTTTCGCGAGCGACTCGCACCGCGAGAGCGGTGTGTTCAGCTTTGTACAGCTCTAGGCCCGGTGAAGTCATATCCCCTCCGGAGACTGTGCGAGTTCGCGCGTCCGGCGTGCTCCCTTGTTTGGCGATTTGCAAGCGAAGAGAGAGCGAACAGAGGAATTCCGCAGGCTTCCACAAGCAGATTTTTAAAGGGCTGAAACTGCGTTTTACTTGATGAAAAGAGTCTCGCGAAGCTGGTCGCGGCTCACGAATGACTTCATGGTGCGGAATCGGCTGAATAGATCCTGAATTTCGCGGTTCTGGTAGACCTTCTGTGCCGGACAAAGCACGCTGGAAGAAATAATCTGAAGCGCGCTGGAATCCGCCACGCGGTACCGTTGAAATCCTTCCGGTTTCTTGCTGTGGAAGAGCGCGAAAACCACTCCGCCTGGTCGCAGCAGTTCCGTCAAATTCGCCACCGCCTGCTTTGCCATGGCAGGCTCCATATAATCCAGTGAATCCCACAGCAGAACCGCATCAAACGACGCCCGCTGATACTGCAGATTGGCACCTAGAAAACGTGCCGCACGTCCCGCAGGCGTCATGTCGCGGTCTTCCGAGGCCACTCGCGCATCTTTCAACAACACTTCTTCCCCGCTCAGAAAATCTTTCCATTCGCGGAGAATATCTTCGGAGGAGACGCGGAAGCCGCGCTCGATGAAAAAGGTGATTGTGGTCTGCCATGCAGGGCCCAGATCGAGCAGCGTGCCGCGGCCCAATCCGTCGAGGTTCCACAAAAATTCCTTCAAGCCATTGGACATGCGCGTGGAGCCCGGCGCTTCGGGCGGGCGTGGCGCGCCAACCGCCGGGACTGAAGCGGCGTTGCGCGCGCGCCCAGCCGGGGGAATAGGGCGCGACACTTCGCGCCCCGTGGAAGTTCCGATGCCTATTCCGAGTTTATGCAGGAAGCTCATGGATTAATCCGCCGCTGTTCCGGAGTTCAAAGAAGCCGCGCTGGAAGCCTTCCCTGCGGAGGCGGAGGCGCTGGCGGCGAGCTTATCATCTGTGGTCTTGCCAGGATGTTTGCCTGCTTCCACCTTACCTCGAAGCATAGCGCCGTCTTCGATCGCGAGCCGGTCGGTCTGCACTTCGCCGATGACTTGACCGGTGCCCCAGAGCTGAACCTTGTCGCGCCCGGAAACTTTGCCCTCAATTTTTCCGCGGACAATCACTTCGCGGGCGGTCACGTCCGCTTTCACGTGCCCGTTTGGGCCGACCGTCAGACTCCCATTTGTAAGGCTGAGCCTACCCTCGACCTGGCCATCCACGAAAAGATCCTCGCTTCCGGTGACGTCGCCCTTAATGCGAATTCCCTGGCTGATACAAGCGGCGGCGTTCGGCGAGACTGTTACAGGCGATGGGGTGCTACGAGTTGGGGACGAAATTGGACTTGGCGTGCTGGCAGCCACAGGGGTTGTGGAAATCTCTGGCACTCCTTGGGGCTTACCGTCTTCTTTTTTCCACATCCGACACCTCGACTATCGAAAATTAGATTTTCGAAGCCGCTGATTGACTGCTGGGAAGGAACCGCGACTCAGAAGCGTGAAGATAGTACAGGACTTAGCGGCTGTAAACAAGTATGCGGGGTAGCAAATCTAGGGTGTTTCCTGAAGCGCTACACCAGATTTTGTGGTTTCGGTCCGGCTATATCCACAACCAATTGCGATAGTCTTCGCGTCTCATTTCATTCTAAGAGTTCTCAAATCGCGACACGCCTTCTGGAAGGCGCTCAGAGTAACTATTATTCCAAGTCCCTTGTGGAATAAACTATTTCCAAAGGCAAGCTGTTGTGGAAAATCCGGCTGAGATTGTCACTCCGGAACGGATTCAGTATGCGTCCGCAGAAAATCGCAGATTTAGGAATTGGGATCCAACGCTCGCAACTCAGCCGCGGCCTGTTCCGGGAGTTCCGCGTTGTAATAGACCTCTTTGATGCTGTAGGACTTGCTGCGCTTTTCCACGATGGGCATGATTTCGATGTGCCAATGAAAATCATCCGCAAGCGTTTTCCAATAACCGGCTAATTCGCCTTTTTTGCTCTTGGTGTTCGGAGCTGTGTGCACCACAAGATGAAAGGCCGGGGCCAGTTTTTCGATTCGGCGAAGCGTACGGCCGAGGAGCGCGGCCAGTTGCCTGCGGTTGGAACCGGCGCGCGGCTGCTCAAACAGCTGATTGTGTTTCCGGTGCATCACCCAGATCTCAAACGGCACGCGTGAAGCGTAGGGACACAGCGCGTAGTAGTCTCCCTGCACATCCACGATGCGCTTTCCTTGCTTTTCTTCCTGACGGACCACATCACAAAAAATGCAGCGTTCTTTATCCGCGAACCAGTCATGGGAAGCGTGCAGTTCGTACTTGATGCGGCGCGGTACGAAAATCGTCGCAGTCACCTGCGAATGGGCGTGGGGCCATTCTTCACCAGCCAGGATGCCTTGATTCTTGAAAACGCTGACGTATTTGAAGCGCGCATCCTTTTTTAAATCGGCGATTCGGGCGGCCCATACCGCGAGGACGCGCTCCAGCTCTTCATCGCTGAACTGCGAGAGGCGCTTCTCATGGTTGGGCGTCTCGATGATCACTTCATGCGCCCCCAGCGGCCCCATTTTGTCGTACATGCCCTCGGCGAGGCGGCCCGGATCGCCTTCCACGCGATAAAGAGGTTCAGGATGTGGCACAACCCGTATCTGCCAGGGCCCTTCCGCGGGCCAACTCATGATGGGAGAAAGCTTGCCCATCTTTTCGGGTTCAAACGGGCACTCGGAGATGGATTCGCCGGGGACTTCGCGGTGGCCAAGAATGATCCAGCTTTGTGTGATGGGGTCTTTTCGCAGTTCCATGCAGGTTTTTTCAGCAGCTCTCGAGATTCCCTCGCCGCATGCCACAGAGCCCGGCAAGACTCGCAAGTATATGGATTTCGGGCACGCGCGCGACTTGTTGAGGCATGTGCGTAGTTTGTTTCGCCCCTCCGCAATTGTCAAGCAAAGCGCAGACTTCCCTGCCCCAAACGCATGTTATTCTCTCGCGCAGAGTGGAAAACGACACGCAATTCATGCAGCTCGCCCTCGCGGAAGCCGCGACGGCAGCAGCCGCGGGCGAGGTTCCGATCGGCGCCCTGATTACCCATGACGGCAAGGTTCTGGCGATCTCTGGGAACCGCACGATTCGCGACTGCGATCCCACGGCACACGCAGAGATCATTGTCATCCGCGAGGCGGCTAAACTTCTCGGCAACTACCGGCTCGCGGGTACAACTCTGTACGTCACACTGGAACCGTGCAGCATGTGCGCGGGGGCCATGATCCAGGCACGCATACCGCGCCTGGTTTATGGCGCGGATGATCCGAAGGGGGGCGCGGTGCGGTCCTGCTTCGAGGTTCTGACCCACGACAAGCTCAATCACCAAGTTGATGTCGTTTCAGGCGTCCGGGCGGATGAATGCGCCGCGTTACTGCAAGCCTTCTTCGCCGCGCGCCGCTGATCGCGACTTGCCGAACGCGACCATCAACAAGTGCGGATCGTTGTTAGTTCCCCGGCGAAATAGCAGAAATCGCATTCCGCTCTCATTGAATCGATGAACAGCTTCAGAATATCAGCGCTCGAAACGGTGGATTGAATGAAGCCACAACACTTGCTACGATTGAATTTGCAATGGCCGCGGAGAGGTGACTGAGCGGTTGAAAGTACTCGCCTCGAAAGCGAGCGTACGGGAAACCGTACCGTGGGTTCGAATCCCACCCTCTCCGCCAGTTTCTTTTCAGTAGTTTACGAAGACAACATTCTTTCAGCGTGCAATGGCGTGCAACGTGCATCCAATGTTGCATGGCCCTCAACCTCTATCGACGCCACCGCAAGGAATGTGAAGGCTCCCACCCCGAAG
>DATFZY010000030.1:0-4253 GCA_035313865.1 Candidatus Acidiferrum sp.
CTTCCTGCGCTTCTACCAAAAATTTCGCCGCCATCTGCACACCGTAGAAGTTTTCAGCGGCGTCCTGCTGCTGGCGGTCGGCGGCCTGGTTTTCCTGAACCGCCTCACCTGGCTTTCAGGCAAACTGGCATTTCTGAACAAGTTCTCTCTGTAACGGGAGTTTTGCGCATGCGCGTATCTCTGAAATTTTCCATGATCGTGATCGTCCTGGCAGCCGCCGCAGCAATTGCCTTTACCGGCTGCAAATCCGGCGGCAGCCAAGCCGCAGCCTCCGCCACCGAGAAGCCCCTGCCAAACGCACCGGACGTCACCTTCAAGGATCTGCAGGGCCAAGATGTATCCCTCGCGAGCCTGAAGGGAAAAGTAGTAGTCGTGAATTTCTGGGCCACGTGGTGCGAGCCTTGCCAGGTGGAAATTCCCTGGATGATCGGCTTCCAGAAGAAATACGCGGACAAAGGTTTCACTCTGCTCGGTGTCGCGATGGATGAAGAAGGCAAGAGCGCCGTCGAGCCCTTCGTGCAAAAAACTCAGTTCGACGTGGACGGCCACCCCACGACTATGAGTTATCCCATCGTCCTCGGAAATGATGATCTCGCGGACAAATTCGGCGGCCTGCTCGGCCTGCCCACCACGTACGTGATCACCCGCGATGGCAAAGTCGCCAAGCGCTACATCGGCCTCGCCACCGAAGCCGACCTCGACAAACTAATCCAGTCGTTGCTCTAACAGCTCGGCGAACCGCTGTTTGTCGTTGTCATCCCGAGCCCGCGAAAGCGGGCGAGGGATCTGCTTTTTCTCTAGCGTCCGCTCATGACGCAGCCTCATGACGCGCACCTTCCTTGCCCCCACTCGCGAAACTGCGGTAACCTGCCATGGTCATGATGAACGAACACGAATTCCAAAAAAAATGTGACGCCACCTTCGAAGCCCTGCGCAATCGCCTCCTCGAACTCGGCGACGCCAACGATTTCGAAGTAGAAGGCGGCAGCGGCAAACTCGAAATCGAATTCGCAGACGAAGATGAAACGCGCTTCGTAATCAGCCCTAACGCCCCCGTGCGCCAAATCTGGATTTCCGCGCTCACCACCAGCTTCAAACTCGGCTGGTCGGAATCCGCGCAGGCCTTCGTCCAGGAAAAAACCGGCGAAAACCTGAATCAAGTCATGAGCCGCATCCTCACCGAAAAACTAGGCACGCCAATCGAGGTTTAGACGAACGATGCAGATCAGACGAGCAATGCTCTTTTGCGCATTACTGCTGGCGTGCGCTGCCGGCAACGTTGCGCCGAACGCAATCTCAGCCGCGGCCGCACAAAGCTCAACAGATACGCCGGCTCCCGCAGCAATCGTCAAACCCCGCGCGTTCGTATCGCTAGCCCCCGTCCCGCGCGGCAAAGAATTTCAAGTCGCCCTCGCCGTGGATATAGCCCACGGCTACCACATGAACTCGCACCACCCCACCGACAAATACCTGATCCCCACAACTCTGACGCCCAAACTTCCCACCGGCTTCGAGCTGCTTGACACCATCTACCCCGCCGGCCGCATCGAAAAGTTTTCCTTTTCGCCCGACAAAGGTCTAGACGTATATTCCAGCAGAGTAACTCTGAAACTCCGCCTGATCGCCCACAACGACGCCCCCATCGGCGCCGTAACTTTTCCCGTCACCCTCCGTTACCAGGCCTGCAACGACACCACCTGCCTGCCCCCAGTAAAAGTTCCGGTGGACGTCCGCGTCGACGTAGCCGCAGCAGGCGCGTCCACACACTCAGCTCATCCTGAAATTTTCTCCACACCCCCAGCGAAGTAATTTTCGCGAGTCCGCGCACACTTCCGCAAAGGCGTCACATCAAAAGGAATGGTTTGAACAGGAAGGGCGGGCTTCGCGGTCCGTCTGAGAAATGCCGCTGTGTGGTAGAGCGAGGTTGCCCGGCTCGCCGAAAAGGAAAGAAACGTGTCATCCCGAACGTAGTTCCGCGCTTTTTCTTGCCCGTCCCGCGGCTGCGGGACGGGCGCGGGACGCAGAGAGGGATCTGCTTTTTGATGAACAGCTGAGCTTCTTGGCGAACGGCTGAATATTTATACTTCGGATTCTAACGCGAGGACAAAAACACCAACGCCCGCCGCAACCGCACGCCCACGCGCTCCTTGCCCAACACCACCATCGTATCGAATAGCGGCGGCGCCACCGCCCGCCCCACAACTGCCACGCGCGTTGCATTAATCAGCAATCCAGCCTTCACACCCTCAGCCGCAGCCACTGCGCGTAAAGCCGCATCGCAAGCATCATGATTCCACTCAGGCAACACCGCCAGCGCCTCAGTCAACTTCGTCAGCAGCCCCAGAACCTTCTCATCCTTCCAGAATTTCTCACGCGCTTCCTGCTCGTATTCAAACTCATCCGTGAAAAATGCCCGCGCCCAACCCGTAAAATCCGTCAGCAAACGAGTCCGCGGCCGGATCAGATCCACCGCATGCGCGAACCACCCCCGCTCCGTCGTCGCCCACTCGTCCTTCCACAATCCCGCCCGCCGCAATTCCGCTTCCACAAATGGCAGCAACTCCTCGACCGGAGGCTTCTGCAAATATTGCGTGTTGTACCACTCCAGTTTCGCGCGATCGAATATCGCATTCGTCCGGCTCACGCCCGAAAGCTGAAAACGCTCGATCAGCTCCGTGGTCCGCATGAATTCGCTGTCATCGCCCGTGGACCATCCCAGCAACGCCAAAAAATTCCGGAACGCCTCGGGCAGAAACCCTTCGTCCACATAAGAACCCACGCTGGTCGCCCCGTGCCGCTTCGAAAGCCGCGTGCGATCCGGCCCCAGAATCAGCGGCACGTGCGCGAAAATCGGCGGCTCCGCGCCCAGCGCGTGATATATCAGCACCTGCTTCGGCGTATTCGACAAATGATCCGCGCCGCGAATAATGTGCGTGATGCGCATATCAATATCATCCACCACCACG
This sequence comes from Candidatus Acidiferrum sp., assembly GCA_035313865.1. Taxonomy (GTDB): domain Bacteria; phylum Acidobacteriota; class Terriglobia; order Acidiferrales; family UBA7541; genus Acidiferrum. The sequence continues at coordinate 2,967 of DATFZY010000030.1, forward strand.
CTCAGCTGGTAAGTCGGCACGCCGCTCGAACGCAGCAGCGCAAAATCCTCGATGTCCGTGTTCTGTATCTCGCGCGCCCCAAAAACCGCGTCTTCGAATTTCGTCACGCCCGCGCGCGGAGTCTTGAACCGGATCGCCCGCGTCACACCTTCCTTTTCCTTCGCCGCGCGCTCCGCATCCGACAAATCGCGGCAAGCGCACGCCACCGCCTTCAAAGTCTTCGGCCCCTCATCGTCCCCTTCGCCTTCGTGATCCTCATTTTCCGCTGCGGAATAATCCCCGCCCGCATAAGCCGTCGCCTTGCAGTAGCACGCATAGCCAGCGCCGCTCGCCAGTATCCGCTCCGCCGCAGCCCGATACATTTCCCCGCGCTGCGACTGAAAAAATGGACCCTCATCCCACTCGATTCCCAGCCACTTCAGCGCCAGCAATATTCCGTCCACCAGCTCCGGCTTGTTGCGCTCCACGTCCGTGTCTTCCACGCGCAGCAGCAAAGTCCCGCCCTCGTGTTTCGCGAAAAGCCAGTTGAACAAAGCAGTGCGCGCTCCGCCTACATGCAAATATCCCGTCGGAGAAGGCGCAAAACGCACACGCGGTTTTTGTTCGGCACACATTCTGTCGGATTCCTTTCTAGTATGAGAGCCATCCATCTTATCGGAACCAAGCTCCAAAATCGAGCCAGCCTAAAACCGCGCGCGGCGAAACCTGCGGAATGCCTGGAACCTTTTCCGCACCCGTGCGTATCTAAAGATGAAACCTATGCGCACTCGATTCCATAGCCTGTGCTTTGCGTTATTGCTTGCGACCCTCGCCGCCCCTCTGCACGCTCAGGATGCCGCCAAAATCTTGAGTCAATACGTAAAAGCCTCAGGCGGCGCGCACGCTCTTTCGAAAATCCAGACAATCACGCTGGAAGGAACAGTAGCCGCCCAGAACGGCGCCAAGCCCGGCGCCTACACCTTCGACGTCAAACTCCCCAACCGCTACTACTCCGAAATGGTCATGGGCGACCAAAGCTGGATCGAATCCTTCAACGGAAAATCCGCATGGCATCAAAACGCCGCCGGAGAAATCTCGACGCTGGTCGGCCCCGATGGCCTGCAACTAGAAGCCGCCGCTCGCTATTACAATTCGCGCCTCCTCGATCCGAAGAAAAACAAGCTAATCGTCACCTACGTAGGCTCCGCGCAAGTCCGTGGCGAGGATGCTTCGCAGCTGGAAGTCACCATGCCCTCCGGCGTGAAGTGGCAAGTCTACTTCGACGCCCAATCGCACCTCATCGTGAAA
>DATFZY010000031.1:0-116947 GCA_035313865.1 Candidatus Acidiferrum sp.
ACATCCAGCGCCTCTTCCTTCGAAGCTTTCTCCGCAGCGTCAATATTGAAAGTCTTCGCGCTAACCTTCATCCCCGCGAGCGCCTCGTAAGTGCTGTTCACCACCACGATGGAATTATCGTCGTAAGAATATTGCACATGCACTGGCTCCATCGCCTTCTTCGTCCCAAAATAACCGCCCGCAGGCACGAGATAGTAGTCATACAAATGCCAGATCAACGACGGCCACGCATTGTTCAACATCCACTGAATCACGCCAGTCGACGTGTACTTGTTCCTCCCATACGCCTCAAACATCGCCCGTTCGCCGTCATACGTCATGGCCTGCGCCTTGCGCTCATAGTCATCCAGCGAACTCGCCGCACCATACCGCCGCGTCAACCCATCCGTAAAAACATTCACCGTAGTGAATCGCTCTTTCCCCGAATGGTAATTCCACACATCATCGATCGGCCAGAGATGATCCTTGGGAATGAATCGCTCCAGCGATTCCCGCGGCGGAATCGCCGGCCCAGGGCTAGTCTCCGTGTTATATCCGTAAGCTCCGCCAGCCTTCGTATCCGCCAGCCAATAAACCGGCGGCACATACTCATAGGGCCCGGTCATTTTCACGCCCGATTTTCCCGTGATCTTGGTCGGCGTCTCGCTGGCGGACGAAACCGACGGATTGGGCCACTCATTCTCCTTCAAAATCTTCAAATACATCTGCTCCACATCCGCCGGCGGCGGATTGTCACTCCCATAGAGCCACACAAAAACGCTCGGATGATTCCGCAACCGCTGCGCCTGGTCCGTCATCGAAGCCGCCGCAATCGCCCGCGTTTCCGGCGTCCACTGCTTCCAGCGTTCCCACCCATCGCAGCACGTCCATCCCGGCATCACCAAAATCCCCAACTGGTCGGTCTTCTCAAAAAACTCATCGCGATCGATCCGCCCTTCCAGCCGAATCGTGTTCAATCCCATGTCGTGTACATAAGCAAGGTCAGCGTCCAATTTCTTCGACATCGGCCGCAAAAACATATCCGGCGCCCAAGCTGCCCCGCGAATCAGAATTTTCTTCCCATTAATCTTGAATAGCCGGGCTCCCTTATCCGTCAATTCCGAAGTCACTTCGCGTATCCCAAACTTCACCGCGGCCTCATCGGATAAGCCCTTGCCGTCAAAAAACCGGAAAGCTGCCGTATGTAAATCGGGAGCACCCATAGTGTAAGGCCACCAGAGCCTCGGCTTAGCCAGCTTCAACTGCGGAAACTTCTCCGCTGTAAATCGCGCAATCTCCGTTTTCCCCGGTGCCACTTCGATTTCTTGGCGAAGAACCGCTCCATCCACCAACGCCAACAACACGCCTTTTTGTGCAGTTGCAGTCTGATTTCGGACTTCGACGCTAAGCGTCAGTTCTGCGGAAGTGTAATCCCCGCCGAGTTTCGAACTCACAAAGGGATGCCGCACAGCCACAGGCCCGCTCGAACTCAGCGTCACCTCTTTCCATATCCCCATGTCCTTATCCGCAGGCGTCGGGTTCCAGTCCACCCACGTAATCCCCAAATCGTTTTTCTCCGGCGCAAAAATCTCCAGCGCAACAGCATTCGGCCCATTGCTATTTACCGCCGACGTCACATCCAGCTCAAAAACCCGATAAGTCCCTGCAACATCCTTCGCATCGGCGATCTTCTTTCCGTTTACCCAAACATTCGCCCGGTAATTAATCCCCGGAAAGTGCAGCCAAAAGTGCTCCCCATTAAACGGCGGCTGCAGCGTGAACTCTTTCCTCCACCACCACGAGCACCGGAACGGACTCCCCGCTGGCATATCCTGAATCGCAAAAAAGGTCTTGTCGCTGTAATTCATCCCCGGAAGCTTTTTCAAATTGTTGGCAAACATCGGATCCACATAAGTCCCGTCATCCACAAGCGTCCCCACCACAGTGTTTGGCACAGTTGTCTTGTGCCACCCGCCCGCATCAAATCCCGCCTTCGATATCTGCTCGCCAGCAGCCTTCGCGTCGCACGAAGACTGAATCTGCCACCCCTCATTCAAACTCATGGCAGGAACCGGCAGCTTCTTCATATCGGCAGCTTGAGCAGCTACAACGAGCCGGGACTCGCCCCCCGCAGTCGTGCCCGAAACTGCGGCAACTTCCTGGCCATGGGCCACACACGCTAGTCCCCCAAGCAGCCCGCCAACAAGAATTCCCACAGCCACTACGAATCGCAAACGCGCCATTTTTCCCTCACGTCTATCAAAATAGACCGCCGGCGGACCCAATCTTAAACCGTTTCAATAGCCCAAGTCTCTCTTATTTGCCGGAGAAAAAATGTCGTGCGCCAAGGGCATCTCGGTTGGTTTGAATTTCAAAGTTTTGTCACCCAGATTCCTGACGATGAGCCGTGGCTGGAAGCGATTTGCACGCTGGCGTTCACGTTCGGATTCAGGCGCGGTGATCTCACGTTCATGAAGGTCGGGCAAGTGGACTTCGACCGGAGTCGGATTATCCTGCCAGCGGGTAGCACCAAGAACAAAATGCCGCGCTCCGTGTTCTTCAATCCGTCGGGCGCGCCTGGCAAACTTCTCAAGGCTATGGCGAAGGGCAAGCGGTCCGAGCACTATCTTCTCTGGCGGGACGATGGCTCGACGCCCGTACGGGATTTCCGTGTGTCCTTCGATAATGCGGCCAGCTCAGCGAAGATTACAACGGGCAGCGGCGGAAAGCTTTTCTTTCACGATTTGCGGCGGTCATGCGTCGCGCGGCTTGCCGGGGATATTGGCCTCAGCGAATCGCAAAGCATGTCGGCGGTCGGCCATCTATCCGTTGACGTGCATCGGCGCTACAAAATCATTTCGGATAATTCGGCGCGGGAGATTGCGAGAAAGATTGACCCCGATGTATGATTGACATATCCCGGAGTGGCGGAACTGGCAGACGCGCACGACTCAAAATCGTGTGACCTTACGGTCGTGATGGTTCGACTCCATTCTCCGGGACCATTTTCCAGAACCTTCCGAAAACCCAGCTTGCCGGATTTCCAGCCTATCGCCCCGGCCCGATGCCTAGAAAATGCGTCGTCCGGCTTCCTATAAGCAGGGTCAGGGCTCATAGCGGCCATTGGCCAGCATGCTGCGCCCCACCTTGGCATGGCCGTATGAGCAAGCGCTATCAACGCTCGCTACGACTCCCGCCTCTCCCAGGGCCCAGGCACTCTGACCGAGGCCATCCCCGCAGCCGTAGCAGCCTGAATCCCCATCTCCGTATCCTCAAACACAAGACAATCTTGCGGCGCCACGCGCAACTTCGACGCCGCCAGCAAAAACGCCTCCGGATCAGGCTTGCTTCGGCTGTACTCCCCCGCACAAACCAACGTCTCGAACCGGTCCAGCAATTTCAAAGTCTCCAGCGAAGCCTTCACAGAGTCCCTCGTACTCCCCGACACCACCGCAAATGGAATCCGCCCATGCTGCGCCTCGATATGCTCCAAAACCTCCGGCACAACCTTAAGCTGCGGCAGCATTTCGTAATACAGCCCCTCCTTCCGCCGCGCCACACTTTCCACCGGCATGTTCAACCCATGCCTCTCATTCAATGTGGCAATGATCTCCACAATCGGCATCCCGCCCCACGCATAAAACAACTCCTCACCAAACTCACAATTCCATTCACCCAAGGCCTTTTTCCACGCCACATAATGCAACGGCATCGAGTCAGCAATCGTCCCATCGCAGTCAAACAAATAAGCCCCAAACACTCCGTCTGGCAGTTTTAGTTTCATGCTCTCTGTTCTTTTCCTCTTCTCTCGTCCCTAGCTTAATCCACTCGCAACCAAACTAGCGAATCGCAAACCACTCGCCACTGATCACTCGTTTACCTGGAGCCTCGAAGGGTCACTCGCCACTTCTTCCTCAAAAAAAACTCTTCGGTACCCAAACTAAACCACCTCCGCGTTTAACACCGACTTTTCCACAGCCCCTCGACTAGACTCCCCCTCCCCCAAGCGTTACTCTGTTCTTCCATCGTCCGCCACAGGGGCTGCGATCCCACTCGTAGCAGGCGTACGGTCTCAGAGGTATTTGATGGCTACGGCGATGACCGCCTCGCGGTCACCCTTCTCATTGACCGCCCAGCGGTCCCCACTAGCAGTCCCGCCAGTCCCCGGCTCGCGCCCCGAGCACCGCAACCTCTCTCACTGGATGAACCGCGCCCTCGAAGAGCTCGCCACCCTCCGCTCCTCTCCCGATTCCGACGCGGTCCACGATCTTCGCGTAGCCATTCGCCGCTGCCGTTCCCTCGCCGCCGTCATGGAAGAAGTCGATCCCGACGCCTCCTGGCCCGAAATGCGCAAGATCGCCCGCAAACTCTTCCGCAGCCTCGGCGCCCTCCGCGACACGCAAGTCATGGAAGACTGGATCAAAAAACTAGCCCCCGAAGGCGACCCTCTCAAAGCACATCTCCTTCCCTCGCTCGAATCCGAAGAAAAACAACAAGCCGAAGCCGCGCTCCACGTAGCCGAAAAGTTCGATGAAAAAAACTGGGCCCACCTCGAGCGCCGCCTGAAACAACGCGCCCGTCTGGTCCCCGTCGGCAGCCTCGCCGCCGAATGCCTGGCCCTCGAGCGTTACGAAGAAGCCAAAGAACTCCACAACCGCGCCCTGCGCACGGAAAAATCCAAACCCTGGCACGCCCTCCGCATCGGCCTTAAGCGTTTCCGTTACACAGTCGAAAGCCTGCTCCCCGACCACTACGCCATCTGGGCCGAGCAACTAAAGCGCATCCAGGATCTCCTCGGCGATATCCACGATTTAGATGTCCTTGCAGAACTGCTGGAAGAAACGAAAGCTCCCGAAATCGCCCAATCCAGGCAAGCTTGCCAGGATAAAATCACGCAAGAACGCCACGACCGCCTCGAAACCTACCGCCAGCTCACTCTCGGCAAAACCAGCCTCTGGCTCGACTGGCGCCACAATCTCCCCCACGGTGAACGTCTCGAAGCCTCCGCAGCAGCTCGCCTCCGCGCCACAGCCCGCGCCTCCGACTCCCACCCCCGCCGCACCAATCAGGTAGCCCGCATCGCGACGCGCCTTTTTGACCAACTGCAACGCGCCAACGCCGCACCAGTCTTTCAACAAGCCCCCATGAGCCGCATCCTGAGAACCGCCGCAAAACTCCACGGCGTCAACTCCCTCGCCGAAAATCCGTCGTCACCAAAAGCCGCCCGCAAATTCCTGCTATGCCTGCCAGTACCCCCAAACTGGACCTCCGACCAATGGGACCTCATGTCCTGGGTAGTCCGCTACCACCGCGGCCCAGAACCAAAACAAAAAAACGGTTTCGCCAAACTCCCCGAAGCCCACCAAACCGCTGTCCGCGCCCTCTCCGGCGTCCTCCGCCTCTCTCGCACCCTCCGCAAATGCGGGGTAGAAACCACCCGTGGCCTCCGCCTCGAAGACTCCGCCGACGCACTTCTCCTCCGCGTCCCAGGCCTCCCCGACTCAGCCGAAGCCGCCGCTCGCCTCGCCGCCGCAAAGCACCTCCTGGAATCGACCCTCTCCAAACCTCTAATCCTCAAACCCATCCCCAAACCCGAAGCCTCTCCAATTCCGCCACAGCCCTCCGACCTCGACCCCGCCCCAACTCCAGCCCCTATTACCACCGGGGTTTAGAGATTCTGGCCGTGTGCCCCACCTGCCGGTTTTGCATCTGGGGCTTTTGACTTTTCTCTCTCTTGACCTGAAGTTTTCGCTTTGACGGGAATTACTCTTGCGGTATACTTGCCTCGGTTAGTCCTGCGCCTCGCACTCCGCGAGGCGTTTCCGCTTTTAGGCCATGTTGTAGCGCCGGCATCCTGCCGGCGTTTTTGTTTTCAGTTGTAGGGTCATCCTTCTGAGGATGACCGCTCTTGTCTTGTATCGCCAAATCTCGAAACTCAATTCTAAGGAGAATTCTAATGTCATCACTCAGCCCCAAGGACCGCGTGTCCCTATGCATGTTCGCCTACGCCGATGGCCGCCGTTGCCGCACTCCCCGCATCAGCACCCATCCGCATTTCTGTTATGACCACGCCCAAAAGGAATCCCGCGTCGCCACCGCCGATAAACTAGCCAATGACCTCGCCGCCTTCTTCTCCGGCCACTACATCTCCGCCAACGACCTAAGCACCGCCCTCGCCCGTCTCCTCCCCGCCGTAGTCCGCGGCGACATCAAGCCCCGCACCGCACGCACCGTCGCCTACATGGCCCAAACCCTCCTCCAATCCATTCACCACGCCCAATCCGAATTCCAGGATTCCTTCGGCCCCGACAACTACCGCAAATCCATCCGCTCCGGCATCACCTCCAACCACACCCGCCTCTTCCCTCCCGATCCAGTGCCGGATGCTACCCTCGAATCCTTTGCCGCCAAATCCGCCTCCGACCAACCCGCCGTGGTAGACGGTAGGGGCGGGGCTTGCCCCGCCCTCGCTCCCGACGCACCGTCGCCCCAATCTGCTTCAGTCCATCCACAAGTCCATCCCCCGGTTTGTCATCCTGAGCGTAGCGAAGGACCTCTCCCCGTTCCCGCCGCCGCACCCAACAACCAACCACCCGCCCCAGTCCGCCCGCAACCCCCCGCCGCGCAACCCCAACCAACAACTCCACCCCCCGCCAACCCGAAACGCCGCCCTGACAGCCCACACCGCGACCCCTACGCCATCCACTTCGACCACACCCACCGCCTCCTCGAACCCGAAAAAGCCTATTAGAATCAACACTTAGGAGCCTATCCAGGTAAGTGCTGCGTTACCAAGGCTTTAGGCCGCGCAGGGGCCCCGTCATTCTTGTAAGTGCTGCATTGAAAGGAGTTAGCTGACCTGCAAGCACCTGAAAATACGACCCGCAGGGGCACGGCATGCCGTGCCCGGCTTCGGCGCTGACCATAACCGAAGCCACGCATGGTAATCCGGCGCGACGGTAGTAATCCAGCCCGACTGGTGTAGGCACACGGCTTCAACCCAGGCTCCGAGTGGCACAGACTTCAGTCTGTGCTGCAGGAGGTTTTCAGACACGCAACACGAATCACTGAACACAGGGCTCGGGACACGGGACACGGATCACCGGACACGAATCACGCCTCAACGTGCGGCAAAAACCGTGGCGCCTGCCGGAATTTCGTAGCCTGCTCGAACGCGTAAGCCAGCTTGATCAAAACCGGCTCGCTCCACGCGCGCCCAAAAAACGAAATCCCCACTGGCAAGCCATGCACAAAACCAGCCGTCACATTCACGTTCGGATACCCGGCCACCGCCGCAAACTCGGAGCTTCCTCCGCCGAACGAGTCGCCGTTCACAATATCCGTCAGCCAAGCCGGCCCGCCCGTCGGCGCCACAATCGCGTCCAGTTTCTGCTCGTCCATCGTCTTGTCGAGCCCTTCTTTCCCGGCCAGCTCGTGATTTTTCTCAATCGCATCCACATACTCCTTAGTCGTCAGCGGCCCTTTCTCCTCCGCTTTCAGGAAATTCTCCTGCCCGAAAAACGGCATCTCCTTCGCCGCATTCTTTTCGTTGAACTCGATGATTTCCTTCAGCGTCTTCACGGGAGTATTCGGCCCGAGCCACGCGAGGTACGCATTCAAATCCGCCTTGAGCTCGTACATGAATCCCAAAAATTCCGTCTCGCCGAATTTCCCGGCCGTTGCAAGCTCCACGGGATCCACCAGCGTCGCCCCTTGTTTCTTCATCACGTCGAGCGCCGCCTCCATCAATTTGTCCACCGCGGGATTGAAGCCGAACGCCTTCCGCAGGACGCCGATCTTCGCCCCGCGCAATCCATCGGCATTCAGGAACTGCGTGTAGTCTGTAAAAAATTTTCCACTGCTCGCGGCCGTCGCGCTGTCCGTCGCATCCACTCCTGTCAACGCTCCCAGCAAAATCGCCGCGTCGCGTACCGTACGGCACATCGGCCCCGGCGTATCCTGCGTGTGCGAAATCGGAATAATTCCGGCGCGGCTCAGCAACCCAACCGTGGGCTTGATTCCCGCAAGTCCGTTCGCCGAAGACGGGCACACGATCGATCCGTCGGTCTCCGTTCCGATTCCCACAGCAGCGAAGTTCGCGGAAATCCCCGCGCCCGTTCCCGAACTCGAGCCGCACGGATTCCGGTCGAGCGCGTACGGATTTTTTGTTTGGCCGCCGCGTCCGCTCCATCCGCTGATGGAATGGTTCGACCGAATATTCGCCCACTCGCTGAGATTTGTTTTTCCCAGGATGACCGCTCCCGCGTCTCGCAATTTTTTCGCAATGAACGCGTCCGCAGGCGGCTTCGATCCGACAAGCGCCAGCGATCCCGCCGTCGTCTGCATGCGGTCCGCGGTGGCGATGTTGTCTTTGATCAGGACGGGAATTCCATGCATCGGCCCGCGCGGCCCTTTTTCTTTTCGCTCCTTGTCGAGCGCTTCGGCAATCTGCAGAGCGTCCGGGTTTGTCTCGATCACGCTGTTGACGCGCGGCCCGTTCTTGTCAATCGCCGCGATGCGCGCCAGATATTTTTGCGCAATCGCACGCGCTGTGTATTTTCCGGATTTCATCCCATCTTGCAATTCGCCCACGGTGATTTCGTCCAACTCAAACGCCGGAACTTCCGCAGCTTCACGCGAACCCGGGTTCGCGTTCCCGCGAGGCGATCCGAATACAGGCGGCAGCGCCGGACCAGCTGCGGCGGCCACGCCGCCCAACAAACCGGCCTGCAAAAACTTGCGCCGTCCGGCAGCATTCAATTCGCTTTTCGTCTCTTTTTTCATTTTCGATTCCCCAACCTCTGCCTCTCGCAAGGAGGGGAAATAGTATGCCAAACACCCCGTTCCGTCCGCTCAATATCGTGTAAAGACCGGGTTTGCGGGGAGGCAACTGAAAGAGAAAAACATTTCCCATGGCTCCCGATTCAGGGTAGACTTCTTCTTACGCGGAGTCCCCCCGTAGTCGGTTTGCCAATGCTGCTTTCTGACCTTAACGGCCCTCGGCCCCTCCAGCCGCGTCGCACAGGCTTGGGGGGAATTCTGCCTTCGTCCCTTTTGACCGTTCGCTTCGCTACTTCCGCCGTTCTGGTTTTGTCCTCAGCCACTTTCGCTGCCACCATCTGCCGCGCCCAGGATCAGCACCAAGCTGTCGCCGACGCCGCGCGTCAAGCCCGCGCCAAAAAACAAGAAGCACATAAATCCGCGAAGCACGTTTACACGGAAGAAGATCTCAAGCGTAAGAGCATCCTGACGCCGGAAGACCGCGCACAGATCGAAGCGAAGCGCAACGAGTGCGCGCAGAAGAATAATTGCTCGCCGGTTCCCGCGGAAAATTCTCCAGCGGCCGTCGACGCAAATTCAGAGACTCCGGCAACTTCTCTCGGCGAAGTCGCTCGCCAGTATCGCAAGCAAAAAGAATTGCAAGCTCAAAAGCGAAAAGAACTGGAAGCGCAGAAGCAGTTGCAGGTTGTGAAACCAAAACAGTCCGAGCCGTTCCATCTTCCTTTCTCGACTCCCGCGCTCGCCTCTCCCATTTTGCCGGAGCGTCCAGTGATTCAACTTCCGACGGCACCGGATCTTCGTCCGAGACCTTCTTCTCGGATGACGCGCCGCGATCCATTCTCGCGCGGCCGTATAACTCCCGAAGCTCGCCGTCCGGAAGTTCCACTCGCCGGAATCTGGCAACCGAAGATTTCGCCTTCTGAGAATTTGCGTCCTAAAGTTCACGTCAAGGTCCGTCCACCAGTTATCGCGGATCCTGAACCTACTCGTCATGAAGCTCCTCCTGCTAAAGTTTCGATCGCTGTGGCTCTCGCAAAAGTTCGTCCTTCGTTTGGCCAGCCAGTGCGTCCGACCGTTCTCGCTCACCCAAGAGTTTTTGCCCGTGCCACACCGCCGGTGTTTTCCGTTCACCCCGCGCTTCCGAAAACTTTCGCGCTTCCCGTGCCGGCAGAAATTCTTGCCCAGCCCGCGCAACCTGTCGTGCCCGTGGAAACAGTTCGCCCCGAACAACCAGCGCACTCGTCGCCTGCGACTCCGATCGCATCGGCAAAATTCGTCAATGTCCAGCCCGGCGATTCCCTCTGGAAGCTCGCGCAACAAAACCTGGGCAGCGGCCGCCTCTGGCCTAATCTAGTAGCTGTAAATCCTTGGATCGCCGATCCCAACCAGATCCGCGCCGGGGCCCGCGTCGTTCTACCGGCCATCACCGCCGCGCCACGTACGACCCGGAGCACCACCGACAGTTCCACCCATATCGTGAAAGTCCGCAAAGGCGACACCCTCTGGGCGCTGGCAAAAGCCAACCTTGGCCGTTCTTCCGCTTGGCCCTGCGTAGCGGCTGCCAACCCCGCCGTCGCCAACCCGGACCGCATTTTCGAGGGCCAAGAGCTTCTCCTCCCCACCAGCTGCACAACACAAACCCACTCCACTCTTTCCCCGTCCAATCCGTAAACGATTCATTTGTATAGGCTTACGAAAAGAGCGCCGTCTTCCTCCTTCCGCTCGCCTGAAGTTCGGATACAATTGTCTGGGGTAGTTTCGACCAGGCCTTTAGAGGAGCACTCGTGATTCATCGCAACATCTTCCATAACGAAAGCCTGCTGCCTATCGAGAAAATGCGCCTCTCGCCCGGCCAGGCGGGTCTCCTCTGCGGCTGGGGGATTTTCACCACGATTCGCATTTCGCGCGGCGAGGCTTTCGCCTACGAGCGCCACTGGCGCCGCCTCGAAAAAGACGCGGCCATCATTCGCCTGCCTATGCCGTACAGTTCCGCGAAGGTTCGCCTCAGTCTCCACGAAGTCATCCGCGCGAATCAGGTCACGGATGGCTGCGCACGCATCTATCTCATTTATAATCAAGTCGGGTTTTGGCAGAGCGACGAAAAACATCCCGAGGTGGATCTGATTATTTATTCCGCGCCCGCGCCGCAATATCGCGAACCGGTGCGGCTCGGTCTTCGCGAACAAGGCCGCCACGCCGCGTCGCCACTCGCGGGAGTGAAAACCACTTCGTGGCTGCAAAATGTCTGGGCCGTCGCCGAAGCGCAAAAAGAAGGCCTCGATGAAGTGGTTCTACTCAACGAACGCGGCGAAGTCGCCGAATGCACCGCGGCAAATATCTTCGTGGTGAAAAATGGAAAGGTATTCACGCCGCCGCTGAACTCCGGCTGCCTCGAAGGCGTGACGCGCGGCATTCTTTTTGAAGTTGCTCCCGAGGCGGGCGTGGCCGTCGTCGAACAAGCTCTGCATCCCGAAGATCTTTATTCCGCCGACGAAATTTTTATTTCTTCCACCAATCGCAATCTCATCGGGGTCGGCGAAATCGCCGGCCACAAAATCGCCACGGCTCCCGGCCCCGTCACGCATCAACTCAACGATCTCTTCGACGCCAACGTCGCGGACTACGTCACGCGCCGCCTCGCCACCGCTTCGCATTGATTGGCGTGAGTAATGAATCCGGTCACTTGCAGTGGATTTTTCTTATTTCATCGCAAACCATGTTTGAGTCTGGAAGGGGTGATGCCTTGCCACACGCTCTGGCCTCCAGTCTTGCGCCTCAGAGGTGTTCTGGTTAGAGAAAGAATAGGTTAGCAGTGTGAGAGCCAGATTAAGGAAAGTTGACGTTTATGCGCGGAGGAGTATCGACAAACGTATAACTTAGCAGGGAACAGAAGCGCGCCAGGTCTCCAATAGCATCCACTACAGGCCGGGATACTTGGCGAGGAAAAGCAGGACGATGTCGATGGTGTCGCAGACTCCGTGAGCCACGATGGGAACGGCGAGATTGCGGCGGCACGCAAGATACATCAACCCCAAAATGAGGCCGTCGGAACCCTCTTCGATGATACCGGTAAGTCCCTGCGCGTAATGCGCGAAGCCAAACAGCGCACTAACCAGGAGTAAACTCACGATCCAAGCCGTGCGTTTGCCTCCGCCGAAGAGATCCGCGACGCGATTCATCAGGTATCCGCGATAGACGAGTTCTTCTCCATACGCTGCAAGGATCCAGAGCAGGGCGATCATGAGCAGGGCGAACTTGAGGTTCCCGCGGACGGCGGAAAAAGTCGCGAGGTCGGGCGGCTTTCCCAGCAGGCGGGTGAGAAGGCGCTGCTTTCCGAACAGGTCAAAGAGTTCCAGGCCCACGCCACTGGCGAGGCCCAGGAGAAGAGTTGTTGTCCAGTTGCGGTAGCGCGTGAAGCCAATCTGCTTCCATTGCACGCCGCGAACACGCAGCGAAATCCATGCCAGGAGGAAGAGATACGGCGTAGCGCTGACCTTCAAGATGTGATGTTGACGCCCGACGTAGATCGCTGCGACGAGGGCAAATTCAACAAGGATCAGCCATCGGCTGTCGCGCCAGGACCGGCCGCGATTGCCGGCGGATTCGATTTCCATTTCGGAAAGACCTCCCGGGGCAATACGGTGGGGGGTTGGAAAAAGTCTCATTTAAGACGTATGGGCGGACCATTCGGGGCGAGCGTCCAAGGTTTGGAGCCCTGCCAGACGGAAGTTAATTCCACCGTTTCTCAAAGAACGGGAAACGGGTTGGCGCGTCGGGGGGCCGGGCGGGGCAAGCCCCGCCCCTACTCTTGACAATCTAGAGGAGCGGGATATACTTCTCTCGGCAATCCAGAGGAGAGACGGTGACCGACACTTCGGCAACGCTGGTGCAAGGCACGCTTGACATGCTCATCCTAAAGACTCTGGCGCTCGAACCGCTGCACGGGTGGGGCATTTCGCAGAGGATCCAGCAGCTTAGCCACGGCGTGTTCGAAGTGAATCCCGGTTCGCTTTTTCCGGCGTTTCGGCGGTTGGAGAGGGCTGGGTTGATGGAATGCGAGTGGCGGACTTCGGTGAATAACCGGCGCGCGAAATATTATTCGTTGACGCGCGCTGGCAAGCTGAAACTGAAAAGCGAAACCAAAGAGTGGGAACGGCAGGTTGCGGCTATTGCGAGGATTTTGCAGACGGCTTCGTGAGGAGTGGCGGCGGGAGAGACAGCTTGCAGCGATGGTTGACAGCTCGCGGCAAGAAGGCATAGCGGTCATCCTCAGAAGGATGACCCAACGGGAAAACATTACACAGAGGACACGGAGAAGAGTTGGAGCCAGGAGGGTGCTGTGGGGATATGGGCAAATTTTGCTGCGGGAGTGCGCGGATTGTTTCGCAAGGAAAAGGCGGAATCGGAGCTTGACGAAGAACTCCGCGACTTTCTGGATAAGTCTGCGACGGAAAAAATGCGCGCCGGAATGACGCGCGAAGAAGCCCACCGTGCCGCGCGCCTCGAAATAGGGGGCGTGGAATCCGTGAAAGAAAACGTACGTTCAGCAAGCTGGGAGTCGCATTTCGAAACTCTCTGGAATGACTTCCGCTTCGGCGCGCGGCTGCTGCGATTCAATCCTGTTTTCGCTGGGGCGGCCATTCTTTCACTGGCGCTGGGAATCGGCGCGAACACGGCGATCTTTCAGCTCCTCGACGCCGTCCGCCTGCGCACCCTCCCCGTAAAAAATCCGCAGGAACTCGCCAGCGTCGCGATTGATCACCGCAGCCGGGCGAGCGGCAGCTTTAATAGCCGCTACCCCGATCTCACCTACGCCATGTGGCAGCAAATTCAAGCGCAGCAACAAGGGTTTTCGGAGCTTTTCGCGTGGTCGCCGTCGCGATTCAACATTTCACCCGGCGGAGAAGTTCACAACGTAGAGGCGCTGTGGGTCAGCGGAGGCTTCTTCGAAACGCTGGGCGTCCAGCCCGAGCTTGGCCGTCTGTTGACACCGGAGGACGACCATATCGGCTGCGCGTCCTCTGGCGTCGTCATCAGCGACGCCTTCTGGCAGCATGAATACGCCGGGGACCGATCAGTGATCGGCCGAACGCTCACCATCAGCCGGATTCCCTTCCCAATCATTGGTGTTACACCCCCGAGTTTCTACGGCGTGGAAATGGGACGCAACTTCGACGTCGTGGCGCCGCTTTGTACCGAACCGATTATTGATGGCAGCGAAGATGCCATGATGCCCAGGCGCGACATGTGGTGGCTAGCGGCCATGGGCCGCCTGAAACCGGACTGGACGGTGGAACGAACTTCCGCGCAACTGCGGGCCATTTCTCCCGGACTGTTCGAAGCAACGCTGCCTCCGCAGTTCAATCCAGAGATTGCGGAGCATTTCCTGAGCTTCCGGCTTGGCGCTTTTCCAGCGGGCACGGGCGTTTCCGATTTGCGGCGTGATTACGAGAGTCCGCTCTGGCTGCTGCTGGGGCTTGCGGCGCTGGTGCTGGTAATCGCTTCAGCAAATCTCGCGAATCTTCTGCTGGCGCGAGCCAGCGCCCGCGAACGAGAGATGGGCATGCGCATGGCGATTGGAGCCAGCAGGCCGCGGTTAATGCGCCAATTGCTTGCGGAGAGCCTGCTTTTAGCTGCGATCGGAGCCGCGTTGGGAGCGCTGCTGGCGCACAACTTGAGCCAGTTGCTCGTTGTTTCGCTGAGCACAAACCATGATCCGCTCTTCCTCGATCTCGGAACAGATTGGCGTGTGCTGGGTTTCACAACCGCGCTTGCCGTGCTGACCTGCATTCTTTTCGGATTAGCGCCGGCCTTGCGTGCGACGAGCGTCTCTCCGGGAGTTGTCCTCAAGGAGGGTTCCAGGGGAACTACGGAAGGCCGGTCCCGCTTCGGATTGCGCCGCATTCTGGTGGTGTCGCAAATCGCGCTGTCGCTGACTTTACTTGTTGGCGCACTTCTCTTTGCGCGAAGCCTGGACAAACTCTCCGCCGTGGATGCGGGTTTCCAGCGCGATGGAATTCTCGTCAGCGATATCGATTTTACGACGCGCAACCTTGCCAATGAGCGGCGCATTCCATTTGGAAATGAGCTGCTGGCGCGCGTGCGTGCAATCCCCGGAGTGGACGCCGCGGCCATCGCGGTCATTGTCCCTCTCAGCGGCAACGGGATTGCGCATGACATTCTTCCGGGGGTATCCAGTCCTCCGCAGAAGGATAATCCTGCCTCGTCGTTTAATCGGGTGAGTTCCGGATTTTTCCGCACTCTGCAAACGCCTGTTCTGGCAGGACGGGACTTCGATGAGCACGACGTCGCGGGCGCACCGCTTGTTGCCATCGTCAACGAAACGTTCGCGAGAAAACTCGCGAAGACCGGCAATCCGGTCGGGACCATGTTTCGTGTCCGGGCGCTGAGCAAGATAACAGGTCCGTACGAAATTGTTGGACTCGTCAAAGACACGAAGTATAGCGACCTGCGCGAGGATCCTGAGCCGATCGTCTACACGCCGGTTGCGCAGTACGACCGTGCTGACAGCGATGCACAAATCCTGATTCGTTCCAGAATGCCTGTGTCCAACCTGGTCTCCGAGGTAAAAGCGGCCGCGAGTACCGTCGATTCCAATCTTGATGTCAACTTCTTCCCCTTTCGCCGAATGATTGAAGAAGGATTGCTGCGGGACCGCTTGATGGCGCGGCTCTCCGGATTTTTTGGCGTGCTGGCGGTGCTTCTCGCGGTAATTGGACTCTACGGAGTGATCTCTTATATGGTGGCGCGGCGGCGCAATGAGATTGGCATTCGCATGTCGCTGGGGGCGGACCGCGGATCGATTATTGCTCTCGTGCTTGGCGAATCGCTGCAGCTTCTCACCGTGGGACTTGGCATTGGGATCGTTCTTTCACTGCTTGTGTCGAGAGCGGCGGCTTCCCTGCTGTTCGGATTGAAACCGCACGATGCCACCACGCTTGTCGTTGCGACGGTCAGCCTTGCCGCTATCGCTCTGGCCGCCAGCTACCTTCCAGCGTTGCGCGCTTCCAAACTCGACCCCATGGAAGCTCTGCGTAACGAATAGGGAACGCGGGCTTCCGGGCGCAGAGCCAGGAGTTGAGCCGGCGTGGCCCGGCGTCAACTCCAGTTGATAATTACGAAGGAAGTACTTGTAGCAGCTCGGGAACAAATCCAGGCAGGGCAGGCACTTCACGTATCCACGAGGTAGCCTCCAGCGCCGTTTTGCAGGCCTGCATGCTACAATCCCGTCGCGAACAATCATGCCTGACACAGCTTCTATCACACTGGGAGGAGCGGTACTGGAAGTCGTTTCCCCGGACGGCGCTCGACGGTACGTCCGCGTCGCGCAAACGCCCTTTCTTATAGGGCGCGGCGCGGAAACCGGCAACCATTTGCAGCTTTCTGACCGCCGCATCTCGCGCAATTGCGCCGCTTTGGTGATGGAAGCCGGCCACCTTTACATTGAAGACCGCGGGCAGAGGCGCGGGCTTTTCGTCAACGGGGAAAAAGTGGAGAGCCGCGCGCTGAATGACGGCGACTCCATTACGTTTGGTCTCGAAGACTCGTACGAAGTCGTTTACCGCTCCGGCTCTTCCAGCGGCGAGGAGTCCATTCCGAATTTGCTGACGCGCATCGAGCACATCACCAGCTCGGAGCCTGTCGGCGGCGGGCTGAGCAACCTGAACCGTTTGCTCGAAGCCGCGGCGCTGCTTCACTCGCAGCTTCCTTTGGATGAGGTGCTTGGACGGGTGCTCGATCACGCCGTTTCGGTTACCGATGCGGATCGCGGAATGCTCCTCGAAGCCGACGCCCACGGCATACTCAAAGTTCGCCTGGCGCGTCGCAGCGGCAGTCTGCGTCTTCCGCCGGAAAGTCTCGCGCCCAGCCAGACCGCGATTCAGCTGGCGCTTCGCCAGCATTCTCCGGTCATTACTGAAGATCTTGCCCAGGCTGAAATGGGTTTGCAGTCTGCGCAGAGCATCATCGCGCAGCGCCTGCGCGCCGTGGTCGTGATTCCTCTTTACGCCGTGCACCGCGCTACAGGGGATTCCGGCGTTACGCCGGCGTCGCATGGCCATTCTCTCGGCGTGCTTTATCTCGACTCCCGCCGCCCGGCGGCTTTCTCCAAGCTCGATCGCCAGATTCTCGATGCACTCGCCGCCGACGCTGCCAGCATTCTGGACAATGCGCGCCTCGTCATCCGCGAACGCGAGCGGCAGCGCCTCGAGCAGGAAATCAACATCGCCCGCGACATTCAGCAGGCGCTTCTCCCCAAGAATTTTCCGGATCACCCGCACCTTGCCGTGGCGGGCTGCAACTATCCGTGCCTCGCCGTCGGAGGCGACTATTTCGACGTTTTCCCGCTGGATAACAACCGCACTGCTTTTCTTCTTGCGGACGTTTCCGGCAAAGGACTCGGCGCGGCTATTGTGACTACCATGCTTCAGGGCGCGCTTTCCGGCATGACCCTGGGCACGGATCCCGCGCGCGTCATCAGTCACGTCAATCGGTTTTTGTGCGATCACGCCGAAGTGGGCCGCTATGCCACCATGTTCTTCGGCATTCTGGACGACGACGGCCATCTCGAATTCATCAACGCCGGGCATCCGTCTCCCTTCCTGATCCGCAAGGGTGTTGCCGAAGAGCCCTTCAGCGAAGGTTCGTATCCCGTGGGCCTCGTTCCAGAAGCCGAATATGCCGTCGCGCGCCTCAAGCTGGAGCCCGGCGACACCGTTGTCCTCTTCAGCGACGGCGTGACCGAAGCCATGGACCCCGACGAGGAGCTGTTCGGCGTTCCGCGACTTCGCCAGGTTCTGACCGGCCAGCCTGAGGGCCCTTTGGATCAGATCCAGAAGTCCATCCTCGAAGCCGTGGAAAACTTCGCGCGCGGCGCAAGCCAGGCCGATGACCTCACCCTCCTCATTGTCCGCTATCGAGCCGCGGGCGCCCGTTCCAGCACCGACACCGACGCCGCGCCCGCGGCGCAATCCGTCTCGGCGTAAAGCAGAGACAATCGTTCGCTTGCCGTCCTCCCAAGCTGCCGCGCCAGGCTTCGTCAATAGCCTCATTGTAGTTGTGGGCTTCTTGTGAAATGCTCTCCTCCTTCGTGAAAGCGTTTGATAAAACATTTGGGTGACGCCGTCCGCGAAAACGGCGAGAGGGTCCTTAGGAGCGCAATGAACACGGTAAATTCGAATCGACGAGATGTACTGAAGAATGGGCTGGCGATTCTTGGCGCCGGCCTCATTTCCTGCGAGGCTGCATTCGGAAACACTAAAGAATTCGCGGAAAAGCGTGCGCTGGCCCCGGATTCCAAGAGCGCTTCCGCTTGCGGGTGCGATCGCGCGGCGGATGGTTCGCTGCTGGACGTCAGCTTCAGCGAATTTCGGCCGATGATTGAACGGTATCAGGTCGACCTGCGCGATTTGAATCGCATGTATCCGCTGTCTTTTTCTCCAACGCGCAAGGCGAAGGCGGAGGAATTTTTTGCGGGACAGATCAAGTTGATGGACGGCGTTAAGTTTGAAGCGCTGAGTGAGGACGGCCGGCTCGATTTCACATTGTTTCGGAGCCATCTGGAGCATCAGCGCAAGCAGTTGGGCGACGACGACCGAAAAAATGCGGAGGTGGAACAACTTGTCCCTTATCAGGCATTCGTTGTGAATCTGGAGGAAGCGCGGCGGCGGATGGAAACGCTCGATCCGCAGAAAAGCTCTGTGGTGCTGACGAGCGCGCTTGTGGACATCAAGAAGGCGGCGGCGGCGCTGCCAAATGCCAAGCCGCGTGCAGGTTTGCTGGCGCGCGCCGCAAACCGCATCAACGAACTTCGAGGGGCGCTGCGCTGGTGGCACGACTTTTACAATCTTTACGATCCGGAATTCGCGTGGTGGAACGACAACTTGTACAAACAGGCGGATACGGCGATGGACCAGCACCTGCGGGCGCTGCTGACCGCGGCGGGAATCAAGCTGCCAGCTGAGGGCGCGCCGGCACCGGAATTCCGAGGATCGGGAGATGCGCGCGGGCCGCGGAATGAGTTTACCGCGCCGACGGAAAGCGGTGACCTTGGCGGCGTTGGCCCCGCCGGGCGTGATGCGCTCATCGAAGCGCTGCGCTACAACGTTGTGGCGTACACGCCGGAAGACTTGGTGGTCATAGCGAACAAGGAATTCGCCTGGTGCGACAAAGAAATGCTTCGCGCCTCCCAGGAGCTGGGATTTGGCGACGCGTGGAAGAAAGCGCTGGAAAAAGTCAAAAACGATTATGTGGCGCCTGGAAAAATGATTTATCTGGTCCGAGACCAGCAGAAAGAGGCGATCGAATTCATTGAGGCGCACGATCTGGTCAGCCTGCCGGCTCTGGTTCGCGAGGATTGGTGGGAAGAGGCGATGACGCCTCAAATGCAATTGGCGAGCCCGTTTTTTCTGGGCGGCGAGGTCATCATGGTGTCTTCGCCGGCGAGCACCATGGCGATTCAGGAACGCATGGAAGTGTTGCGCGGGAATAACACGAATTTCTCGCGAGGGATCGTATTTCACGAACTTGTTCCCGGTCATCACATGCAGGGTTATATGTCGCAGCGGTATCGCGTTTATCGCGCGCCGTTTCACACCGCGTTCTGGACGGAGGGTATGGCGTTTTATTGGGAAATGCTGATGTGGGATCTCGGATACGACGGCACGCCGGAGCAGCGAATCGGAGTGCTGTTCTGGAGGATGCACCGGTGCGCGCGGATCATTTTTTCGCTTAACTTCCATCTCGGGCAATGGAGCGCGCAGAAGTGCGTGGACTTTTTGGTGGATCGTGTCGGCCACGAACGCGCTAATGCGGAAGGAGAAGTACGGCGGTCGTTTGAGGGTTCTTACGAACCGATCTACCAGTGCGCGTATATGCTTGGGGCGCTGCAGTTTTATGCTTTGCACAAGGAGTTTGTGGTTGCGGGCAAGATGCCGAACCGGGCTTTCCACGATGCGCTTTATGCGACCGGCAATATGCCTATAGAGCTGGTGCGCACTTCACTGGCCAAAATGTCGGTCAGCCGCGACTATCAGCCGAATTGGAAATTCTACGGCCCCATCACGGGCTGAACTGGGAAAAACTCGCAGGGCGGGGCAAGCCCCCCTACGAACCTTGGCGAAAACTGTCAATTGCAAAAGATTGAGCCACGCCATATGAGCCTGCGCTGTCCTGAGCGGTTTACTCGTAATACTCGGGCGCCTTTTTGAGTTTCGGCCACTGCAAACCATCGTGGCCAAAGACAACCAGCCCTACTTGCTCCCGTTCGACCAAATCAAGCAGTTTCCGGGTGCTGGCAAGCAGTTGCTCCTCGTTGTCGTCCATGGGCCAAGGCTTGCGCTCCATCGTAAACAGCCGCTCCAACATCACCGCATCGATGGCCAGCAGCACCGGCCCTGTTTGCGGCAGGCGTACGAGCACGGACTGATGTCCCCGCGCGTGGCCGCTGGTTTCGAGCAAGGTCAGCCCGGGCAGCAGCTCCGCATCCCCTTCAACGAGACGGTAACGCAGCTGCGGATGGTCCCAATGAGCCCGCGCCGCGGCAAATCGCGGATTCCCGCCGCGGGCCAATTCGTAATGCTCGCGCTGCACAATAAACTCAGCCCTCTTGAAAAAATCGTGGTATCCGACATGATCCACATCGAAATGGGTAGCGATGACCATATCGATGTCATGGGCGCCGAGCCCAAGCTCCGCCAAGTGCTCGAGCACACTTTTCTCGTTCGTAGCCGGAGGCGCGTTCGCAGGCGTCGGCAAATCAGCAGGATACCCGCTATCAATTAAAATCCGTTTTCTCCCTTTGGTTTCAACAAGATAGCAAACCAGAACCATCTCCAAGGTCCGCCCACCCGGCAACGGAATCGTGGTGGTAGAGAGCTGCATAAGGTAGAGTCGCGCGATCGAAGTATCGGTAGCCATCAATCGAATCCTCGTTGTTAGAAGTTCGCAGAGGAGTTCTGGCGTCAGCGGGTACTCCAAGCCTTACGAAAACAGACCGGGTCCGTCCCCTGCTAGAGTCCACCTCTACGGCGTGGCCCCCAATGAAAGCGGGCCAAACGGCTTGCACTAATTATATCACATCTTACATACATTGTCAAATTGATATCGACGGAGGCCAGCGCACGGCACTTGCTCCCTGTGGATTGGGCAGCGCCAATGGTTCACGAATTTCTACACTTTTTTGCACATCCATGGGGCGGGCCATGCGGTATCATGCGAAAACTTTTGTATCTTTTTTGGCCGATTAATCGTCGAATACTTGACTTCGCGGGAGTTAGGGTTTATGAAGGGGTTGTAGCGCGGGGTTGCAGTGCGTTTGTCTCTATCCCAGGGGGTAACATGCAGGCTTCCCGCAGAGATTTCCTTAAGTTCACAGCGATAGGTGGGGCTGCAGCCGCCGTTTTTGGTTTCGACCTCAAGCCTGCTTACGCGCAGCTTCGCGTCCTCAAAATTGCCAAGGCCAACGAGACCCGCTCCACATGTCCTTACTGTGCAGTGGGTTGCGGGACAATCATCTACACCATTGGCGACCGCGCGAAGAACGTCACTCCCCAGGTTATTCACGTGGATGGCGACCCGGACCACCCGACCAACCGGGGGACGCTCTGCCCCAAGGGAGCTTCACTGGCGCAGGATATCCTCAATGATCGCAGGCTCTTGAAGCCGCAGGTGCGGCGGCCTGGCGGGACGCAGTGGGAGGATATTTCGTGGGATGACGCGATGAATGAAATCGCGCATAAGATCAAGAAGACGCGCGACGACAGTTTCATCGAAAAGGACGCCAAGGGAATCACGGTCAACCGGACAGAAGCGATTTCGTGGATTGGCGGCTGCACGGATACAAATGAATTTAACTTCTTAGTGGTCAAAGCGATGCGCGCCCTGGGGGTCGTGCATCTGGAAAATCAGGCCAGAGTTTGACACGGCCCCACGGTCTCAAGTTTGGGACCAACGTTTGGACGGGGCGCCATGACGAACGGCTGGGTGGATATCAAGAACACCGACATGATGCTGATCATGGGCGGGAATCCAGCCGAGAACCATCCCTGCGGTTTCAAGTGGGCGATGGAAGCGAAGCGCAATCGCAACGCGAAAATCATTTCCGTTGACCCGCGCTTTACCCGCACATCCTCGGTGGCGGACCTTTTCTGCCAGATTCGCGCGGGAACGGACATCGCGTTCCTGGGCGGCGTAATCAATTACGCTATTCAGAACAATCGCATCGCGAAGGAATACGTCGTCAACTACACGAATGCCGCGTTCGTTGTAGAGAGCGATTTCAAGATGCCTGGGGACACCGACGGCGTTTTCTCCGGGTTTAACGAGGCGAAGACCAGCTACGATCGATCGAGCTGGAACTATGCGGGCGCGAATAGCGCGGGCGGAGGAAAAACGGCGCAGAATCCCGGGCCGTCGACGGGACAAGCCTCAATGCCGGCGCCCCTGCCGCCGTTGCCGGAAAAGGTCGATTACGACCTGACGTTGCAGAACCCGAATTGCGTCTTCCAGCTTTTGAAGAAGCATTATTCGCGTTACACGCCGGAGATCATCGAGCGCATCACGGGCATTCCCAAAGAGCAGTTTCTCAAGGCCGCGGAGCTTTTCACGTCGGTACGCAAAGACGGCGACATGAAGAAGGCCGCAACGGTCATTTACGCCGTCGGCTGGACGCATCACACCTTCGGGACGCAAATTATTCGGACGGCAGCGATGTTGCAATTGCTGATGGGAAACGTGGGGCGCGCCGGCGGCGGCGTGAACGCGTTGCGCGGGCACTCGAACATTCAAGGCGCTACGGACATGGCTGGCCTCTACGACACCATTCCCGGTTACCTGAAGGTGCCGACGCCCGCGGATGGGTCTTTTGACGCATGGATGAAGCGCGTTACGCCGACGGCGTCGAAGCCAGCGCCGTGGGATTCCTGGAACTACTACAGCAACACGCCTAAATTCACGGTCAGCTTTATGAAGACGATGTACGGCGCCGCGGCCACCAAGGAGAACGGGTGGGCGTTCGACTATCTTCCTAAAGTGGACCGGGATTATTCCTGGACGAATTTGTGGAACGACATGTACAAAGGCACAGTCAAAGGTATGCTTGCCTTTGGCATGAATGGCGTGGCCATCGGACCGGATTCCAATAAAAATATCGACGCTCTGAAAAAGGCGGATTGGCTTGTGGTTGGGGAGATTTATCAGGACGAGACGAGCGAGTTCTGGAAGTCGCCTCGCGTTATCGCGCAGGGCGACATGAAACAGATTCAGACGACCGTGTACCGGCTGCCGTGCGCGGGTTTTGCGGAGAAAGATGGTTCGTTCACCAATTCCGCACGGTGGCTGCTTTGGAAAAATGCGGCGGTGCCGACGCCCGGAGATTGCCGTCTGGACCAGGCCATCGTGGCGGAGATTTTCCTGAAGGTGCGGGACTTGTACAAGAAAGAGAGCGGCAAGTTCCCCGATCCCATCCTGAAGTTGTCGTGGCCTTATACCGTGGCCAATAGTCCGCCCTTGAGCGAGGTGCTGAAGGAGCTTAACGGCAAAGCGCTGGCGGATTTGGAAGACCCGGTTACAAAGGTGCAGATCAAGGCCGGGCAGCAGCTTCCCGGATTTGCCTGGCTAAAGGATGACGGCACGACGGCTTGCGGCAACTGGATTTATTCGGGATCGTTCACGGAAGCGGGGAATCAGACGGCGAGGCGCGATCCGTCGGATCCTTCCAATATGGGCGTGCATCCTGGCTGGGGCTGGTCCTGGCCGGCGAATCGGCGCGTGTTGTACAACCGGGCGTCTTGCGATGCGGACGGGAAGCCGTGGGATTCGACGCGGCCGCAAGTCTGGTGGAACGAAGGGGCGCAGAAATGGGTCGGCAACGACGTGCCGGATTTCAAGGCCGATTCCAAACCCATGGATCACATGGGCCCGTTCATTATGAATGCGGAAGGCGTGGGCCGGATTTTCGCGCCGCTGGCGGCGTTTGCGGACGGGCCATTCCCGGAGTTTTACGAGCCGATCGAAAGCCCCATCGACAATCTGCTGCACGCGGGGCGGACGCATAATCCAGTGGTTACGAAATTCAAGGATAGCGACGATAAATTCGGAACGCCGAAGGAAGGGTACAACGTGGTATGCACCACGTTTCGGCTGACGGAGCACTATCACTATTGGACCAAGAATAACCCGATGAACGTGCAACTCGTTCCGGAGCCGTTTATCGAGATGGCCGCGGAGATGGCGGATGAAATGGGTATTCGCGGCGGAGAAAAAGTGAAGGTTTCCAGCGCGCGTGGCGATTACATCGCGAAGGCCATGGTCACCAAGCGAATTAAGGCGATGATGATCGACGGCAAGAAAACCTACCAGATCGGGATCCCGTTTCATTGGGGATACCGCGGCATCGCGGAAGACGAGGGGAAGACATCGCGAACTCTGGTGAATGCGCTGACGCATACGGCGTCGGACCCGAACGCGCACACACCGGAATTCAAGGGGTTCCTTGTGAAAGTCGAAAAGGCTTAGGGGACGCATGAGCCAAGCCACATTACGCGTTCAGAAAATTTCGGGACACGCCGGCAGCGTTCCTGGTGATGACGCGCAGCGCGAATACACCGTCTGCAAACTCATTGACACCACTACCTGCATCGGCTGCAAGGCTTGTGAAGTGGCGTGCATGGAGTGGAACGACCTGCCGTTTGGCGAAACGGTCTTCGACAACACGTACCAGACGATGCCGGAGACGCGCTGGAACTATTGGAACCTGATTCTTTTCAACGAGCATGAGAAGGAAGACGGCTCGCTCATGTGGCTGATGCGAAAGAATCAGTGCATGCATTGCGCGGACCCGGGTTGCCTGGCAGCATGCCCTTCCGACGGCGCTATCGTGCAATACACGAACGGAATCGTGGATTTCCAGCAGGCCAACTGCATCGGCTGCGGCTACTGCATCACTGGGTGCCCGTTCGATATTCCGAAGATGAACCCGAAGACGAATCGCGTCTTCAAGTGCACGCTGTGCGCGGACCGCGTGAGCGAAGGGCTCGAACCGGCGTGCATCAAATCGTGCCCGACAGGGTGCCTGCACTTCGGAAGTAAAGAGGACATGCTGGATATCGCGGAGAAGCGCGCTAAGCAGCTTCGCGAACATTCCGATTATCCGAAGGCGGGAGTCTACGACCCGAAGGGCGTGGGCGGCACGGGCGTGGTTTACGTGTTGCACGACGCGACGCAGCCGGAGATTTACGGCGGGCTGCCGGCGAATCCCACTATTCCGTGGAGCGTGAGGCTTTGGAAGGGCCCGCTAAAGTGGCTGGGCAATGCGGCGATGCTCGGCGGGCTACTCGGGCTGGCCATCCACTACTTGCGATATGGTCCGAAAGAACGGGAAGAGACCATCAAAGAACCCCATGAAGGAGCGGAGCCGTGAGCGAAACCGAACAAGCGGTGCCCGCGGGGCACGTGCTTCGCTACAACTTTAAGGAGCGGCTCACGCATTGGGTGGCCGCGGGTTCCTATCTTTATTTGCTGCTGACCGGTTTGGCGTTCTGGTCGCCGTGGTGCTTCTGGATCGCGGCGTTGATGGGTGGCGGCCAGGTTTCTCGCATGATGCACCCGTGGATGGGATTGGTCTTCGCGATTTGTGTGCTCGTCATGTACGGCATGTGGGCTGCGCACATGCGTGTGGATGAGAACGACAAGATCTGGTTTAAATCCGTGGGTTACTACGTGCAGAATGAGGACAAGAAAATGCCGCCGGCGGGGCGCTATAACGCGGGGCAGAAGTCGCTGTTCTGGGGCTTCGTGGTGTGCATGGTGCTGCTGGTGCTGAGCGGACTGGTTTTGTGGTTTCCTGAAAATATTCCCTGGAGCTTCCGCTACCTGCGTTACGCGGCGGTTTTGGTGCACGCTTCGTCCGCTTTGCTGACGATCGGGCTCTTCTTGCTTCACGTTTACATGGGCGTATTCGCGGAGCGCGGCGCGTTGGATTCCATGGTTCACGGAGACGTGTCCCTGAACTTCGTGAAACAGTATCACCCGGGATGGTATAAAGAGATTACGGGGGAACCAGCCTCGCCGAAGAAATGACCTCTCCACAAGCGGTGAGCGGGGAATACGACGCGCGAATCCGGCGCGCGGAGAAGCTTATCGCGGATAAATCTTCTGCCAGCGAGATTCTTTCGTTTTATAAGCGCATCTCCAGCTTCCAAAAAACGTTCGTCACGCAAATCGCCGAAGCAAACCGGCAGCAGTCAACGTCCCGGAGTTCAGGCGCGGAATGGCCGCAATTCGGATCGGTGCGCGACGCTCTCGACCTCACGCTGGTGCTGCCGCATTTCCGGAACTTCCTGTCACTTGTGGAGCAGAATGCTCCCAATGCGCTGGCAGCGGCGGCGCGGGAAATCGCGGCGCTGCCGTCGGAGTCGTGGATTGCGCTGCTAACTGCTTACTGGGAAAATGCCGGACGCTTCGATCAGCAGATCGGGGCTTTTGCGCAGTTCTTTCCGCGCGCGTTTCTGCAGCCTTATGCCGCGTATATCGCGTCGCGAACCGCCGTGCCGCCGGTGCTGGTGACTCTGCGCGTTTGTCCGCTGTGCGGTGGGCGGCCGTATGTGGGCGTGCTGCGCGTGGAAGGCGATGGCGGCAAACGGTGGATGGTGTGTTCGTTTTGTGGGTACGAATGGGATTTCCGGCGGCTGCTATGCCCGACATGCGGCGAGGAAGACGAGAAGAAGCTGCCAGTTTATGTTGCGGAGCAGATTCCGCACGTTCGTGTGGAGGCGTGCGAGACGTGCAAGTTTTTTATGCGCACGATTGATCTGACGAAAGACGGGTATGCCGTACCCGTGGTGGATGATCTGGCGGCGATTCCGCTTACGCTTTGGGCGCATGAGCATGGGTTCAGCCGGTTGCAGCCGAATCTTTTTGGAAGCTGAAGGAAATTGCCCGGGATCGCAGAACATGGTGAGCGCGTAAATACGGCCAGAGGGTTGCGATGGAAGAAAAGCGGCATCAAGCTGCCGCACTCCAAAGGGATCGCGATTCTAGATTATTGGTGCGGATTGTTTGAGGGCGAGACGGTGGGAACGGCGTCGCCGGAGTCCGGGGCGGCGTGGAAATTTTCTTTCTTGAGGCGCGTGTCGCCATTCACGTAAGCGGTGAAATCCGTTCCTTTTGCGAAGGCGATGTCTTTGCCGTGCATCACCGGAATGACCATGCCCGCGGTGGAACTGGAACCTTTGGCTTCACCTCCGGAACGCAGGCCGGCTTGCTCGTTGTCGGCGAGGCGGACGGTCTTGACCAGGACGCTGAGTTTTCCGCCGCGGCCCAAAGCCTTGCGAGGTTCGGCTTCGTTGACCACCCCTAGCGCGTTGGCACCTTTGGGAATCACGAGGAAACCGTCGACGACCACATCTTCGGAAACTTCGAAATTCACCTCGTCGCCGACTTGCGCATCGGCGGAGGAGATCGTTTTGCCAATTTTCATGCGGACCGGTGTGCTATCGAGCAGAACAAGAAGTTGTGCCGGGCTTGCAGCGTTTGCAGGAGCGTCGGCTGGCTTCGAGGGGTGGTCGTAAGCAAGCCTTTCGCGATTCGGGGCCGCAGTCGGCGCGAGGACCGGCTTTGTGCCTGGAACGGTTTTCAATATCAGGAGAGAGTCAAGCGTGACGTAGCCGGTCTCGCCTTTGGCGGTGCGCACACCGTAATAGCTGTCATAGCGGCCGGTGATTTCCACTTGCTGGCCGCACTGGAGAGTGGCGCGTACGTCGAGAGTAACCATGGAGCTGTAAAGAAAAGCGTAATCGCCGGAGCGGGCGCATTCGACTTGACCAATGTCCTGCGCTTTGCAGAAGGATGGAGCGAGAAGGCAGAGCAGGAAAACGAGGAGCTTTGCCAGACGGTTGGCGTAGCGCGAAAAGACGGATTGGATTGGTGACTTCACTTTTGTATTTCAGCGCAAGAAACGTAATTGCGGCAATAGAACTAGGGCGAGTACTGTTCATAAAGAGACAATCCCACTCGGTGAACAACGGATAGCGACGGCCTACAGTGGTTTGAATCGTTTGCGGATTGGGTTGAGTTTTTGCCGGGTCGTGATTCGCAAAGCGGGAGCAAGCTCCCGCACTCCACTTTGGGCTGACGTCTTGCAATTGGGCGCGTTGGTGGGGCAAGCTACCTGCGCTTTCGAGGAGAGTTCCATGAGAAAAGTGATTTTGTACGCAGCGATCTTGCTGATTTTTGGCGTGGGCAGTTTGCCAGGGCAGAACGCCGCGCCTCCGGCGGGTGCGCTTACCGTGATTCGCGCGGGGACTTTGATTGATGGAGCGAGCGATGCGCCGCGGAAGAATCAGCTGATTTTTGTGCGCGGCGAGCATATTGAAAAAGTTACGGATGCGTCCGCGTCGATTCCAGCCGGGGCGAAAGTGATTGATCTTTCGGCGGCGACTGTTTTGCCAGGGCTGATTGATTCGCACACGCACATATTTTTGTGGGGTGAAGATCCTGCGAAGGGCGGATACGACGTCAATATTTTGAAGGCGGGCATTGCGCTGCGAGCGGCGCGGGCGACGTTTGCAGTGCGGCGTGCGCTGGAACAAGGATTCACTACTTTGCGCGACGTGGAGACAGAAGGTGCGGGCTACGGCGACGTCGAAATAAGACAGGCGATTGAAGAAGGGACGATTCCGGGGCCTCGGCTGTTCTGCGCGACGCGGGCGATTTCGACGACTGGCGGATACAACCTGGAAGACTACGCGCCGGAGTTGGACATGCCGAAGGGAGCGCAGATTGTGGATGGACCGGTGGAGGCGCGAAAGGCGGCGCGGCAGCAGCTGGAGCATGGTGCGGATTGGATCAAAGTTTATATGACGCACCGGTCGTGGGTGGACAAGCAGGGGAAACTGGTTTCGCAGCCGACCTTGACGGTGGAAGAGTTGAAAGCGATTGTGGACGAAGCGCATGGTTGGCAGAAAAAAGTGGCGTGCCATGCGTATAACGGAATTGGATTGCAGCGGGCGCTGGATGGCGGATGCGATTCGATCGAGCACGGACTGGAGATTACGGATGCGCAGATCGCGCAGATGTCGCGGCAGGGGACGTGGTATTGCCCGACGCTTTCGCCTTACTACGATGACTGGGCGGAGCCGGATACGCCGGGAGGCAAGCGCGACCGTGCGCGGGCTGCGGTGCATGAGATTTCGTTTCGCAAGGCACTGGCGGCGCATTTGAAGATTGTTTATGGGACGGACATGGGTGGGATTCCTTGGACGGAACCGCTTGCGCAGGAATTCAAGAGGATGGTTTCGCTGGGGATGCCGCCGATGGATGCGATTCAGTCGGCGACGGTGCGGGCGAGCGAGATGCTGGAGATGAAGGGCGAGATTGGGGTGGTGGCGGCGGGGGCTTATGCGGATGTCGTGGCGGTGAGTGGGGATCCGCTGAAGGATGTGGGGGAGCTCGAGCATGTGCATTTTGTGATGCACAATGGGGCGGTGTTTAAGAATGAGATGAAGTGAGTAGTGGGCAGTGAATAGTGAGTAGCGCAGAGCGCGCGGCTGGTGTTTTGGTGGCGATTACAGACCACTGCGGCTCGACGTGCGTTGCAAGGGCGAACGGTCAGTTGTTTCCTGTTTCGACCCGAACGCCTTTCCAGAACGCGATGCGGCCCTTGATTTCCTCGGCGGCAGGCTTCGGCTCGGGGTAGTACCATGCGGCGTTTTCGTTTTTCATGCCGTCGACTTCGACGTGATAGTAGTGGGCCGTGCCTTTCCACGGGCATATGGATGTGTGACTGCTCGATTTCAGGAAATCCTTGGCGACGGATTCCAGGGGAAAATACTCGTTGCCTTCGACCACGACAGTGTCTTTGCTGTCGGCGATTACTCTCCCACCCCAAATGGCTTTAGCCATGCTTTTTCTCCTCAGATTAAATGCTGGCTTGGCGCTTAGGAATACGTGGCGCGTTGCCGCTTGGATGATTGGATGCTCCTGTGCGCTCCCACGTTCCATCGAAAATCACTTCAGGGGCGTTTGGAATGCTTACCAGAATAGGGCATGGAGTAGCGGTTTGCTACTATTTGGGCTGAAACAATGGCCGCAATAGAAAGGAACTTATGGCTGCGCAGAATTTCGGAAATCATGCAAAGTGGGTACCGCCATTCCACTTTTTTATTTTGCCGGTGACGCTTATCAACTTTGGGTGGTCGATTTACCGGTGGATTCATTTGGGGTATACGGTGGACGGATTCATCGGGATCGTGGTGGCTGCGGTGTTGTTCGTGGGATTTGGGACGGCGCGGGGGATGACGTTGAAGGTGCAGGACCGGGTGATCCGACTGGAAGAGCGGATAAGGTTCGAACGCGTGCTTCCAGCGGATTTGCAGGCGCGGATGAGTGAGTTCACAGTGGACCAACTGGTGGCATTGCGATTTGCGAGCAATTCGGAATTGCCGGAGCTGGCGCGGAAAGTGTTGGACGAGAAATTGAATAGCCGCAAGGAGATTAAGAAGATGATTAAGGTGTGGAGGCCGGATTTTGCGCGGGCGTGACGGAGCGATTAGTGGCGCGGGATTTGCGGCGCGATTAACAGCTCGATTGGTGCTCGTTGTAACAAGGGCGGGGCAAGCCCCGCCCCTACGAATGAGCGGCCGGGCGATCTGGAGTTAGAAGATGCTGCGGAGGACGCCGCCTTCGGCGCGGACGGCGGCGCCGTTGATGGCAGCGGACTGGGCGCTGGCGACGAAGGCGACTACGGCGGCGATTTCCTCACTTGTTTCGAAGCGCTTGAGCAACGAACTCGGACGCGCGGTTTTAAAAAATTCTTTTTCCACTTCGGCTGCTGTGAGGCCTTGTTGGATGGCCATGCTTTCGAGAAAAGTGGAGACGCCTTCGGAGGCGGTGGGGCCGGGGAGAACGGAGTTTACCGTAACGCCGGTGCCTGCAACGGTTTCCGCCAGACCACGGGCGATGGAGATTTGGGCGGTTTTGGTCATACCGTAGTGAATCATTTCTTTGGGAATTTGCTGGGCGGATTCGCTGGAGATGAAGATGATGCGGCCCCAATTGTTTTTGAGCATGCCCGGAAGATAGTGGCGGGAGAGGCGAACGCCGCTCAGGACGTTGACCTCGAAGAAGCGGAGCCAGTCGGAATCGGGAATTTCCGCGAAGGGTTTTATTTCGAAGATTCCGAGGTTGTTAATCAGAATGTCCGCTTGAGGGACTTTCTTTAGGAAGAGTTCGGCTCCGGCGGCGGTGCCGAGGTCGGCGGCGATACCTTCGAGATTGGCGGATCTATTTTGGTGGCGGATTTTTTCGAGCGCGGCAGTTACGCGGGCTTCTGAGCGGCCGTTGAGGATTACGTGGGCGCCTTCTGCGGCTAGCGTGGTGGCGATGGCCAGGCCGATGCCTGCGGTTGAGCCGGAGATTACGGCTTTTTTGTCTTTTAGTCCTAGATCCATTTTTAATCCTTCCGGTCGATTTCGTTGCAGTGTGGCGGAAAAGATAGTTCAGTTCGATAGCTTCGAGCGTTGGCGGGGCAAGCCCCGCCCCTACGATTGCCGCAAAACGTCCTACGCTTTGGCTGTGGCGGCTGCGGCTGCGCCTTCTACTTCTGCGATTTCTCCCGGGGTTAGTTTTAATTCGCCAGCGCGCATTACGCCTTCGGCTTGCTTGGCGTTGCGGGCTCCTACGATGGCGCCTGTTACCGCGGGATTGCTGAGCACCCAGGCGATGGCTACTTCGCCGGGATTGCGGTCGTGGCGGGCGCCTACCTTGCGCAGGCGTTCAACCAGCTCGATGTTTTTCGAGAGGCGCGGCTCGCGAAACTCCGGATTCTTGCTGCGGAAATCGTCGGGGGGCAGCGCGGCGGCACGTTCGCGTGTCATTGCGCCGGTGAGAAGACCGGAAGCCATGGGCGCATAGGAGATGACACCGATTCCTTGCTGTTTACAATACGGGAGGATTTCTTTATCGACCGCGCGCCGAATCATCGAATAGGGTGGCTGGAGCGAGGTTATGGGAGCGATGGCTTGGGCGCGCTGGATTTGGGCGACGTTGAAGTTGGAAACGCCGATCCAGCGGACTTTGCCTTCTTTTTGAAGGGCGGCCATGGTTTGCCAAGCTTCTTCGAGGCCTGGGCCGTTGTCGGCGGGCGGCCAGTGCATTTGATAAAGGTCGATGTGCTCGATTTGAAGGCGGCGGAGACTGTCTTGGCATTCCTGACGGATGCTGGCGGCGGTGTGATTTTGGGAGACGTGGCCTTGGGTGTCCCAGCGGAGGACACATTTCGTGAAGATGTACGGCTTGGGGCCGTGCCAGTTTTTCAGGGATTGTGCGACGACTTCTTCGGAGTGGCCCACACCGTAGACTGCGGCGGTGTCAATCCAGTTGACGCCGAGTTCGAGGGAGCGGTGGATGGCGGCGATGGAGTCTTCGTCTACCTGGTGGCCCCAGGCGAAATCCCAGCCGCTGCCGCCGATGGCCCAGGCGCCGAAGCCGACCGGGGTGATATGCAAATCGGAGTTGCCTAGTTTGCGGGTTTCCATTTGGGTGGTTTCCTCAATTTTGTGTGGAGATTGCGATGCTGCCTTTCCTGACGAGTGAATTCTACATTTTGTGAGATGAAAAAGTGGAGGATTTGGTTAGGGTGTATTTTGGGGGCGGACGGATGCGCCTGGAAAAGAAAAAGAGAAGACTAAATGAAGTTAACGCCAGGGCAAGATGGGGCACAAGACGGGCACGGCGTGCCGTGCCGCTACTGGTTGGCGGTGAAGGCGGCGTCTAGGGAGATCGTTTCGCCGTCGGGATTAGTGATGGTTACGCGCTGCGCGCCTGTTGTGAGAGCGGGTGTTACGACCGTGAGAGTGTTTATGTCCTTGAATGTTGCGGTTGCACTCTTGCCGCCAATTGTTACTGCGGTGCCGCTTTGGAAGCCGCTGCCGCGGATTGTCAGCGTGGTGCCGCCTGCGGCGGAGCCCTGTGCGGGATTCATAGTTCCAATTCCCAACGGGACATTTGCCAGTGTCAATACTGTGACGCCTGCGTTTTGCGCTGTACCGTCCTTCGAGGTGATGGCGAACAGGCGTTGGCCGTTTTCGTCGGTGGTTAGGAAGCAGCCGTGCATACCGTCCACATCGGTCATGAATTGTTGGGGAAGCAGGATGCGCAGGCGGAGAGTGCCTGAGTTCGTGTCAATGATATCGATGCCGCCCTGTACGCCGGCGTTTCCCGCGGGCCCGGTGAGAAAAGGCTGGTAGATCAAGGCACCGCTGGGATGGACAGTGACTCCTGGAACTTGTACGCGACCGGGGATTTGCAGGAGTTCCGGATTTGCGGGGACGGCGGTCAGAGAAAAATTAGCGTTGCGAATCTCCGTGGTGCCGTTAGCCTGGAGAGCAAAGACGGTTCCGTCGGCAGCGGCACCGAGATCCGTGGCGGCGTCATTTGCGGTGAAGGTGGCAAATTGATTGGGCGTGGAGGCGTTCCAGAGGGCGAGCGGTCCACCCGGGGCGGTGCCAAAGGCGACGAAGACTTGAGAGCCGTCGCCGCTGGATTGCACGAGCGGAGCTCCGGTCAGGCTCATCACTTCGGGTTGAGAGGCGGCTTGAATGGTGGGCGGAGAGGCGGAGAGATTGAGCTGGCCGAGGCAGGAAGTGCACGCGCCTGAAGAGCCGGACTCGACGTTGAGGCCAACGAAGACGGACTGGGTGCTTGTAGCGGCGACGCGTGCAGGCCCTGAGTCCGCGAAACCTGCGACGCCGCCTACCGAGACGCTTGTGCCGGCCAACGTATCCGGATCAAAAAGATAGATATTTTGCGCGCCGAAATCGGCAACGACCAATTGCGTGCCATCCGGCGTGAGGGATAAGCCGCGGAGTTCGGTGTCGGGAGGCGGGCCGCCCGGAGGCTCGAGGCTGCCGGTGTGTAAGACGCCGGTGGCTAAATCGAAAATGTCCACGCCAGCGATGTCGCTGAGATAGAGCTGCTGGCGGCCTTGGTCGTAGAGGATGAACTTGTCGAAAGATGGCTTGGGATAAAAGTTTTCGCTTTGAAGATATTGGAAGGATTTCGTTGCCGTGATGGAGCCGGCAGGCGAAGTGATGGCGAGGTCGGCCTTGCCGGGTGCGCCGGACGGAGTTTGCAGCGTGATGCGTTCGAGCGGGAAGGGATATGTAGCGTCGAGGCCGAGAGATGGGGCGATGGTCGCCAGGTTGTCGGTTTTTTGGACTGTGGCGCTTGCGCCGCCAATCGCGACGGTGATTTTCGTTGGGTCGTTGCCGAAACCGTGGCCGTAGATTTGGACAGTGTCGCCGCCGGATGGATTACCTGCGTTGGGCAAAATCTGGAGAATTTGCGGGCCGTAACTGAAGGCGCTCGGAGCGAGAGCCAGCCAACCGCTGGGGAAATAGGCGGTGATGTTGACGGGGCCGCTTGTGGCGCTGGGAGTCGAGGTTGTGTTGATTTGTGTGGGGCCTGTCACCGTGACCCCGCTGGCGGTTTGTGTGCCAATGGAGAGTTGTGCGGTTGGCTCGAAATTCTGTCCAGTGAGAACGATTGTGGTTCCGCCTGCGCTCGGGCCTTCGGAGGGTTGGCCGATGGGTGGCGCGGTGAAAGATGGGACGCTTGCAGGAAGTGAGCCTGGATTAGCGGCGTCGAGGAAACTCAGGCCGCGGTTGACTATGCCGAAGACTAACTTCGTGGAGTCGGCCGCTTCGATCTCTGAGCGGCGGCCTGCGAGCCACAAGTCCGGCACGTGGCCGATGGCGTTAAGACTGTTTCCGTCCAGAACGGTGACGAGGGGCGGTGCGGCCGTGTTTTCGCCGACGTATAGATAAAGGCCGTCGATGGAGAAGACCATGCCGTTCACGGAGGAGGTCGAATAGGCGCTCAGTTGATTCAGCGAGCCATCGAGCAGCAGGACTTGCGTGGCGCCGTTTGACGCGAAAACAACTGCGAACCTCGAGCCATCCGGGTTGGCCGCGACTAGAGGAGTTGTTCCGGAGCCGAGGCCGTGGGGGCCGGCGAGAAGATTGCCGTTCGCGTCGTAGATGGCCAGCTCGCCGCTCGAATCATTTGCCGCGACCAGGACTTTAGTTTGGTCACCCGTTCGTGCCATGGCGCCGAGACCATTTTGAAAAAGTTGGGGCGCGGTGGAAGTGAGATTGGTCAGCGTGTTCGAGGAAGGATCCCAGATGGCGAGCAACGCTTCGCCGGTCTGCGATTGGCGGAGGCGCATCATGAGCTTTCCGCTGGAAAGGGCGAGGAGTTCTTCGGGGCGGTCGAAAAGAGTGTTGGGGAGGGGTTGCAGGCCTGCGATTTCGTAGCGGGCTTTGATCTGGAGAGAGGTGGTGTCGATGGCGGCTACTTGTTCGGTGACGGTGCCGATCCAGATGGTTGTGCCGTCGGCGGAGAGGTCGGCGCTGCTTGCGCCTGGAATGGTTACTTGGCCGGCACGCGTGGCGCTTGTGATGGAGAAAATCTCGACGCGGTTCATGGCGCGATTGGCGGCGAAGAGGAGTTGGTGTGCGGGATCGTAGGCCAGGCGGCGTTGGCGGGGCTCACCGGCGGGATCGTCCATTGCGGGAGTGGAGTCCGTTCTGACGTAAGTTGTTCGAGGGAGATTCGCGGCGACTCCTGTCTGAATGTTGAGCGCAAGATTGGCTGGGTGAGAGAGAGAACCACTGGTGCCGATCGCCATAATTGGGAAATTTCCCGTGGCGGCATTGTTTGCCGCGGAGAACAGCACGGGAGTGCTTGCGCCCGCGGCTACGCTAAAAGGACTCTGCGGATTGGAAACGATGCCATTGGGCAAGCCGCTGAGAGTAACCTGCACTGCGCCGGTGAAACCGTTCACAGGATTGATGGAGAGACTTACGGCGGGGCTGGTTGCGCCTTGCTGGACATTGACGGAGTTTGAGGAAAAACCAATCGTGAAATCAGCTTGTGGAGGCGGAGGAGGTTGAATGTATGCCGTTCCTCCGCCGCAACTGGAGCAGGCCAGCAGCAGGAGACCGAGCAGCGAGTTAGGGGCGCGACGTCTTAGCGGTCCCATCAACAGACTCCGAGATTCGCGCGCGTCCGGCCAAGTCCGAGGTGCCGCGGAAGAGCGGCGGCGAAAGCCGTGAGACGCGTTCATGAAAGGGTGACCGCGCCAAGCTTTCTCCTAAATCGCTATATTGTCAAGTTAAGAATTATTTTTTAGAATAGCTGAAGAATATAATTCAAAGAGTGAAAAACGAAGGGCGGCGAGGACTTAAGGTCCGCGCCGCCCTTTGGAAAATAAAACCTGGTGAATGGAGTTAAATCGTTTTCGTCGCAGGTGCGCCGACGGAAGCAGAGTTCTTGGCAAACCCGCTTTGGCTGGAATCCTTCTCGGAGCTCTTGTCGATTTCGATGGAGCCTTTGAAGTAGGCGCCGTCTTCGATCATGATGCGGGCGGTGGTGAGATCGCCGTTGACGGAGCCGTCTTTCTTGATTTCGATACGGTCCTTGGCGCGCAGGTTTCCCTTGACGGTGCCGTAAACCACGACCTCGCGGGCGATGATATCGGCAGTGACTTTTGCGGTGGTTCCGACGGTCAGCTTCCGCTCATCAAGCTGGATCAGTCCTTCGACCGAGCCGTCGATGAGAAGATCCTCGTTGCCGGAGATCTCGCCTTTCACGTGTAGGCTGGCCCCGAGCCGCGCGGTGGCGCGGTCCGCGGTTGCACCCAA
The DNA here is from genome assembly GCA_035313865.1 of Candidatus Acidiferrum sp. Taxonomy (GTDB): domain Bacteria; phylum Acidobacteriota; class Terriglobia; order Acidiferrales; family UBA7541; genus Acidiferrum. The sequence goes on from DATFZY010000031.1 coordinate 36,480, forward strand.
TGGACGCATGGCATCAGTACTCATTGCGGGTTTATCCTCCCAAGTCGCCGAAGCGGGCTTCGGCGGTTGATTCGTTGGCAAAGTTTTTGTTTCCGGTTGCGCAGCGGCTTGCGGCGTATCCGGCTTCTTATTACCCCACATCGGCCCTCCCAAAGGAGCCCAGCGCAGAAAATCGCACGGGGTATTGCAAACTGTAGTCCTCAGTATGGCGCGCGGCAAACGCAGAGTTCGTTGGCCGTTCCAGACAGTAACTAGTCCTTTGGACAGGATATATCTGCTGATCGCGGTCAAATTTGTGTGAAAACTTTGTGACCGCTTGGCGTGGGACGACTAGTGTACATGAAAACGGGTTCACGTGCCGCGTGGTTGCAGCCGAGAGAAGAAAGTGCAGAGCGGTCATCCTCGGAAGGATGACCCTACAGTTGTCTGTTATTCCCGCGTGGAGATTAGGAGCTTGGTCTTTCGGGGACGGGTTGGGTGGCCAGGAAATCAGATTGAAATCTTTTTGAGTAGGAATCGAGGAGTTCCTGAATGCGTTCCGGGTTTGGCGATTTCAGGACGAATCCGGCGTGATGATATTTTTTAATGCGATAGACAATTTCGGGGTCGTCGTAGGCGGAGGTGTCCGGAGTTTCCTGACGGGCGAGCGAAACTATGACGCCTGCGCAATCGTGGCGGGCCTGCGAGATCTGGTAAGGCTGCTTCCCTGCCCCGACTTCGAGGCGGGCCCATTCGCGCCATAAATTGATGCCGGTGGCGGCATCGATGACATCGGAGATATAGGCGCCGCCTACGCGCGCGGCGACTTCGAGGAAATAAAATTTGCCGTCTGAGTGCGCTTTCAGGAATTCGGCGTGCGTTACACCGCGAAGGAATCCCAGATCTTCCAGCACTTTGCGATTGAGATCGCGCAGGGTTTTCGCATCGGCCGAATCGCTCGGTAACGTGCGTGTCGTGAACACACCGCCTTGATGCGAGGTGTCCAGGGGAGGCGTGCCATAGGCGTGGGGTTCGGCAAAGACGATTTCGCGCTCGGAAGCGACGCTGTCCACGTGGTACACGCTGCCAGGAACGAATTGCTCGAGCAAATAATGAGATTGCTTGTCGCCGAGTTCATCGAGCCAGGGCCAGAGTTCCTGCTGGGCGTGAATCTTCTTCATGCCGATGCCGGAGGCTTGCGAGCGCGGCTTCAGCAGCCAAGGCGCGGGAACGCGAGCCATGAATTTGCGCAAATTGTCGTAATTGAGGACGTGGACAAACTCGGGGACGGCGATGCCGACTTCTTTTGCGCGGGCGCGCATGGCGAGTTTGTCGCGGAAGTAGCGGACGGTGGTCAGGCCCATGCCGGGGATGCGGAGATGCTCGCGGAGGGCGGAGACGTTTTCCATGTCAAATTCGTCGAGCGCCACGATGCGGTCGATGGGCTGCGACCTAGCGGCGAAACTTACAGCGTTGATGAGGTCGAGTACCGGGAGTTCTTCCGGCGTGTAGAAAAATTCATCGATGGATTCGCGCGGCCAATCGGCGTTGCGAAGTTTTTCCACGGTCAAGAGCAGCACGCGGCAGCCGATCGCTTTGCAGGTGCGGATAAACTCCTGCCCCTTTTCGTAAGAGGTGACACAGAGAATGGTGAGAGGACGGCTCTCTGGCATCGGTGACCCCTGAATCGCGAGCGGCGTGGCGCGAGGACGGCAACCACGGCCGCTCAATAGGTGCGGATTATACTGCGCACGGCCTACCGGACCGGATATAAAAATTGCAGAAAAGGAGCGACGCGCTGGGCCCAGGCGGCTTCGTTGTGCTCGGCCCCTTCGACGCGCTGGTAGTGCAGGTCGTTGTCGAGCTGCCAGCCTTTTTGGAGGAGGACGTCGCGAAATTGCTCGACGTCCTGGACGATACGCGGGCCTTCGCGCGTGCCAATGTCGAGCCAGATGCGCGGACGCGTGTAGACTTGCGCGGCCGCGGCGAAGCGGAGCATCACGCGCTGATTCCACCATACCGATGGAGAGAGAGCGGCAAGTTTTCCGAAAACGTGCGGAAGCTTGAGGCCGAGGTAGAGAGAGACCAGGCCGCCGAGCGAGGAACCGCCGATGCCGGTGTATTCGGGCCCGGGGAGCGTGCGGTACTCGCGCTCCATGAAGGGCTTCAGTTCTTCGATCAGGAATTTTGCGTAGCGGTCCGCGCGGCCGCCGCCGAGTTTCGGGACGCGCGTCGGAGTGTACTCGCGGATGCGTGCCTTGCCGGTGTTGTAAATGCCGACGATGATGAGCGGCTCGACGCGACCGGCGGTGATGCATTGGTCGGCGGTTTGGCCGACGTGCCAGTCCATGCCGGGAATGTAGGAAGTGGCGCCGTCGAAGAGGTTTTGTCCATCGTGCAGATACAAGACGGGAAAAGTCCGCCCGTACATCTGGTCATAGCCGGGCGGAAGATAGACGACGAGGTCGCGCTCGTTGCGCAGGAAGCGCGAGCGGAAACCTGGATGTTTGCGGAGGTCTGGACTGCTCACGGGGCGATGGTCACCAGCAGATCTTTTGCTTCCACGTGCTGGCCTGGCGCGACGAGAAGTTTCACGACGCGGCCGGTAATTGGCGCGTATATATTGGATTGCATTTTCATGGCTTCGAGCGTCAAGAGTTTGGCTCCGCGTTCCACTGGGTGATTCGCTTGCACAGCTATGCCGCTGATGACACCGGCGGTGGGGGCGGCAACTTGCCCCGGATCGGCCGGGTCAGCCTTCGGATGCGCGCGTTCCACGACACGCAATGCGCGGTCGCGCACGTTCACCTCGCGAGGCTGGCCGTTCAGTTCAAAGAATAGAGTACGCGTTCCATCCGGGTGCGGATCACTGGCTGTCAGAAATTTCAGAATGAGCGACTTCCCCGGCTCAATTTCAATTGTAATTTCTTCGCCGGAACTCAGGCCATAGTAAAAGGCGAGAGTCGGGAGGACGCTGACGTCCGCGTACGTCTGACGGAACTTGTCGTACTTCACGAAAACGTCCGGATAAAGAAGATAGCTCAAAAGGTCGTCGCGGCGCACGGGATGGCCTAACTTTTTTTCGAGAGTGGCGGCTTCAGCTTTGAGATCGACGGCTTCAAGGCTTGCGCCGGGCCGGCCTTTTAGTGGTGCGGCGCCGCGGAGGATTATTTTCTGCAATTTGCGCGGCCAGCCACCGGGCGGCACGCCGAGAACGCCCGAGAACATTTCGACGACGGAGTTTGGCAGAGAGAGGTCGTGCTTTTCGTCCAGCTTGAGGAGATCGGCTGGGTGCAGCTCGTTAGCCATCAGAAAGAGCGTCATGTCTCCGACGACTTTGCTGGAAGGCGTCACTTTTACGATGTCGCCGAAGAGTTGGTTCACTTCGGCGTAGGTTTTTTCCACCTCGCGCCAGCGGTGTCCCAGGCCCATGGCGGCGGCTTGTTCGCGGAGATTGGTGTACTGGCCGCCAGGAATTTCGTGTTGATAGAGGCGGGCCGAGCCGGCCTTCGGGCCGGAATCAAAGGGCAAATAATAGGTGCGAATCGTCTCCCAATAGTCGGAGCATTCGTTGAGCGCTTCGATGTCGAGGCCTGTGTCGCGCGGCGTGTGGCGAAGGGCTTCGACGATGGAATTGAGATTAGGCTGGCTGGTGCCGCCGCTCATGGCGGCGATTGCCGCGTCGGCGACATCCGCGCCCGCGTCGGCGGCTTTCAAGATGGAGGCGGAATTGATGCCGCTCGTGTCGTGCGTGTGAAAATGCACGGGGATGCCGATCTCTTCGCGGAGAGTTTTCACCAGTTCGTGCGCGGCGTAAGGCCTGCAGAGGCCGGCCATGTCTTTGATGGCGAGGAAATGCGCGCCAAGCCTTTCGAGCTGCTTGGCCATCGTTACGTAGTATTTCAGCGAATATTTCGGACGAGATTCGTCGAAAATATCGCCGGTGTAGCAGATCGCGGGTTCGCAGACGCCGCCCGTTTCCAAAACAGCGTCGATGGAAACGCGCATGTTTTCGATGGAGTTCAGCGAATCGAACACGCGGAAAATATCGATGCCCTGGGCGTGGGATTCACGGACGAATTCGACGATCACATGGTCCGGATACGAGGTGTAGCCGACCGCGTTCGCGCCGCGAAGCAGCATTTGAAAGCAGATGTTGGGAACGAGAGCGCGGAGTTCGCGAAGGCGTTGCCATGGGTCTTCGTGAAGAAAGCGCATGGCGGTGTCGAACGTCGCGCCGCCCCACATTTCGAGGCTAAACAGATTGGGGAGGCGTTGCGCAACGGCGGTGGCCGTGGCCAGCAGGTCATGGGTGCGGACGCGCGTGGCCATCAGCGACTGGTGGGCATCGCGAAAAGTCGTGTCCGTGATGAGCAGAGGCTTTTCTTTTCGCGCCCAGGCGGCAAATTTTTTCGGCCCCAGTTTTTGCAATAGTTGGCGTGTTCCGGGCGGCGGTTCGATCCCGGGAACCACTGGAAACACTGGTTTTTCGGGGTCTTTGGGAATCGCCTTGCCTTTTACTTCCGGATTTCCGTTGAGGATGACGTCGCCTAGATAGGAGAGCAGCTTCGTCGCGCGATCGCCGCGGCTTGGCAAGCGGAACAGTTCGGGCGATTCGTCGAGGAATGAGGTGGTCACTTCTCCTGCGCGGAAACGCGGGTGGTTGACGACATTTTCGAGGAACGGAATGTTGGTCTTGACGCCGCGAATGCGGAATTCACGTAGTGCGCGATCCATCCGCTGGCAGGCTTCGGGAAGCTTCGTTCCCCACGCGGTGACTTTTACGAGAAGCGAATCGTAGTATGCCGCGAGCACCGCACCGGCGTAAGCAGTGCCGCCATCGAGACGAATTCCAAATCCGGCGGGCGAACGATACGTCGTGAGCTTGCCGTAGTCGGGCGCGAAATTCTTTTCTGGATCTTCGGTGGTCACGCGGCACTGAAGGGCGGCGCCGTAGAGCGGAATGCTCTCCTGCGGCGGCAGAGCAAGCGGCTCCTCATGCAGCTTGTGGCCTTGCGCGACTAGTATCTGCGAACGGACCAGGTCGATGCCCGTGACCATTTCAGTGACTGTGTGTTCGACCTGGATGCGCGGGTTCACTTCGATGAAGTACCAATTCTGCGCGTCCACGTCGTAGAGAAACTCGACCGTGCCCGCATTGCGATAGTGGGCCTTGCGGGCCAGCCGAACCGCGGCGTCGCACAATTCTGCGCGCACGCTTGCAGGCAAATTTGCGGCGGGCGCTACTTCGACGACTTTCTGGTGGCGCCTTTGCACGGAACAATCGCGCTCGTAGAGGTGCAGCAGATTGCCGTGATGGTCGGCGAGAATCTGGACTTCCAAGTGACGCGCACGAGGCAAGTATTTTTCCAGAAAAACACTCGCGTCGCCAAAGGCCGACTTTGCTTCGCCTTGCGCTTCTTCGAGCCGCTGCTCAAGTTCGGCCTCGTTGCGCACCACGCGCATGCCGCGGCCGCCGCCGCCCATTGCGGCTTTCACAATCACGGGGTAGCCAATCTCCGCGGCGAATTTCCGCGCCTCGCCAGGAGACTTAATTGAGTCCTGCGTACCGGGAAGAACCGGCACGCCAGCCGAAATAGCCAAACCTCGTGCGGCGGTTTTGTCGCCGAGGAGTTCGAGAAGCTCCGGGGTCGGACCAATGAAGGCAATGCCCGCTTGCTGGCACGCGCGCGCCAAAGCAGGATTTTCAGAGAGAAAACCGTAACCCGGATGAATCGCGTCAACGCCCTTTTCTTTGGCGAGTGCAACGATGCCGGGGATATCGAGATACGCGACGACCGGACCTTTGCCGACGCCAACCTGATAGGCCTCATCCGCCTTGAAGCGGTGCAGAGCGAGGCGGTCTTCGTGGGAATAGATGCCGACCGTTCGAAGGCCGAGCTCGTTCGCCGCACGAAAAATCCGGATAGCAATCTCACTGCGATTGGCAGCCAGCAGTTTTCGAATGGGTTTGTTCTTCTTCATTCCTGCGCCGACAAGAAGGGTACTCGAAACCTTGCATTGTTTCACGCGAGCGCAGCGGCGCTGGAGCACTTTTTTCGATTTGCGGAACAAAGAAAATCGATGTAGCGGATGGACTCGAATTTAGGGAATAGCAGGAGCCGCGCCCGCATTCGCCGCCGGCGCGGCATTTTTCAGCAAAACAAGTTCGGACTGCACAGTGGCCCAAGCTTTGGCGTCGCGCTTCGTGGCATACGCCGCATCCGGATCGGAGTAGAAGTCCAACAGTTCTTCCTTTACCCCCGGCGAAATACCTGCAAATTTCTGTTGCGCGAGCTTATCCAGCAATTTGGCGTGGGCGTCATCGTTTAAGGCGTACTTGCCCGGCCCGGTCGTTTCGCCAATATCAATATTGTCGTTCACCAAATGGAACTGACCGCTCCTAAGGTCGCCGATCAGCCTTCGATACTCGTCGAGGGAGGAATTAAAGCTGGCGCGGAACATCTGCTGAGCCTCGGGCGTGGGCGTCCTGAACTCGAGAACCTTCAGCGGCCCGAATTTAGGAATGAGCTTGTAGAGAAAAGCGAGGAATCGTTGAAACACTGTGGGTTTCTGATAATTCCTGCCCCACTCCCGATCGTAATTGGACCTAGAAAGATTGTAGCGAAACTTTTTCTTGGTGATTCCGGGCTCCTCGGCCTGAATTTCATTCTTCTTCAGGCTCCATGCAACCTTCGTAGCCGTCGGAATGGTCTTGCTGACGGCATGGCGATAAGAATTGAGCGCCTTTTCTTCGTTTACAAGAACGTCTTTTAGCTGGAGCCCGTAGGTCTCCGCGAAAGCGCGATCGAGCAATTCCTGAGAGACTTCGAAGCCGATCAGGTCGTGATAACCGTCGGGCGCGTAGCTTTCGCTCGCTACCTCGAGCACGTCGAAACCGAATTCCGTCTTGGTGTGGGCGAGCGGATCCTGCTCGTACGAAACGCTGTCCCCGTATTTTTTCCGCAAGCCCGGATAAAGGAGCGGCACAGCGTGGTTGGTTGCGATGCGATGTCCCTCGTTGTCTGCGGCATAATGCGCCAACGCGCCAACGGCAAAGGCGTATTCGTCCAGATCCTCGGCATCCCGCAGCAGGGCTTGCACAAAATCGCCGCTGCGCACGTAGTGCGTCAGCTCGCTGAAAAAATAACTGCCATACGGGTAGTAACCCATGTCCTGAATGATGGAGCCGCCGTAGGCATAAGCTTGCGCTTCGCTCAACTGGTCTTCCGTCGAGCCGGGGAACCGCGCCAGTAAGAGCGGCTTGATGTGCGTTTCCCACACCGCGTCAATGATGGCCTCGTGAGCGAGCACGGCGTAAGCCCTGGATGGAATGGGGCAAATGAGCGTGGAGGCCAGAATGCAAACGAACAGTGCACGCAGGCTGCGAATCGTTCTACTCATGATTTTGTCGATGCAGGCTGGGATTGCAGAATTTTTAGCGTCACCTTTGAACGCGCACTGCCTCAGGGCTTGAGCAGCGGCTGCGCATAGCGAATGGGGACGCCGAAGTTGGAGCCGCCAAATCCTTTCACCACGGCAAACGTCACGCCAATCACCTGGCCGTCGCGATTAATCAGCGGTCCGCCGGAGCTACCCGAAGTGGTCTGCGCGTCGTAAACAATTTTATCGGACAGGACGTCGCCTATGTGGCCCTGGGTCACGAGAGGCCGAATGAGTTTACGCTGCTGAAGTGCCTCGACAATTCGTCTTGCATCGCCGCCGGAGCTCTTGACGATGTCCTTCACCGCGTCTTCGCCGGCGCGCGCGAGGATCGCGCTGATGCCCGTTGCGTACCCCAACGAAATCAATGGCTGTCCGCTCACGGCAGCTTCTTTGCGGCCATCGAGTTTCAGAATTGGCCGCTTCAGCGCGGAAAAATCACCTCGAAGCAGCGCGAGATCGGCCTGGTCCGAGATTTGCGAGACGCTCAGTGGAACGCCCGCCGTTGCATCGGGAAAGTAGGCGGTCATTTCCGCAATCGTCGGCTGCAACCCCTGCTGTATGACGGCGCTCATCTCCTCGTTCTCCCACCAGGGCTGTGCGACGTGATGGTTGGTCAGGACGGCGTTGTCCGCGACGATGAAGCCCGTGCCAAAAAAATCCTCGCGAACTTCCGGGGCGCGCCCTTCGAGCGTGTAGACAACGTTGCCGTCGCTGTCCTTCAGCGGCTCGCCGTCGGGATTGATCGCGCCATAACGCAACGGGCGGCGCGAATCCTTATCAAGCAGGGCAACCGAGATATGGAGGAGGCAGACGCTCGAAGCGTTGACGCGAATGACGCCTTCCGCGGCATCGGATTGCGTCTCGACTTTTTTCAGGCGGCTGGTCGTGTCGTCCAGCTGTTTACGCAGCGCCGCGACTTCGCTGGAGTCAGCACCGGAGATTTTCTGTCGAAGATCGTCAGACTGTTGTTGAAGCTGGCGCTTCTGCTCGGTGACGTCCGATTGCTGAAGCTGCTCGCGCGCTTTCCGGGTTTCGGCGACCAGCGCTTCTTCGGTGCGCACGCCGTGTTCGAGCTGCGCGATCACGGAATAGGCGCGGCGAGTCTCTTTGTCGGCGCGGCGCGTGAACAGCAGAAAAATGATGGAGATCACCGCAGCAACGGCGATGAGCGCGGAAACCCCAATCTTCAGCGCACGGCCAATGGAAAAGGCGTCGCGCGTCATTTTCTCCGTTACGGCGATAGCTTGAAACGCGTTGTGCGCGATTTCCTGGCCCTCTTCGGCGATGCGGGTTTTCTGCTGTAATTCTTGGAGCGCGTGCTTCTCCCGCAACTGCAAGCGGAGGCGGGCTAGCAGTTCCGCCGGCTCCCAGGGAGGCGTGAGCACATCATCAGCGCCGAGATCGAGGCCGCGGGCACGCTCGGCGCCGCCGCCTCGCGCAAAAAGTATGACGCGGGTGTTGGAAGTAGAGCCGAGTCCCTTGATTTCGGAAAGGGAGTTGCAGCAGAGCACATCGGCAAGATCGGCGGCGAGCAGGAAGATGTCCACGCTACCGGTCTGCACGACGCGGAATCCGTCTTCCGGTGTGGGAGCGGAAGAGGCTTCATAACCCGCGGAACGCAAGACCTCGAGTAGTTGCTGCCGCAGGGTTTCGTCCGGCTCGACGATTAATATGTTTTCGCGCTTGGATGGCAATTCAGCATTTTCCTTTTCGGCAGCGACAAGATTCGTTCCTGCCCATACTTATGATGTCCAGCCTTGCTGCTAAGTAGCAAGGAATTCACATATTAGCTGGAAATTCAAAAGCGTGCTTGCGAGCGCCGCAAGAGGAGGGCCTGTCTGTAGAAGAAGGATAGGAGTGGAATTAGAGATGGGCCGATTCGGGTAGGGCCGGATCCGCGGTAGAAGCATCCTTACGGCTTTGTACCAGGTGTTCTCCGTAGATGACGATGCGAGCGCGGGAATCTAGTATTTTCTGAGGACGCCAATCACGCGCCCCTGAATCTTGACGTCATTGGCAGCGACCATGATAGGAGGCATCTCGGAATTCGCCGGCTGCAGCCTGATTTTTCCTGCTCCTTCGCGGTAAAAACGCTTGAGTGTCGCTTCTTCCCCGCCAATCAGGGCCACCACAATGTCGCCCGCGTTCGCGACCTGCGTCTGCTCGCAGACGACGTAATCGCCATCCATGATGTGGTCTTCGATCATGGAGCTGCCTTTCACCTGCAATACAAACGAATTTCCACCGCGCGCAAAATCGCCGAGCGACAGCGTCTCGCGCTCTTCCACCGCTTCGAGAGGCCGGCCGGCGGCAATGCGCCCCACCAGCGGCAGCTCCTGAATCCTGCGGTCGCTGATCTGATCCTTCACCGGCTTCGGCAATTGCAAAATCTCGATCGAGCGGCTCTGGTTGTAGCCGCGGCGGATAAAACCTTTCTTTTCCAGCGTGGTGATGTGCTTGTGCACCGTCGCCAACGACGTCAGCTTCAGACCCTTGCCGATTTCTTCAAAGCTTGGGGCGTACCCGTGCTTGTTGTCGAAGGAGACCAAGTAATCGAGCACTTCTTTTTGCCGTTTTGTCAGGGCCATGGCGCGCCTCCGTGAATTCGGGTTTTCCACAGCAACTTTAGGCGAAAAGAAAGCGAACGTCAAGCGGCAAATCGCTTTCGCGTTACCTTTGCGTCTAAACCGCGACACTTCTGGAACTGATATATCCGGAAACAATAGACACGATCGAGCGCCAGTTGGGAAAATGAGAGTAATGGAAATGCTCCTCAAGAAAGAATCCCTTCCCGCCGTCACCGCTGCCGGAGTTGTCGCCATTATTTTCGGCATGTTCGGCGTTCTCGGAAGTCTTCTGGCCGCAGTATCCACACTTTTCCTTCCCGGCGTCCAAAGCGGGCACCACACGGCGCCTGTGCCTCCGGCCGTACGCGCCATGTCGGCGGTTTTTATGCTGTTCACCATGGCGATCTGCCTGTTCGGAATTTTTGTGGGAGTCGGAGTCATCCGCCGCCGCAATTGGGCTCGCATCTCCATTCTGGTGTGGGCGGGATTCATGACTCTCGTCTGCATCGGCTCGCTGGCGTTCACACTCTTCCTTTTCAGCGCCATTCAAAACCAGTTGCCAAACGTAAACCCCGCCGACGCGGCCAAGATGATGCAGTTTATGAAGATATTCCTGAGTATTTTCTACGGCGTGCCTGCCGGCGTGGGAATTTGGTGGATTGTTCTGTTCACGCGCAAACGCGTTGCCACTGCATTTACAAATCCCGGGGTATTCGTGTCCGGGATGGACGCCTCTGGTTTTCCGCAGCCCGCACTCTCGGTGCGGGCGCCTCAGAAGCCAAAGCCCGCGTGCCCGCTTCCGCTGGCGATATTCTCGGTTTTTCTCATCTTCTCCTCAGTCTGTACGCTGCTGTTCCTGATACTTCCGATGCCGGTTTCCTTTCCTCTGCTCTTATTCGGACATGTTTTGTCCGGCAGTTCGCCGAAGCTTTTCCTGGGGATATTTGGCGTGATCACTGGCGTCGCAGGATTTGGGGTGCTCAAACTAAAGCCCTGGGCTTTTTACACCGGGTTGGTGCTGCAATGTTTTGGCCTGGTCAATCTTCTGCTGACAATTTTCAGTCCGGCCGTTGCACCGGCCATGCGCGCGGCGATGCAGGAAATGATGGCGCAATATCCCGCCTCCCCGTTCGGGAATATCTTCCTTTCTGATAATTACCTTCGTGGCAGCATGATTTTCGGCTTGATTCTGTGTGCTGCGTTTGTCGCCCTTCTACTTTTCCAGCGTTCCCGATTCCTGGAAGCGGCCGAAGAAGCTGCTCAAGCCTAAAATTTTGGTGAACGGCGTAACCTCTTTCCGCTCGCGCGCGTCTTTTCTTTAACGACACATTCGTGCGCAGCGGACTCTCTCCCCGCTACGCGTGGGCCGGTATGGTATTCTTTTCCTGTCGGCTCCGGGCGGCCGGACTCAGCATCCAACCTGCTCTCCGCGCCGCCCATCTAACATTTCGAGCCACACTCCCTCGGGGAAAATCGTAGGGGAGTTCATCAACAGCGGAGCCTTGGCCACTATGTCAACTTTGATTGAAACGCCGCCGGTAAAGCACAAGCGCGAGGTCATCGACCGCGCGGTCATCCGCTTCGCCGGCGATTCCGGCGACGGCATGCAGATTACCGGCAGCCAGTTCACGAACACCGTCGCGCTTTACGGCAACGATATCGCTACGTTTCCGGACTTTCCCGCGGAAATTCGCGCTCCTGCGGGAACGCTCCCCGGCGTCAGCGGCTACCAGCTCCATTTTTCTTCGAGCGATGTTTATACGCCCGGCGATTCCGTGGATGTGCTGATCGCCATGAACCCGGCGGCGCTTAAGATGAACGTCGCCGACCTCAAGCCCAACGGCATCCTCATCGTAAATTCGGATGCTTTCACGGAAAACGACTTGCGCAAAGCGCAGTCAAAGACAAATCCTCTCGAGGATCATTCGCTCGATAAATTCCGTTTGTTCTCCGTGGAGTTGGAGCGCCTGACAAAAGTCGCGCTGGAACATCTCGGCATTGACGCCAAATCCATCAGCCGCTGCAAAAACTTTTTCGCGCTGGGCATGTGCTACTGGCTTTACAACCGCTCGATGGAGCCGACGGTTCGCTGGATCGACACAAAATTCAAGAACAAGCCACTGCTCGTCGAAGCGAACAAGCTGGCCATGAAGGCCGGCTATTCCTACTGCGAAGCCACGGAAGCGTTTCAAATCAGCTACGAAATTCCGCCTGCGCAACTCGCGCCCGGCTTCTATCGCAACTTAAGCGGAAACCAGGCGCTGGCGCTCGGCTTTGTTACCGCTTCGCAGAAATCCGGCCTGCGGCTTTTTCAGGGCAGCTATCCCATTACACCTGCATCGGACATTCTTCACGAGCTTTCGCAATACAAGGATTTCGGCGTGATGACGTTTCAAGCCGAAGACGAAATCGCCGCCATCACCAGCGCCATCGGCGCGGCTTACGCAGGCGCCCTGGCCATCACCACGACATCAGGCCCGGGCATGGCACTGAAAACAGAAGCGCTGGGCCTCGCGGTCGCCGTGGAAATCCCGCTGGTCATTTGCGACATTCAGCGTGGAGGCCCGTCAACCGGCCTCCCGACAAAAACCGAGCAGGCCGATTTGCTGCAAGCGCTCTTCGGACGCAACTCCGAAGCGCCCATTCCCATCATCGCCGCCGCCACGCCCAGCGATTGCTTCTGGGCCGCTCTTGAAGCCAGCCGCATCGCCATTAAATACATGGTGCCCGTGATTATTCTTTCGGACGGCTATCTCGCCAACGGCGCCGAGCCGTGGAAGATTCCGAACGTCGATGAGATTCCGGCGTTCCCCGTAAAGTTTGCAACCGAAATCAACGGCCCGAACGGCTACTTGCCCTACAAACGCGATCCCGAAACGCTCGCGCGCCCCTGGGCCGTTCCCGGCACGCCGGGACTCGAGCACCGCGTCGGCGGCCTCGAAAAGCAGGACGTGACCGGCAACATCAACTACGAGCCGCTCAATCACGAAAACATGGTTCGCATTCGCGCGGCGAAAGTCGCGTCCATCGTCCAGGAGATCCCCGACGTCGTTCCCGTCGGCGACGCGGAAGGCGACCTGCTCATCGTCGCCTGGGGCTCGACGCATGGCGCCATCACCGCCGCGTTGAAAGCGCAGCGCGCGGAAGGCCGCAAAATCGGCCACGTCCACCTGCGCTACCTCAACCCGCTGCCGGCGAATCTCGGCGAAGTGCTCAAGCGCTACAAGACAGTCCTTGTGCCCGAGCTAAACATGGGCCAGTTGCTCTGGGTCTTGCGCGCCAAATATCTGGTGGACGCCATCGGCCTCAACAAAATTCAAGGCCGCCCGTTCAAACAAGTCGAAGTCGAGCAAAAGATCGAAGAAATTCTTGGAGAGAGTTCCCTATGAGCACCGCGACATTGCCGCCAATCACGCCTCTCACCAAGAAAGATTTTCAGACCGACCAGGAAGTCCGCTGGTGCCCCGGCTGCGGCGACTACGCGATTCTTTCCGCCGTGCAATCTGTTTTTCCTGAACTCGGCATCAAGCGCGAAAATTTCGTGGTGGTCTCCGGCATCGGCTGCTCCAGCCGCTTTCCGTATTACATGAACACGTTCGGCTTCCACACCATCCACGGCCGCGCTCCGGCGGTCGCCACGGGTATCAAGGCGATTCGCCCCGACCTCGAAGTCTGGGTCGCCACCGGCGACGGCGACGCACTTTCCATCGGCGGCAATCACACCATTCACATGCTGCGCCGCAACGTGGGCCTGAAAGTTCTGCTCTTCAACAACCGTATCTACGGTCTGACCAAGGGGCAGTATTCGCCGACTTCCGAGCTCGGCAAAAAAGCCAAATCCACGCCATTCGGTTCGCTGGATCGTCCGTTCAATCCGATCTCCCTCGCCATCGGCGCGGAAGCCACCTTCGTCGCCCGCTCCGTCGACGTCTTCCAGCAGCACCTCAAAGAAACGCTGAAGCACGCCGCCGCCCACAAAGGCTCCGCCTTCGTAGAAATCCTGCAGAACTGCAACATCTTCAACGACGGCGCCTGGTTCAACCTCACCGAGCGCGACGCCCGCAGCGAGCACATCATGCAACTCGAGCACGGCAAGCCGCTGGTATTCGGCAAGAACCGCGACAAAGGCATCCGCCGCAAGCCCGACGGCGACATTGAAGTCGTCCAACTCGGCAACGGCGTCACCGAATCCGACATGATCATTCACGACGCGCATCACCCGCGTCCCTTCTACGCTTTCCTGCTCTCCCACATGGAACTTCGCCCCGGCTTCCCCACGCCCATCGGCGTGCTTCGCGACTGGGACGATCTCCCACGCTACGAAGACGTGATGAACCAGCAGGTCAACGACGTTATAGCCAAGCGCGGCCCTGGCGATCTCGCAAAGCTCTTGCGCTCCGGCGACACTTGGGAAGTGAAGTAGCTCCGGCGAAGTCCGCGCCACCGCACTAACCGCAATCCCAATTCACTGCTCTCGCGTCTTGCCTAAGCGCATGCTTGACGGGAATCGCCAGTAGTGGGCTATTTTCATTTTGATCGACTGTGGAGCGTGCAAGATTTAGTGGTCCTCTGGGAAAGCCTACGAGCAGCGGAGGGTGGGAATAGCGGCGTAAATGAAATATCTGCGTTTCATGCTTCGCATTGTGGTTGCTCTCATTTTTGGCGCCGTAGCATTTGTTGTAGGTTTCTATCTGCCGCTGTTCCTCTTCGAGATTATTCACGGAGACCCTGGAATGCCGGGGGGTGCATCATTGGCAATTTTGGGGTTCCCCATTGGGGTAGCGGGAGCGATAACCGCAGGATTGTTTGCGTTTCTTAAATTTCCGATGCGGAAGAAATTTTAGAAGTAGCCCACTGCCGAATCGCCAATCCCCTTGCCTGAAACAATCCGAGGAACTATGATCCAGCAACTCGTTTTCCATGCGCCCTCAAGACAAGCTCGTATTCCTCGAGGCTGCCAGCCATTTTCAAGTCTGGATCCTGGTCCGGCGCACAAACGTTGCTTCTCTCAAATACATCGGCAAGCCCGGCTACATACCCAAGCGCATCGACTGCAAAGCCAAAACAGCAGACCTCGATAAAACAAACTTGAAGCTGGCCGGCCTGGTCGTCAGCCCCATCGTCCATCCTAAAAGCTTTAAGCCCACAAAAGTCAAAAAAGCGAAGGAATCCTGGGAAGCAATGAGCCCGCTGATGGGCACCGTTTACACCGTGGACATGGATACCAGGTCGCAGCATTACGGCTGCCTCAAACTTGGAAATTCTTACATCCATGGAGACTACGATCTCTATGACATCATCGACATCACCCAGGCACACCGCAATCTTGCGCTAGTTGAAACGCTCCTGGGCCAGCCACACCGCCGCGGCGCAAGAGTTCTCGCCGTGCAAAAATTTGTGAACACCCGCATCGGCTCGCCCATGGTTCAGCACGGCGGCGAAGCCCAATACGCAGACCACTCCGAGCAATCCATCGACGCCTTCGGACCAAACGGCGAAGACGTCACGATCCTCAACGAATTCAGCGTGCGCGGCTGGTATGAAAAGGTCTTCGGAGGCCGCCAGACGCTCGGACAAAAACAAGCCTGACCGTGGTGCAAATTTTGATCCTGGCCGAAAGCAACGAGCTTGGCTTTCCAGACGCGCCGACTTGCCGAAATGGCCGCGCCAAAAACGCAAGGAGCTCGCCGTGAAAAACTTCTTCCTGGGAATCCTGACCACCCTAGCTGTGGTCGTCCTCGGCGGACTTCTTTACCTAAAGCTGGGCTTCGCCGAAGTTCGCGGCGACCTCTCGCCCTCAAACCTAGAAAGCTCTCTGATGAATTCTGCCGTCCACGCTTCGGTGCGCCGCAGCGCGCCCGAACTTCCCAACCCGGTCTCGCCCACTGACGAGCACCTCATCGCCGGCGGAAAAATCTACGTCAACGAATGCTCCGGCTGCCACGGCGCCGCAGGCAAGCCCGACGAATCAAGCACCACTCTCTTCCCCCCGATTCCGCAACTCACCACCGCCGGAACCGATTACACCGAAGCCCAAATTTTCTGGATCGCCAAGCACGGTATTCGCAGGACCGGCATGTTCGCCAACGGCAAGTGGGATTCCGACGAAAAGCTCTGGACCGTCGCGGCCTACCTCAAACGCATCAAATCGCTTCCCCCGAAAGTTCAGGAAGCGCTCAGCAAGCCGAGCCCTCCATCCGGCACTTGAACTTCCCGCAATGACCACGCCTCAAAAAACGAAGAGGGCGGGAGCCGCTCTCTCCGGCTGACCCGCCCTCTTAATCATTGCCCGTGCTCTAACCCAAAACCCGAGCCTGTTCAGTTACTCTTTGCAACCAACAACTAAACTCCCGCCGCCTTCAAATCGTCCTTGGCTTGTTTCTCGGCGTTCTTCGCTTCGTTTTTGGAATCCGCGTCCGGCTTCATCGCGTGGATAGCCTTGCTCAAGCTGATAGCCTTATCGCCCGCGGGGCCCTTGCACGAGGACATATCCGCGCCCGTCTGCACGCCGGTCAGGTTCGACTTCAAGCAGTTGAAATCCACTCCCAGATTCTTGCTCACGTGCAGCGCCGCAACGCAATCATCCAATCGGTTGAAAGTCTCGCAGGCTGTCTTGACGTCCGTATTTGCCGGGAGCACGCCTTGCGCCTGCAAATTGGCCGTCAGTTTCTTGTCCTGCTCGGCCTTCGCGTCGAGCTCGTCGCTGGCGTTCTTCGAATCTTTCTTCACCCACTTGATGGGATTCAGCGAGTGTCCACCGCCCGAACTACCGGAACCTCCGGATGCCGCTGATCCAGCCCCCGCCCCCGCAGGCCCCTGCGCAGCAGCCCTTCCCGCATAAAAGGTCACGCTCAATGTCGCCACTGCCATCACTAGAACTAACTTTTTCATTTGCCCCTCCGTTCACTCTCTCAGGCCCGACTCGTGGAACCCGCGTAGGTCCCACCCTCAGTAGGCCATGCGGTTCTGCCGGGAGCGAGGCGAGGCAGGTCAAGTACTCCCCCAATCGGTCACTCTGTCCCTTAGGACAGGCCAATCAGGGATCGCGCAATATCTTCCTCCGCAAGTTCGAGCAGCAAGATTCCCTTCGGGATGCGTTATTGTGAGGTCTGCCGCATGACTCCCAATCGCCCCTTAAACCATGTGTCCGGCTTGCATGCATGGCTCTCGCCCGCCGATGCTCCGCGCAGAGCCGACCTGATTTTCGTCCCGGCAGGGCGTGTGCATCGCAAAGACTACGCTCTCGAGCTTTTTCGCCAGGGATTGGCGCCGGGCGTCTTGTTCAGCGTGAGCCGCTTTGAAATTCGCCGTTTCTCCAAAATGGATCTTCCGGTTCCTCTGGATCTCCTGAAACTGGCGCAAGAGCTGCCTGCTCCCCAGCGCCACTACCTAGCGTTCTTCAAGGCTGAAGAGGTCCAGGTGGATCACGTCCCCCCCGGCCGGTTTGGCACTCTCACCGAAATCGAAGCTCTTGCACGATGGTTGAACGCCCATCCGGATATTCGCTCCATCCTCGTCATCAGCAGCGCCACGCATTTGCGCCGGATCCGCATGTGTTGCCGTTCTCTCTTAAGCCCCAAAATGCAACTAGCCTTCCTGCCCTCGCCTGCTTCCCCACTCATCTTCAGCGAAGCGACAAATCACGAGAACTTGCCGTCCGCGCCCGAGCCGACAGCAGACACTGAATCGCCGGCGGACGAACTTCGGGAACTCTTTAAAATTTTGGTTTATTGGGTTTTACTGAAATTCAGGTAGGAGCGTCTTTTTCAGCCGAACGGGCCTCGTTTGCAACCGCCTGCATATCCAGAACCTGCCCTGCTACGATCGAATGTGTAGATATACCCCGTACAGGCACATCCCCAGCCCGCCCAGAAACACCACCGGGGACAAATACGTCGTCACAAGGGGATTCAGTGGATAGGGGAGAAGCGCGCTATAACCGCCGGCGAAGTAATGAATCACGGAGCCCAGAAGCATGTATATCAGTCCCCGCCGAATTTCCCGCCGACCATTCTTGCCCACGCGGGCCGCCAGACGAACCTCGGGAACCTCCTCACGGCAATACGGACATCGGGTCAGCCGCGTCGGCACGGGCTTTCCGCAGTAGGCGCACGGGCGAGTAGTGTCACCTTGCCCTAGAGATGGATTCATGCATTCTCCAACTCTCCGTCCAAAATAGCGTAGTTTTGAGTTCAATCCCCGTCAAGCAAATCTCCCTGGGAGCGATACCACCAGTCATTAGCCCAATTGCCTATTCAGGCTTCTGAAACCAATTCGTTTGTGCTACATCTAATAAAGCAGCTCTGCCGAGCTTTTCAAAAATGGACGATTTCTCAAAATTCGCATCTTACGCCACTCTCGGCGACGTTGACCCCGTCCCTCAAAGCCTGCTGACCGCCTTCCCCGAGCAGGCTAAAACCCTCAGCCTGCTTTACGATATCAGCCGCGAGCTTACTTCCATCCTCGACCGCGAAGAGTTGCTCCGCCGCATCGCCCAGCGCGTCAAGCGTCTCGTCAACTATGACGTCTTCAGCGTTATGCTTTGGAACGAGTCCCGGCAGCTTCTTGAAAGCGCTTTCGGCATGCGCTACGAAGACTCCATTCCGACGTTCATGCGCTTGCCTCTCCGCCAGGGCCTCACCGGCACCGCTGCCGCCGAACGCCGTTCCGTTCGCGTGGACGACGTCCTCGCCGACGCCCGCTATATCCGCTGCGACACCGGCCTGGACACGCGTTCCGAGCTGGTTGTGCCTCTCCTTTTGCAGGACCGCCTCATCGGCGTTCTCGACCTCGAAAGCATGCAGCCCCGGGCTTTTACCGCCGAAAACGAACGCATGCTCACAAAGCTGGGCTCTTATATCGCGGTTGCGCTCGAAAACGCCCGCCTCTACGAAGAGGCCCGCGAAAATCAGCTCCGCCTCCAGGACGATCTCAACACCGCCCGCGAAATCCAGCGCCAGCTTCTTCCTCACGGCGCCCGCGGCGTCCCCGGCCTCGATCTTGCCGCCGCCTATGTCCCCGCGCGCGAGCTGGGCGGCGACTTCTACGATTTTCTTCCCTACGGCGAGGGCAAGCTGGCTCTTGCGCTCGGCGATGTCTCCGGCAAAGGTACTGCGGCAGCCCTCTATGGCTCCCTGGCCATTGGCACGCTTCGTGAGCTGGTCGTGAGCAGCAATTGCAACCCAGCCAGCATGCTCGAAATGCTCAACCGCCGCATGTACGGCGCGCGCCTCGACGCCCGCTTCATCGCCATGCTTTTCGCCGTCTACGACGCGCCCAACTGCCGCCTCACCCTGGCCAACGCCGGCGGTCCATATCCCTTGCTGGTGCGCAATGGCAAAGCGGAGGAAATTCGTATCGAGGGCGTGCCGCTGGGTCTGTTCCCCACTGTCGAATACGAAGAGACTTCCATCGATCTTCTGCCCGGCGACGTAATTCTCTTCGCCTCCGACGGCATTCTCGAATCGGAAAATTCCGCGCAAGAAGAATTCGGCTCCGAGCGATTGCACGCGCTGCTGGCGGAATCCGCGCCAGGTATTTCGGCGAATGAACTGTCAGAAAGAATCATCACTGCGACCGACGATCACAGCGGCCCCGGCACCAATCCGCACGACGACCGCACGCTCCTCGTCCTCCGCGTCACCTGCGAGGCCACCGCCGACTACACCAAACTCCCCGTCATTTATTAAGACTCTGCGATGGCACAGATTCGGGACTCGGGGGTTAGGCCAGCCAGTAGATTTGCACGAGCACGTTTGCCCACATGCAGGCGCTGGAGTAAACTTACCGCCGAGTGGCTGATACTTTTCCAACTGTCGGTCGCAAAATCACTCATTATACCGTCCTCGAAGCGATTGGCGGCGGAGGTATGGGCGTCGTCTATAGGGCCGAGGACACGCGCCTGGGCCGGTATGTAGCGCTGAAATTCCTTCCCGAAGACATTTCTCAGGACCCTCGTGTGATCGAGCGATTCCGGCGCGAAGCCCGCACCGCCTCCTCGTTGAATCATCCAAACATCTGCACCGTTTACGACATCGGAGAATTCGAAGGCCATCCGTTCATCGCCATGGAGCTGCTCGAGGGCCAGACGCTGAAGCAGCGCATCTCGAAAAAATCCATCCCAACACACGAACTCCTGGACATCGGCATTCAGCTTGCCGATGCTCTCGAAGCGGCCCACTCCAAGGGCATCGTCCACCGCGACATCAAGTCCGCCAACATTTTCCTCGTCGATCGTGGCCCCGCGAAGATCCTGGATTTCGGCCTGGCGAAACTCACCGAGTATCGCCAACCTGCCACAAATTCCGCCAGCGAAGCCTCCGCGCCCACGCACGTGCGCGTCCTGGACCAGGAACTCACAAGCCCCGGTACGTCCATTGGTACGGTCGCTTACATGTCACCCGAGCAGGCACGCGGCGAAGAGCTGGATGCGCGCGCGGATTTGTATTCCCTCGGAGTCGTGCTTTATGAAATGGCTGCGGGCGTGCTCCCCTTCTCAGGCCCGGCGATTGCTTTGGTTTACGACAGCATTCTCCATCGCCCCGCGACTCCCGCATCCAGAGTGAATTCGAATTCGCCCCCCGCTCTCGATAACATTTTGGCCAAGGCGCTGGATAAAGACATCGAGCTGCGTTACCAGACCGCCGGCGAGCTTCGCGCTGACCTGAAACGCCTGAAACGCGAAACAGATGCAGGCCGCTCGGGGACAGACGCCGTTCCACCGAATGTCCTGGAAGCGAACCGCACAACGCGCCCGCAATGGCGCCCTGTGGAAGCGGTGGCAGCCGGCGCTCTCATCCTCATCGCTGCCGTTCTCGCGTTTGTACTTCTGCGCCACGCGCCACCGCCCCGCGTCCTGCGCACCATCCAGCTCACGCACAACAATCTGCCCAAGTCAGACCTGGTCACCGATGGCTCACGCCTATACTTCATCGAGGGCCAATCCACCCTTTCGCAAACTTCCGTGAATGGCAGCGAGATTTTCCCCATTGCCACCTCCTTGGAAGACACCGGCTTTGCCAATCTTTTCGACATCTCTCTCGACGGCTCTACGCTCTTAATGAACACCGCCCGAGGCACTTCTCTCGACGGCCAGCTCTGGGCAGTGCCTGTCCTTGGAGGCACGGCGCGCAGATTAGGCAATCTCGAGGGCCATGCCGGCGCATGGTCCCCTGACCGCAACACCATCGCCTACGCCAAAGGTAACGAGATATTCCTCGCGAAGAGCGACGCCAGTGAGCCACACCGGCTCCTGACAACCTCCGGAACGCCCAACGATCTACGCTGGTCTCCCGACGGCTCGATTTTGCGTTTCACACTAAGCGATCCGCAGACCAATCTCCGTTCGATCTGGCAAGCCTCAGCCGACGGCAGCGATCTTCATCCCCTGCTTCCGGGCTGGAACACCACGCCCAACGAATGCTGCGGCAACTGGACGCCGGACGGAAAGTATTTCGTGTTCCAGGCCGTCCGCGACGGAACCGCAAGCCTCTGGGCCCTGCGTGAACACAGTCGTTTCTCTCTCTCCGCTCGAAGCGAACCGGCCCCGTTGACCACAGGGCCAATGAATGTAAGCGCTCCCGTCCCAAGCCGCGACGGTAAGAAGCTCTTTGCCCAAGGCCGGCAGTCCCGCGGTGAGTTGGTCCGCTACGACGTGAAATCCGGCCAATTCGTTCCTTACCTCTCGGGAATCTCCGCTCTGGGACTCGACTTCTCCGGTGACGGCCAGTGGGTCGCCTACAATGACGGCACCGATGGCACTCTCTGGCGCAGCAAAGTGGACGGCTCTCAAAAACTTCAACTTGTTTCCCCGCCGATGGAGGCCTATCTCCCTCGATGGTCTCCCGACGGCAAACAAATCGCCTTTTTCGGCCATCCACCGGCCGAGCCCTGGCACATCTACGTAATGCCCGCCGAGGGCGGCGCGCCCGAGCTTCTCTATCGCAACGCCAGCAACCTGGCGGACCCCAATTGGTCCCCCGACGGCAAATCCCTGGCCTTCGGTCAGAATTCACTCAACAATCAGGGCTCAGCGATTTACACCCTCGATCTGAAAACGCGCATCGCCACAAAGCTCCCGGAGTCCGATGGCCTGTTTTCTCCGCGCTGGTCTCCCAACGGACGCTACGTAGCTGCTCTCACGCTCGACTCTCTCAAGCTCATGCTCTTTGATTTCACAACTCAGAAGTGGACCGAACTCGCCAGGATTTTCGCATCGTATCCGACCTGGTCTCGCGACTCGCGCTATTTGTATTTTGACGGCACTCTTGACAAAGAACAGGGCTACTTCCGCGTGCAAATCTCCAACGGCAAACTCGAGCACCTCTTCAGCCTCAAGGGCTTTCATGCAGCCGGCGGCGCCTTCGGAAACTGGAGCGGCCTCGCCCCGGACGAATCCACGCTCCTCGTCCGCGACGCCAGCATCCAGGAAATCTACGCTCTCGACTGGGACCCGCGTTAACGCGCTTACCAGAGATGCGGGTACCAGCAGGAGGGCCAGTCAAGCCGACCGCGCCTTCTTCCACTCCAATCGAGGCAGTTCTACGTTGGCGGCCTTTCTGAGATACGCCTGCGCGTGGGCCGCTGCTCTTTCTTTTCCCTGTTCGATGTCGTCTACGGCCTCGGAGGGTGCGATCCAACTCTTGGCAGAGACATTGTAAACAGACGCCTGCACTCCCAGCGGACTTTGCTCCGAGAACAATCGCAAATGCTCTCCGCCGATTTTGACTTCTGCCCACACGCCTTCATCCAGCATGGTAAGACTCCACAAGCCATCTGTCGTGGCGTTCAAGGGTACCACCAGGCCGCCTTGCAAGGACTGGCCTCGGTACGAACATTTCCGGTAAGCCGTGCGAGCTCAACCGGTCGACGCAACACTAAGGTCCAAGTCCAAATGCCGGAGTTTCAAAGGCTAAAATCGTCCGCGGGCGATGAATCAACCGAAACACTACCCTGGCCAGGTCTGGATTGAGTAGAGCCCTGCGGATCGGTCATCCACGGAAAGTATTGTCGGATCAACTGATTAGAAGGTGTTGCACCGACCGGTTGAGCTGGCAGCGTAACCGGAAAAGTGAAGTCCTAGTACGGCAGATGCCCGGTAAGACTTACCAGGCGCTGTGACGAGGTTTACGGTTTGTGACCGCAGAGCAAGGAAATGCAAGACGTCCTGAGCGCAAGGGGTACGCTACCGAGAGTGGGTCCTGGCCGAACGAGCCGCTACCTGGAATTAGGCTAGTCGCTGAATTGGTACTCGGTCAGATTTGAGCAGGACGGAGAGTCATGGCAGACGATCGTGGGTTGTGGGAACAAACTAGGTCAGGCCTACGTCTCGCGCTTAGCGTCGTCGCAGTGCTAATCATCCTTCTGACGTTGATCAAAGGATTGCTACTCGCTCGTAGTGGCACGCGAATAGGCGTGGTTGGAGGGGCAGCTGCGATTCTTCTTATCTGCATTCTTGCATTTGTAACAACCCCGCGCTGGGCAAAATGGTTCTTTGGAGTTTGCTGCCTGATGGTCTTGCGGGGCGCGATTATGGGCGCCATCGGACGAACCATATCGGTACCGAGTCTGGAAGCTCCGAGAATTTACTTTTTGGAGGTGGTCGCCCTTTTCGCGTTAATGGCGTTCCTCAGTTATCGCTTTGTGGATTCGAAAACCACTTGGTTGGATTCGCTGTGCTTAATCGGCGCAGTTGTGGCCATCGTGTATTCGTTTATCAGCAATTCGCTAATCGGGCTATTGCTAGCCGTCTTATTTCTGGGGATGGGCTACGCATATCAACAATATCAGCTACACAGTCGCAGCCGAGTTACCCCGGAGGCTTCGTCGAGCAGGCGCCCTGGCCTAGAGCCTGGTAAACGCCGGTCACCGGAAACTTGAAGTCCTGGTACAGAAGATGTTCGGTAACCCGATTTACCAAGCACTGGACGCAGGTTGAAGCGTTGTAGGGCGGCATGTACAGCAAGCATGATCGCAACAGAATTAGTTTGCTAGTACGTTACAATGGCCCCTTCGTACAGTATCGTGGGGTGGAGGGGGGCCTTATGCTCTCTGCATGTTTCACAAACTCATTAACAACTCATCAAAAATTACCTGCTTATTTGTACTTTCCGGCCTGGCGCTGATGGCAAGTTGCTGCGCGCGCGGCGAAGCGGCTTCCACGCCAGAAGAGAAAGAGATGAACGCGGTCATGAAGGCGATTCATGACTACGGGCGCGGCCACAAAGGAGCGCTGGCTTCCGGGGCTGTCACAAAACCAAATGAAGCCGATGAAGTTTACAGCGCGCGCATCGGCAAGCTGGTGGCTCAAGAAGACTTTCCTCAGTTGGAAAAAATCGGGCAACTAGACCGAGCGGAGAAGGGCCGGCTCCTGGGGGCGGTGTGGAAATTGTACGCGTTCTACGAAGGTGCCGCGACGCCAGTCACCGGCAAGAAGCGAACATACGCGGACTATGGCTTGCAGATTTCGAAGATGAAGAAATGGGTGGCGGCGTATCCCGACTCCACGACAGCGCACCTTGCGCTGGCCTATGGATACCTGAACTTTGCAAGTTTTGCGCGGGGGACGGAGTACGCCGACAAACTGTCCGATTCACAATGGGGCGATTACAAGAGTTTTACCGCGCAAGCTAAGAAGATTCTTCTGGAGGCGAGCAGCCTGAAGGAGCAGGATCCTTCCTGGTACTACGGGATGCTGATGGTGGCTCATAACGAAGGCTGGGACAAAGTGCGTTTTCGCGAGCTATTCGACCTGGCCGTGGCGTTCGAGCCAAACTTTTATCACTACTACCGGGCGTATGCGAATTACATCATGCCGCAGTGGTACGGAGAGCCCGGGGAGCTGATGGAGTTTGCGGAGGACGTCTCAGGCAAATTGCCCGAGCCCAGTTCATCCATGACGTATTTCCAGATCATGAGTTCATTCGCCTGCTACTGCCAAGAGGCGATGCAAGAGTTGCCGAAGATCGACTACCCGAAATACAGACAGGGCTATAAAAACTTGACGCGATTGTTTGGAGCATCAAACCTCAATGCAAATCGCTACGGCTTCGCGGCTGCCATTTTTAAGGACCAGGAAGGCGCACATGAGGCGTTCGCGGACATAAGCATGATGGATTCGGAGATCTGGTATACGCAGCAGATTTTTGATACTGCGAGCGCCTGGGCGAGTGCTCTGCCGCAATGATTCCATTGGGGATGCCAGATTAGATCCTAGAGCTTAAGCTATCGAGAAAAATGGGCGAAATCATCTTGGAAAAAGATTTCCCCGCCCGTCGCCAAATTCCCAAGTCCTGATTAACGCCGTTACCGTCCAAGTGAAGTATTACTTCACGTCTCCGGTAACGCGTGCCGGTTCAAACGGTCGATGCAACACCATCTGATATAAAGCTGTTTTCAAAGGTGGTGTTTATGAAGCGAGGGAAGCGGTTTGGGCTTTCCGCGGAGCAGAAGATCGACGTGTGGCGTCGTTGGAAAGCAGGACAGACGCTGCATGAGATCGGCCGCGCTTTTGGCAAAGAACATTCCTCCATTCGTTGTCTGGTGTCGCGTCACGGTGGGATTGCTCCGGCAGTACGGCGACGTGCGCTCCTCGCGCTCACGCTGCGTGAGCGCGAGGAAATCTCTCGTGGACTGGCTTCCGGTTCGTCGATCCGTGAGATTGCCAGATGTTTACAGCGAGCGGTATCGACCGTAAGCCGGGAGGTCGCACGGCACGGTGGCCGTCCGGCGTATCGAGCCAGTCAAGCGGACGACGAAGCCTGGCAGTCAGCCTTGCGGCCCAAGCGTTGCCTTCTTTCCATCAACCTGAAGTTGCGGAACCTCGTTGCGAGTAAACTGATTCTGGATTGGTCGCCGAAGCAGATTTCCGGCTGGCTGAAAACCCTGTATCCCGACGATGAGAGCATGCGTGTGTCCCACGAAACCATTTACCGAAGCCTGTTCATTCAAGCCCGTGGAGCGCTGAAAAAGGAGCTTCTGGAGCACCTGCGCTCCAAGCGCCGCATACGCCGGTCGCAGCACTCTCGTATCTTTAAAGACGGTCGCGGTCAAATCCCTGATGCCATCTCGATCCGCGAAAGGCCCGCTGAAGTGGAGGACCGCGCTATTCCGGGTCACTGGGAGGGCGATCTCCTGCGCGGCTCAGGGAACAGCCACATTGCGACCTTGGTGGAACGTCATTCTCGCTTTGTCATGCTGATCAAGATACCCGGCAGAGATACGGCGCAGGTTGTGGGGGCATTGAGTAAACACGTTCGTAAACTTCCCGCTACCCTGCGGCGCTCGCTAACGTGGGACCGGGGGCTGGAGATGGCGAAACACAAGAACTTTACGGTGGCCACGGATGTGAAAGTCTACTTCTGTGATCCGCAGAGCCCTTGGCAACGTGGCTCGAACGAAAATACAAACGGGCTCTTACGACAATACTTCCCGAAGAAAACAGACCTGACCGACTATTCCCAGTCGGATCTGAACAAAGTGGCGCTGCGCTTAAATCAACGCCCGCGAGAGACTTTAGGTTTTCAGACTCCTGCGAGTAGACTTCAAGAAAGTGTTGCGTCGACCCATTGAGACCACCCGACTTACCGAGCGCTTTCAACGCCGCAAAGCAGAGATTATGCACCTCATGGCAATCACCCATACCCCGAGGGAGATTGCCCACACGATGGTTACACCGAGCAATGCATCCCGGAAAGGTACTTGGGGATTACGAAAATCGTCCAGAGCGGGGACAGCAAAGGCCATCGAGGCCGCTAATGCCAGGATTGTCGAAACCGCTGCTGCGACCCAGGAAGCAGCCCTCCGCATTGACTCGTTCACCTTCTTAGCAGAAAGAAAGAAATGAGCTGCGACTGCCGCAGTCAACAAGGCGAACATCAGGCCGAGGAATATTACGAGTGGTGCTTGGTCCTGAAAGCGCGTCCACATACGAGAGATTGCTTGCGCCTAATAAGCGCTTACCGGAAACTGACACCTACCTCACATTAGGAACAGCCGCCTGCAGCAACTCCGGCTTTTTCAGCAGCGGAAGCCACTGCTCCCGCACGGCATTAAACTCTGGCAAATGCTTCTTCGAGACAGGATCGGAAGGCGGCAGCCCCAGCTTCTCGAAATTTTTGTACTGGCCCTTCTGCAAAATTCGAAAATCAAGATGCGGCCCGGTCGAAAGTCCTGTGCTCCCCACCAGCCCGATCGTCTTCCCAATTTCCACGTGCTCCCCAGCCCGAACATACATCTTCGACAAATGCAGGTACATTGTCTCGTACCCTTCTGAATGCGAGATATGCACCATGTTCCCCTCGCCGCCCTTCAGCCCAGCGAAGAGCACTCGCCCGCTTCCAATCGCCTGCACCGGCGTTCCCACAGGCGCCCCGTAGTCCGTTCCGAGATGCGCTCGCACGACCTTCAAAATCGGGTGATACCGCGCAGTGCTGAAATGCGAAGTGACCGGCGCGGCAAACTTCAGCGGTGACCGCAGAAACGCCTTCTGCAGCGACTTTCCATCCGCCGTGTAGTATCCAGGCCTGTCGAACTCATCATGAAACAGCAGCGCCTGGTATTTCTTTCCGCCGTTGTCGTACTCCGCCGCGAAAATCTTTCCGTATCCCGCCGTCTTGCCGTTCGCGTACTTCTTCTTCTCCAGCACAACCCGGAACGTATCGCCCTTGCGCGGATCGGTATAAAAATCCATGTCGTAC
Organism: Candidatus Acidiferrum sp.; assembly: GCA_035313865.1. Classification (GTDB taxonomy): domain Bacteria; phylum Acidobacteriota; class Terriglobia; order Acidiferrales; family UBA7541; genus Acidiferrum. The sequence continues at coordinate 64,168 of DATFZY010000031.1, forward strand.
CCGAAAATCTGCGCCAGCCGCATGGCAATTTCCGGCGATTCCCCGGCCTGCTCCACGGCATTGAACAGCGAATCATCCAGCTGCCCGGAAACGGCCACCACTTCCATCTTTGAAGGAATCTCTTTGACCTGCGCGGTAAATCCGCTCTCGCCCGGCAAAATCTTCAGCATGCGGTCGGGATCAATCTTGTAATCAATCTCCCGCAAATCCCCATCCACGGAACGTCCCACCGTGATCGTATTCCCGGCTCGCAACTCTCGCAGGTTGAACGCGTGCTGCGCAGCGGCGGTAGCATTGGCCGCCTCCTGGTGGCTCAATCCAAATTTCTCCAGCGCCGCCGCAAAATTTTCTCTCGCGGCAACGGTCTTCTCCGTCGGCAGGACAAGCGCCGCGCGAATCCGCGCCGCATCCTGCTGCGCAAGCCTCACCTGCTGTTCAAGCTCCGCGGCAGCCGCGAGCCGCAAGCGAAACACATACGCCAGCACTCCAGCCCCAAAGCAAATAACAACAACCAAAACAATCGCAAAGCGACGATTCACTCATCCTCCCCAGCCACTCGCATTGGCTGCCGCCGCGCCAGCCTGGTAGGGTCATCCTTCTGAGGATGACCGCGCTGCCCAACTCCAGTAAACTCGACCTCAGCGTGCATCGCGCACCGGCCCTTGAAGCTTAACCCACCCATTTCTTTAGTCTCAATTCAAATTCAACGCAAACGCGAAATAAACCGATGCGACCAAAAGCCCACCTCCACCCATTCAGCAATCTTGTTTTCTCCTCTATCGAAAACGGATCGCTCAGCGCCAGTTCCCCCAACATTCCGAGGCGCTACCCCATTTTTCTAACGCATTGGCTTTCTTGACGAGTCCAGTAGTCGCGTTAGCATATTCTCTCTCGGTAAAACTATGCAGTGGGCAGCTTCCCCCGGCTCCTGACGGGGGACCTTGCTGGCGCCTTTATCTGCCTACACCCCTGCACTGAATCGGAGTCCCTAACTCCTTTACAATGAACACTTGCAGCCAAAACACCGCGTTTTGCCGTGTTTTGTGGCACCAAAACCGACTTAAGCCATTTAGAATGAACACTTGTGAAAGTGTATCAAATAAAAGGACCTTAACTATCTGTGGAATCAACACTTATACAAAGCCGGGGGGAGGGGCCCCCCTTCGTTCGGGTACGGACCGGGAGCATCCCTGACAGACCAGACCGGTAATATTCCTGGCACTTTCTCTACATCGCAACCGATGAAATTTCCCCGATTCCGAAACCCATTCTCCGGTAGGATGCAGCCATGACTCCGAACACTTTGTCCCGCCGTTCCTTCATCGCCATGTCGGCCATGGCCCCTCTAGCCTTTTCAGTTCGAGCCGCAAGCTCCATTCCCGTCGGCCTCGAACTCTATTCCGTTCGCAACGCCCTGAAGCAAGACCCCACGGGGACGGTGCGAGCCGTCGCAGCAATGGGCTACCAATGCGTCGAGTTCTACGCTCCCTATTTCGACTGGACCGAAGCCCAGACCAAAGACATGCGAAAACTTCTGGATGACCTCGGCATCCACTGCTATTCCACGCACAACGACAGCTCTTATCTCGGTCCGGAAAAAATCTCGCGAGCCCGTGATATGAATCTGATCCTGGGCTGCAAATATATAGTGATGGCTAGCTCGCACGCCAAGCCAGGCCTGGACGGCTGGAAAGACGTTGCAGACTCCCTCAACTTCGCCGCCGAAAAACTCGAACCATCAGGATTGAAGGCCGGCTATCACAATCATCAAACGGAATTCACTCCGATCGATAACGTTCGCCCCATCGAAATCCTCGCCAAGAACACAAAGCCTTCGGTAATGCTTCAACTTGACGTGGGCACGTGCATCGAAGCCGGTTCCGATCCCGTAGCGTGGATTCGCGCGAACCCCGGACGCATCCGTTCTCTCCATCTCAAGGAATGGTCGCCCGAAACCGGCAAGGGCTACTCGGTTCTGTTCGGCGAAGGCGTCGCCAAATGGAAGGACATCCTGGAAGCCGCGGAAAGTGTGGGTGGAGTGGAATACTACCTAATCGAACAGGAAGGCAGCCGCTTCTCGGAGTTGGAGACCGCGAAGAAATGCCTCGAGTCGTTCAGGACTCTTCGCCCCGCTTGATCATTACGCAAGTTGTCGGCTTATCGGCCCGAGACGAGCGACTTGCCCAGCTTGGCTTGCGCTGTGGATTCCGCGAAATAATTCTGTTCGCGCAGCTTGCGATAAATGCGGCCCGCAACGACAGCCGCCATCGGACCCTTGACGCTGCGCGTATTCCCGCGAAGCAGAACAGCCAGCGCAATTTTCGGATGCGCTTCATCGGCATACGTCACGAACCAACCGATGTGCGACGGCGTGGTGTGATCGTCGCAGGTGCCCGTCTTCCCGAGCGGCATTTCGTCTCCGCCCTTGTCGTAGCTGGACTTGCCCGTGCCATACAGCACCGCCGCCAGCATACCCTCGCGAATCTCCGGAAGAATCGAAGCAATATTCAAATCGCGTTTCACGCGCGGCTGGAAAGCGTCTTTCTCTTCCTGTGTGCGCGGATATTGCAGGTAGTAGAGGGTCCCGCCATTCGCAAACGCCGCTGCCAGAGCCGCCAGTTGCAACGGCGTAATCTGAATTCCCTCGCCAAAGCTGGACATGCGCGCTACGCCGCCAAGCGCCGGAGGCGCGCTCGGGAAAGCGCCAGGATGCTCTTCCGGCAGGTTGTAGCCGGCAAGCTCGCCAAGACCCAGAAGCCGCGCATATTTCGAAACCGTATCAAAACCCATGCGCGTTCCAAGCTGCTCGAAAAATACGTTGTTCGAGTGCGCCATCGCGTCGGTCAAATTCATGTATTTGCGGTAGCTCACTTTGAGCATGGTGTCGCGCGTAATAACGCTCTCTTCGAGCGCGGCAATCGCGATAGTCGGCTTGATCGTGGAGCAAGGAATGTAGCCGTCGCCAAACGCAATCTTCTGATTGACCACCGTCAGGATGCGTCCCGTGTTCGGATCCACGGCAACGACAGAACCGTTGTAACGGCCCAGCGCTTCGATAGCCGCCGCGCGCACGATCGGATCATCCGAGGTCCCATCATCGGCGCTCGAGGAATCGGCAAACGTAGGCACACCGCGGTAACGTGAAGCATACTTGCGCGAGCGCGCGCTAGCGGTCGTACCTGCCGGCGCGGCGGTAGCAGGAACCGCGAACAGCGCCGTCATCAAAATTGCGAGAACTGATTTTGCTGCTTTCTTCACCCAATCACCCTTTTTCTGCCAGTCCCCCGCCGAAACTGTTTGGGGCTGAATTTTTACCCCATCCTGTCCCTACGGTCAACCTACATTACTTATCGGCTTTCCAGGGTATTGACTTCTGCCCTGAGCTTACTTCAACGAACATATGGGTGGATTGCACCCCAAGCACCAAACCGAGCTTACTCATTTGATGCCACTTACCGGCACGATGTAAGCCCAGTATGTTCCCAAGAGAAACACCTTCTCTCAGGTTGAGACATATTGTAGGCCTCCAGGGGGGATAGTACGCAATAGCCGGAGTGGGCCAGTACGCCCCTATGTGCTTTGTTATCAACGACTGACCGTTGGGACAGGCAGTCGAAATCAGCTGACCTTGCGCCCGGTGAGGATCGCCGTGCGTGCGTGGAAGAAAAGTTTGCCTGTCGCATCTTGAAACGGCCGCGTGCCGCTCAGGTCCTTAAGACGGTCCTCATCAAGTAGGTGACGGATCTCGTCAGCTCGCTCCGGAGGCGTCTTTGTTGTGGCTAGCCAGCGCTCCACTTCCGGAGTCAAATCGTCGGCGGTTGTGACCGAATCCGTTTCGAGGCCCGCGCCGCGGAACAGTAGGAGTAATTCGCTTAGAGGCAGTGCGCGCACGTGCGAAGGATCGCGCAGAATTTCCCAGCGGTCTTGATACGCGGCGCGTTCGGGATGTTCGCTGGCGTAAATGTCTTCGACCACGACCTTGCCGCCCGCGCGGCAAACACGCGCCGTTTCGCGCAGAACTACGAGAGGCTTTTGCAAATGATGCAGTGCGAGCCGGCATACCACAACGTCGAACGCCCCACTTTCAAACGGGAGATTCTGCGCATCCGCAGCGCGGAACGAAATATTGGAGATGCCGCGCTCCTGCGTGCGCTGCTTCGCGATCGCAAGCATTGCGTCCGTCAGGTCGACGCCAATAACTTCGCGGGCGGCGCCTGCGAATGCTTCCGCGATGTATCCCGGGCCCGTCGCAATGTCGAGAACTCGCTCGTTCCCGCTGAGATGAGCGGCCGAGACCAGCCTCCGGATGCGGGCTTCGTCGGCAACCCAAGGATTGGCCGCGAATGCCTGAGCCTGTGTTGTGAAGGATTCGCGTATGACGTCGTTGTGTTCGGCCACGGTGCCCCGCTCCGGAAAATCCTAATGCAAGGCCATCGTGACAGACAAAATGGCCGGAAGTCCATATTCTACAAATGTTCGACGAAAAAAAACGCAGCCGCCTGCATGCTTGCAAGCGGCTGCGAAAGAGCGACGCGCGGCGTACTTGGAATGATTGATTAGTTCCTGGCAGCGGATTGTGTCGAAGTTTCCTTGTCCTGCCGTGGCGTCATGGAAACGACGATGTATTCCCGCTCTTTGCCGTCAGCTTCCGGCACGCGGAGGACAAATTTGTCCTTGTGAATCCGGAATTGGGCGGTTTCCCCGATGGGCAGCAAGGCAGGATGTTTGTCGTCTTTCGGACGGATGCGATAAACGACGCGGTCGCTTTCCATTACGTATTCCTGACAGAGAACTTCCTGAGTCTGCTTGTGTTGCCCGTCTGTTCCCAGGATTTCGCCGGCCAGGGTCTTTGATCCCTTTTCCTGCATGCCGCAGGAGGAAGAGTCCATGCGGACGAGCGTTCCCTTCTGGTAGTCGTCATGCTCCTTGGCAGCGGCCGACGCGGCAAAAGCTAATGCGAACACTAAAGCGAAAGCTTTCATGATTGAGGATCCTTTCTATCTTCGTGAGCTAGACGGGAGATTTGCTCCAGAACATCTTCCTGAGAATAAGGGGAGCGGACGGAGGGAAAAGTATAGCGAGTCTTTCTTTTTTTGGGTTGCGCCGGCTGCCCGGAAGGACAGGTGAGATGACGGATCGGAGAGAAGGATGGCGTTGCGACGGCTGCGTTCCTCCGTCGTCTATAATGCAGCAATGAAAAACCTAGCCGTGGAACTGTGCGCGATCGGAACGTCTTACAACGCGCCGCACTGAAGCTTAAGCTGGTGCGCTGCTATGCAACCTCTCGCGCTGAAAACAAAGAGGGGCACGGTATACGGTGCCCCTACAATTGCCTTTGCCTTTAGTTGACGCCGTCGATGGCGTTCGCGCCACTGCATCTCTAGCGCGTGGGTTTGGGTCTGCTAGCGTCGGATGCGGATGCAGCCGCGGCGGCGGCCTTTACGGGTGACTTGTCGGCTTGCACTGGCGCCGCTGCATGGCCGTTGGGCCCATGATTGGTGGCGCTTGCTGGATTGCCGGGAATCACGATTTCCAGCTTTTTGCGCAGCGCGTTTTCGAGTTTGTCGCGGACGTCTTTGTTTTCTTTCAGGAAGGTGCGCGCGTTTTCGCGACCCTGGCCCATGCGCTCGCCGCCGTAGCTGAGCCATGTGCCGCTCTTTTCGACGATGCCCTTGTCTACGCCGAGATCAATCAAGTCGCCTTCGCGCGAGATGCCTTCGCCGTAGACGATGTCGAATTCGGCTTCGCGGAACGGCGCCGCGACCTTGTTCTTCACCACTTTGGCGCGCGTACGCGAACCTACTACTACATCGCCTTCTTTGATCGCCTGGATGCGGCGAATATCAATGCGCATCGAGGCGTAGAACTTCAGCGCGCGACCGCCGGTAGTGGTCTCCGGGTTGCCGAACATTACGCCGATTTTTTCGCGAATCTGGTTGATGAAGATGAGGCAGGTCTTGGACTTCGAGACGATCCCGGTGAGTTTGCGGAGCGCTTGCGACATCAGGCGAGCTTGCAGGCCCATTTGTGGGTCGCCCATATCGCCTTCGAGTTCGGCTTTGGGGACCAACGCGGCGACCGAGTCTACGACGACGATGTCCACGCCTCCGGAGCGAATCAGAGTTTCGGCGATTTCCAACGCCTGTTCGCCGTTGTCCGGCTGCGAGACCAGGAGATTGTCCACGTCTACGCCAAGCTTGCGCGCGTAGACGGGATCGAGCGCGTGCTCCGCGTCGATGAACGCTGCCTGGCCGCCTAGCTTTTGCGCTTCGGCGATTACGTGCAACGTCATCGTTGTTTTACCGCCCGATTCCGGGCCGTATATTTCGATTACGCGTCCGCGGGGGAAGCCGCCGACGCCCAGCGCGGCGTCAATGGAGAGGCACCCGCTGGGAATTACACTGACGGGAACCAGAACGTCGCGGCTGCCGAGGCGCATGATGGCGCCCTTGCCGTGGTCCTTTTCAATCTGCGATATCGCCGCTGCCAGCAATTTTTCTTTTTCTTCAGTCATCACACACCTCGGTGGAGGAAATTAGGGAAATTCAACTGCAACGCAAAGCCTTGGCCCGGGACATAGCGGAACCGGAATATTACCATTTGATTTATCATTCCGCTAGGCCTTCTTTTTCAGGGCCGTTTGGTAGAGAGTCAGCCCTGGCGTTCGCAACGGTGCTCGGCGACATGCTCCTTCAAGCGGGCGATGGCCATGGCCACGCGAACCGCCAGTTGCCGCTCCTCGGCGGGCGAGAGCTTCCGGAGCCGAACCAGGCCCCGCATGCGGTCGCGCGCTTCGAGGAACTCGCTTTCGAGCCTAGCATGTTCCGGACAACTAATCGCCAGGGTCGAAAGGAGGAACATGAAGCACCTGTTGAAAACTACGAGGAGGAAAATACTACGAAGGCGAAGAAAAAGCAAATATTATTTTTCGCTTTAGTTTCGCCCTAGGCGAGCGGTCCATTTCGAACACTCCATCCCTCTGAGTGCGTTGATTTGACCCTGATTGGGCTTCCAAAGAAGATGTCCCAGTTCAAATTTGACCACGTCCAGCAAAGATTTTGCTATCCTATACAAAGTTTTATGGCAAATCTGGCGCAGCTGAACTTGCGTTCTAAAGGCGACGAGGGAATGCTGCGTGCGCTACTCGAAGATTTAATAGAGCATTTCAAGAGCGTGTACCCCTCTCCACCTCTTCACTTTCCCCTGGCGCTGGCCGTATGGTTCTCAAAGAACCCGCAATCACCCGAGCAAAGTATTCTCGCATTGTTCGAGGGAACGGGTAAAGACGGTTTCGTTGAACTAAAAAACCTATCGTTGCTTTGGAAAACTGGCAGGAGCGAGCCACCGTTCGCTAATGTGTACTCCACTTCGGTTGAATATTTTGCACGCGTGCTCGTGCAAGAACCGGAAACTCTGAAGAATTACATAGATAACAGCGAGGTTCTTTTCTTTGACAAGAAGTTCTTGCCAAAGCCTGTCCTTGACGCGTTCGGGATTCTTACTGAGCCTGCTGGCCTCTTAAAAGGGTGGTATGTCTCGGCGTTTGATTATGAGAAGGAAAATACCACCGGAAGACTACTTTCTTCTCGCGGAAATATCAGGCCAGAAGTTGGATTGGTGAAAACACAAGAATCGGATGATTTTGAACATTGCAGGGGGCTACTTCATGTCGAGGTAAGCCAACGTTGGTTGCCGCTTTCACCTGGGGGCATAACCTCCTATAGTTACTACTCGGATTTCCGAAACGATCAGCCCGGATATTTCATCTTCGAGGGCGGCTCCTTGTACAAAATTCTAAAGTTCGAAGTAAAAACCGAACCGAATTACGCAACTCTTGTCTTGGAAGCTCCGCGAGATGGCAGATACCCTGAAGTATACCTGCGAGCAGTGCATCCACATTTGTCAGCCTGACCTGAGTTTCGTGCCACCGGAGCTATTTCGCAACGCGGATATCATCCGGAGGGACTTGGCCGAGCTGGTCTCCGCCGCATCAGGCGAGCGCGAGAAGAGCGTGACTATTCTTGCCGGTTGCGCTTTTGAATCGATACTTTACACCTTCATTCTGGCCCAAGCGAACTTCATCTCGGCTCGCAGGGGAACATTTCAGTTCAATTCTGGAGCTGCCCTAGACAACTTCGTCAGCATTTTCAACAAGTGGTTTATCGCGGTGCTGCCCGAGGCGGCTATTCCTGAAGTCGTGGTCCGATACAGAGATCTTGTTCACATAAATCGCGAAATCGCCTATCCAGCAGATATTTGCTCCCGAGCGGCTCGAGAAATGCTGGCACTGCTCAATAATCTCCTACGAAATCTTTCGCAATTCACTCCCTAAATGAGCACCGTTACGAGTACGCGTAAAATCCCCGAGCGGATTTGCGGCCTATCCAGCCTGCGGCTACATATTTTTTCAGGAGGGGGCAGGCGCGGTACTTGGGGTCGCCGAGGCCTTCGTGGAGGACGTGCATGATATCCACGCAGACGTCGAGGCCAATGAAGTCGGCTAGTTCGAGGGGACCCATGGGATGGTTCATGCCTAGCTTCATGACCGCATCGACGGCTTCTGGAGTGGCGACGCCTTCCATGACGCAATAGCACGCTTCGTTGATGAGGGGCATCAGGACGCGGTTGGAGACGAAGCCTGGGGCGTCGTTGACGGCTACTGGCGTTTTGCCGAGCTTTTTCGCCAGCTCCATTGTCGTGGAAAACGCGGCGTCGCTGGTTTGCAGGGCGCGGATTACTTCGACGAGGACCATCATGGGCACGGGGTTCATGAAGTGCATGCCGACGAAGCGGTCGGGGCGCTTGGTCAGCGCGGCAAGCGTGGTCATGGCGATCGAGGAGGTGTTGCTGGCGAGGATTACTTCTGGGCGCAGGATCGCGTCAGCTTCGCCGAGGACCGCGCGCTTGATCTCGATTTTTTCGGGCACGGCTTCGACGACGAAATCGGCTGGGGCAATCGCGGCCATGTCCGTCACGGTTTGCAGTCGCGCCAGAACAGTTCCCTTCTCCGATTCGGCGAGTTTGCCCTTCTTGATTTCGCGGTCGAGATTTTTGCCGATGGTCTCGAGGCCGCGGTCGAGGAAGCGCAGCTCGACGTCGCGCAGAATCACTTTGTAGCCTGCGCGCGCGAATACATGCGCGATACCGTTTCCCATGGTGCCTGCGCCAAGAACCGCTACTGTTTTGATGGCATCGATTGACAAGGTCAAAGCCTCCGCGCTCGCTTGAAGCAAATGAAGTAAATCACGTTGAACGTGCAGAACATCGTTTTTAAGCGGGCGGTTTGCCTTCGACGATTTCGCGGATGATTTCGCTGGCGAGGGTTTCTTCTTCGGGAGGGACGTAGAGTGTGGCTTCCTGGCCGTGGGTTTCGACGCGCACGGGAATTTCGTTTTCTTTGAGGGCCTGGCTCAGGAAATCGAGGCGCTCCGGATCGTTGCCGGACCAGACAGTGCTTGTGGCCTGGCTCAAATGCGCCGGCGTTTCGGCTGCGGGCGGAGCATCGTCTTCAGCGGGAAGTTCCATGTCCACTGGTTCCTGGTCGAGGAGCTTTTCCAGGATTTTTTCGGCGGCTGCGAGATTCGAGGAAAGTACGGCTACTTGGAACCCAAACTGGGCGCCCAAATCGAAATTAAAAACATCCGCTTTGGGAGTGAGCTGTTGTTCGCCGCCGGCCGGTTTGTCTACAAACGGAATGCCAGATGCTTCCAACTGTTCCAACAAGGCAGAGTGCAGCGCGGGATCCTCTCCTGCCCACAGCAGGACGAGCGAGCCTTCCATTCCGGGTTGCGAAGCCATGAAGTCCTCCCTTACGAGCGACGATCCGCGCGAATCAAAAGCAGCCGGCAAAGTCGCGCCCGGCGGCCAAGTAGAAAACCGTGCGAAGCAGCCATCAAGTGTACTCCTGCAGGTCAAGTAATGCGGAGGCTCGCGCGTCCGGGACTTCGGCGCTACTCCGGCGAAACGCCCTCCACAACCTGCACGACGATTTCGCGACCGTCGGCTTCGTCGTCGGGAAGAATGAAGATTTTCACCGTGCCGTGTTCCGAATCATCCGCACGGTAAGGAATTCGATGCTCTCGAAGTGCCATGCCGATGGAATCCGCAGACCCAAGATTTGCTCCTGACCAGAGAAGAAAATTCAAATCCGCGGGCAGCCAGTCAATCCCCGGACTGCGCGGAGCCCGGTAACCCATGCGAAATCTGCGGCCCAGGCCAAAGCCTGCCATCGGCTCGAATTCCCAATGCTGCAAGACTTGAGACATCACGCGCGTCGCTCGTTCAAAGTCCGTGTCCAAAACGAGGACTTCGTTGTTCGGGAGCTGATAGAGCCTTGTAATGAAATCGGCCTCGGCGAAACTGGAGTTATTGAAGGGGATGCGGGCGGAGCGGAGAGCCAGTCGCAATTCGTTGAGAAATCCGGGGTGCTGGATATTACATAACTCCCGCGCGCCGGAATCTTCTCCCTCGGGCAAACTGGTTCGCAGGGGAACTCCACAGTTCGGACAATAGGTAGACGCTGTTGCGAATTCTCCAAAGCACAGCGGACAAATTCCCGCGGCGTCTCCAGTCTTTTTGTTCGACGTTCCCCTCTTTACCGCGTCGCGATCCTCTGGCGGGTCTTCCTCGTGTTTTTGGCTGGAGGACTCCAGAATCCATTTGGCACCAGCCAAGTCCGATTCGGAAACCCAAACTTCAAATTCACCGGCCTGAGATTCGGAATAATCCCGAGAGTCGGAGCCAGGGACCGGCGGATTTCTGGGCCTTCCGTAACACGCTAAATCCCTGTTGGAAAGCCATCCCACGAGCAACAGATAAAAAAAAGGATCTTCGCCGTGCCATAACAAAGCGCCGTACTTTTCCGGAGGCTCCTGAACCAGGGCCACATCCCGAGGGGTGTCCACCAACTCGACGTCGCAATCGGCGCAGCGGGGGAAGCCCGGACGGTACTCGGCTTTGCAGATTGGGCAGACCATGATGGGCGGAAGTGTATTACAAATTGAGGTGATTGGTAGTTACTCGCGCGGCTCGATGGATTCGGGAAGGGCCAAGCGAGGTGCGTCTTCCGTGGCGGGCTCGTCGACACCTTCGTAGGCTTCCTTTACGGCAGCTTCGGCTTTTTCGAAAAACGAAAAGGGGATGCCAATCTCGAATAAGGCTTTTGTGCTGATGTTGAAGAGGTGGTCGGATCGGCGAAACGTTTTGTAGGGGATGTTCTGCTGAGCCAGTAGGCCGCAAAGCTCGGCGTGGATGCGCGGGTCTTCGCCTTTCCAGAAAGAGCAGAAGGGGTCTTCGTCCGAGACTTCCGGATCGACTGGCGTTGGAGCGGCGATGGCTTGGGAGGGCAGGTCGTCGACAAGTTCGAGGTCGCAATCGGCGCAGCGCGTAAAGCCCTGGCGATACTCGGCTTTGCATTGCGGACAGAACATGGGCGCAAGTCTACTACATCCCCGTTTTGGGGGTTCCTCATGCGGCTAAATCATTGATTCTTCGTGGCTTGAGACCCGGCTTGTGGTGTGAGTCTTTTTACGGCGCTGTGGCGTATTCCAGTTAGAATGAGCGCGACACTTACAACCTTGACCCCGACTTTGGCAGGGGCAACTTCTTTTTTCTCAACACTGATGGCCGACGACAAAAAGGCCCTGGCGCAGGGACTCAAGCGGCGCGACCCGGATTTGCTCGATCGGCTGATCGAGCAGTATCAATACCGGCTGTTCCGCTACTTGTTTCACCTGACGGCGAGCCGCGAACGGGCGGAGGATTTTTTCCAGGAGACATGGATTCGCGTGATCGAGCGCGGGCATCAGTACGATGGCAAGAATAAATTTGAAGCGTGGCTTTTTACGATTGCGCGCAATTTGGTGATTGACTGGCAGCGGCAGAAGAAAATGCAGAGTCTGGATGCACTGACCGATCCAGAGCAGGGCGCGCCAAAGGAGTTTCCTGCGCTGAATGAGCCTTCGCCGTTGCATCTTGTTTTGACTCAGGAAGAAAAAACGGGAGTTCATGCCTCGCTCGAAAGAATTCCCGCCGTCTATCGGGAAGTTCTCGTGCTGCGGTTTCATGAAGAGCTGGGGCTTGAGGAGATCGCCGGCGTGCTGAGCGCGCCGCTTTCGACGGTGAAGTCGCGGCTTTATCGCGGGCTGGAAGCGCTACGTGGCGCGATGCCTGCCCGTCCGGCAGGCGGGCAGGGAGACGCGGCATGAACAACGATTTGCACGCGCGGGCGGAAAAATTGATTGCGCAGGAACGCATCGAGGGAATTTCTGAGACGGAGCACGATTGGCTCGCGGGGCATCTACGCGAGTGCGCTGGATGCGCGCAGGTTGCTCAGCAGACCAGCGAAGCAGTGCGCGCTTTGCGGGCGATGAGCGTTTCAATGCCTCGCGGGCTGGCCGAGCGGACACGGTTTCGGCTGCAAATGCGCGCGCAGGAGATGCGCGAGCGGGAGCCCAAGCGCGGGCTGCTCTGGACGATTTGCGGAGTTTCCTGGGGCTTGGGCATCGCCAGCGCGCCGTATGTCTGGCAAGGGATTGAGTGGATTGGGCAGCGCACCGGCGCTCCTAGACTGCTTCTGGAATTTGGATTTGGGCTTTGGTGGGCGATTCCGGCGCTTTCTGCAGCAGCGATTGTGGTTCTGGAGAACCTACGGCAGGCGCACGAACGCGATGGTTCTGGGCGCTAGGCACTGAGAGAACCAGCAAAATTTTGGAGAGGAATGAAATGTCAGACTATCAGCAAAAAGTGAGCGGTACCTTCAACGAGCGGATGAAGTTGATCCGGCTGCGGCGGAAAAAGGAGAACCTGCGGTTCTGGGACGAGTTTCGCATCGTGCCGCGCTGGCTGGTGTGGGGTGTGCTGGTGCTTTTCCTCATCGCACAAGGCGTCGGGATTGCGGTCAACCACTCGTTCCTCCAGCACAATCAACCCGTCTTTAGTCCTGAGCTGTCCCAATACCCCATTCTGCAGGGGCTGGCGTTGGCTGGAGTGATCACCGTTGTTTCCGCAATGATGGCGAGCTTTATTTTCCTGATTGGCTACGTCAACCGCGATGCCAAGCGGCGCGGGATGAATTCCGCGCTGTGGACGCTCCTCGTCACGATTCTGCTTCCTGCGTGGACGTTCCTGGGGTTCCTCATCTATTTTCTGATGCGCGAGCCATTGCCTTATCCCTGCCCGCAATGCGCAAAACCGGTGGGAGCGCGCTTCAACTTTTGTCCTAACTGCAAATGCAACCTGCATCCGTCCTGCCCGAACTGCAAGCACGAGGTTGTGGAGACGGATAAGTTTTGTCCCTACTGCGCATGCGACCTGGAAGCTGCGAAGGGAACCCAGCCGGCTATTCCTGAGGCATCTGCTCAGTTTTAGTAGCGTTCGACGGCAAGGGCTACGGCGTTGCCGCCGCCCAAGCAGAGGGCGGCGATTCCGCGCTTGAGGTTGCGGCGCTGCAATTCATACAAGAGAGTGACGAGGATGCGCGCGCCGCTGGCGCCGATGGGATGGCCGAGAGCGACCGCGCCGCCGTTTACGTTTACTTTTTCCGGATTGAGGCGGAGCTGCCGAGTGACAGCGATGGCTGCTACGGCGAAGGCTTCGTTGAGCTCGATCAGATCAACGTCTTTGTCGCGGTCCCAACCGGTTTTGGTGAGGAGTTTTTCTACGGCGTCAACCGGGGCCATCATGACCCACTTGGGTTCGACGCCGCTTACGGCTTGGGCGACAATGCGCGCGATTGGTTGCTTGCCGAGACGCTGCGCGTCGCGCTCGCTGGTGACGATCAGCGCCGCGGCTCCGTCATTTGTGCCGGGAGCGTTGCCGGCTGTTACTGTGCCATCCTTTTGGAAGGCTGGCTTCAGTTTTGCCAGGGCTTCCATGGAGGTGTCTTCGCGCGGGGATTCGTCGTACTTGATGACGACGGGGTCGCCTTTTTTTTGCGGGACTTCGATGGGCAGAATTTGCGCTTCGAAAAAGCAGGATTTGCGGGCGCGAATGGCTTTTTGGTGGCTCTCGACGGAAAACTTGTCTTGCTCCTCGCGCGTGATGCCGTATTTTTCGGCGACCAGTTCGCCGGTCATGCCCATGTGAAAGTTTTCGAAGGAGTCCCAGAGGCCGTCGTTGATCATCGAGTCGACCAGCTTGCCGTCGCCGAGGCGGTAGCCGGTACGGGCTTGTGGAAGCAAATACGGGCAGTTGGACATGGACTCCATGCCGCCTGCTACCACGATTTCCGATTCGCCAAGCTGAACGGCTTGTGCGGCCAATGCCACCGCTTTCAGACCGGAGCCGCAAACTTTGTTGATAGTCATTGCGGCTACGCGCGGGGCGCAACCGCCTTTGAGGGCTGCCTGGCGGGCGGGATTCTGGCCGAGGCCGGCCTGGACTACGTTGCCGAGGATGGCTTCGTCTACTTCTTTGGCGTCGAGTCCTGAGCGACGGATAGCTTCGGCGACGATTTTGCCGCCGAGATCGGGCGCGGAGAAACTGGCAAGGCCGCCTTGAAATTTTCCTATGGGCGTGCGAACGGCGGAGAGGATTACGGGCGTTTCCATTTGATTGGTGAACCTCCGGAGGAGCTGCGGCAACTATTATAGCGCTTGCGCTCGGAGGTTGCTTGGGGCTACGGATTTGAGCAGCTGGCCCCTTCCCAAGGTGGATTTTGGAGGGCCTCGGCACAATGATTCTAGTAGCGCCAACATCCTCGCCGTTGCAGGTAAGTCAAAACGGCCCGCAAGGATGCCGGCGCTACCATGAAAAGGCCTAGTTTGCGGCTGCGCCTGCGGCGGATTGCTGCTCGTCGGCGCTTGGCCCGTAGAGGCCGGGAACGGCCACGTCGAGCAGGCGGAAATACACCGTGAGCTGTGCGCGGTGATGAATCAGGTGGTTCATACACATGCCGCGAATGCAGGCAACCCGAGGCAGGACGAAAATCTCCTGGCCGCCCGCGAGCAGCTTCCAGTTTTTCATGATCTCTTCATCGCTGACGCCGGCGAGGGCCGCGCGGGCTTCCGCGCTGCCTTTGTCAAAAGCGGCAAGAAGTTCTTTGCGGTTAGCGATCTTCGGCCCCTCGTAAGGCGGGGCGCCCACCGGGGCGTAATCGAGCTCTTGGGTATTAATGGTCATCGAAATCCATTCCGGCACCGTTCCGACGTGGCTGGAGAGCCAGCCCACAGTGCCGGACTTGGCGTGCGGCTTCCAGCCCCACTTATCATCGGGTACGCGTTCGAGAACCTTGCGCGTGTTTTTCATTTCTTCGTCGAATTCGGGCAGCATCGATTGTCCAATGGTCATGACAGCCTCCTCCTATGAAGTTCCACTCGGTGCGCGGAATCATAGGCGAAACAAAAGCGAAATGTCAAGTGTTATTTTTGGCGGGTCTGACCGCTCGGTGCGGCGCGCCGTTTATCGAAATGGCGTTGACAATTCAAACGCGGGCGACAAAATAGCTTTATGCCACACCAGCTATCTACATCGTATTTGCGGGATTCCATCGGCCTTTTACACTACTACAAGAAGCTAGCCGGCCGGGCGATGGCTCAGTGCCCGGATGACGCGCTTTTCGCGACACTGGACCCGGAGTCGAACTCGATTGCTCTTATTGTGAAGCACATGTCCGGCAACATGCGGTCGCGTTTTCGCGATTTTCTTACTTCTGACGGCGAGAAGCCGGATCGGAATCGGGACACGGAATTCGAGAATCCGCCGAAAACGCGGGCTGCGTTGATGGAGCTTTGGGAGAATGGCTGGAAGTATCTTTTTGATGCGCTGGAGCCGCTGACCGAAGCGGATCTGACGCGTACGGTAACGATTCGCACTGAACCGCATTCCGTGATGCAAGCGATCAATCGGCAGGTCGCTCATTACGCGCATCACGCCGGGCAGATATTGTTTCTCGCGAAGCACCTTACGGTCGCAAAAACGGGCAAGTGGGAATCGCTGAGCGTGCCGCACGGGAAATCGGCGGAGATGAACGCGAAGGTAGCCACTGGAGATTTCTCACAACGCGCCACGCTTTTCTCTTCGAAAAAAACCCTGAAACCTCGCTCCGTTTCCTCTTCGCTCAGAAATCCATTACCCTTCTAATAGATGGCTACACTTTTTGAACTTGATCCGCCTGCGCAAAGCGATTTGAAATTGAATGAAGCGCAGCGGCGCGCGATTACTCATGGCGAAGGGCCGCTCCTTGTTATTGCAGGGGCTGGGACCGGCAAGACGCGCGTTATTACGGAACGGATTCGTCACCTGTTGCAATCGGACGAATCGCTTTCTGGCGAGAACATTCTTGGGTTAACTTTTACCAACAAAGCTGCTGGGGAGATGAAAGCGCGGGTTGTACGAGCTGCAGGCGAACGCGGGAAAAGTGTCGCGCTGGACACCTTTCACGCTTTCTGTGAAAAACTTTTGAAGGAGTCTTCTCCTGAGCGGTTGATGATTGACAAGGTCGACCACTGGATTCTGCTGCGGAGGAATCTGGAGCGGTTGAAACTCGATAAGTACCGGCGGCTTGCCGAGCCTGGGCAGTTTTTGAATGACTTCGTCGAATTTTTTTCGCGTTGCCAGGATGAGCTGGTTTCCTGCGAGAACTACCAGCGTTACGCAGACGGGCTTGCCGTGCAGCTCGAGAGCGAGCGCCACACGCTTGAGGCCGACATCTACGAAGTGCGCGCGGAGGAGGTTGCGCTTCAGCAAGAAATTGCGCGCGCTTACCGTGCCAGCGAGGCTTTGCTTCAGGAGAAAAAGCGCGTGTCGTTTGGCTCGCTGATTACTGGAGCCGTCGAGCTGCTGGAAACCAACGACGAACTGCGCGCGGCGCTTCAGGAGAAGTACCGCTACATCCTTGTGGACGAGTTTCAGGACACCAACATTGCGCAGTTGCGGCTGCTTGAGCTTTTGGCGTGGGACAAGAAGAGCATCGTTGCAGTGGGCGACAACGATCAGGCCATCTACCGGTTCCGCGGCGCCTCGTTCGGCAGCTTCAAATTATTTCTTGAGCGATTTGCCGGGTGGCGCGAGGGGCAGGATTCGACACCGTTCCGTGTTTCGTTGGTTGAAAATTACCGTTCGACGCCGAATATTTTGCGCGTGGCGACACAAGTCATTGCTCAAAACACTGTCAGCGCTGATTTTCCGAAGAAAGTTCTCAGCGCCAACAAGGAAGAGAGCGAAAAGATACGCATCGTCGAGTTGGAAACGGAAGCCGACGAAGCGCGCTGGCTGGCCAGAGAACTGGAGCGGCTGCATTCCGCGGGGCGAAAGTGGCGCGATTTCGCCGTGCTCTACCGCCAGCATGCGCACCGCGATGAACTCGTCGAAGAACTCGCCCTGCGCAAAATCCCATTTGTCATCAGCAGGCTCTCGATTCTCGATCATCCGCTGGTCAAAGACGTTCTTGCTTACTTGCGGTTGATTGCAACGCCATTTGACGACATTGCTTGTGCGCGCGTGCTCGGTGCTCCCGCTTGGGGACTTGAGGCAGCCGACCTCGTTCGAATGGCTGAGCGCGCGAGGAAAGAGAAAAGGGCCATCTACGACATGCTGCAACTGCGGCAAGGCCAGCTCGCGTTCGATTCCACGCATGCTGCGCTCGGCTCGCTTGTAGAATTCACCATCGAGCAGCGCAAGACGCTTCGGCGCCGTACAGCGCGTGAAATTCTCGGCGATCTACTGGAGTGGCTGGAAATCAGCCAGCGCGCCAGCCCACAGGACTACAAATATGTCACGCGGCTTACTGAATTCGTCAAGGAGTGGGAGCCCAAGAGCGAGACGCGCGGGCTCGCCGAATTCGTGGAATATTTGGACTATTATTCGCAAGCAGGCGGCGCCATCTGCCTGGAGGAAGATTCGCCGGGCGATGCCGTACAACTCATGACCGTCCACGGCGCGAAAGGGCTTGAGTTTCCGCAGGTGTTCCTGTTGCGGATTAACAACAAGAAGTTTCCGGCCAGCGAGCGTCCGCACGTATTCGAATTTCCGACGGCTTTGATGAAGGAAGGCGAGCCTGCGGAGCAGTTTCACATCCAGGAGGAGCGCCGGCTGTTCTATGTGGCGCTGACGCGCGCGGAAAGCCGGCTGACGCTCACCACGGTCACGGAGAAGAAAGGAAAGACTCCCGTTTTTATCGAAGACATGCTGATGGACCCGGCGCTCAAGCGGCGCGACATCCGCCAATTGAGCCCGAGGTTGCCGGTTGTTATTCCAAGCGAAAAAAAGGCAACGAACGAAACCGCGAGCCTTTGGCTGTTCCCTGTCCCGGGCGACCCTGCAAAAATCTTCTCGCGCATCGCCGATTGGGCGCTGGAATTCCATCCTCGCAATCCGGAACCGCTTACGCTGAGCCCTTCCGCGGTCAGTGGTTACCGCACTTGCCCTCAGCGATATCTGTTCAACCGTTCGTGGTCGCTGAAAGAAGGCCCCAAGGCCATTCTGAGCTTTGGCAGCGTGATGCATACGACCATCAAGCGCTTTGTTGACCAGTTGCGAAAAGGCGTCACACTGCCGTTCGAAGAAGTGGCGCGCATTTTCGAGGCGGAATGGACCTCGGCGGGATTTGAAGACGAGTATCAGGAAAAAGGATACAAGCAGGACGGGCTCGAACAGTTGCTGGCGTTTCACGCTACCACGTTGGAAGCGCCGCCGAAAGTTCTGGAGCAGGAAAAACCGTTCGAATTGGCTCTCGAAAACAACGTCACCATCATCGGGCGGATGGACCAGGTCAATTCGCTGGGCAAAAAGGATGTTGAAATTGTCGACTACAAAACCGGCAAGGCCAGAAAAGACGCCGATGCAAAGAAAGATTTGCAGCTAAGCCTGTACGCGCTGGCCGCGAAAGAGATTTTCGAGTGGAACCCCGTGCGGCTCGTCTTTCATTATTTGCAAAACAATCAGATTCAGGTCACCACGCGCGACGCCAAGCAGCTCGACGAAGCGCAGAAGATCGTGCTTGAAACGGCCGCGGATATCCGGGCCGGACAATTTCCCGCCAAGCCTGGATATGTTTGCCGCAGCTGTGCGTATAGACCTATATGTCCGGCGCATGAAGAGGCTCTCAGTAGCTAACGGCACCCATCGCCGGATATTTTTGGCTCCCGAAAATCACGTTGAGAGGTCGCACATGAATCGAAAGATCCTCTACCTCCTTCTTTGCTTGCTTGGCTTTGCTCTGCCTTATTGGCAATTCGTTCCCTGGGTCATGGAACATGGTCTGAACATGCCGCTCTTCGTCCGGCAACTATTCGCCAACCGGATTGGCGGATTTTTTGGCATGGACGTGCTGGTTTCGGCGGTCACGCTGATTGGGTTTGTGCGCAGCGAAGGCAGCCGGTTGAAAATGCGCGGACTGTGGCTGCCGGTAGTCTCGGTGCTGCTGGTGGGAGTTTCGCTGGGGCTGCCGCTATTCCTGTATCTTCGCGAGCGAGAGCTCCAACGGACCAGCCCGGCAGCAGCCTGAACGAAGGTCGAATTCCTCTGCCTAATTTGGCTGGCTGCGAAGAGTTTCTGCCTATTGAGCGACGCCACCGGTGTAGTAACGGTTGCGGGTGAGAATGGTCAAGCCTTCGCGGCGGACGCGAACTTCGACGTCGTGGTAATCCTTAGCGCGGTTGACCTCCCGCGGGATATAGGCCAGCGTGTACTCGTTGCGCGCCTCTTCGGTGATTCTGGAGTAAAGGTCAGACATGGAGTCGCGGCTGACCGCGTAGTAGACGTCGCCCCCGGTGGCATGCGCGTACTCGGAAAGTCGTTCGAATCTGCGGTCATAAAAGGCGCTGCCAACTCCGACGCTGAACACCGAGATGCTGTGGGCCAGGACCTCTTTAACGGTGTTTTCGTAGGTGTTGGTGTTGTATTTCTTGCCCCCGTTCACGCCATCGCTGATGATAAAAATGATTTTGCGGCGATTGCGCGGTCGGCCCTTTAGAAGCTCCGCGGCGCCGAAGACGGCGTCGTCGAGAGCCTTGGTCGGGGCGTTACCGATGGCGATGGTCGATTCGGGCACCGAGGGGGAACCGTCCGGAGCGTGCCCATTGATGCTGGGCCCATTGAAAGGCCCGCCCGGCGAGAGTACGTTGCTCTTGCTGTCCAGCTTGGTGCGTTTGAGCTCCGTTAATAAGGTGTCCTGATTGCTTGTAAAGCCTTTGCCGGGGTGAAAAAACTGATCAAACCGGCAGATGAAAGCCTCGTCGAGGTCGCTCATACTGGCGACAATGGTTGCCAGGCTGTCCTCGACTGCCTTGGAGTCTGCTTTTTTCAGGTCGTTGTCGATGAGAACGACCATGGAGATAGGGAAAGCCTCCTCGGTAAAAACATCAATCTTTTGCTCGACGTTGTCTTCAAAAATACGAAATTCGTCTCTGCCGAGGCCAGCCACCAGCCGGCCCGAACCGTCTTTGACGGATACGGGCAGGACTACGAGGTTTGCGTTCACGGTGATTTTGGCTCGTGCTTCGCTCAGCCGAGGGAGGTCGGGAGGAGGAGGGTCCTGCGCGAGCGCGGCGGTGTGCGGCAAAGCGAGCCCGGCAAACCAAAGGGCTGGAGCCCCAAAAAAGAACAGAGTGGTGATACGCAGTATTTTTCGTGGACTTTTCATATTCCTAAGGCCAAACTTCCTCTCGGAGCCTGTGAGTTTGATGTCTTCGGCTTCCAAAACGACGCATCCATCGCGCCGTCTGCTAGCATCTTAGTCGGCGGAAGAACCCCAGCGGGCTATTTCCAGCCGGGCATCTCTCGTCAAGGAAAGTATACATGCGTTCTCTTAAGAAACTCGCGGCCCTGTGTGTAACGCCAGTTCTGGCGGCGGCCTTAGCCCTGCCGGCTCTGCCGCAGGAGCCCATTGCCCAAGGGCCGACGATCAAGGCCAACGTCAACCTGGTGAACCTGTTCGTGACCGTGCGCGACAAGAACAAGCGCATTGTCACGAACCTCACGCAGGACGACTTCAAAGTCGCCGAAGACAATCAGGACCAGAAGATCGCCTTCTTCTCCAAAGAAGTGACGCTTCCTATCACCATTGGGTTGCTTATGGATACCTCCGGCAGCGAACAATACATGCTCGGTGCGATTCAGCAGGGGGCTGAGAGTTTCCTGGGCCGTGTCATGCGCAAGGGCGACGAAGCCATGGTGATGAGCTTCGACCTGGACGTGGACCTCCTTGCTGACTTCACCGACAACCGTACGGAGCTGGACCGCGCGATTCGCAGAGCGCAGATCAATACCGGCGGCGGCGGCGGACCCGTCACGCCTGGAACGATCCCGCAATCGGGGGCGAAAGGCACCAATTTTTACGACGCGCTGTATCTTGCGTGCAATGAAAAGCTGTCCACCGAAGCAGGCCGCAAAGCGATCGTTGTACTAACCGACGCCGAAGACAACGGCAGCAAAGTGCGCGTCGAAGAAGCAATCGAAGCCGCGCAGCGCACGGATACCGTTGTTCACATTCTGCTGGTTTACGACCCCCATTACGGCGCGAACAGCAGCGTGGCCAAGAAAATCACGGACGAAACCGGCGGACGCATGATCGTTGTGAATAACGAAAAGCACCTTCAGGAAGCGTTCGACCAGATTTCCGAGGAGCTGCGCAGTCAGTACACGCTGGGCTACTATCCGACAAACTCGGCGCGCGACGGCAAATTCCGCAAAATCAAAATTGACGTGTCCAACAAAGACGAGAAAGTCCTGGCCCGCAAAGGCTACTACGCCCCGAAAGGCTGATGAATAGACCGCTGAGAAGACTGGTGGTACAGCTTTTCAGGTGGAGCGCGAGAAAGATCTCGATTCGTTTTTCACCCTTCTAGCAAGCGCTTTACAGGGCGCCTATGTCCTCGCCTACGAACCCCTTCCCGACGGCGCCAAGGTAAAGAAACTGGAAGTCGAGTCGACCCGGCCGAAGATCAAACTTCTTTACGCGAAGGACTGATTCGTGTCTTTGCAGAAATAATCCAATTCCGCCGATTGACCCAGCCTGCATCCGCGTCTAACATCTACTTTCGTTCCTAAAATGATTAACGAGACGGTCGCTCATTATAAGATTCTCCGCAAGCTTGGCTCCGGCGGCATGGGAGTGGTGTATGAGGCCGAGGACACCAAGTTGGGGCGGCGCGTTGCGCTCAAATTCATTCCTGAAGAGAATCAGCAGGACACGCAGTCTCTGGAGCGATTCCTGCGCGAAGCGCGTGCTGCCTCCGCGCTAAACCACTCTTCGATCTGCACCATCCACGCCATCGAAGAGTTTGAGGGACGTACTTTTATTGCCATGGAACTGCTGGTCGGGGACTCTCTCGACAAACTGCTCACCGCGGGACCTTTGCCGGTCAACCGGACGGTGGAAATTGGCATTCAATTGGCCGATGCCCTCGATGCCGCCCATAAAAAGGGGATCGTGCATCGCGACATCAAGCCCGCGAACATCTTTGTTACCGAAGGCGGTGCGATCAAGGTGCTGGATTTTGGGCTTGCCA
The DNA here is from genome assembly GCA_035313865.1 of Candidatus Acidiferrum sp. Classification (GTDB taxonomy): domain Bacteria; phylum Acidobacteriota; class Terriglobia; order Acidiferrales; family UBA7541; genus Acidiferrum. The sequence goes on from DATFZY010000031.1 coordinate 86,616, forward strand.
AGCTGCTCCCGCGCCACGAATACGATATGGCGGGCAAAACCATTGACATCCCCTCCGCGACGCTTCTCACCAGTCCTGGCATGGCCGTGGGGACCATCCAGTACATGTCGCCCGAGCAAGCCCGCGGCGAAGAAATCGACGCGCGCAGCGATCTGTTTTCCCTTGGCGCAGTTCTCTACCAGATACTTACCGGGAAACAGGCCTTCCCGGGCTCGACCAGCGCGGTGGTTTTCGACAACATTTTGAACAGCGCCCCAGTCTCGCCGGTGGCCCTCAATCCCGATGTGCCGCTGGAGTTCGAGCGCATCATCAACAAAGCTCTCGAAAAAGACCGCGATGTCCGGTACCAGGTAGCCGCCGAGTTGCGCGCCGACCTTAAGCGGTTGCAGCGCGAAATTGAGTCTGGAAGCCGCCTCGCCAGCGCGCAAAGGTCCGCGGCGCGCAGCACCACATCGGAAATGAACAAAACCGCTTTTTCTGCGGTCTCACAAGCACAGACGGCCCCGGTCACGCCCGCCAGCGGCTCGTCGGTCATCGTCGACGCCGCCAAAAAACACAAAATAGGCACCATCCTGACAATCCTTGGCGTTTTGGTGGTGGTTGCCGCAGCGGCCTTCGGGATCTATTCCATCGTTCAGCGGAATCAGCACGTGCCCTTCGAGACCTTCAGCATCGAAAACCTGACCAACAATGGGCACGTGGCCCTGGCGACGATCTCTCCTGACGGCAAATATCTGCTGCACGTTCGCGATGAAAACGGTTTGCAGTCGCTGTGGCTGCGCCACATTCCCACTGCCAGCAACACCCAGCTCGTTCCGCCCGCTGCGACTCGCTACGCGGGGCTGACTTTTTCTCCCGATGCCAATTATATTTATTGCATTCGGCGCGATGAGGAGATGCACACCATCGCGTCTCTGTACTCGGCTCCCATGCTGGGCGGAACTCCCCGGCTGCTCATTAAGGACGTGGACAGCCCAGTCACGTTCTCACCCGATGGCCAGCGCTTCGCCTTCTTGCGGCAGGATCATGACTCCCCAACATTTGAACTCATTGTCGCGCACAGTGATGGCACGCCCGACCGCACGCTCTTCAAAGACGTAAACCTTTCCGGCCCGGGAAGCTACTCCCCGGTGTGGTCGCCGGATGGCAAGACCATCGTGATCTCCGTTTCCCAAATCCCTCAGGGTTCAACTGCAGCCCTGCTGGAGGTGGATGCGGCGACCGGGCAAATGCAGACAAAGCCGCTCTCCACGACCCGCATTTATCGCGATCCTGCGTGGATGCCGGACGGACACAGCCTGCTGGTGTCGGAGTTCGGAAGCGCCGGTGTATTGAATGCTCAACTGGGGATCGTGGGCTATCCGCGCGGGGAATATCGCCGTTTGACGACGGACACGAACTCTTACTATTCCCCGAGCATCGCCAGGGATGGCCTGACGATAGCAGCCAGCCAGGTACAGTCCAAATACGAGATTGAATTCGCCAGCGCCGCCCATCCGGATGAAGTTCATCCAGTGCCCTTGTCATCGAGGACCGCTGTCTGGAATTGGGATTGGACAAGCGACGGAAGAATCGTGCTGGCGCAATCTCCGGATATAAGGATTGTGAAGCCGGAGGGCGGCGAGACGCTCGTCTTTTCCGATCCTGATCACGTCTCCGACCAGATCGTGACGTGCGGCGCGGGGCGGTACTTCGTGTTCCGTTCTTCTGGGCGCTCCGGCAAGGTGGCCTTCAATCTCTGGCGAATGACCACTTCGGGAGCGGATTTCAAACAACTTACGTTCGGTTCCACGGAATCGGATCCCCTTTGTTCGCCGGATGGAAATTGGGTGTACTACGTGGACTACGGCGACAATCAGGCTCTCAAGCGCGTCTCGATCGATGGCGGATCTCCCGAAACGATCCTGGCTACGGCACAGGGCCCGGCGAGCCTGTCCCCGGACGGCAAGACCATCGTTTCCCTGGAAGTCCGCGAACTGGACCATAAACTTGTTCTGGATGTCTATTCTGTCGAAGAGAAAAAGGTCGCCTACCACGATATCGATCCGCGGGGTTCGTGGCCCTTGTCGTTCGCTCCCGACGGCAAATCAGTCGTCTACGCCGTCCGCGAAAAAGGGATCGGCAACCTTTGGGAGCAGCCGCTGGACGGCTCTGCTGCTCACCAGCTCACACACTTCGCTTCCGAAAGAATCGAGAAGTTTCAGTTCTCCAAAGACGGCACAAAGATTGCCTTTGAGCGCGGCCACAACGAGTCCGACGCTGTGCTGCTGCGCGACACCACCAAGTAGAGCTTTGCCTTCCGGAAAACTCCTGGCGAGAAGATAGAGGAATTCAGTTAGAAGCGGGTCCCGAAGGGCTTGCCTGCGGAATGTTGTCGCGATTGGCGCGCGCGAAATATCCACGCCGCGCGCGAACCTGGTAGCCCTTGTGCTCGGGCACTTCAATCCGAATCCTGTGGTATCGCCCGTCCAGGACGTAGTTCGTGGGAATGTAGGCAATCGAGTACTGATTCCGCAGCTCGTCGCCGATGTCCTGGAACGACTGATCCAAATCATCCACGTGATACGGATAAAATGCCCGGCCGCCGGTTTCATCGGCCAGTTCCTGTAAAATTTTGTCGCCCTCGGTCAGATGCGTTTTGCGGTTGGCCAGTTTGTCGGGATCGGTCTGGGAAAGCTGGATCCACTGCGTGCTCGTGCTGATCGTGTAAATGACCACGCTGGTGCGTTGGGCCATCTCGATAGCCTCGGAGCGCGTGTGATTCGAGAGATTGTCGTCGCCGTCGCTGATCAAAATCATGACGCGGCGGACGATGTCGGGCTGATCGCCGGGGGGACGAGGGGGATGGCTGAGCTGGCTTTGGCAGGCTTCGTAGATGGCGTCGTAAATGGCCGTACCGCCGCCGGCGCGGGTCTGCATGATTTGATCGCGAAGGAGCCCCGCGTCGCTCGTAAACGGCTGAACCACCTGGGGCTCGTCGTCGAATGTCATCACGAAGGCTTCATCCCTGCCGCGGCGCAGGACGCTGAAGAGGAAATTGATGGAAGCATCTTGCTCAAACTTGATGCGATCGCGGATGCTGTTGGAAGTGTCCACCAGCATTCCAATGCGCAGCGGCAAGTCGGTCTGTTTGCTGAAGTAGCGAATCTGCTGGGGAAATTTTTCGTCGAATATCTGAAAGTCTTCTTTTTGCAGGTCCGGAACAAGCTTGTTCCGCCGGTTCAGCACAGTAAACAACACGTCGACCAGGTTCACAACGGCGATAATTCCTTGTGGGGTCTTCGGAGCTGCTGCCGGCTGGCCTTGGGTCGTCGCTGCGGCGGGAGGAGGCGCCTGAGCAGGCGGCGGGGATTGACTTGGCGGCTGCTGCGCGGCTGGCTGCGGGGTTGGTGGTTGTTGTGCCCGATCGCTGACGGCCGTTGTGAGCAACGCGGCGACGATCAAAATGGAAATGAGTGGCCTGGTCATGTGCAGTGATTATAGGTAGGGAGCCAGCGCAGCGTCAATTCGCTGCGAGTCCTCTCCTGCCACGGATGCCAGTTGTGAGACAAAGTTCTGCAACTCGCGCGCGAGTGGGGCGCGAACTTCGATCCATTCGCCGGTGCGCGGCTGGGAGAATCCCAGACGAGCCGAGTGCAAAAAATTTCGCCCCAATGGCTGCATCATGATGACCTGATGCTTGTTAGACGCGCCGCCCCCGGTTCCAGCGCTCACGCGAATTTGCGCATCGGCTCCGTAGAGCGTATCCCCAACAACCGGATGTTTGAGGGCCGAGAAATGCACACGAATTTGATGTGTGCGCCCGGTGTGCAGTTGCACTTCGACGAGGGTGGTGCCGTCAACCTCCGCGAGCGTGCGCCAATCGGTAAGCGCCTGGCGAACGTCGCTTCTCTCCGGACTGCCTGCTTTTTGCTGGTAAACGGCCATGCGCGTCCGGCGATAAAGGTCCCGTCCAATCGGCAGATCGATGCGCCCCTGCCGTTCTTTCAGCAGCCCCTCGACGAGGGCAATGTAGGTCTTTTTCACCTCGCGCTTTCGGAAGGCTTCGCCAAGCCTCGCGTGGGCAAAATCATTCTTGGCCACCAGGATCACGCCCGAAGTTTCTTTGTCGAGGCGATGCACAATTCCCGGCCGCAAGGCGTCGCCGCCCCGCGAAAGCTCCTGACCCCGTCCAAGCAGCGCGTTGACCAGCGTTCCGCGCGTGTTTCCCGCGCCAGCGTGTACGGTCATCCCCGCTGATTTGTTCACCACAACCACGTCGGCGTCTTCGTAGAGAATTTCCAGCGGAATGGATTCTGCTTCGGCGTTCATGGGAGGCCGCTCGCGGGCCTCGACGGAAATTTTCTCGCCCGCGCGCAGCTTGTGCGCGCCCTTTGTGGGCTTGCCCTCAACCATAACAAGCCCAGCCTCAATCAATTCCTGGATTCGCGTGCGGCTCAGCTCGGGCAACTGTTTCGCAAGGTAGCGATCCAGGCGATCGCCAACCTCATCAGCAATCAAGTTGTATTTTTTGGGCGGAGTCACCGAGCGATTCTAGCAGCACTCCGCGCCGCAAACTAAAACCGTTGTCCCGCCACTGTCATTTCTTCGGATGTGATCTACTGAGCGCCGAATCCGCAAGCAGGATCTGGGCTTCCGCCGGGTCGAGCGGTTCCAATTTCAGGTCAATGTCCGCCCGCTGGTTGTGGTCGGAAAAAACACGCACGGATGTTCGGAAGTAGTAGATTTTGCCGGGCCCGGCGGAGAAACTCGCCGCCGAAGCCAGTTTAGAGCGTTCGCTGACTGCCGATTGCCATTTTGTGCAAACGCGATGGTCCCCCGGCTCAACCGAAAAGAAAAAATAGGAATTGCTGGAGTTCGCGCCGGCCCAGGCGCCGTCGAGGCCGACTTTGGTCGTCACACCGAATATGGCGAAGCCCGCGTCGTCGGTTTTCACCCGTTCGAAAACGTACACAAGCGCCTTGCCGGCCTCCGCTTGGGGCGCAGGATGCTGCTTCTTGTCTGTCTTTACACTGAATTCCACTTCATCCGGACCGCACCCGGCAGCGGCAAGCGCGGTGGTCCTCTGGTCCTGTGCCACGACGGGTGATACCACAACCAGGAACACAATCAGGATTTTCTTCACTTTAGCCTCCTTGGTTCATACTGACAGCTGGCGACTTTTCCGGCCGCCGCAACTCCGCGATAAATTCCGTCTGCTGAAAAATAAACCTCTCTGTAGTCAGCAATATTTCCGCGCTTCACTTCTTGGGATGCGAATTGCTCAGGGACGTGGAAGAGAGCAGAAACTGCCCTTCGGCACTATCGGTCGTCTCCAGCTTGATTCTGCCGGAGCCCCTTGTGATCTCCTCGAATGTCATGCGAATAAAATAGACCTTCCCGGCTTCGACGTTCAGGGAGATGGCGGCGCCGACTCGCTCCGAAATATTCTTGAAAAAATTCGACTGCCATTCTGTGCATACATTGTGATCACCGGGCGTGAGGGAGAAGTAGAGGAAGGACTTGGCGTTGGTCGCGCCGATCCACGCGCCATCCGCACCAATCCTCATCGTGGGGGAATTGAATGCGTCTTCGAACACATAGACGATGGCCTTGCCCGCTTCCGGCTGCGCCAGAACGTGCAGTTCCCCATCGAGCTTTACGTCGAATTGTGTTTGGCTCGGACCGCAACCTGCGGCAGATCGAGCCGTCTCAGCCTGGCCTTGTGCAAACGCCGGCGATACGAAAAGAAACAACAGAAAGAGCAGTTTTTTCATGACATCCTCCGTGAATTGAGCGACACCCCTGGCGATCTGCTTTTTCACGAACAAAATGCAATGGAATCCGTCAACCCTTGAGAAATCAAGGATTTGTTGGCTGTAAAGCCGGTTACTTGTCATTTATTAGGACGTGCTTCCCGATGGTTTGGTTTCTCTCGGTCGAAGGCAAGACACTAAAGAGTTAGCTGTACAGCATGCAAATTCAAGCGAGGTTACCGAACGCGGCGAGTTTTCGCATATCGATAACCGGAGTCTTTGATGGCGCGTTTCCGCGGAAGAACCTATTTGAGCTCGGCAGGTTTCCGCGAGGCGTACAGCACATCAAGAATCACCAAAATAGCACCGATGGTGATTGCCGAATCGGCTACGTTGAATGCAGGCCAACGGTACGTTCCCAGCCAGACTTCAAAAAAATCCGTGACGGCCCCGTGAAGAATCCTGTCGGTGGCGTTGCCAGTGGCGCCGCCAAGCAGCAGAGCGAGTCCAGCGCAGGCCATCGGGCCACCTTGTCCAGCAACGAGCAGCCATGCCAAGGCGCAAATAACGAGGAGGGAGCCGCCCACCAGCAGCACCCGCATCCACGGCGAGTGCGAATCCGCAAAAATACTGAACGCAATGCCCGGATTGCGGCTGTGCACCAGATAAATAAAGTGGCGCACCACTTCGTGCCGCCAGCCTTCGCTTGTCTGCGTTTCAAACCACGCTTTCGTGGCGCGGTCGAATACGACCATCGTCAGCGTCAGCCAAAGCCAGCGCAGCCGGGAAGGCAATTTCATGAAGGGATCGATCCTTCGATTTCCGCAAGCGCTTCGCTGCACCGCTCGCAGATGGTAGGGTACCGCGCATTCTCTCCCACATGCGTCGAGTAGTTCCAGCAGCGTTCACACTTCTTGCCGGCGGCCGCGATGACACGCATCGCCAATCCGGGGATTGCCTCAGAACGGAAGGCATCTCTGTGCAGCGAGTGCGTGCGGAGTTCGCCGCCTGCCGCGGCCGGAAGAGCTACCTGCGACACAATAAACAATGAAGGAAGCGAGTGCGCGTATTTTTGGAGGCGCCTCAGCAGACGCGCTTCGGCCTCCGCGGTAAACAGCTCAAAGATGATCTTGGCTTCGAGGCTGGAATGGATGCGTTTCGCATTTCGCGCCGCTTCCAAAGCCTTCAGCCCTTCGGCGCGAATTTTTGCGAGCAACTCCCAATCCGCGGCAGTCTCGGTGTCGAGACCGGTCTTGAATTCCTCCGGTTCCGGAAAACATGCGAGATGCACGCTTTCCGGATCGCCCAAACTCTTTGGCAAATGTTTCCAGATTTCCTCCGCAGTGAACACCAGCATGGGCGCGGAGAGACGCACCAGCGCGCTGCTGATTTTCCAGACCGCCGTCTGTGCCGAACGCCGCGAATGGTTCTTCGCCGCCTTGGTGTAAAAACGGTCCTTGAGCACATCAAAATAGAACGCGCTCAGGTCCACGGTGCAGTAGTCGTGAATCGCGTGATACACACGATGGAAATCGTATGCCGCGTACCACTCGCGGCATTTCTTCACCAGGCTGCCCGTGCGCTCCAGCATCCACCGATCCATCTCCTCAAGCTCCTCGTTCGGAAGCACATCGCGCTCCGGCTCGAAATCAAACAAGTTGCCGAGCGCAAACCGGAACGTGTTGCGAATCTTGCGGTAAGCCTCAGCGAGCTGGGTCATCACCCGCTCGCTCATTTTCACGTCGGCCTGATATTCCTGGGACGCGACCCACAAGCGTAGAAGGTCCGCGCCCCACTTCTCGCAAATCTCGCTCGGCAATACAGCGTTTCCAAGCGACTTCGACATGGGTCGCCCATGTTCATCGAGCGTCCAGCCATGCGTGACCACGCTGCGATAAGGCGCATGGTCGCGCAGACCGGTGGCAATCAGCAGCGAACTCTGAAACCAGCCGCGATACTGGTCCGGGCCTTCCAGATAAACATCCGCAGGCCACTCCTCCGCTTTCAAAACCGCCAGATTCGAAGATCCGGCGTCAAACCACACGTCGAGAATGTCGTTTTCCTTGCGCCACGCCGACGCACCGCACGAGCATTTCGTTCCCGCGGGCAAAAGTTCTTCGGAAGTGTGCTTGTACCAGGCGTCGGCGCCTTCGCGTTCGAACCACTTCAACACGCTGCGCAGCGCCGCAAAATCTTCCAGCCGTTTGCCGCAAGCGTCGCAGTAGAAAACGATAATGGGCACGCCCCAGAATCGCTGCCGCGAGAGGCACCAGTCCGGGCGCTTCTCGATCATTTCGTGGATGCGTTCTTCGCCCCACGCGGGAATCCATTTCACATGTTTAATCTCTGCAAGCGCTTCCGCGCGCAAAGCTTTCTCTTCTCCGGCGGCGCGGTGATCCATCTTGAGGAACCACTGCTCCGTAGCTCGAAAAATCACCGGATTGTGGCAGCGCCAGCAATGCGGATAGCTGTGCGTATAACTCCGCAGGCCCAGCAGCGCCCCGCGCTCCTGAAGCATTCGCACGATAATGGGATTCGCCACAAATACATTCTTGCCTTTGTATTCAGATAATCCTTCGAGATACACGCCTTCATCGTCGATCGGAGCGTACGTCTCCAGGCCATATTTCTGCCCCGCGGCAAAATCATCCGAACCGTGCCCGGGCGCGGTGTGCACAATTCCGCTGCCCTGATCCAGCGTCACGTAGTCCGCAAGAATTCCCGGCACCGTCATTGGCAAAAACGGATGGTGAAATTTTACACCCTCAAAATCCCGCCCTTTGTAATTCCCAATCACTCGCACATTCCGAATTCCGCACTCCGCCTGCAACGCTGCCACGCGCTCCGCCGCCAGAAGCAGCGCGCCTTTTTCCGTTTCCACGGCCACGTATTCGAAGTCAGGATGAAAAGCCAGCGCGCGATTGTGCGGCAACGTCCACGGCGTCGTTGACCAAATCACCGCGCTGACATCGCTCGAGATGTTCAGCGCCCTGCTTTTTTCCCCATCCACGATCGCAAACTTCACCCAAACTGAGGGACTCGTGAAATCCTCGTACTCGACTTCCGCCTCAGCCAGCGCCGTCGCATCGTGAATGCACCAATAGACCGGTTTCCGCCCGCGGTACACAAATCCTTTCTCCATAAAGTCAAGCAACGCGCCGGCGATCGTCGCCTCGTATTCGTGGCTCATCGTCAAGTAGGGATCGTTCCACCTGCCAAACACGCCCAGCCGCTGAAAATCCCGCTTGTGCTGCTCCACGTAACGCGCCGCAAATTCCCGGCAAAGCCGCCGGAATTCAGCAGGCGACACTTCGCCTTTCCCGCCCAGCTCCTTTTCCACTTGCGTCTCGATAGGCAAGCCGTGGCAATCCCAACCGGGCACATACGGCGCATAATGTCCGGCCATGCTCTTCGATTTGACGATGACGTCCTTCAAAATCTTGTTGAGCGCGGTTCCAAGATGAATCGTTCCCGTCGGATACGGCGGGCCATCATGCAAAATGAAGAGCGCTTGGCCTTTGCGAGCTTCCAGGATTCGCTCGTACAGATGCGATTCCTGCCAGGCGGCGAGCTGTTTTGGCTCGTGTTCAGGCAGGCCCGCCTTCATCGGGAAGTCAGTTTTTGGAAGGTTGAGCGTGCTTTTTAGTTCCAGGGGTTCGGCCATTTATCTGTGTGCCCGCAATGCCGCGAGACCTGCTCGCTCGGTTTCGGATACCGTACCTTCGTTCAGGTGCAACGCCAGAAACATCCTAAAGCGGTGTAATCGCGTATGTTACAATGATTGGGTGGCGGTGTCAGCGGCTGGGGTCGCGCAACCTTTCTCGGCCCATCCGAATCTTATCGGTTCAGGACACCCAACGCAGGGTAGCTGCGTCTAAACCAGGGAGAAGATGGTGCCGGATCTAATCGTCAATCTCGTGCCAGCGGAATTAACGAAGCCTGGCGTGTCTGGCGCTAAGGCCGAAGCCATTCCAGTACCTGACTCCGCGGTTCCCAGCTTTGGCGCTCCTGCTCTCCTGATTCCCGATAACTTCTGGTCCAACCTCAAGCAATTCCTCACTGAGCGTCCTGTGAAGGTTCAGAATCGCCCCGGCGCGCCCTTTGTGAAGCCCTCGTTTGGCGCCGGCGTTTTTGATAATTTCAAGGATTTCTTCAGTTCGCGTCCCGTACCTAAGGGGCCCGTGAACAGTCGGCTGGCAGTCTCCTGGGGAACGAATTTCGGCGGTTTCGGCGGCCGCATCAAGGAACTTTTCTTCCCCGCAAAGCTCCCTCCCGCGAACTTCACCAGCAAGCCCGTCAAAGTTAGGGACATCTGGACGAAGGACGAAAACTTCGGCTGGACGCAAGCCATTTCGATCGGCATACACGCGGGCGTTTTTGGCCTGCTCATTTTGCTGCCCTTGCTTTTGCATTTCGGCACTTCCACCGAAGCCAAGAACAAGCCTGGCGTGGATGTCACTCCTATTGATCTTTCCCCTTATGTGGCCAAGCTGCCCGCAGGCGCGAAAAAAGCCGGCGGTGGTGGCGGGGCCAATGACCACACTCTTGCGCCAGTGAATAGAGGCAAGCTCCCCAAGTTCCAGTGGACACAGTTCACGCCTCCACAGGTGAAGCCAGTGAATCCTGATCCCAAGCTGGCCATGGACCCCTCTTTGCTCGGTCCACCGGATCTTAAGGTGGCGAATATCAATGCGCCGACCTTTGGCGACCCGCTTGCAAATGGCGTGAGCGATTCTCTCGGACACGGTAACGGCACCGGCATCGGCAGCGGTACAGGCGGCGGGCTAGGCCCCGGCGAAGGCGGCGGCACTGGCGGCGGCGCGTTCCGTGCAGGCGTTAACGGCGTTGGGATTCCCGAGTGCATCTATTGCCCTCCTCCGCTCTATTCGGATGACGCGCGCAAAGCGAAGTACATGGGCTCCGTGGTTTTGCAGGTGACCGTTACGGCAGACGGCCGCGCCGTCAATATTTCCATCGTGAAAGATCCAGGCATGGGGCTCGGCGAGAAAGCAGTTGAGTCCGTGCGCACCTGGAGGTTCAAGCCGGCTGCCGGACCCGGCGGCAAGATTGTCCCGGTGATTGTGCCCATCGAAGTTACGTTCCGCTTGTACTAAACCCAGCTTTTCAATTCGATGCCGCAATTCCCTTCTCCACTTTTTTTGTGCTCGTTCTAAATTTTCATTAAGTAGGCAACCAAACTTCGCTTCGAGACTTCTGACTAGCCGACTGGTGCCCGCCTCCGAATGTTGTCGGGCCGAATCGCGAGGCGGAAACGGAGGCCTGCGCATGCACGATCCATTCCTGCGTTCCTTTTCCGGCAAAAATTCCGGCCACGATTCCAGCAAAAACGCGGTGACCGATTCCTGGTTGAACCGCGTTCGCGAAAACCTTGCACAGCTCCTCATCCCTGCGCATTTCAAGCCTTCTACGGCGAACGGCGCACCTATTCATCTCTTGAAGTTCGACAAATCGCTGCGGCCCGCCCGGGCGCAGGGCGCGTCGTTGATTACCCACGCCGTTGTCTTCGCGGCCATCGTGTTCCTGATGGCAAAGACGAGTGATAGATTTGGCCCCGGCGATCCAACCCCACGAACGACTTCTGGCTCGGTAAGCATCTCGACGGCCGTCATCCGCACTCTTACAAGCGCAAACGACGGCGGCGGTAAGGGTGGTAACCACAACCCGATTCCTGCTACGAGCGGAAGTCCGCCACCTCGTTATCCGATCTTGCTCGCTCGACCAACTTTTCCGCAGAGCCAAAACCTTGCATTGCCTGTGCCCCCGACGATCTTCGATCCTACGGCTGCCCCTGTTCTGACTCCGACGGACAAAGTGGGCCTGCCTTGGATGCCAAACGATACGCACTCTGCAGGCCCCGGCAACGGAACCGGCATTGGCTCCGCAGACGGCGATAAAGCAGGCTCGGGCGGACCCGCAGAATTCGGCCCTGGCTTGTCACGCGGCCCTTACGGCACAGCAGCCACGCAGCCCGCCTGCGCCTATTGTCCATATCCGACCTACACCGATGAAGCGCGCCACGGCAAGGTGCAAGGCTCGGTTACGCTGCAAGTTCTTGTCGGCGCGGATGGACGCGCGCAGGACATGCGCGTCGTTAAAGGCGTCGGCTTCGGTCTGGACGAGCGTGCAATGGAGACCGTGCGTGGCTGGAAGTTCATTCCCGCGCGAGACGCCGCGAAGCGCGCAGTAGCCGCTTGGGTAACGGTAGAAGCCGTCTTTCGCTTGTTCTGACGCCGCCCATGGAAATGTGGACGCAAACTGCCTCCGGGCCGTAAGATTTTGGTATGCCGTACGAATTTCAGGAGTGGGAAGAAGAGCTGCAGCCGCAGGCTGCTTCCGCGCGGATGGGCGGACCTCCGCGCAAATCCATCGGTATGGGAGTGCTCGATCCGCCTGTTCCTCCGAAAAGACCACCGGGGCCCCTTGCAGCCTCGCCATCGTCTTTCCTGATGCGAATCCTGGCCGGGCTGATTTTGGCGTGTATTGGCCTGTTCCTTCTATATCTGCTCTTCGCCCGATAGTGAGTGATTCAAACAACACACGCGGCGGTTCCGCTGTCTGGGCTCCGGACAATCTGTTAGGATTTTGCGCATGAGAAGAGCAACTTATAGTTCGTTGGCCATCCTTGCCGGGTTGGTGTGTTTCGCACCCGCGGCGCTGGCTCAAAATTCCACCAGCACTCTGGAAATTACCGCGCGCCTTACCCCGACTGCCGCGCGGCCCGAGCCGGTGCGCCAATTTACGTTTTATATCCTGACGAGAAGCTACGGGGACATTGCCAAAGAAGTGGAGGCGGGAGACGCCATGCCGCCTCGCGATGAATTCATTGACGGATTGAAAGTCTCCAAGGAACTCAAGGTCTGGCTGAAAGCCCACGACATCCTGGACCTTACAAAGCCTGACCTGGACACGCTCCTTACGCCCGACGACATCATGGGTGTACCGGAATTTCTGCTGGCTTATCAGCACACCAACAGCGGCGGCGTCACTCACGGTATCCCCATGCCGAAATACAAGGACTCGGACAAAACGGAGCATCCTGCGAAGTATGAAAAAGAGAAGCAGACCTACCTCGACGCTCTGAAGAAATTCATCATCGCGAACCGCATGACCATTTCTGGTATGGAACTCGAGATGGAGGCCATAAATCCACAGCGGAAGTGGGCCCTGCTGGAAAGCAACCGCAAAAACCGCGTGCAGAGGATGGCGCCGGAAGTCGCCCAGACGAAATACATGGCCACCAAAGTGGATACCGATCTGGAAGGCCACGCCACGATCCGAGGACTTGCCCCGGGCAATTACTGGATCAGCTCTCTGAACCTCGATGCCGACGCCGGCGACACACGCGCGCGCTGGAACGTGCCGGTCACCATCCAGGCCGGCCAAAATGTCCATATCGAACTAACCAACCTGAACGCCACGGACACGCTGGCCGCGTCGGCACCGTAAGGCGCGAACGCCTCAGCGGCCATGGGCACACCTCTCCTCTGGCTCGTCTTCAATCTTTTCGTATTGGCGGCGATTGCATTGGATCTTGGCGTTTTTCATCGCCGCCCCCACAAAATGGAGACTCGGGAAGCGCTTACCTGGACCCTGGTCTGGGTGGGGCTGACCGTTGCGTTTGGACTCGGCGTCATACACTTCTCCGGTGCGCAGCGCGGCCTGGAGTTCTTCACCGGATACCTCATTGAAAAAGCCCTCAGCGTCGACAATCTATTCCTATTCCTGGTGATTTTCCGCGCGTTTTCTGTCCACGAAAAAATCCAGCACCGCATTCTGGAGTGGGGCATCCTCGGCGCTCTGGTAATGCGGGGAATTATGATTGCCGCGGGAGCCGGGCTGATCGAGCGGTTTAACTGGGTGCTGTACGTCTTCGGCGCGTTTCTGGTATACGCCGGACTGCACATGCTGTTCACAAAAAAAGAAGAGATGCACCCCGAGCAAAACGCCATCTCCCGTTTCGCCAGCCGCCGCTTGCGTGTCACCCAGGACTACGACGGCAGCCATTTCTTTGTGAGGCGAAGCGGAAATCTCTTTGCCACGCCTTTGTTCGTCGTGCTGGTAATCGTGGAGATTACGGACATCACTATGGCGGTGGATTCCATTCCCGCCATTTTCGGAATTACGCGCGATCCCTTTATCGTATACACATCCAATGTGTTCGCCATTCTGGGGCTGCGCGCGATGTATTTCCTCCTGGCAGGAGTCCTGGGGCGATTGCGATTCCTGACCACCGGGCTCGCCATCGTGCTGGCATTCATCGGAGCGAAGATGCTCGTCGAACCCTGGGTACACATCTCCGTGCAGACTTCACTCGCGATTGTCGGCGGAATACTGCTGGTGGCGCTGGCAGCTTCCATGCTGCTGCCGCAGAAACCGAAGGAGTAGCGGCGGCAGGAAATGCCCCGGAAAGAGCGGCTCAACCTGTTGTCTAATCGCCGGTCTTCCTTTAATGGCAATTCCCGTCATCCACAAACTGGCCCTCGGCGGCCATGGCACCAAGCGACCTGCCGCACGCGGTAATGCTCTGATCCAAAGGATCATTCTTCAGCGAATCGGGCGCTATGTAACTCAAGTCCGCGCGCTGCGCCACGTACTTATCGCTCAACTGTTTCATCTTTTGATAGACGTTGGCGATCAATTGCGCCGCGTTGCGGTCGGAATCTGTGGTCGCCGAGACCTGCGCCAGGCGCAGATTGGTAGTTGCCAGCGACTGATACGGCGTAAGCCACGCCTGGCCAACCGGAAATTGGTTCTCGATGGCGCTCGCCAGCGCAATATGCCACTCGCGGATCGTACTCAAAGACTCGATTCCAGCCCGCAGGAACTCTCTCGAGAATCCTGTTTTCGCAGCGGCGTTGGCCTCCGCCGTCACTGCGGTATTTTCGCCACCGGGCGGCAGAGTCAACTTAACTTGATTCCCATTAAAACTGAGCGTCCCATTTGCGAGCCTCGCTAGCGCCTCGATTTCAACATAGCTTTTTCCATTCACTTGCGTCACCGGCACGTTGCCTGGATGTCCGCTAACCACAAGGTAGGCAAGCTGCCCCTGCGACATCAGAATGACCGGCGCGATCATGCTCAGCGCCAAAATAGTTGCGATACGCGTCATTTTCTTGCTCATGGGCCTGCTCCTGCTGAAAGTCAGTTTCCATCCTTGAGTGTACCTCACGTCAGCCACCCCGGCCTGTGTGCTTGTGAACACCAGCTTTACCGCGTGAACCCACTTGTTGCTAAAGTGGGGAATACAGAAATGGAGCGAGATTTCTCACAGGTGATCCGTGCCCAACCGTGCTTCTGCTGTTGATTCCATCGCGCCGGCGTTCCTCCGGACAAAACAGTTGCTCCTCCAACCGTTCCGCCTCGGGCTGTGGGCGCGGTTCGCGGTCGTAGCGATCATTACCGGCGAAGCAGGCGGCACCGGCGGAGGTTTCTCCAACTTAGGAAGCCTCGCGAATAATCGCGGCGGAAAACGATTTGCCGCCGCAGCGCGATTCTTGGACGATCCCAGTTGGAATCATATCCAGCCATACCTTTTCTGGATTGTGCTGGGATTCGTTCTGTTGGTCGCTGTCCTTCTCTTGTGGATTTACAGCGATTGCGTCTACCGCTTCATTCTTCTGGACTCCGTCTTAACCGGCAAGTGCCGGCTGGTCGAAAGCTGGCGCCGCTGGAAATATGCCGGACGCCGCTATCTGCTTTGGGTGATTGCATTCGGATTCAGCTCGCTGGTGGTGTTTGCGGGAGTGGTGGGAGTTCCAGCACTGCTGGCCTACCGGGCCGGCTGGTTTGAAAAACCGGATCAGCATCTCTTGGGCCTGGTTCTCGGCGGATTGCTGTTCGTGCTCGTACTGATTGTGGTGTTGGCGGCGCTGGCGATCATCAATTTACTCGCGCGTGATTTTCTCATCCCGGTCATGGCCTTCGAGGACGTGGGAGCAATGGAGGGCTGGGAACGGCTGATGACCATCGTGAGCGCGGAAAAAGGCGCCTACGCGCTCTACGTCTTGATGAAAATTGTGCTGAACGTGGCAAGCGGCATTATTTTCGGCATCGCCAACTTCATCGTGATTCTGATACTCCTGATCCCTCTGGGGATTATTGGCGTTGCCGTATTTTTCATCGGCAGGGGCGCGGGGCTCACGCTGGACGATCCGTCAACCGTGTTATTGCTCATCGCGCTCGGACTGCTGGCCTTCGCTGGAATTCTCTACGTAATTGGATTTGTCTACTCGCCCGGATTGGTCTTCTTCCAATCCTACACGCTGCTGTTTTTTGGGGCTCGCTATGAGCCGCTCAGGACCCGGATGTACCCCACAACCCCGCCTCCGCCGACCCCTGCTCCCTTGGTGCCGCCCGGAGACCCGTTCCCCCCGCCAGAGCCTTCGCTGGCTTAAGGGCACGCCGGGAAATGCGAGAAACTTTGCTGGTTTAATCGTCTTCAAACATTAATTCGTCGATGTAGCACCACATCCAGCCTTCTCCGGGCTCGATGGAACGCATGATCGGATGTTTTGTCGCGTGGAAATGTTTGGTGGCGTGCTTGTTTTTTGAGGAATCGCAACACCCAACGTGCCCGCAACTCAAGCACAGCCTCAAGTGCACCCACGTGTCACCCATCTTCAGGCATTCTTCGCAGCCCTTCGTTTTTGGTTTTACCTTTTTAATCTCGTCGAGATGTGTACAGACATCTGCCATGATTCTCTCCTTGCAAAATCACTTCGGCGCGTGAACCGGGATGCGCACTTGAAAGCGCGTGTCGCCGGGCACGGACGTAACGCTGATCTGCCCGCCTACATTCTTCAGGATGCGGCTCACAACATCGAGACCCAGCCCCGTGCCTTCGCCCACGCCCTTCGTCGTAAAAAAAGGATCGAATATGCGCGAAACCACATCGGGAGGAATCCCCGATCCATTGTCGGCAATCTCTACCAGCACAAAATCGTTTTCCAGGGCCGTGCGAATCGTGAGCTTGCCGTTGCTATTCATGGCATCGGCCGCGTTATCGATCAGATTGGTCCACACCTGATTCAATTCGCTTCCGCTGGACATCACTTTAGGCAGGTTGGAAGCGTACTTCCGCACAACGGTGATTCCGCGCTTCAGTTTGTGATTCATGATGGTGAGCGTCGTCTCAAGCCCGCGCTCGATGTCCACCTCCTGCACGGACCCCTGATCCATGTAAGAGTATTCCTTGATGGCTTTGATCAGGTCGGAGATGCGCGCCGAACTATGCTCCAGCTCGTCGGCGATGCGCTCCATCTCCAGCAGTGTCGCGAATCGGTTGAGTTCGGGGCCCAGCGAAACACCGGCCACCTGAGCAAACTTCTCCAATTGACCATCCGTGAAATTTGCTTCCGTCAACGACGGCGAAAGTTTCCACGCATCCGGAACGTCGTGCGACTCCAGCCAGGACTGAATGGCTTCTTCGCGCTCCACCCGCTCAAACTCATCTTTGTACTGCGCAGGCTTTAGCCCGGAACGGATTTCCTCTTCGCGCTCGGCCAGCAGACCGCAATCTTCCGGGCCAATCTCTGAGCTGCGCGCCGCATCGCGCAGCCGAAGCAGACAATCGCGCAAAGCCGCCGCGGAACGTCGCGCCGCCGCGGAAGGATTGTTAAGCTCGTGAGCCAGTCCAGCGGAAAGTTTGCCAAGCGCCGCAAGCTTCTCATGCTGCTGTTCCGTGCGCGTGACGTTCCGAACTCGGTCGGTGAGCATTCCCACCAGCCGGCGCACAAGTTCCGGCATCCGCCGAAAAAGCTCCACAAACTGATTGACCGGGAATCCCAGGCAATGGACCGGTGTAACCGCGCGGCCCGTGACGCTGATGACTTTCAGCCGGGAAAACGGCAGCATGCCGGTGACGTCCCCGGTGCCTACCGTAAAAACAGGGCCGTCGGATGGGCCGTGCTCGACTCTGGCCCGCATCTGACCCTCGAGCATGACCAACATGTAGTCGGGCGCATCGCCCTCTCGCATGATGATCTCGCCGACGGCAATTCGCCGTTCGTCGCATTGCGCGAGGAACCAAAGCAGCTCTTCCCGGCCCTCGCCCTGGAAGACCGGAATTGTCAGAAGTTTCGCGAGCAGCTCTTCTTCGTGCGATTGCACGGGAGTATCGGTCATGCGCGTCCTGCTCTCCTGATTCGCAGGCTCATTGTACCTTGGCAAGATATTGGTGCATGAACTGCACGACCACAGCGCCTTCCCCGACGCCGGAAGCAACGCGTTTTACAGAACCATGACGCACGTCGCCAACCACAAAGATGCCCGGAACGTTGGTTTCAAGCAAGCCAGGGTCGCGGTCTAGCGTCCAGGAAGCGGGACGCTTCCCATTGCGGAGCAGGTCTGGGCCGGAGAGAACGAAGCCTCGTTCGTCGCGTTCGATCAGCGTGCCGAGCCAATCCGTGCGGGGCTGCGCGCCGATGAAAATGAAAAGGCTGGAGGCTGACACTTCCTCCCGTGTCCCAGTGTTCTCGCACAAAACAGTGATGCCGGTGAGCCGCGTATCGCCGTGAACCCCCACGACACTGGATTGCCCCCAGACTTGTATATTCGGCGTTTTCTCGATTTGTTCGATCAGGTAGTGCGACATCGTGCTGGCCAGCGATTGGCCGCGAACCAGCATCACCACTTTTTCCGCATACTTGGAAAAATACATCGCAGCCTGGCCCGCGGAGTTCGCCCCCCCAACGATGTAAACGGTTTCCCCGCGGCAAGCTATAGCTTCCGAGGTCCCTCCGCCATAATAAACGCCCGCGCCCTGAAGCCGATCAATACCAGGTACATCCAGCGTGCGCCACTGCACCCCCATCGCAAGCAGCAGCGCGTTGCAGGAAATTTCCGCGCCATCGGCAAGCTTGACCAAGCGATATGGTCCCTCGACGCGAACGCCCACGACATCCTGCGGCGATAGAATCTCGACGCCGAAGCGGCGCGCTTGCGTCACGGCGCGGCGTGCTAAATCGTTTCCGCTGAGTCCGGCAGGGAAACCAAGATAGTTTTCAATCCGCGAACTCAACCCGGCTTGCCCACCAGGAGCCTCGCGCTCGATCATCACCGTCCGCAGTCCTTCCGACGCCCCATAAACAGCCGCAGCTAAACCCGCAGGACCCCCGCCTACGATCGCGAGGTCGTAGAAATTGGTTTGCGCGTGCGTCCGAAGCCCAACCTTATCGGCTACCGCGGGAAGCGCCGGCTCGGCAAGGCGCGTGCCGTCAGGGAATAACATCAGCGGCAGTGTTTCCGCCTCTGGTCCGAGCGACGCGATCAGACTCTTCACTTCCGGATCAGTCTGCGCCAGCTCGATATCGATCCATTGATACGGAACCTGGTTGCGCGCAAGAAAATCGCGCAACTCGTAGGACTTGTTGGACCAGCGCGTGCCGAGCACGCGAATACCCTCGTACAGCGGCCGAAAGGCGGAGACCCAATCTGAAAGAAGGTCATCGAGCGCCGGATAAAGTTTTTCCTCTGGCGGATCCCACGGCTTCATCAAGTAATAGTGAATGCGCGCTTCGTTGATCGCGTCGATCGCGGCCGTCGTGTCGGCATAGGCGGTTAGCAGCGCCCGCTTGGCCTTCGGATGTAATTCCATGGCTTCCGACAGGAAGCCAACGCCATCCATCAGAGGCATGCGCTGGTCGGCAAGCAGCAAAGCGACAGGATTATTGCGCGCCTTAAGCTCGCGTAGCGTGGAAAGCGCAGCGCTGCCGGAGCTAGCGCGCATTATGCGGTACTTGTCCGCATAATGTGTACGAAGGTCCCGTTCAATCGCGCGCAGGACCTCGGGGTCGTCATCAACGGTTAATAAAACAGGCTTCGGCATATCTTTCAGATGATTGGAGCCGGCGATTCGTTGCAACTTTCGCGTCAAACCCCAGGCGAAATGGCCACCAGATCGAGTCTTCAAGCTACAATTCTTGGGTCGGCCATGTCCAGTCCACTCATCAACGCGATCGCAGGCCTCCATTCTCCGGACGCCGCCGTGCGCTTGGCAGCGGCTAGTGAAGCTCATGCTGCCGGACGGACACCTGCCAAGCTAGCGGCTCAAGCTTGGCTGGCTGACGAGGAGTTGGGCCCATTGCTGCTGGCGCCCAAGCCCGAGATAACTGTGGGGCTGGCGGTGCCGCGGGAAACGTTTGCCAAAATTCGCGCAGCAAATGGCGTGTCTTGCCTTGCGGAGGTGCCCTCGGAACAGGATGCCGAGGAGTTCGAACTGCACTTTTCCGGCGGACCTTCTTTGGACATTCTAACCTCGCGAGCGCCCGGCGGTGATGGTGCGATTGCCAGGTACCTGGAAAAATTTGGAGAGGGTGTGCAACAGGTCGAGTTTCGCTGCCTGAACGTGGACAAGGCGACAGAAATTCTTAAGGAAAAATTTGGAGTGGCTGCGATCTATCCGGAAACGCGTCCCGGCTCGGACGGTACGCGTGTGAATTTCTTCCTCGTCCCCCTGCCGGACAAAGGCAAAGTGCTAATCGAGCTGTACGAGCGTATGGCCACAAAGAGCTGATACATAGAAGTCTGAAACGAACCCCTCAGAATTTATGCGCGAACCACCCTTGTAGGGGCGCTGCATGCTGCGCCCCACCGGAGTCAACTTTTACGAATTCGCAAGTTCCGCCCAGGCCCGCAGAACTTCGGCAACGGTCCAGGCTTGCGCGATGCTCCCGCGCGGCGCGTGCGGCGGGTCGCCATCGAAGATTTCCGCAAGCGTGCCGAGACCCAGTGCAGAGATGTGCGTCCCAAGCGGCTCAAGAATGCGGAGAGCGACCGCGCGATCCCCATAAACGCGGTGATGCGCCAACGCAAATGGCCCCAGCAGCCAGCCCCATACCGTGCCCTGATGATATGCGCCGTCGCGCGCACGCTGATCGCCCCCATAGTGGCCCTGATAGCCCGGCTCCCCGGGCGCCAGGCTGCGCAAACCGTAAGACGTAAGGAGTTGCTGCGCGCAAACGTCCACCACGGATTTCTGCTGATCCTTCCGAAGCGGGCTGACCGGCAACGAAACCGCGAAAATTTGATTGGGACGGAGCGCAGCGTCCTTGCCTCCCTTTCCTCCCAAACCGGTTCCCGCGCCGGGAACATCAATCACATCGAAGCAACAGTTCCGTTCTTCGTTCCAGAATTTCTGGAAGTTGGCTTTGGCTTGTGCGGCAATGCGCTCATAATTCTCAGCGGCCAGGTTCAGACGGTGCGCGAACTGAACCATGGTCTCAAGCGCATTGATCCACAGCGCGTTTATCTCGACTGCTTTCCCGGTCCGCGGCGTGACCACCCAATCCCCTACTTTGGCGTCCATCCACGTCAGCTGAACCCCAGGTCCGCCCGCATAAAGTAGCCCGTCAGCGGAGTCCACGTGAATGTTGTAACGAGTGCCCGCGATGTGCGCATCGACCATCCCCGCTAGAACCGGATATAATTTCTTGAGCGTTGCGATGTCTTGCGTGGTTGCGAAATACTGCCGGACCGCTTCGAAGTACCACAGCGCCGCATCCACGGTGTTGTATTCCGGCTGCCCGCCCGCGTCCGGAAAATTGTTCGGCAGCATGCCGCCATTCACGAAACCAGCAAAAGCGCGCAGGATTTGCCGGGCAATCTCCCGCCGCCCGGTAACGAGCGTCAGGCCGGGCAACGCGATCATGGCGTCGCGGCCCCAGTCCCCGAACCAGTGATACCCGGCAATGATGCTGCGGCCTTCCGGCTCATCCGGCAGGCTCCGCTTCACGACAAACTGATCGGCGGCCAGCACAAGTTGCCTGAGCCACGCAGGATCACCGGCAGCCGGCTCGGGGTTTTGCGATTGCCAATCACTGATCAAAGCTTCTTCTTGACGGCCGCGCGATGCGAGCCCGGCGGGTCCGTCCAGCGAAGTGGTTGCTTCGGTGCTGGCAACAATGCAACAACTATCGCCCACATTCAGTTTCGCGTGAAACAGCGCCGCGAAGAGATGATCTTCGTGATCGTCCAGCCCGCGCTCTCTTTCCATCGGCAGAAAGCAATCGCGATACCACTCATGATGCGGCTCACACCAAGCTTGCGCGCTCTTTAAATAGAATGGTGTGGCGCTGTCAAACGGCAGAACCATCACGCCATGTTCCACCGCCACGATCTTCATGTGCCAGTCCCCGGCATGAGTCGACGAATGGAAATCGCGGTAATTGACCAGCGCTTTCAGGTCCACTTCGAGTGGACTGCTTGCCCGCCCAAGCCTGTACTGAACGAACGTCGTGTTTTCGCCTTCCACCATCCATACGCGTTTCTCGAGCAGGGCATCGGCAAGCGCATAAGTCCAAACCGGCCTGCCGCCGTCGAGACGAAAGCTTTCAAGGAACCGGTAACCCTGCGGATCAACCGCCCCGCTTGCCCACCGTTGCGTGCCAAGCGAGTAAGTCGCCCCTCCATACCGAACCACCTCATCGATACCCGCGACAAGTTGATTCCGTCCCAGCGGCGGCTGAAGCGCCGCAATCAGCAGCCCGTGATACCGCCGCGTCATCCCCCCGGAAATCGTTCCGGAAGCAAATCCGCCGATGCCGTTGGTGACCAGCCACTCTCGCGCTTCCGCATCAGCAAGATTGCCGCATATCTCGCGCCCGAAATGCACTTTACTCCCCGCTCTGTTCGATCAATTTGGCCACCAGCCCCGTCCATCCGGTCTGATGGTTCGCGCCGATCCCGGCCCCGTTGTCGCCGTGGAAATACTCGTAGAACAAAATCAAGTCCCGCCAGTTCGGATCGCTCTGGAAAACTTCCGCCCCGCCGTTGACCGGGCGCCTTCCATCCTTCCCGCGCACAAAAATATGAACCAGCCGCCGGGAAATTTCAGCGGCCACTTCCCACAGATCACACTCATTGCCCGCATGCGTCGGGCATTCCACCTTAAAATCCTCGCCGTAATAATGATGAAATTTCTGAAGCGATTCCACGAGCAGGTAGTTCATCGGAAACCACACGGGCCCCCGCCAGTTCGAATTCCCGCCAAAAATTCCGCTGCTGGATTCCGCCGGTTCATAGTCGACCCGGCTGATGTGATCGTTCACCTGCACTTCATAAGGATGATCCTTGTGATAGCGCGAGAGAGATCGCACCCCATACGGCGACAAAAATTCCGTCTCGTCCAGCATGCGGGTAAGTACCCGCTTCAGCTGTTTGCGGTTGGCCAGCGAGAGCAGCCGCCGAACCCCTCGCGCCGACCGCTGCGTCATTTCAATGTGCTCGGGAACGTCCGCGTGGTTGTCAATGAACCACTGCATCCGCCGCTTGAATCCAGGCAAACGATCCACAACCTCCGGCTCCAGCGTTTCCACGGCGAACAAAGGAATCAGTCCCACCAGGGACCGTATCTTCATGAAATGGTCTCCGCCATCCGGCAGATGCAGCACGTCGTAGTAGAAACCATCTTCGTCGTCCCAAAGCGACAGACCTTCGCTGCCCATATCGTTCATCGCGTGCGCGATGTTCACGAAGTGCTCGAAAAATTTGCTGGCCACATCTTCGTAAGCTGGGTCTTCCTTGGCCAGTTCCAGCGCGATGGCCATCATGTTCAGGCAATACATCCCCATCCAACTGGTCCCGTCCGACTGCTCCAGATGTCCGCCTGTCGGCAGCGGCGCGGACCGATCGAATACTCCAATGTTGTCCAGCCCGAGAAACCCGCCCTGGAAAATATTCATGCCGTCAGGATCTTTTCGATTCACCCACCACGTAAAGTTAAGCAACAGCTTGTGAAACACTTTTTCAAGAAAACCGCGATCCGCCACCCCGCGCACGCGCCGCTCAATTTTGTAAACGCGCCACGCAGCCCACGCATGTACGGGAGGATTCACGTCGCTGAACGCCCATTCGTACGCCGGCAATTGCCCGTTCGGATGCATGTACCACTCGCGTAGAAGCAGGATCAGCTGTTCCTTGGCGTAGTCCGGATCCACAATGGAAAGCGCTACGCAGTGGAAAGCCAGATCCCATGCCGCATACCAGGGATATTCCCATTTATCTGGCATCGAGATGATGTCGTCGTTGTACAGTTGGGTCCAGTCTTTGTTCCGCCCTTTCAACCGCTCGGGAGGCGGCGGCGGCCCCGCAGGGTCGCCATCGAGCCACGTCCGCACATCGTAATGATAAAACTGCTTCGACCACAGCATGCCGCCGAGCGCCTGCCGCATCACGCTTTTCGCGTCGTCGGATAATTCCGTCGTCACGCGCGACGCGTAAAACTCGTCCGCTTCATTCTGGCGAACCGAAAACACCTTCTCGAAGCCTTCCGCAAAATCGTTCGAGGGCGGAACGCCTTCGCCGCGCTCCTCATGTCCTGGCGAAGTGATGATGCCCACAACACTCGGTGATCGCTCCAACGAAGCCAGCGGCTCCATGTCGGTCAATCGCAATTTAAGCGTTTCGCTCTGGCCCGGCGCGAGATTCAGCTTATAGAGCGCGGCCATCTTCGTCCCGGTCTGCTGCGGATTTACCGCCGCCTTGTTTCCGCGAATCAGGTACTCGTGGAAGGCGTCCTTCACATAAGGCGTACGGTTTTTTGATTGGAACAACCGCGCGAAGTTTGTCTCATTCTCGGTAAAAAGCAGCTCCGGATCCCCGGAACAAAGTAGCCAGCGTTTGCCATACTGCCAGTGCTTGAATTCGGCACACAAACTTCCTGGAACGCTCGTAGCTCTCTGCACCGTCGGCCGCCGCAGATCTCTTCCCCAGGACCATGTATTCCGAAACCACAACGACGGCAGCAGATGCAACATCGCCGTTTCCGGCCCGCGATTCACCGCCGTAATCTTAATCAGAATGTCCTCGACGTCCGCCTTGGCGTATTCAATAAACACATCGAAATAGCGGCTATCGGCGAATACCCCCGTATCAATCAATTCGTACTCGGGTTCTGCGCGGCTCCGCCGGCGGTTCTCCTCCACAAGCTTCGCGTAAGGAAATTCCGCCTGCGGATACTTATAGAGCATCCGCATGTAAGTGTGCGTCGGCGTCGAATCCTGATAAAAGTAATACTCCTTCACGTCCTCCCCGTGATTGCCCTCATTGCCCGTCAGCCCAAAAAGCCGTTCCTTCAGTATCGGGTCGCGCCCATTCCAAAGCGCCAGCCCAAAACAGACCAACTGGTGGCGATCCGAGATTCCGCCGATACCGTCCTCACCCCACCGATATGCCCGCGACCGCGCATGCTCATGCGGAAAAAATTCCCACGCCGTCCCATTCGCGCTGTAGTCTTCCCGCACCGTCCCCCACTGCCGCTCGGAAAGATACGGCCCCCAGCGCTTCCAGTACTTCTTACGCGACCGCGCCTCTTCGAGCCGCTGGTCTTCCTTGGATTGAAGTCTGGCCATAGTCTGGAGTCCCTCTGGTAGCAAGCTCAAAACATACTCGCATCTTTTGCGTGAATGCTATGTAACGACCCGCGCCGCAGTGCCCGTTCTGGCACCGCCCCAGGCACAGCCCAGCTTTCTCAAGCGTGTGATGCGCCAGCTCGAGTATTGTCGCAAATTATCCCGGAATTATTGAAACTCCTCGCCGGCAAAAAGACTCCAATAATCGGGGGGGCGCGCCTATGGAAACGCCGGAATCGCCAAATCCGATGTACCCTAAACTGCAAGTGCGCCCGCCCAGGGAACGCGCTTTCGAGGAGATCGATCCCCATGTTTGAGTTTCATACCACAGTTCCAAGGCCGAGCCATCCGCGCGCTCCGCGCCTTCTCATTGCTCTGCCCGCGCTGGCCATCCTTCTTTTCCCAGTCCCTCGCGCACAGGCCCAGGACCGCCAGATGGAGGAGTTGCGCAAACTGAATTCTTCAGTCGACGCGCTCCTCCGCAAAGTTTCCCCCAGCGTCGTCCAGATTCTCGTCACCGGCTATGGCCCGCTCGAAGCAAGCGAAAAAGGGAACACCGGGGTAGTCATCGGACGCCAGCGCGCCATCGGTTCTGGCTTCGTAATCGATCCCAGCGGCTATATCATCACCAACGCCCACGTCGTAAACGGCGCGGAGCGCGTCCAGGTCCTGCTGTCCGACCCCAACACCGACGGCTCCATCGAATCCACTCTGGCAATGCACACGAATCTCGTTCCAGCCAGAATCATTGGCGTAACCAAGGAAATCGATCTCGCGCTCCTAAAAGTCGATGTCCCCAATCTTCCCGCACTGAAGCTAGCCAATTACCGCGACATCCGCCAGGGCGAATCAGTCTTCGCCTTAGGCAGCCCCGAGGGCCTCCGCAACACCGTAACCCACGGCATCGTTTCCTCCGTCGCCCGCCAGACCGATCCGGATTCCACGATGGTCTACATCCAGACCGATGCCCCAATCAATCCAGGCAATTCGGGTGGGCCGCTCGTAGACGTCAACGGCGACGTAGTCGGCGTAAACACCTTCATCCTCACGCAATCCGGCGGCAACGAAGGCCTCGGCTTTGCGATTCCTTGCGGCGTCGTAAACATCGCCTATCAGCAGTTGCGCAAATTCGGCCATCTTCACCGCCCGGAAATCGGCATCAGCGTGCAAACCATCACGCCGACTCTCGCCGAAGGCCTGAAGCTGCCTCAAAAATTCGGTGTCGTGATTTCCGACGTCCTCCCCAGCGGCCCAGCCGTTGCCGCCGGCCTGCGCATCGGCGACGTTTTGGTTGCGATTGACGGCAAAGCCGCCAGCAGCGTGCCCTACGTGGCGTTTCACCTGATATCCCGCGAAAGCGGCGACAAAGTTCACCTCGATGTCCTGCGCCAGAATCTCCACCTCGGTTTCGACGTGGCCCTGATGGAGCCGCCCCACGACATGGATCAAATCACAGCGCTCGCCGATCCCGAAAAAAGCTTGGTCCAGCCGCTGGGAATTCTTGGCGTCGAAATCGACAAGAAAATCGCCTCGATGACCGACGATCTCCGCGATCCCTTCGGCATCATCGTCGCAGCACGCGCCGCAGGGTCCGCCGCCGAAGTTCCTCTGACCACCGGCGACGTCATCCGCACCCTCAATGGCGAGCCCATGACCACCCTGGACCGCCTGCGAAAAACTCTGAAAGCCTTGCCTCCCGGAGCCGCTGTGGTGCTGCAAATCCAACGCGATCAAAAACTGATGTACGTGGCCTTCACCCTGGATTAGGTCCACGCATCCAACTTCTCGGCACTACGCCACTCCGAGACTCCGCCGCACGCGAGCCACAATTTCTTCAGGCGGCAGCCCCGCATCCACCGTTATCGCGCCCTTCGGCTCTTCCAGCGTCGCAAACTGGCTCGCCACCAGATCCTGCTTCGCAAAATGCCCTTTCCGCCCAAGCGCCCGCGCCGAAAACAGCTCAATGCTCCCCTTCAAATAAACCAGTTTCACCTCAGGCCCAATTTCCAGCTCGTCTCGATAACTCTGCTTCAGCGCCGAACACGCAAGCACGACACTCCGCCCCGCGGCAATCCACTCGGCAATTTTGTCATGCAGGATTTTCAACCAGGGCATCCGATCCGCATCCGTCAACGGGATCCCCTGCCTCATCTTTTCAACGTTGGCCGCCGGATGATAATCGTCCCCGTCCGCAAACTCCCATCCCACGCGTTTCGCAAGCAAACTACCAATAGTGGTTTTCCCGGAGCCGGTAGTGCCCATAACGATCACGATCATGCCAACCTCTTCCAGTAGGTATGCCCTGCCTTGGATGCGGCAGATTGGCTCAGAGGGTTTGTATGTAGAATCTTCGCCACACGTCTAGAGTGCGGGAAGTTCGAAGGTCACTCGCCACTCGTCACTCATCACTCGCCACTTCCTGGTTCAAAAAAATCTTCCTTGGTTTTTTCGCCCGGCCATCTCTAAGCCCGGAGCCGTAGGGTCATCCTTCTGAGGATGACCGCTTACCTATCTGCGACCCGTTGGCCGTCGCCTGTAATCCCTATTCTTCAACTCTTGAACTTTGAACCTTCAACGTGCGCCCCTGCGCCATTTAAACCAATCTCTAAGCCCGCAGCACCGGAGTCCAAACCTGCATCGGCGTAGCCGCTCGATTCGCCCACGCGTAGTAAGGCACAAACCTCAACTCCACAGCCCGGTCCTTCGACGCACTCGCGGCGTACGGTCCATAAAGTGCTGCGCCCCCGCTGGATTTTTCATAAGCCGCCCCCATGTGCTTCAACACCACAATCCCACCAAGCAGATCGCCTTTGACCTCTTCGCGAAACTCCCCTGGCGAATTCGGCCGCAAGTCCAGCGCCACATCGAACAATTCCGTCCCATCCGGCTGGTCCAGTTGCTCCAGGCAATAAACCAGCGGCCCACGCTGCACCGCCACCCGCCCATAGTCATCCACAACGCGCCGGTTCGCCTGCAATACCTGCGGCGCCATCCCAAACTTCAAACTAACCAAGTCGCCCGCCGCCCAGCGCCTCTTCAACGCAAGATACGCGCCCGAGCTCACCCCAGAAACCCCTTTGCCATTCACAGAAACTTGCGTGCCGTTCGACCACCCCGGAATCCGCAAGTAAAACGTAAATTCCGCAGGCTTCGCCGGCGAAACCGTAATATCCACGCCGCCATCCCACGGATAATTCGTCTTCTGCACCACCTTCAAACCAGTCCCATCCTCCAGATGCCAATCCAGCACAGAATTATCGTAGAGGTGCACATACAACCCATCCTTGCCAGTGCTGTAAAAATATCCGGGCAACGAAGCAAACGTCCGCTCCAGATTCGGCGGGCAACAAGTCGTGTCGTACCACGGATTCCGAATCTTATCGCCTCCCGACGGATCAAACCCCAGCGGATTCCGGTAGCAATACAGCGTCCCATCGAGCGACATCCCCGAATTGATCCCGTTATAAAGCGCCCTCTCGATGACGTCCGCATACTTCGCATCCCCAGTAGCCGCAAGCATCCGCCAGTTCCACATCATGTTCCCGATCGCCGCACAACTCTCCCCATACGCCGTAAAATTCGGCAGCTCGTACGAATCCCCAAACGCCTCGCCATCGCTCCGCGCACCCACTCCGCCCGTCACATACATCTGGCTCGACACGAGATCTTCCCACAGCACATTCAGCGTCTTCCAGTAAGCCGCATCCCCGGTCTCCATGTAGTAGTCCGTCGCCCCGCAGCACGCATACATCGCCCGCACCGCGTGTCCCTCCAGATGCGTCCGCGTAGTAAACGGAATTCCGCAGAAGTGATAAACGTAGCCGCCGTAGCCGTCCCTGGGCGGCTTGATGCGGTCATCGCCCTGCAAAACATATCCCGCCCAATCAAGATATTTCCTCTCTCCCGTCGTGCGATACAACTCGATGAGCGCCATTTCAATTTCCGGATGTCCGGAGAAAACCGGCTTCTTGTCAGCCCCCGGCCCAAAATTCGGCAGCAGGTAGCCGTCCATGTAACGAATGGTGGCGTCCAGCAAAGTGCGGTCACCCGTCGCACGGTAAACCGCAATCGCCCCCTGCATCATGTGCCCCAGGTTGTAAAGCTCATGGCCCGAACTTTGCACCTGAGGCTGCATCCGCAGTTTCGCCTTGTCTCCAGCGTAGTACGTATTCAGGTATCCGTTCGGCTCCTGCACCGCCACAACTTCCTTAATAATCTTGTCCGTCAAGGCATGCAATTCCGGCCGATCCCCAGACTGCAACGCAAATCCCGCAGCCTCCGTCCACTTGTAAACATCCGAGTCCGAGTACACCGGCCCGCGCTGCGGCGCATCACTCTTTCCCACAAGCCGCAAAAAGTTATCCATCCGCCCATTAGCCTCAAGCAATTTCTCCATCGACGGAATACTGCTATTCACATTAATCTCGCGCCGCGCCCCCCAAAATCCCTGTGTAATCGTCACCGCCCGCACAGGCACATTGCGCAATTTAGCGTAAGGCGACTTATCCAAAAACATCACGCCCTCATCCTTCCACTCCGCACCACCCGAAGCCAGCCCGCCTCCCGCCGCCGAAGCCAACAATTCATGCACTGGCATAGCCCCCACCGCAGCAGCAGAAATAGCAGTCCCCACAAATTCCCGCCGCGACCATGACAATCGATGAGCCATTACAACCTCCCAACCGCGCATTCCTTCTTGTCCAGCCGCGAAAACACCGTTCTCAAGCAAACCATACACACCCACTCACAATAAGTCGTTCCAGCAGATGCACGCAATCATTTTCCCCGATAGGCGCGGGCCAATTTCGGTAAGCATAAGCTGCACCGCAGACCGTGGAGTACAATCACGACCGGCCTCATTAAGGCTGCGGGTTTTGACCCTTCTTCCCATTGCGAAATTTCTAACTTGACCCGCATTTACCCCGTGGTACAATGCTTGCGTAAAGTTCTGCGCCTCGCTCATGCGAGGCGCTTCTGTTTTGGCCCCATGTTGTAGCGCCGGCATCCTGCCGGCGTTTTTGCTTTAGTGGCACAGGCTTTAGCCTGTGCTCTTTTTCTGACCCGAAATCTCAAAACTCAACTCTAAGGAGAATTCTAATGTCGTCACTCAGCCCCAAGGACCGCGTGTCCCTATGCATGTTCGCCTACGCCGATGGCCGCCGTTGCCGCACTCCCCGCATCAGCACCCATCCGCATTTCTGTTATGACCACGCCCAAAAGGAATCCCGCG
>DATFZY010000032.1:0-24573 GCA_035313865.1 Candidatus Acidiferrum sp.
GGGGCGGGGGAGGATGGGGATGGGGCTGGCCCTATGATTATTATCCCGGATACGCCTATCCCTACGACGGTTACTCATACGATCCCGGCCCCGACTACGATCCCAATTACAATCCCAACTACGATCCGCCCAACTACAATCCCGGGCCCAACTACGATCCCTACAACGACCCTTATTTTAAATATTATGACCCCAACAATGACCCGTACTATCGCCCTCCCGCGCGCCATTATCCGGATAACCGCAACAACAATCGTCCCCAGCAACAACAGCAGCCGCAACAACAACCGAACCCCGCGGCCAAACCCAACGCCGACAAGCCCCCGGCCAAGGATTCAGGATCGCCCTCGCCTGATGATTCTCCAGACGCGAGTCGCGTGAACATCGCCCAGGCATCCTTCCGATCCACGACTCCGTCCCGCGCGCGCCAAGGAGCAACCCCCAGCGCCACCAGCGCCCAACTCAACAGTCTCTCTTCTCCCCAGCGCCGCGAAGTGCTCGACGCCATGAGCCATCTCCGCGAAATGCCTCCCTTCGCCCGCGACCGCGAAATAAACTCCGGCCGCTACAGCCACCTCTCCCCAGAAGAGCGCGAGCTCCTCAGGCGTATGGACCAATAACGGCTGACAAGAGATCCTCTTTGTGAGCTGTTAGTTAAGTAGGTGCCAGGCTTCAGCCCTGCTGCTCCAGGTGTGCTCTTTGAGTCCACTGTCCGGGGACTCCGCTTTCCACTTTGACCTAAACCCTTTAGATGCAACACTTACAAAAAACCAGGGGGGAGGGGTGGACCCCACGACGCTCAAACGTTGGAACGCTCCAACGTTCCGTACACTCAGGAAGCGTCGCAACCTCTTTCCTTTCATGCGCCTAGCGAGTCCAGCTCTTTTAAACGCCGTTACGTGCTATACTGTGTATTCCGCGCCTTCCGGCATTTTCAATCGCGACAAGGCGCTGATTTACAAGCGCTTAGACCAGAGGAGCAAGATGAGTATTAACGTGCAGTATGTTGGCTTTAAGTCGAAACCGATCGTCCGCGAATACAGTTTCCTGGTGCGCGAAGCCGAGATCGAGCCCCGCGAGGTCGTCTTCACGATTCTGAACGAAGCCTTCACATCGCGCCG
This sequence comes from Candidatus Acidiferrum sp., assembly GCA_035313865.1. Taxonomy (GTDB): domain Bacteria; phylum Acidobacteriota; class Terriglobia; order Acidiferrales; family UBA7541; genus Acidiferrum. The sequence goes on from DATFZY010000032.1 coordinate 1,122, forward strand.
TTTAAGCTTCCAGAATGCCCCGGACATCTGCTCGCTCAAGCTCCATCGCGAGTTGGCCGCCGCGCTAACCAACCCGATGAAAGAGCACTACCGCATCAGCGACACCGAGCTGGACGACTACAATGCGACCCACGCTTCCAAAGCAGCAAAGGGCTTCTACCCGCGTAAGCCGGAACAAAATTTCTAGCTGCGCCATCCGCAAGAATCAATTCGGCGTCTTCTCGTCATCCATCATCACGATCGCGCAAGCCTCATTCTTCGGCGCGGCCTTCTTGCAATTCTCGAGCGCATGCTTCTCCGCATCCTGGGTCGTGCGCCGCCCGGCGTACATCCCGACCCCTCCCCCCGGCGAAGCCGCAAACGCTTTGTGCGGCGCGCTCAACAAATATCTTCTAAACTCCTCGCGCCCTTGGCTCGAAAGATACTCAGGCGGTTCCGCGTCCGGCGGATGCACCACCAATGGCGTCTCCCGTAGAACCAGATTTTCGCTCTGTAGAAAGTCGTCCACCATCGGAGTCCATGTCGGTATGCCCCGCAGCGAAAAGAGCCCGTGCCCGTCTTCTCCAAAGGGCCCCGCGGGGATAAACCTGGCTTTCCCTCCGTTGTGGGTAAACGCCTGATAAAACGCCCGCGCCAGTTGCGGCCCGAAAAAATGATCGTTCTCCGCGTAAACCCAGAGCATGGGAACCTTTGAGTGCTTGCCAAATTCGCCGAACGCGCTCACCAGAATTCCCGCATTGCAAACGTCATCCGGAGCTCGCGATCCGCGGCCTCCCGCAAAGCTGATCGCCGCCATCAGTCCCGGCGGCGGATCCGCGGAGAGTCCCACCATCGCCAGCCCCCCGGTCGAAACTCCAATGCTGATCATGCGCGAGGGATCCACCTCTGGACGGCCGGCAAGATACGCTGCAGCCTCGCGCAGGTCTTTCACTGCCTCCTTCGTCGGCCCGATGAAATCCGGGTTGCGGCTACAGGCACGGCCATCCTCGTCATAACCTCCGCCGGAATCTCCGAATCCCCGCCGCATCACAATCACTGCCGTCCAGCCGCGCCTGGCGAATTCCCGCGCTTGCGGAATCCACCTCAGCGGAGTCATCTCTTCGCGTTCCGATGCCTCGCGCGGAGTCCCGTGCGTCATAAGCGCCAGCGGGTGCGGCGCCGAGTCTCCGGGCCGCACCATCACCGCCTCCAGTCCCTTTTTGCCTGAGGCATGCGTGGGGATGCGCATCTCTGTCACCACGATGTCCTGTGCGCGCACTCCATAGGCGAGCACTCCCGCTGCCACCAAAAGCACAAACCTCGCCGCGAGCCAGGCCCTGCGATTCTTGAACATGGGCGCTATCTCCATCCGAAATTCTCTCGCAACCTTTTTGAATCCGCACTTCCAAAAAACCGGGGGGAGAGCCTGCTTTTGGTTAGCACCTCGATGTTCGTCAGCCGGGACTGTGCGCCTATCTTCGACCGGCCAAGGCTGGCCGTTCCGAACAACCCACTATTCACTAACCACTGCGCACTTCTCATCCTACTCAAACAGATCGGGCTGCTCGCGCGTGATGCGGTTCCAGAGCGGCTGAAACTGGAACCAGCCCACCATGGGCAGGCCCACCTGCCCGCGCGTAAGTTTCGCCGTCTCGTGCGGAATCTTATGCGGCTCACCGGCGGCTTCCGCAAGCAACTGCGCCTGGCACGAGCGGTCCATGGTGATGAACCACCACGCCGCTTCATCCACAGTCTGCCCTACGGTCAGCAAGCCGTGATTGCACAAAATGGCTGCCTTCTTGTCGCCAAGCGTTTTGGCGATGCGGTCGCCTTCGTCGGTGTCGTAGACGACTCCGGTGTAGTCGTTAAAAACCACGTGGTCTTCGTAGAAGGCGCAAGCATCCTGCGTCAGCGGATCGAGCAGCCGCCCGAGCGACGACCAGGCTTTGCCGTTGAGAGAATGCGAATGCGCCGCGGCGATGACATCGGGACGCGCTTTGTGAATGCGCGAGTGAATCGCGAAGGCCGCCAGGTTCACTTCGTGGTCGCCCTCGACCACTTCGCCCTGATCGTTTACAAGAATGAGATCCGAAACGCGAATCTGGCTGAAGTGCATGCCGAAAGGGTTCACCCAGAAATGATCGAGCTGCTCGGGATCGCGGGCCGTGATGTGTCCCGCTACTCCCTCATCGAAGCCGCACTTCGAGAACAAGCGGAAAGCACCCGCGAGCTTCTCTTTGCGGTGGCGCCGTTCTTCAGCGGGCGTCGCGAAAGCCAGGGGCTTCGGAATTCGATCGAGTCGTGATTTCACTTGCGGCATAGCGTCCTCCCTTAGCGTTTTGCCTACTATATCGAATTCCTCGGAACGATGACGAGTGTTTCTCGCGCTTCGCCGCTGATTCTCCCGTCCGGCATCACGCCAGCCGCGGCGCACCTGATTCAAATGCTCCTTCAAAAGAAAACGCCCCCGGAAGAACCGGAGGCGTTTGGAAAGAACAGAACGTCGAATTGGCGCTGCGACTTACTTCGGCTATGGCTTGGTCGGCGTTGTCGTCGCAGGAGCGGGCTTGGCCGGAGTCGTAGCGGCCGGCTTGGCAGGCGCGGTGCCCGCCTTGACCGGGTAAGCCTGGTCATACAAGCGGATGATGTCCTGCGTGACGTCAATCTGATTCGAGGCATAAAGAATCGGCGAGTTCTGCCCGGAGGTATCCAGCACGACGCTGAAACCATTCTCGCGCGCATAGCGGTCGAGTACGTCCACCATCTTGCGCCCGATGCGCTCCAAAACTTCCTGCTGGGCGGCGCCTGCGTCTTCCTGAAAATCGTTACGCCGACGATCGAGGCGCTGCGTCAACCGCTGGCCCTCGGCCGTCAGCCGCGCTACTTCCTCGTCGCTCAGCTTTCCCTGGCCCGACTGCAAGCGCTGTTGCAGCTCGTTGATCTGCTTGGTCAGGTTATCAATTTCGGCCGAACGAGGCGAAAACTGCGATTGCAGTTCGGCGGACGCTTGTTTGCCTTCCGCGGTGTTCCCGATCGCACCGCGCAGATTAATGATGCCAACCTTGGCTGGCGCGCCCGCTCCGGCGGCCGGGGCCGCTTGTGCCCAGGCTCCTGCCGTACCGATCAGGCCTACGGCGGCCAGAGCAACAGATCTCAATACCATTCTCGAATTCACTTTTTTCTCCTTGTTGTTATGAGTGGCCCCGATACATTCGAGACCAGCCCCCGCCAATCTTGATTGGCCCCAATCTTTTGCACTCGCCTGCGCGTTCCGCGGGCACCACACAAACTTTGAAGTATAGCCGAGCCGCGGCTCTTGCTGCAATCAGAAAGAGATTGCCTTTTCCAGGGCTCCCGCCGTGTTTCCGGCGACCCGCGGAGAAAACATCAGTTCGGCACGGGAAAAATCAGCAACCGGTTATTCCCCTGATCCACTATGAACGCAAGATTCGTAAATTGGTCGATGGCTACACCGAATTGGGGCGACCCGGAAATCCCGAAGGTCTTCACGGACTTCAGGGGAGCCGCGGTGGTGTCCACCAAAGAAATCGTATTGCCCGCGACGTTGGTGGTCAGAATCGCGCCGGTCTGCGGATTCAATGCCAGGGCCGTGGGGTTAATTCCCACGTTCACGGTCAGGTTAGCTCCACTGTCCGGATTGAACTGGGAGATTACGTTGCCGCCGCTGGAACTCGCGTAGAACACGCCGGGGTACTGCGATCCCGTGATTACCGTAGGATCGAACACAATTCCCGTTGTTGGCGCGGTCACATTGGCGCCATTGATGGTGGTACTCAACGCAGGAGTCTGCAAGCCAATATCCACAACCTGGAGTGCTCCCGCAGGCGCGGCGCCGTTCTCGAGTTCCAGGGCAGTGACCACGGCGATGCCCTGGTTGTTGGTCCCACGGTCCGGATCGATAGCTACCGCTGTGGGCTGCTGGAACCCGCCGATGCTCACCGGAGTGAGCGTAGTAGCGGGGGACGCTCCAAAGAGCACACCGAGATCGATTTCCGTGATGGTGTTCGAGCCTGGGTTAGTGACGATGGCAGCGCCCGTGGCGTCGTTGATGGCGACTCCGGTCGGATTCGTGCCGGTAGATACCGCGGGTGCTGCCTGCACATTCTTCGTGAGGTCAACGACCGAAGCGGTGCCGTCGCCATTATTGGCAATCACCGCCAGACCGAAGGGCTGGCTCACAGCGATTCCCTGAGGAGTCATGCCTACGGCAATTGAATTCAGAATTTTTCCAAAGTTAGGATTCTGCACGGTTTGCCCGCCGACAATCGCCGTCGGGTTGGTATCGATTACGGAAATGTTGTTGCACCCGCTGTTGGTGACCACCGCGATGGGCCCGAATGGCCCGTTGGCAAGCTGGTCAGCGACGGCCACGGAGCTGGGCAATGTGTTGATGGGATTATTGTTCGCGTCCGTGCAGATTTTGGATAAGTCCACGGATTGAATGACTATAAAGTCCGTGGCATTGGATTGCGATGGCCCGCCGGGCGCGTCCTGCGTAATCGCGTCGAGCGCATAGCGATGCGGGAACGACAAGAAGGAAGCTGGAATGGTAACGAGGAGTTGCCGGCTGCTCACGAGCTGGACGTTGCCAGCCGGAAGGGCGCCGGCATCCAGCCGAACGACGGTGGTGGCATCAAAGCCGGAGCCGAAAATTTGCACATTGGCCAAGTCGGCGGTGGAGGTGAGCGTTCCCTGTGGCATGGTTGCGCCGGGAATGCCACCAACCACACCGGGACCTGGCATGGGGCTCGGTACGAGAATTTCCGTGATCTGCGTTGGCTTCAGAGCGTTCGATGGATTGGGGCAAGAACCGGACTTGCAGGGACCTAGATCAAGGACATCGATGATGCCGAGAGCAGAATCGACGACAAAGGCCTGGTTCGTGGCGGGATCTACGGCCAATCCGCCGAAGAGAGTCAGACTATTGGTTGTTCCGTTGGCAACAGTAATGGTGGACACGCCGCCCGTAGCGGAAAGCTGAGTGATGGCGTAACGGTTCTGGCTGACCGGATCCGAAACGGAAATCTGGTTGACCGGCAACCCTGGCGTGCCGGGATTGTAGGAAACAATGGAGTTTGAATAGGGCTGCCAGGCGATGTCCGCGGTGCCCAGCAACTCAGCCGAATCGGCACACGTGACCGTGTAGAAGGTGCAGGTGGCAAAGAAGGAGATCGAACTGATGGTTTGATCGAGGTTATTGATCAAGTTGATCTGCGCGCCGTTGCGGCCGGTGGCGTTGGCGTCGGCCAGTGCAGCGGTGTTGGTTATGGGATTGATTGCAATCCCCTGCGTGGTCTGAGACAACCCGCCAAAAATCAGATTTGGGTTGCTGTAGAAAACCTGAGCCACGGGTACAGGGGGAGTGTTCTGATTGAGGGGGACGGTAACCGTGCCGCTGGAGGTGTTGTTGACGATGAACGTAAAGCTGGTGTCGCTCAGCGCGGCGACGCTGTAAACACCGTTGAAATTCTCGGTGGTAGTATTGGGCGAACCCGCCGCTCCCGGCAGTGGCACTCCCGAAATCAGGACCGTTCCAGAATTGCCCGGTACCAAACCGGTTGAAGTGGTCGTGGTTGCGGTAACAATTCCCGCAGCAAGCGTGAGCGAACTAATAAACGCCGAAGCGGAAGATTTCGTTACGTCCACGCCTTGCAAAACACCGGAGCCCCCGGGCGTGACGAATGCCAGATGGCCATGAGGGGCCATGGCGATTTGCGGATAGAGGCCGGTGTTCATGGTCACCTGGGCGTGAACACAGGGGCCGGTTGTCACCGTACCGCTTAAGCAGCCGAATGGGGGATTGGGCACGGCATTCAGATTCAAGAGGAAGCCCACGTTCGCGGCGGTAGAAGCCGCCGAGGAGGAATAGGCCACGACCGCCTGATTCGTATCGGGATCCACGCCGATGGAATACGGGAAAGGAGCGGGTGAAACCTGGCCCTGAAGGACGCCAGAGATATCGAGGGTGAAAGGAACGCCCGGAGTGGCAATAGGAGCACCCGGAACCTGAAGAACGGTGACGGATTGATCCTGATAGTTGACCACCGCAACGGTGTGATTGGTGCGATTGATGGAAAGGCCAGTGGGAACCTTTCCAACAGGCACGGCGGCGCCGAGCGGGGTGAGAGTAGCGGTTCCGATGCTGTAAAACTGCACGGAGCCAGGCTTGGTCGGGTCTGAACCGACCTGGGCGACAGCGATGACGCCGAGGGTCGGATCAATGTCAATGGCGCTGGGATTGGTGCCCGCAGAGATAGTGGAGTTGGTAACTGTGGGGGGATTCGTCGAATAGTTCGGAAAAACGGCGAGATCCGTTACTGCCGGGTTGTTCACAAAGGGAGCCGGCGTTGTGTGGCTATTTAATGAAAGCGAGTAGAGACCGGGAGCCCCCGCATTGATCGTTTGGCTGTCGAAGAGCACCAGGAGTTGCTTGGAAGAGGAGACCAACTGCTGCTGGCTATTCGAAGCGGCAGGGAGTGTGTTTCCGTTGAACTCCACCTGGGCTAACGTCCCGCCGTTTCCAAAATAACCTCCGTCTATCGTAAACGGGATATCGCCTGAAGACACCCCTCCCTGAATCACGTCGGCGGGAACGGAAGCCACGGCCGTGGGACGCACAGGAATAACATTGTACGTAAAAACTCCCGCCGCGGTACACCCTGCGGGGAGTGGGTTGCCGGTACAAGTGGTAACGGGTTCACCCTGATCGGTGACGACGACCGTATAGGGTCCGGCTGCGTTGAGATCGTTCGCGAAGAGACGGATGCGCGCGCCTGTCGAGCCCGGGTTGACGACTGCCGTCGTGGGAATGGGAAAGAGCACCTTGACCTGACCCGTCGCCGAGTTAATTGGGAAGCTGTTGTTGTTTGGACCTGTAATCGTGATCTGCGAGGCGGAGGAGATGTTTGGAGCGTTCAGATAAATGTCCCAATAGAAGGCGCCTTGTGGCGCGATGGTCGGCGAGATTCCATTGAAGGAAATGGGCCCGCCCGGGACGACAGTAATGGTGGCAAGAGCAAACCTGGTGGTGTCTGTCTTGGAGGTGGCTACGACGGTCAAAGTCGACGGCGTCGTAGTATCCGTCGGGTTTGCAGTCGTGTTGGCGGGTACTGTAACGGTGGGGACAACAGTCGGAGCAGTATAGACACCGTTCGCATCAATGGAGCCGCATCCGGTGGCGTTGCCGGCCACCGAGCAGGTCGCGAGCGACATATAAGGATTGGCAGGGATAATCCCGGAACTGGGAGTAACCGGAGTCGACTGGGTTACCAGCCAGGTGACGCCCGCGGCTTTCAGATCGTTTGTGAGACTAGCAATAAATGGTTGCTCCTCATTGATGGGGACAGCGGCAGTGGTCGGTGTAAGCGAAACCTCAATGCCGGAGTCAATCGAGAGATCGATGAAGCCGCTCTTGGAGGTTTCCTGAACGGATACTGCGGTGATGATGATGACGAGGTTGGGGTATGTCGTCTGATCGGGAAGCGTGGCGGGCGCGGTGAACGTGGCGGTGGGAGTGGTCGTGGTCTGTTCATTGGTGAGACTGCCAAAGATACTGTAGTTCGGGTCGCTGGGTGTGTGACTGGGATCGGGGATACAAGGCGCCGCGGTGGTGGCGACCGGGTTGGGCTTGGCCGTTGTAGGAACGGGGGTGGTCGTGTACATGCATTTGTCCCAGGTCGCGCTGGTGTTGGTAGCACCGGTCACAGTGGCGGTGAGCGTAGTGGATTGACCCAGAATGAGGACATTAGTGCCAAGGGATGATGAAACGCCAACGGTAATCGCGATGACGCCGGTGCCACCTCCGCAGCCGTTCAGACACAAGCAGGACGCGGACACCGCGAGCGTCAAAAAAGTTACTATCTTACCTAACTTCATTTCCTTCGCCTCCCCAAGGTAACGCGCGGCGCGCATGACACAGCCACGCAACTCCAAGATTTTCCGAACTAACAGATCCAAATTCTGCGCCGTTCGTGACGGCTAAAAAGTCTTCCCGACGGTAAACCGAAAAGTGGTTTTGGGCTCGAAATAGTTCAACCGGCCGGGATTCTCCAGGAAACTCAATTGCCCGCCGGCGACGACTTGTTGTTCCCACAGACCGGGACTCAAGCCGTCCAATACCGCCTTCCAATTGGCCTCCGTGGCGGGGTTGATGAAAGGGGCCGGCGCAACAATCTGGGAATGGAAGCGGCTGAGATTGTACGCGTAATAAATCCGGAAGGGCGCCTGAACGATGGGCAGATTGACGCCGAACTCGATGCCGACGGAATCTCTCACCTTGAAATTGGTTCCCTGAGCAATGCCGAGGGTGCTGGAGAGAGGTGCAGTCGGGAAATCTTGAGTGATGTTGGCAAGGCCGGAGGCAGGCAATTTCAAGGCGCTCTTGCGGAATATACCGTCGGTTCCGGCGTCGGCGAAAAGCGACATGCTGACGGGGCCGGCGATAGGGATGCGGTACTCGAAGTTGCCGGAAGTCTGATAGTCGGCACCGGGCAAGGTTGCGGTGTATACGAGAACCGGAAGGCCGAAAGAATATTGCTGGCCGTTGAAATGGTAGAAGATGGTTTGCGAGGTCACCACGGGGATGAAGACCACGGGCGAGATGGAACGAATATCAAAACCGCGTAGATCGTTTTCGCCGCCTTGATAGAAACGGCTGAAAGCGGGAACGCCGTTTTCCACGGAGCAGGAAACTTCGCCGGGAGGGCACGCGCAGGAAGTTATCGCGACGTTCGTGCAGTTGGCGTGAGAAGAACCATAGGCGGTGATATAGGCAGTAGTGAAGTGAAAACCGAGGGCGTTGCGCTTTTTATTGATGGGATGGAAATATTTGATGTCGAAGACGTTGGTGATGGTATTGACGTTGCCGCCCAAAGGCCCGCCCTGGAAGGACATGGAGTAATAAATGCTTTTGCCGGAGGTGGCGTTAATCGGATTGTTGATGGTGTTGTAGGAGATGGAAGGCGTAATCGCGCTGGAGATAATGCCGTTCAGGGCGCTGGGGCCGTCAATGCTGCGGAACTGCAATTGTTCGAATAAGAGCGAGGACGCGGCGTTAAAAGCGGTGATATTCGTGCGCGTCAGCCCATAAGACAGACCGAAGCGGGCAAAGGAAAAGCGCTTGGCCGGGTAACTCAGGAAGGCGGTGAAGCCGGTGCTGTTCTGGTCGTAATTCTGGATGTATTGCGGGTTGAGGCTGACCTGCTGACCGACCAACTGGGCTTCCTGCTGGGCCTGGTTGAAATTGTACTTGCTCGAGAAAACAGTGAAACCGCTGGAGATGGGGCGGTCGAAGAGGTACGGCTCGGTGAAACCGAATTGCAAGGTGCGCTGGTATTCGCCGAATTGGGCGGAGAGGGTGAGCGTTTCGCCAAGGCCGAGGAAATTGTTGGTCTGATAAGTGAGGCCGATAAAGCCGCCCGCCAGTCCGCTGACGCCGCCTTGCAAACCGATGGATTGCTTGCCCTTCTCTTTGAGCTTCAGGTTGATGTCCACCGTGCCGTCTTTGGTGTTCTTGGCGAGTTCGACGGATTTGTCGGCTTCGATTTTGTCGAAATAGTTGAGCTGGTTGAGGCGCAAGATACTGATGTCCCAGCGGCGCTTATCAAAGAGCTGGCCTTCGTCAATGAGCAGTTCGCGGCGGATAACTTTGTCGCGCGTGGTGGTGTTGCCGCTGAAATTGATGCGGCGGACGTAATATTGTTTCTGCTCGTCGAAGTGAAGAACGACGTTGATCTTTTTGTTGACCTCGTCAAAGTCAAAATCCGGCTCGGCGGTAAAATCGATGAAGCCGTACTGACCGTAAGCATCGGTGTAGTTTTTCAGGGCTTTGCGGAGCTTGTCCACATTGAAGATGTCGCCTTGCTTTATGGGGAAGATGTTCTTGAGGGCATCCACTTTGAGGGACAAGGCTTTGTCGGGGTCCGAGCTAACGATTTTGAGCGTACCCATTTGGTAGCGCTCGCCTTCTTCAATGTTGATGGTGATGTTGACCGCTTTTCCTATGTGGGCCTTGAGGCCGGGAAGGGGAAAGCCTTTGTGCGGAACATCGATATTTTCCAGAACCGGGCCGTTACCAGCGCAGACGGCGCGAAAGTAGCCGTTGTCCTGGTAAAGTCCGCGGCAGCCGACTTCCAGGTCTTCGTTGAGCTTTTCGCGGTCGTAGGTCTTGCTCAAAACGGGGATATCAAAGAAATACAGGGGAATTCCATACGGGCGATCGTGTTTCATCGCGCGGAGAAGCTTGCGGTCGCTGAAAGCGTGGTTGCCGACAAACTTGATGCGGCCGACCTTGACCTTGGGGCCTTCTTCAATCTTGAAGACCAGGATTACCGCGTTGCTGGAGGCGATGCGTTCATATTGCGGCGTCACTTTGGCAAATTGGTGGCCGTGCTCTCCCTCCAATTCTTTGAGAACCACTTCGGCTTTTTTGATTTTCGTGGGGTCGAAGGGGCTTTCCGGAGAGAGAGGGACCTTTCGCTCCTTGAAACGGTCAAGAATATCCGATTCCGAAATAGATTTGTTGCCCTCGTAGCGGATGCGGCGAATTACGGGACGTTCCTTCACTTCAAAAATAATGATCTTGCCATCGGGATGATCAGGAGAATCCTCGACGCGCAGCCTTACGTCCTCGAAAAATTGAGTGTTCCAGAGGGCCTGAAAGTCGCGGCGCAAAGTCTCTTCATTGTAAGGATCACCTTCACGGCTGAAGATGCGGGCTTTCAAGGTGTCCTGGCGGATTCTGCGGTTGCCCGTGAATTCAATGCGCTGGATAACGGCTTGGGGCTGGTCGGAAGCAGGAGCGGTGCGCTGCAAACTCTGCGTTTGCGAGGTTGCGGCCTGTTCGTCCTTCTGATGAGCGGAGGGTGACGTAGCCGAGGTGAACGGGGACGCGTCATCCGCCGCAGCCGCTGACGCGGTCACGGGGAGATTTTGTTGCGTTGCTGATGGGGAACTGGCCGCAAACGACAAAAATAACGCCGCGATCCAGGTAACCCGAAACGCCAAACCCCCAAACGGCAAACAGACTCTCCTATAAGCGGCCATTGAGGGTATCAAGGCCGCGCCCCCGAAACACAATTTGTTTTTCTCCCGCCGGACCCGGTGTGGGCCGGTTCGATCGCTTGACCCCAACCTGTCGAGGTCACCCATGCGTTGTGTCAGATTCGCTAGTGGATAACCGGGGTTGCCTCGACCACAGGACGGAAAGCCAAGGCTTCACCCGAAACGTAGATCTGCAACGTCGCGGGCCTCTGGATTCCTCCCTGGATGAGAGCCTCCGAGAGCGGGTCTTCGACATATTTTTGAAGAGCCCTGCGCAGCGGCCGCGCCCCATAGTTGCGGTCCGCACACGTTTTCTCGAGGATCCACTGGCGCGCTTCCGGCGACAGCACTATCTGCACCTGCCGGTGAATCAGCGTGTCGTTCAGCTGTCCCACGAGCAAATCGATGATGCGGAGTAAATCTTCGTCGCCGAGAGCGTTGAAAATAATGATCTCGTCCAGCCGGTTGAGAAACTCCGGATTGAACGCCTTTTTCACTTCGTTCATCACCATTTCTTCGATGGACTTCTGGCTGGCGTCATCGGCGCCAGAGGAGAAGCCGATGGAAGTGCGCCTCTGCAAGTGCCGCGCACCGAGATTGGAAGTCATGATGATGATGGTGTTGCGGAAATCCACGGTGTTGCCAAGACCGTCCGTCAATTGCCCGTCTTCAAAGACCTGCAACAATATATTGAAAACGTCCGGATGCGCCTTCTCGATTTCATCCAGGAGGATGACCGAGTAGGGAGTCCGGCGGACGCGCTCCGTCAACTGACCGCCTTCTTCATAGCCCACATACCCTGGAGGAGCGCCGATGAGCTTCGAGACGGAGTGCTTTTCCATGAACTCCGACATATCGAAGCGCACCAGCGACTTCTCCGAACCAAACAGAAATTCCGCGAGGCGGCGGGCGACTTCGGTTTTGCCGACGCCCGTTGGCCCCAGGAAGAAGAAGCAGCCAACCGGGCGCAGCGGGGACTTGAGTCCGGCGCGGCTGCGGCGAATGGCACGTGCGAGGGCAACGATGGCTTTGTCTTGGCTGATGACGCGCTTGTGCAGTTCGGGTTCGATGCGCAGAAGTTTCTGCTGCTCGTCCTCTTTAATGGAAGTGACGCCGATGCCGGTCCAGCGAGAGACAACTTCTTCGATGTCTTCGCGGGAGACGATGCCCGTGGAAGCGTCGTCGAGCTTGTAGCGCTCGCGAAGAGTGCGCAGGTTTTCTTTTTCCTTGCGCTCTTCCTCGGAATAGAAACGCGCCTTTTCGAACTCGTGATTGGCGATGGCCGTTTCCATGCGGTGCGTGATGAATTTCACGCGCTTCTGGACTTCGCCAACTTCTTCGGGAACGGTGGCCTGGCGGAGCTTGACGCGGGCGCCGGCTTCGTCGATGAGGTCGATGGCCTTATCCGGAAGGAAGCGGTCTGGAATGTAACGGTTCGAAAGATAGACGGAATAGCGCAGCGCTTCGTCGGTGTAGCTGACGGCGTGGAATTTTTCGTAGCGCTCGCGCACGCCCTGGATGACCTGAACGGCTTCTTCTTCGTTGGGTGCGGGAACTTTTACGGATTGGAAGCGGCGCTCGAGGGAACGGTCTTTTTCGACGGATTTGCGGTATTCACCGGGCGTCGTGGCGCCGATGCACTGAATTTCGCCGCGGGAGAGGGCGGGCTTCAGAATATTGGCAGCATCGAGCGAGCCTTCTGCTGAGCCCGCGCCGACCAGAGTGTGCAACTCGTCGATAAATACGATGGAGTTCTGGCTCTCCATCAATTCCTTCATGATGGTTTTGAGGCGCTCTTCGAATTGTCCGCGGTATTTTGTGCCTGCAACGATGAGAGAAAGATCGAGTGAGAGGATGCGTTTGTCTGCCAGGAAAGGCGGGACGTCGCCATCGGAAATGCGCTGCGCAAGCCCTTCGACGATGGCTGTCTTGCCAACGCCTGGCTCGCCGATGAGCACAGGATTATTCTTGGTGCGGCGGCAGAGAATCTGGATGACGCGCTCGACTTCGCCTTCGCGACCGACGAGTGGATCGAGAGAGCCTTCCCCTGCGGCTTGCGTAAGATCACGGCTGAATTCCGCAAGCAGGGAAGTTTCTTTGGGCCGGGCGGCGGTCGTTTTTTCGCCGGAAGTGCGCGCCAATTCCTCGCGCAACGTGGAGAGGCGAAGACCGCGCTCCATCAGAATTTCCGCGCCAAAGCACTTTTCTTCGCGCAGAATTCCGAGCAGCAGATGCTCCGTGCCGACATGCTTGTGTCCGAGGCGCTCTGCTTCTTCCGCCGACATGTTGAGGATGCGCTTGCACTCGGCGCTCAGCGGCACTTCGACGGAGGTCGAGATGCGCTCGCGAATCGTGATGCGCGCCTCAATCTCCTTGCGGATCGATTCGATCGATCCCTGCTGACGCAGGAAACGGTTGGCCAGCGCCTTGTCCTCGCGCATCAAGCCGAGCAGTAAATGCTCGGTCTCGATGTACGGGCTGCCATACTGGCTGGCTTCGTATCGTGCGAAAAATATGACTCGCCGTGCCTTTTCTGTATAGCGTTCGAACACGTTATCTCGCTTCTCCCCCGGGGGCCTCGCTCGCTGAGGCCGCAGCCTCGCGAGTCCGTAGAACGCCATGTTCAAGTCCGAGTATCCGGTCGCAACGCGCCGCAAGTGCCAGGTTGTGCGTCGCGATCAGCGACGTCAACCCGTGCGTGCGGTGCAACCGTTCCAGTAGCTCGAACACGGCCCAAGCATTCTGCTCGTCCAAATCTCCGGTGGGTTCATCTGCCAGCAGCACGGACGGCCCAGTGACGAGCGCCCGGGCAATTGCGACGCGCTGCTGTTCCCCACCAGAGAGTTCCCCTGCGCGGTGATCAGCCCGATTTTCCAGGCCAACCTCCGCGAGCCACTTCCGCGCCATCCCCAGCGCAGAAGCGAAATCGTCGCCGCGCAGCAACAGCGGCATGGCTACGTTTTCCGCAGCCGTAAAATCAGGCAACAATTGATGACGTTGCCAGAGAAAACCAACTGCTCGGTTTCTGAATGCCGCGAGCGCTGTGTCATCATTCGTTTCAATCGGTTTATTTGCGAAGTATACTGTACCGCTCGTCGGCGTGTCTAGCGCAGCGAGCAAGTGCAAGAGAGTGCTCTTGCCGGCTCCGGATGGCGCGACGATGGCAACCATCTCGCCTTGCAGCAAACTCAGGCTGGCTTCGGACAAAACTGGCAGGCTTTTTTCGCCGCGCCCGTAGATTTTCTGGAGGCTGCGGCCTTCCATCACGACGCTGCGCGCGCCCGGCGCACCCGGACCGGTTGTCGGGACTGGCTGGCTCGCGCTGTGTTGTGGCTGGGTCATGCTATCTGGAATCCCGATCCTCTTTATATTCCCGCCTACTGCTCAGCTCCCTCTTTACTTAGATGCCAAGTATTCCGTTTTTGAGGCCACTGGCTGCCGCAAAACCGTCGCAGGAAATTGGCTAAGTGTTTCCCATTTCCGCCAGCCCCGTGCCTGTCTTCCAGAAGGCCAGTTGTGGTCCATTTTGGTACACCTGTAAACTACTTGTTTTCAATAGCTTGTAGCGGGCTAAGCCTGTCTGGGGTGGCGAGGGTGACGCCCCGGTTTTGCCCGCTTGCCTCTGCACAGTTATAGGAGCAAATCACTCGCCAAAAACCCTGTGTTAACTCGATTAAATTCAATCTGCCCTGCTCCTACCCTATTCATAGCGGAGAATTTCTACCGGCAAAAGGCGCGCGGCTGCCCGCGCCGGAAGGATCGTCGCGCCAAAGGAAATCGCCATCGCCGCCAGAGTGATCCATACCCCATCCAGGACGCTGGGATGGAACGGCACGTACGAAACCGCGTAGACTTGCGGATCGAGCGGAATCAACTGATACGTGCCTGCTAGGATGGCAAACGCGTAGCCAACGATAAGACCGATCGCTGTGCCTGCAAACCCTATCGCGATTCCTTGCCACAGAAAAATCTTGCGAATTTGCTCGCGGCGAGTTCCCATGGACATCAAGACCGCGATGTCGCGCGCTTTGTCCGTGACGGTCATGGAAAGCACGACAAGAATGTTGAGCCCCGCAACAAATGTAATCAGGCCGATGAAAATCGCGGTCACGAGTTTTTCGAGACGCAGGGCGCGGAAGAGAGCGACGTTCTGCTCCATCCAGGTGCTGGCCAAAAAGTCGGGCCCGGAGGCCTGCTCCGCCCGCCGGGCAACCTCCGCCGCTCGCGCCGGATGGATGAGCCAGAATTCCAACGCATTCACGACATCGCTCGCGCCGGAAAGAGATTGCGCCGCGGGCAGGGTCATGAAGCACCAGTTTTTGTCGTAATCGTAAAAGCCGGAACTGAAAATTCCCGCCACGCGAAAACGGCGTGTACGCGGAATTAAACCGAAGGGCGTCAGACGCCCCTGCGCGCTGGTGAGCGTCACGTAATCGCCTGGGGCGATTTTCCAGTCGTCGGCCAGTTGCTTCCCGAGAAGCAGGGCCTCAACGCCGTCTTTGTCGGTTGAGAAATCGAGATTGCCAGCCACGATTTTCTGCAGGGCTTCATCTCCGCGCCGCTCGCGCTCCGGGTCCACGCCCTTCGCCACCACGCCCAGCGCCTGCCCTCCAAACGACAAAAGCACCGTCTGATAAACCGCAGGCGTCACGGTACGCACTCCCGAGATGGTCGAAAGTCTTGCCACCAGCGATTCATAATCGCGAATTTCCGAGCCGGGACGCGTTAACGAAACGTGCGCGGTGACGCCCGACAAGCTGTCTTGCAGTGTCTCGCGGAATCCCGAGTTCATGGACAGCGCGATGACGAGCGTCGCCACGCCTGCCGCTACTCCCAAAACTGAAAACAGCGTCACCAGCCGCAGCACAGCGGGCCGGTACGGCGAGCGCAAATACCGCCGCGCTACGAACCATTCAAATTGCATGGGAGAATCGCATCAGAAACATCGCAGACAGGATACTTTACGCGCCGCCCGCTTCGGAAGCGGAGTCTTGCCGCGATTCGGGCCGCAGCAGCGGGAAGAGAATCACGTCGCGAATGGACTGCGAATCGGTGAGAAGCATCGTGAGCCGGTCTATGCCGATGCCCTCGCCGGCGGTCGGCGGCATGCCATGGCACAGCGCGCGAATGTAGTCCACGTCGAGGACTTTGGGGACTTCGTCCCCGCCTTGCGCGATTTGTGCCTGGAAGCGGCGCTCCTGCTCGGCGGGATCATTCAGCTCCGAGAATCCATTCGCGACTTCCATCCCCGCGATGTAAATCTCGAAGCGCTCCGTTAAGGTTGGATCTTCCGGCTTCTGCTTCGAGAGCGGCGAAATATCCGTCGGAAAATCATAAAGAATCGTGGGCTGAATCAATTTGTCTTCAGCCATCGTTTCAAAGAGCAAGCCTGTCCATTCGCCATCCTTTAATGTGCCTTTGGAGGAGGCATAAGGAGCGCCAGCAGCTTTCGCCCAGCCATTATAACGCTCCGTAATAGCGCGCGGCCCGCCCGGGGCAGCAAGTTCCGCTTCTGTGGGAGCGGCACCAGCTCCCTCCGGCCAGTATTTCACGATCGCTTCGCGCATCGTAAGCCGCTGCATTTTCGCGAAGTCCAGTTCGTGCTCGCCATACTTCACCAGCGTCGAACCCGTGATGCGCATCGCCAGCAGCGCAAACAACTCCTCATTCAGTTCCATCAAGTCGCGGTAATTGCTGTATGCCTCGTAAAACTCCAGCATCGTGAATTCCGGGTTGTGTTGCGTCGAGATACCTTCGTTGCGAAAGTTGCGGTTGATCTCGTACACGCGGTCAAAACCACCAACGGTCAGCCGCTTCAGGTAAAGTTCCGGCGCGATGCGCAAATACAGATCGATTTCCAATGTATTGTGGTGCGTGATAAATGGCCGCGCCGCCGCCCCACCCGGAATCGGGTGCATCATCGGCGTCTCAACCTCTATATATCCGCGCTCATCGAAGAATCGCCGCAACTCCTTAATAATCTGTGCGCGGGCGACAAACACCTGCCTCGATTTGTCGTTGGCAATCAAATCGAGGTACCGCTGCCGGTAGCGCAGCTCCACATCGGTCAACCCGTGCCACTTTTCGGGAAGTGGCAGCAGCGCTTTGGAGAGAAAGCTCAGTTCATCCACGCGGATAGTCAATTCATTGGTCTTGGTCCGGAAAAGATGCCCTCGCACCCCGATCAAATCGCCAAGATCCAACAATTGAAAAAGCGAGAACCCTCGCTCGCCAACAACATCTTTCTTTACATGGATTTGAATGCGCTTTCCGGAGCCTTGCAAATGGGCGAAGCCGGCCTTGCCCATGAGGCGCAGGGAAACCAGCCGTCCAGCCAGTCGAATCTCATGTTTGTCGGCTTCCAGCTCCCCGGCGGATTTTTCGCCATACTTTTCCACAAGGACTGCAGGCGTGTCCGTCCAGCGAAACTCTCTTGGAAAGGGCTCATATCCAAGAGCTTCTATCTGTTGGAGTTTCTTCTGCCGCTGTTCAAACTGCTCGCGAGGCTCGAATTGCAATAGGAAATCCTTTCGACGTGGAGCACACGAGTATAGCGGTCACCGCTGCGTTGGGGCAACCGTCCTTAAATGGCTCTCGTTCCAAACACATGCGCCAGCAGCAACCAAGAAAATCGTTCTTGCGTCCCTGGATTTTGCTATACTTCCGATTCTGTCCCTGGGAGACCCTCTGTGAAACACCGTGTCCGCGCCCCCTCAGCCCGCGGCATGACCGTCAAAGACGACTGGCGTGCCTGGCTACCAGAGGACAAGGACCAGGTCTTCCGCTCCCACGTGCGTCATCTCGAAGTTTCCTACAACATGTTGAGTGTCTCTCTGGATGAGGCTCTTGAACTGCGACAGGCTGGACGCTTCTCTAAAGCCAGCCAGGCACTTTGCGTCGCGCCGGATCTTTGCAACCGCTTCGCGCACCCGCTGATTGCTCTCCTTTGGTCACTGGGCGAGCACGCCAAGCATCACGGCACGGTTCCGAACGCGGCTCCGCTCGATCCCGCCAATTTTCAGTGCCCGCATGTTCAGCGCTCAGCGCGTCTCAGCAGCCTGCTCTGCCGCATTGTCCTTACGGAACGCACGCAGTTCCTTTACAAAATCGGCACACTGGGTGACATGGTGGTGGATCTCAGCCACGAGTTTTGCGCGGTCGCGCAGGAAATTGCTTTGGACTCCTCTCGGGACTGCCACCAGGAATGGCAAGCTGTCGACGCAGCTCATTACGACCTGAACACCTGCCTGCGAGAGACCATCGTGTTGTTGAAATCCTTCCTTATGGCCCTTCCTGGGGACGAATTAGGAATCTTCCAGGGTACCGTCTGCACTCAAATGGGCGTATCTCAGCCCAAAAAGCTTACCTTCGCCCAACGCCTCATCCGCCATAGACGAATGGCCGCCACTAGCGGAGAATAAAGAAGCTGGCCGTTAGGACGGCCAACCGGGGTGTCCCCGGGGAATAAAACAGAGTCTCTGCTTGCCTGATTGAGAACACCCAGTCCTTGCAAGGACAACTCTAGGAGGTAGTCGGTGCATCCGAAACGTTGGATGCACCGCAATTGGACCGTTGGCCCGAAATAGACCAAGCGAGCCCAGCGTGTCGACTGCTCTACAGCCGCCAAACCGGGTGAATTCTACTCAGTCACCTCGTTCGGCGACTGAAGCGGAAGCTATCCGTCTGGCCCAGGCAGGGGATGCCGCGGCTTTTGAGGCTCTTTACCAGCTTCACGGTCGCCGCGTCTATGCCCTGTGTTTGCGGATGGTTGGCAACCCGTCGGACGCGGAAGACCTGATGCAGGAAGCGTTTCTTCAGCTCTTTCGCAAAATTGCAACTTTCCGAGGGGAGTCGGCTTTCTCGACCTGGTTGCACCGGATGACGGTCAACGTGGTCCTGATGCGGTTGCGAAAGAAGACGCTCCCGGCGGCTTCTCTCGAAGAGACGACGGAACCCGATGAGGAAACAGGCGGCCCGAGGAAAGACATTGGTGCGCCGGACTTGCGGCTCAGCGGAGCGGTCGACCGGGTCAATCTGGAACGCTCTATCGAGAAGCTTCCACCGGGATATCGGACCGTATTTGTCTTGCATGATGTTCAGGGATTCGAGCACAACGAGATTGCAGGCATCATGGGCTGTTCGGTAGGTAATTCGAAGTCGCAGTTGCATAAAGCAAGGACGCGTCTGCGCGAGTTGCTTCAGGAAGATTTGCGGGATCAGGCTCGTGCGGTACGTCACGCTGCAAAAACTCAGTCGGGCTTCGGCGATTGAGCTAGAATGTAGCCAACTGCTGGACCCGGGGAAGCGTCTTACTAACTAAAGAGTTGTCGAGTGGGCAGGCCATCAGGTTGTTTGGCCGCGGAGCAGAGTGCCATGCAGTGCAAAGATATAGAAATCGTATTGGAACAGGAAGGGCTTGAGCCGCTTCCACCGGAAGCCCGCGAGCATTTGGCGGAATGCCGCGAGTGCCGCAGCTACGTCGCCGACATCACCAGCCTTGTGGATGCCGCACATAAATTGCCTTCGGAAATTGCACCGCCTGAGCGAGTCTGGATTTCACTTCGTGCACAGCTTGAAGCGGAAGGCATCATCCGGACGCCTGCGGATCCTGTCGCAGTGGAGAAGGCTTCCTGGTGGGATTCGATGCGCGCGTTTTTTGGCAATCGCGTGATGGCTACCGCGATGGTTGGCATTCTGATCGCCGCCGCTGCCGTTTTTGAGATTCGCAAAGACAAAGTTGGCGAAAATACTTCTCCAACGCAGGAGATTGTGCACACAGTTCAAGCGCCAACGCAGGCACTCCCTTCTTCAAACCAAACTTCGAACCAAACTTCGAACCAAAAGTTGACGTCGGCACCTTCTAAATCAAGCGCTCCGGCAGAATTTGCTGGCACGGCCCAAGCCCTGAACGATCAGGAGCCTGTTGCCACCGGCATGCTTCTCACCAGCAGGTCCCCCATTGACGCTTCGCTGCGGGACAACCTGAAAAAAGTGAACGAGTTTATTGCTGAATGCGAGCACCACCTCAAGGAACATCCGCAAGATGAGCTGACGCGCGAGTATTTGTCCGCCGCTTACCAGCAAAAAGCCGAATTACTGTCCGCGATTATCGAGCGCGCAAGGAGCATAAACTAACATGTGCCTTCAAATGATGGGGATCATTCCGGCATGGTCGCGAACTCAGCTCAAGCGGAGCGTTTTGCCCGTCCTTGGCGCCGCCCTCTTTGTGTGGAGCGCCGCACCTGCGCAGGCTGCAGGCACTGGCCAGCGCGTTGAGAGAAAATTCAGCGTCACGGGTCGCCCGGTGGTCGTTATTCATAACGTGGCCAATGGACGCATCGAGATCAAGTCGTGGAAGAATGCCGAAGTGGATGTCCTCGGCACGCAATCGTCCAACAAAATCGGTTTCGATATCGAGCAGGCGGGTGACCGCATCGACGTTACTGCTAACGTCCTGGACGCGGCCGCGCAACCTTTGGAGCTGGAAGCCAATCTTCAGCTGACCGTGCCGGAAGAAACCGAGCTTCAGCTCAAGACGGAAACCGGCCTGATTTACGTGGAGCAGGTCACGGGCGACATGAAGCTCGAAAGTTACGCCGGTGACGTGCACCTCAAGGAAGTTTCCGGCTACATCATCGTCAAAACCACCGGCGGGTCACTGGTCTGCGGGCAATGCGCCGGTAAGCTGGATTTCAGCTCCATCAGCGGAAATGCACAGATTCTTCAGCCCCAGCTGAACAACGTCAATCTCATGACCACGACGGGCAACATTCTCTTCGACGGGGAATTCGTCCGCACCGGTCTCTACTCCATGAAGAGCGGTCGAGGACTCGTGGAAGTGCGCTTCTCCAGCAACGATTCCTTCGACTTGAAGGCGCAGACCTCTACCGGCACAGTGGATAATCAGGCCGCCGCGTTTTTGAAGCCAGATACTCATGGCGTGAAGCATATCTATTCAAACCTGACCCACGGATTTTTCGGCACCGTCGGCAAGGGCCTCGCGAAAGTCGAACTCTCCTCCTACAGTGGTACAATTCGCATTATGAGGCGCGATTAGTTTTTTCGCGCTCATAGCTAGCGGGCCCTGCGCGGCCGCACTTCAAACGGAACAGTGACTCAACCGTCCTTTTTGCGTGGCCCTTCCGGCCGTGCCCAGGTTCTTTGTCTTGCCGGTTTTATGGGTTCCGGCAAAACCACCGTTGGCACGCTTCTGGCACGCCAGCTTGCGTGGCGTTTTGTGGATTTGGACGAACGCATCGAGCAATCCGCCGGCCTCACCATCCCGCAAATGTTTGAGCGATTGGGCGAGCCCGCTTTTCGCCAAATCGAAGCCGATCAGCTTCGCGCGGCTTTGGGCCGCGCTGCCGAGCTGAAGGAATCCACCATCCTCGCACTCGGCGGCGGCACTTATGCGCAGCCAGGCTGCCCCGAATTTCTTCGCAGCGCCGGCGTACCGGTTCTATGGCTCGATTCGCCTGTCGAGCTTCTTTTGGCCCGCTGCATGACCATGACCGGGCGCCCTCTCTTTCGCGATGAGGCCAGCTTCCGCGCGCTGCACGCGCAGCGGCTACCCTCTTATCAGCTGGCTGATTTTCGTGTGGACAGCTCCGGAGACCCCGCCCAGGTCGTCGCTGAAATCCTCGGCCGCCGTATTGTGGGGACAGGTGGCAGCGAAGCACATCTCGTCGTCGAAAAACCAAATTCCTGACCAGCCTCCGTTAAAATGAGCGGCGGAGTTAGTTTTCTCCGCAAATGGTAGTTCGTTCTTCGCGAATTTCTGCGAAGGAGGGTTTCATGAAAAGCAATCTACGTGGCTCTCAGCCGGGTCTCTCACTCCTCTTGAGCGCTCTTTTGATCTTCACCTGCACCGCTGCCGGGCTGGCTACGCAAAAAAAGAATGCGGCCTCGGCTATTCCCTCCGTCTTCGCCCAAGACAAGGGTAAGCTCACCATCAAGCTCGACGGTGAAACGGTCGGCCACGAAGAATTTGAAATCACCCCGTCTGGTGGCGGCTGGCTCGCCAAAGGCAACGCGGATATCAAACCGACCCAAGGCGCCTCCAGCAAAGTCAACGGCGCGCTGACGCTTCAACCCAATGGCTCTCCGGTCAGTTACGAATGGACCTCGAAAGCCGAAAAAACCAACAGCGCTCGCATTCTTTTCGACAACGGCATCGCCAAAATGACCTTGCAGATGCAGGGCGCAAGCCCCTTCGATCAGACGTTTACGTTCGGGACTCCCCTGGTCGCAGTCCTCGATAACAACCTCTATCACCAATACGCGGTTCTGGCCCGTCTCTACGATTGGTCCAAACGCGGCCCGCAGACTTTCTCCGTTTTCGTTCCGCAGGAAATGATGCCCGGCACCGTCACCGCCGAATCCACCGGCTCCGCCACCCTCGACGGAAAATCCTATGAGGGCTTCCGCGTCACCACCACCGATATCGAAGTCGACTTATATCTCGATGCAAGCCACCGCCTAATGCGCCTGGAAGTCCCTGCCGCGAAAGTTTCCGTCATCCGCGACTGACCGCCATGCGTAGGGGCACGGCATGTCGTGCCCGTCCGAACTCGCGATGCACAAAAAAACGCGGTGTGACCTGCACCGGCCACACCGCGCTGATTTGTGCCCTGCTCTCGACTCAAGAAAAACTTATGTCTTTACCGCTGCGACTTGCCTACCGCGCCACGGATCGCTGATCGCCTGCAGCCTCTTCAGAATAGGACTGCCATTGTTGCCGTGCCTGCTTTGCTAACGATGTTCACGGGGCGTAGAGATTGGCGCCGTTGCTGACCACGGTCGTGGCGCGAGCCACTTCGTCGAGCGTCACGTCCTGGCTGAGCCGGCGGGAAGAAACCAAATCCCCCGGCTTGACATCGCCGTACCCCACGTTATTTCGGTACTTCTTGGTATTCATTTTTGGCAATCCGACATAGGGATACATGATCCTCCGGCGCGTAACGGAATCGTCGCGGATCTTCTGGTTGTCGCTGGCGACCTTCGTGTCGGCACACGAGTGGTAGGCCCATGGCTCGGCGCCGTCTATGGCGCAGAGGTTGAAATAGTGCCCTAGCTCGTGCGCTACGGCATGGGTGTCCGCCAATCCCATCGTCCTGACCATGACGTGATTGGCCAGGTGCCGGGTGGCCGCCGGTGCTCCAGCGGGGAAATAGGACAACGTGGTTTTCGCCCAGTTCACCGAGGTCGCGAACGCCACCGTGCCGGCGCTGGAGAACGCCGGAATAAAGTAGACGTTCACGCGGCCGGACGAACGTTGGGGGTCCGTCGCTCCAGCCTGGTTCAAGTTGGCGTCCGGCGGCGGATATACTGCCGTACCCAGCGCGGCGACACTCCAGGCTTTGTCATATATCGTGTCATCCACTTTGAGGAAGATGCCGTATGGCACCCAAAT
>DATFZY010000033.1:0-6351 GCA_035313865.1 Candidatus Acidiferrum sp.
TATCCTCCCCAGCCCCAACCTCCATAACCCCAACCACCGCGACCCCAACCTCCGCCGTAACCGCGACCGTACCCACCGCGACCGTAGCCGCCGCGGTAGGCCCCGCCGCCATAGACTCCGCTGCGAAAACCGCTGCCACCGCGGAAGCCTGCTCCGCCACGGAATGAGGAGCCGCCGCGAAACCCGCCGCTGCCGCGGAAGGCGGAGCCACCGCCGCCATGAAATCCTCCACCACCACCGTGAAATCCACCTCCTCCGCCGTGACCACCGCCGCCACGCTGCGCGAAAGCAGGCTTGGGCGCGGTAAGAAATACAAGCGCGAGAATTGCGAAAAGAAGTATAGGAAGGGTTTTCTTCATTTCAGTCCTCCGATCGACAGATCAGGGACTGCCTGCGGGAGCGAGCGGCGGTAGCGGACAGGTGCTGTTCGGCAGTCCAATAACAAAACCATCTTACACCCTGAACGGGCGCGAAGCGAATTGCTGATCGCCAGCAGTTCGATGCGAAAGGAGACCCGCGAGGTGCATCGGAAATTGGCGCGAGTGTAGGGAAAAAGAGAAGGTATAACGCAGAGGCGCAGAGTTGACAGAGTTGCGCTGAGGGTGCGAGGCGAAACGCGCAGGCTTGAAAGTTGAAAGAAAAAGAAGGTCCCTGCTTGGGGCAGGAGGGCGAGGTCTTTCGAGGCTCAGCGTTGCTGTGGACAAAAACCGGGCGGGGCAAGCCCCGCCCCTACGAGGCGAAGAAATTGATGAGGAGATCTGAGACGCGGGCGGGTTCTTCATGCTGGAGCCAGTGAGAGGCGTTGGCGAAGGTGTGGAGATCGGCGGTGTCGCAATAGCGGAGGCTGTCGTGGCCCATTTCTGGGAGGAGGAAGGCATCGCGCATGCCCCAGAGGATGCGCGTGGGGACGTGGACCTTTGTGTCAGGGAACTTGGAGCGATAGCGCGCGGCGGCGCGATACCAATTGATCATGGCGGTTAATGCGCCGGGTTGCGACCATGCGGCGCGGTATTGGGCGAGATCTTCCTCGGTGAAAGTGCCGGGGCGGCTGGAGTTGACGAGCGAGCGGACGCCGAGACGGTAGTGGAATGCGGAGAAGGCGGCTTCTGGAAGCAAGGGGAGTTGGAAGAAGAACATGTACCAACTGCGGCGGAGTTGGCGGAGATTTGTTTTGAGGTAGCGGATCATGACGGCGGGATGAGGGACGTTGAGGATGGCGAGTTTTGATAGGCGGTTGGGATGGAGGAGAGCGACGCTCCAGGCCACGGCGGCGCCCCAGTCGTGGCCAGCGAGGAAGAATTTGTCGGCGTTGAGTTGATCGGCGATGGCGATGACGTCGGAGACTAGATTTGGGATTGCGTAGTTGGATGCACCGCGGGGTTTGCTGCTTTGGTTGTAGCCGCGCTGGTCGGGAACGATTACGCGGAAACCGGCGGAGGCGAGCGGGGCGATTTGTTTGTGCCAGGAATACCAAAATTCGGGGAAGCCGTGGAGGAGGAGGACGACGGGACCGTTGGTCGGACCGGCGGCGACTGCGTGGAGTTCCATCGCGCCATTGTGAAACGCCAATTGTTCGAGAGAGTCGTACACAAGTGCGGAGTTTATCAGCGAATGCAACAGGAGAATCGGCATTCACGAGGTAAAGAGGGAGGGGCAAGCCGCTCCCCTACGAAGAGTGGGTCAAAGCCCATCGCACACGAAGAGCCCAACGAAAAACTGGTTAGGTGCTGGAAGTGGTTTCGAGGCCGTGGGTGGTGATGTACGCGGCGGTGGCGGCGATTTCGGAAACGCGGGCGTTGGAGTCGCCGGGTGGAACGGAAGTGTGGGGTTCGGCGGCAGACTCCGGAGGGAGGGCGCCGATGGCTTGATTGCGGCCGGCGTTTTTGGCTTTGTACATGGCGCGATCGGCGAGGGCGAGAACTTCTTCGTAGTCGAGATCCACGGGAGAACTGATATTCCAGGGGAAGGCAGCCCAGCCGATCGAGACGGTGCGATGAAGCGAAATGCCAGCGCCCTTGATTTTGAAGGGCTCGCCCGCGACGGCGGAGAGAACGCGGGCTGCCAGCGTGGCGGCTTCCTTGCGTTCGCAGAAGCGAGAGACGACGAGGAACTCTTCGCCGCCCCAGCGGACGAGTACATCGGAGTAGCGAATCGCGGAACTGATGCGAGAGGTGAGGTCAATGAGCATTTGATCGCCGGCATCGTGGCCGAAACGGTCGTTGATTTCTTTGAAATGATCGGCATCGATCAAGTAGAAGACGATGTCGCGGTTGCGGCGGCTCTTGGTGGGATCGGGAGAAGAGTAGGCGCGGATGGCTTGGCTGACGTCGCTGGCGATGGTGGCCTGGAAGAAGCGGCGGTTGCGCGCGGCGGTGAGAGGATCGGTGAGGGACATCTCCTCGAGTTCTTTATTGGCCTGGGCGAGGGCTTCGCTGCGTTCGGCGACGGCTTCTTCGAGGCGGAGGCGCTCGTTCTGGAGCTTGCGAGTGCGGTAATTCATAAGGGAGTAGAGCGCGAAGACGCCAAGAAGAATCACAAAACCGCGCGTATACCAGGTCTGCCACCATGCCGGGATCACCATGAAGGAAAATTCAGCGGGGAAACTGAGCGTGCCACGGGCGGAGCGGCAGGAGACAGCGAAGGTGTAGTTGCCTGGCGGGAGAGCCGGATAGCGGGCTTCGTGATCATTTGTTTCGTTTGGTTCGGTTTCGAGGCCCGCGAGACGATAGGAGCATCGAACGTTCTCGGCGTCGCGATAGGTTAGGGCAGCAAACTCGGCGCGGAACGTGTTGTCGCTGCGTGGGGCTTGTGGATTGCGCTCGCCGACGCGGTCGCGCGAGCCGAGATGCGCCGAGGTAATCACGACTTTTGGGGGAAGCTCGACGCGTTCATCGGCGGAAATGGGATTGTAGCGGGCAAGGCCGCCGCTGGTGCCGAAGAGAAGGGTGCCGTCTTCTTCGGCGAAGAAACCGCTGTCGCTGAGGTCATTCCAGATGAGGCCATCGGCTTGCGTGTAGCGAAGAGTGCGACCGTTGCGGAAAAATTCCGTGAGTCCCATTGACCCGCCGGCCCAGACGTTGCCTTCGTGGTCGGCGCCGATCATGTAGACATCCAGAGAAGGCAGGCCTTCCGCTGTTCCAAAGTGAGTGACCTGAGCTTTTCCGTCGACGATACGCAGGCAACTGAGTCCGAGTGCGTCCGCATAGCGGAACCACACTTCGTCGCGGCTCACCGCGGCGGCTTCGGCCACTTCGTCCTGGCGCAAGCCGTCAGCCGTGGAGAAATGCCGCCATCCCTTGCCATCAAAGCGGGCCAAGCCCTTTCTGCCTACGGTCCAGAGAACGCCATCGGCGCTCGAGGTCATGCGGCCGACGCCACCGCGGACTTCTTCAGGGGCTTTCACATCTGCAAATTGAAACGGCCGGATGGAGGAGCTGGCGGATTTGAGATATTTGGGATTACCGATCCAGATGCGGCCGTCAGGCCCAACGCGAAGACCAGTCGGATCGGGCTCGGGAGTCGAGATTTTTTCCGGACTCAAGGATTCCGGGTCGAAGCGGGTCAATCCGCCCGGATAACAGAGAACCCAGACAGCGCCGTCGGGCGCAAGAACCATTTCGCGGGCAAGGCTCCCATTGAGACCATCCTTGGATCGCCAGGTTCGCCAACGGCCTTCCTGGGGATCCCACATGGCAACGCCGATGTTTGTGCCAATCCAGAGGCGTTTATGTTTGTCGCGCAACGCGGACCAAACCACGTTGTCAGGAATGCCCTCGGCAGTGGTCCAACCGGACCACGTTTTTCGGCCGATCCAGCGTTGGACTCCGGCTCCGCCAAGCCCAATCCAGTAGGCGCCCTCGCGATCTTCCGTGATGGCAAAGGTGGCGTTGACCGCCATGCCGCGGCTCTGATCAATGACCTCCCATTGGCCGGAACTGCGCCGGTAGAGCCCTGCGACGGTGGGGATCATCAGATTGCCAGCGCGGTCGAGCGCGGGCGAACCATAGTCGTTGGCGGGAGGAAGATTGGGAAGTTCGGCGACAAAATGAGTCGAGCCTGGATCGAGCCGATAGAGGTGCGCGGATGTGCGGACCCAGAGAATTTTATCGATGTCCTGGAGGATGCTGACGACTGGTTCGTGTGGCAAGCCGCTCTGCGCTGGGAAAAGGTGGACGTGGTCTTGCGCATCCAGCCAACCCACGCGGTGATCGGAGGCGAACCAGACGCGGCCCTCGGATGTGATGTTCACGGCCTCGACGTCCAGACTGGGGAGGCCTTCGGCCAGAGCCCAGATGCGGAAATCGTTGGGCCGCTCCGGGTCGACGCGAAGCAGGCCGCCTTCGGTGGCGAGGTACACTTTGCCCCAGGAATCGAGCGCGAGGACGGAGTTTCGCCGAAAGGAATTGAAGACGCTGGCGAGGGGGAGCTTGTGAAGGGCGCCGCCTTCCATGTAGGCAATGCCACGCGAGGTGGCGATCCACATTCTGCCGTTAGGCGCGAGAACGAGCTGGTTCACATTGGTGCTGGGAAGGCCCTGCTCGATGCCAAAGCGAAGAACGCGAGTGCCATCAAAACGCAGTAGACCGTCGGGGGAGCCAATCCAGATGAAGCCGTCCTGGTCCTGGAGGATGCAGGAGGGAGTGAGCGAACCCAGGCCGAAATTTTCGCCGATGCGCTGGAAGACGTAGTGGGGGCGATGGGGAAGGGAAAGCGGAGTCGTCTCGGCGGGCGTTGCCTTGGCGGCAGCGGAACCGAGCAACAGAAGAGCCAGGAAAAGTATGGCGGAAGGCTTGCCCCGCATGAACGCTCCAAATGATTCAGACGAAATAGTTTAGCGTGCGGGGTGAGCGGGCGGCGGTAGTGGGGCCTAAATGATAATGGCGGATTGTGTGGATTCCCAGGGAGAGTTCCAGCAGCTTGCAATTTCAGCTGGTGGATTTATAGCCCCCAATAACTTCCGAGTAGCCCGTTATCCTCCCTCAAGCCGCGGCTAACACTAATGGCGTTTCGATATTCCGGCAAATGGAGTTCGTCGTGTTCGTCTGAGGTGTTGATTAGGAGATTTAAGCACGATGCAAATAAACGGGTGGCGCGCTATTCGTAGCGCAACGCGACCATGGGATCGACATGCGTGGCGCGCCGCGCGGGAATCCAGCAGGCCGCCATGGCAACAAGAATCAGCAGCGCGGCCACAGCGAGGAAACTAGGCGCATCAAACGAGCCTATTCCAAAAAGCAAGCTGCTAATGCTTCGACTGAGAAGTGCCGAAAAGCCCAATCCAAATGCCACACCCACCAATACCATGGCCAGTCCACCGGCGAGAATCAAGCGCAGAACGTCGCTCTGCTGCGCGCCAAGAGTCATGCGGATGCCGATTTCCGGCGTGCGCTGACTGACCGAGTAGGACATCACGCCATACGTTCCAATGGCCGCGAGAATCAACGCCACCAAACCGAATGTACCCAGTAATTCGGCGCCGATGCGTGGCGCCGTTAGAGACTGGAGCAAAA
The DNA here is from genome assembly GCA_035313865.1 of Candidatus Acidiferrum sp. Lineage (GTDB taxonomy): Bacteria > Acidobacteriota > Terriglobia > Acidiferrales > UBA7541 > Acidiferrum. The sequence goes on from DATFZY010000033.1 coordinate 5,511, forward strand.
CTTGCCCCACCGTCTGGACGCGAACCAGCGGAATAGTTGGAATCAACGACTGTACGGTGCTGCGCACGGTTCCCAACGCTTTCGCAGGATCTCCATTCGTGCGCACATAAAGCGACACGAACGGCGAGTAATGCTGCTTGAGCGGCATGTAAACAATTGCCTGCGGCGGTTCTCCGAGCGTCGAATACTTGACCGTATTCACTTCGCCGACGACGGTCACGTCCCAGGTTTCTCCCAGAAAATGCACGTGCTTGCCCAGCGGATCTTGGCCCGGCCAAAAGCTTTCCGCCATGGCTCGATTGACGACCGCGACCATTGCCCCTTTAGCGTCGTCCTGCTCGTCGAAGTCCCGTCCGCTTAGCAAAGTGATACCCGCCGTGGAAAAGAAACTCGGCGCAACGGCGACGACCGGAGTCAGCCTGCCATTGCGAGGATCGGTAAAATCCACGCCGTCGGTGAATGTAGTGCGCTGAAACCCACCGCTGAATGGTCCACTATCAGCCACGCTCGCGCCGGCAACCAGAGGAAGCGCTCCCAGCCGTGCGACAACGTCTCTATAGAAAGCTTCGGCTTGGGGCTGCGCGTAATTCTCGGCACCCAGGTCCACAGACATCACGAGTTCGTGTTTCACTTCGAACCCAGGGTCGACTTGCTGAGCGTTTCGCAAGCTGTGGATGAATAGCCCGGCGCCAGCGAGAGCAACCAGCGATAGTGCCACCTGCACCATGACCAAGATGCCGCGAAGCCCATACCAACGCGCGCTCCCGGTCGGTGCGCCCGTGCGATCCTTCAGCGCCGCCATGCGATCCGTTTTCGAAGCTTGCAACGCCGGAATCAGCCC
>DATFZY010000034.1:0-2030 GCA_035313865.1 Candidatus Acidiferrum sp.
GAGTGACGATTGACGATCTCGTCGCCGGGATGGGTGTGGGACGGCCGAGCCTGTATGCCGTCTTCGGGGACAAGCGGGCGATATTCTTGCGCGTCCTTAGGGCGTACGCAGAACGGAAGGGCGCATTAGCCGCGAAGGCACTCCTCTCGCCACAGGGTCTTCGCGACTCGATCGCGGGCTTTCTGAGGTACGCCGTCGAAAGTGCGACCGAGAAAGGGTCCGCCCGGGGCTGCCTTATAGTGTGCGTCGCGCCGCTTGTGAACGACGCTGAGGTTCAGCGGTTCCTGCAGAGCGCGGTCGCCGGCGGCGCGGCGCTGGTGGAGCGTCGTTTCCGGGACGGGATCTCTGCAGGAGACATCCCGCCGGACTTTCCGGTAGCCGTGCGCGCGATCCAAGTCACGGATTTTGCTCGTGGCCTGACCATGCGTGCGCGGATAGGCACGCCGCGCAAGACGCTCCTCAAAGATGCTGAGGAAGCGGCCGACTTGGTGCTCCTGCCGCGGCGCTGGGACAGTCGGAGCGAGTAACGGAGATCCGTTCGTATGTCCGAAGGGCCTCACCACATCCGCTGATATTTTCGCGAAACGTTTCGAGTAGGAGATGAAGGCGGAGCGCCTGACTCGCACACCCTCTGCCAAGGTGCGAGGCCGTGCGCTCGTTGACCTGATGCAGGGTTTGCAGCTTCGCGCCAAGGTTGGTATTGCGCGCGAGCAATTGCTGCAAGACGCCCGAAGCTATGTGCCCCTGATTCTTGGCAAGCAAATCTAACGCACTTCTCGGGGGATGCGTATGGGCGAGTGCCAAATCGCCAATGCACTCACCTATACCAGATTAGTAATGACAAGTCCGCTAGCAGACACCAATTTCTACGCCAGCTCCTCACGAGGGCGCATCCGGCTCCAGGCCGATGTGATCGTTAACCGCATCGCGAAAACGCTGCTTGCAGCCCAAGTATCGCTCCGTCGTCTGAATTGAAACGTCGCAGAGCAGGAACTGAATCTGATCTAGTTCACCTCCTGCTTGGTGGCACAGTCGCGCACAGGTCCTTCTCAAATCGTGCGGTGCCATCGACGGCAAACCACAGCATTTCGCGTTTGCTTTCACGATTGCCCAGATCACCTTTGGAGTAAAGCCGTGGCCCCAAATTCTGCCTGCTTTGTTGATTGACCGTAGCAACGGACCTGCGGTGATACCGGCACCGACAATCCAGTTGTCGACCGCGTCCTTCACCCACTGCGGAACAGGGATCGTCCGAATGTGGCCACCTTTTCCCCTCAGGTCAGCGATGACCCAACGGCCCTCGCGAAGCTGGAGATCCTCTGACCGTAAGTTTGTAACCTCGGCTCTCCGGAGGCCGCAGCCGATGAGAAGCGAGAGCAAAGCAAGATTTCGTCGGCTGCGAAGGGTGTCAGCTGTTTCAGCTCCAAGTAGCTTCTTGCCCTCCTCGGCCGTCAGCCAATTCCCGACACGCACTCCCAGCCGACGGACCCCCTTCACACGCCGAATGCCTGCTGCAAGATCCGGGCTGAGTAGTCCGCAATCGGACGCTTCATACGCCAACCGGCGTATCGCCGCCAATCTCAGGTTAATCGTCGACGGAGCGTACGGGTGCTGTTCGAGTGCGATTCGGTAGCGTGTGACCACGGTCCTGTTGAAGGCTAGCCTGGGTTCCGAACAGTACCAGTCGATGAATTCACGAATGGCATGGTCGTACGAGCGCTTTGAACTCGCCGACGTGAGGCTGTTCAAGACCGCAGATTTCGATTGTTCTAGATCGGGTAATTTGAGGACCGTTTTCGGAACTCGTTTGCGTTTGCTCTTCGCCATTGGAAGCGGCCTCCGCCGCCGCGGCGAAAAGCGTGATCCTGTCCCCGCTCTCCTAACCAGTAGCGCGTTTGGACGTAGCCGCCCGGCGGCGGACGCTTCGCGTGAGGTAGTGGAGCGTTGGTCGCTCTCTGGTTTGTGAGGTAAGTATGGGTCACAGGAGGTTTCCCTATGACCCATTTGCGAAAAATGATGCTGGAAGAGCT
>DATFZY010000035.1:0-65394 GCA_035313865.1 Candidatus Acidiferrum sp.
CCGGGCTCGCAATCCAGCGGCGGCGCACAGGACAAAAAGCCCGGCGACGTAATTGACGCCGAGTACGTCGACGTAGACGAAAGCAAGCGCCCGAACTAAGACGCAAACGCAGTGACGTAGGGGCGCAGCATGCTGCGCCCCTACATACTTTATTTGTACTCGTAGCAGATGTGTTTTGAACTTTCGACTTTCAACTGTCGACTGTTATCTGATTCTCATGGCCGCAACGACCAAACAAGACTATTACGACCTTCTCGGCGTCGACCGCAAGGCGACCGCGAAAGATATTCGCACCGCTTTCCGTAAACTCGCGCGTAAATACCATCCCGATCTGAATCCCGGCGACAAATCCGCCGAAGAAAAATTCAAGCAGTTGCAGGAAGCCTACGACGTTCTGTCTGATTCAAAAAAACGCGCCATCTACGATCAGCACGGCTTTTATAGCGACAATATGCCCGGCGGCGGACCTGGCGCCGGGTCGGAGCACGACGGCGACGCCGTCAATTTTGATTTTGGCGGCTTCGATTTTGCTGGCGGTTCCGGCGCGCAAGGCGGCCAATCCAGTTTCCGCGATCTCTTCAGCCAGTTCTTCCGCGGCGGCCGCGGTGGAAGTGAAGGACCCGAACAAGAACCCGGCGGCGACCTCGAATATCAGATCGAAATCGACTTCTGGGATGCCGTTCGCGGCGCGGTCAAGAAACTCACCATCACACGGCTCGACGCCTGTGACACGTGCCACGGCACTGGCGCAATCGGCTCCGCTCAAACCTGCCCGACGTGTCACGGCTCCGGAACGATCCAACAAGCAGCTGGCAAGATGAAGTTCAACGTCCCCTGCACGCGCTGCGGGGGCACTGGCATAATCCGCAAAGTGTGCCCGACGTGCAGCGGCGAAGGCCGCCTGCGTAAAACGGAATCCATCGACGTTCGCATTCCCGCGGGCGTAGCCAGCGGCTCGCGCGTACGCGTCCCCGGCAAAGGCAACGCCGGAACCATGGGCGCGCCTCCTGGCGATCTGTACCTGCGCGTAGACGTAAAGCCGCACGCCTTCTTCGAGCGCCGCGGCGATGATCTCTACACCGAAGTTCCGGTCACGGTGACGGAAGCCACGCTAGGCGCAAAGGTAGAAGTGCCGACAATCGACGGCCGGTCGCTGGTCCGCATTCCGCCCGGCACGAACAGCGGCAAGACGCTGCGCCTGAAAGAAAAAGGCGTCCCGAGCGCCCGGAGCGGCGCGCGTGGCGATCAATACGTGGAAATCCAGGTAGTCGTCCCGCAACCAACGGACGAGCGCGTCCGCACCCTGATGAAAGAACTCGAAACGGTAGATCCCGGAGACCCGCGCAAGGATTTATTCGCGAAAGCGGGCGTTTGAATTTGGTAGGGGCACGGCATGCCGTGCCCGTCTGTGCAAGGTGAAATGAAACGTCGACTGTAGGGCACCCGCTGCGGCGGGTGCCCTACAGTTGAAAAAATAAAGCAATGCCACCACGAGCCAGAAAACGAGCCAAAGCCGGCTACATGATCAGCGCGGTAGCGGAGCTATACAAGCTGCACCCGCAAACTCTGCGTCTCTACGAACGAGTCGGCCTGCTAAAGCCGTCGCGCTCGCAAGGCAACACCCGCCTCTACACCGACTCCGACCTCGAGCGCCTCGACGTAATCCTCACGCTGGCCCGCGACATGGGCGTAAACCTCGCCGGCATCGAAATCATCCTGAACATGCGCGAAAAAATGGTCGAAATGGAAAGACAGATGTCGGAATTCGCCAGCGTAGTCCAGCAAGAACTCTCCCGCGTAGCTTCCCTCCGCGGACAAGACAAAGAACCCCGCCACGCTATCGTCCGTGCTACGCCGCGCGTCACTCGTACTTCCTAGTAGCACAGACACTCCTGTCTGTGACCTTTGGCAGGACAGACATTTCTGTCTGTCGCCGCGAAAATTCCGAGACATTAAGGATTAAGAAGACAGGCGAGAATGCGTGTCCTACCAGGCAGTTTCCCAAGAACGGCCGAGAATCAGAGCGAAATCCAGCCAGCCTTAACAAGCATCTCCTGAGCAACCTCGGTCACCGAGCGATTCTCGTTTGTAATCGTGAAGTCTTCTAGTTTCGCGACGTCAAGGACGGCATTCAACTTCGCGACGCGAACAACAAATTCGCTCTGGCGCGCACCCGTTTCGCGTATCTCGACGCGCTGCTTCATAGTTTCGATGTCCGCGGTAAGCCGGCAGACGACGGTATTCGCTGCTGATACAGCCTCGTGGCAAGCCACGAGCTCGGCGTGACCTTCGATAGCACGTGCCAGCAAAATTCGCTTCACGCCAATGGATGCATAGTTTTTGCAGACAGACGCGAGATTGCAATACATCACGTCGTCGCTAGGGGTTCCTGTTGGAAGATGCGCAACCCCGAGTGCATCCAGGTCAATCGCTGCGTGCGCAATGTTGCGCAAAGCAAGAATGTCCGACGCTTCCCCCAGAACGGCCGACTTGCCTGCTCCCATCGATCCCGTAATGATAAGCAGCGATTCCACAAGCGCTCCATTCGCGTTCCATCATGCCATGTAGCACAGACACTCTTGTCTGTGCTTTCGGTAGGACAGACATTCCTGTCCGTCCATTTCTCCAGGCCTGAAAATTCGTCCTTATTGAGTGAAATTGGGGACGACCAAAGAAACGGGCAAAAAAGCCTGTCCCACTATCCATCCACAGTTTTCCCAAAGCAGCAACTTGCCGTTAAGCCTCCGTAAACGTAAGCTGTCGGCATGGCGCTTGAGAATTGCACTCTTTGCCGCGGCACAGGCTGGAAGCTCGTGTCGCGCCCCGACGGAGCCGCGGGCAAAGTAGCTGCCGCCTGCGACTGCGGCATGCAGCAGCGTTCCGAGCGCGTCATCGAGCGCGCCCACATTCCTAAGCGTTACGAGCACTGCGATTTCGAAAGCTACAGCACGGAAGTCGGAACGACGCCGCAGCATATCAGCTCCCTCAAGAACGGCAAGGTGCTCGCCCAGGGCTTCGTCCGCGATTATCCGGGCACCGCGGAAAAAGGCCTCCTGCTGATGGGTCCATCAGGGGTAGGCAAAACGCATTTGGCGGTTGCAATTCTAAAAGAACTGATTCGCCGCGGCCACGTCGGTCTCTTCTGCGATTACCGCGAACTCCTGAAAGAAATCCAGGCCAGCTACAACCCATCCAGCGAATCCACGGAAATGGCCATCCTCGAACCCATCCGCACGGTCGAAATCCTGGTCCTCGACGACCTCGGCGCCAGCAAACCTTCCGACTGGGTCCGCGACATCGTCGGCATCGTCCTGAACGCCCGCTACAACGAACGCCGCACCACAATCATCACCACAAATTATTACGACAGTCCCGCGACCGAGGGCGAAGCCACGCGTCTTCCCAGTGGAAAGCTGATGATGCCCACGCGCGAGGACTCCCTCGAACAAAGAATCGGCAGCCGCATGCGCTCACGCCTATTCGAAATGTGCCGCACGGTAGAAGTCGTCGCCCCAGATTTCCGCCGCGAATCCACCCAAGCCGGCCGCGCCCGCGCTTAAGCAGCCCGTCAGCGCAAGTCTATTTCAAATGGCTTTGCATGAATGGACTTCGTCAGCACGACGCCCTTCGCCTCTGGTAGCCTTGCAGCATCCTTGGTTCCAGGTAGGCCGGGCGAGTAACTGGCGACGACGCGGTACCGGCCGCGTCTTTTAGGGGGACACACTACGTTCGTTTTCCACCCAACAATTTGGCTCGGGGCCACGAAAACAAAATGCTCTCTGAGCAACGTGGTTGCATCTTGATCAGTTGTTGGCAATCCGTCAGCTGCGAATCCGCATGTCTGGGCTCCCCTGCCAGAGAGAGTTTCGATCTCCACAAAGAACCCGGGAATACCACCGCCAGCTCCTCCCCAGCCCTTCGCCAGGTATACGCCTCTGCCGCCCGCCTCCAAAAGAAGAGTGACTTCGATGGGTTCGCCAACTTTAAAAGAACGTTTAGCAGGAATTATCGACACTGTAGCAAGATCTTCCGGCTGCGCGACTGGCGCAACTTCATTCTAAGCAGACGCATTTCCCGAAATCAAAACTAGTGGATATAGAATCGCAATATTCAGGTACATCGCCCACCCCAATGTTTCGCCACCAATTCTACCCGTTTAGACACGTACAATGATTCCGTTGTTCCAACGCTTAGGCAGGAGCTTGGTTCGAAACTGATGCTGGCACGCAAGGCAAAAATTGTGGCGGCGCTTCAAGGTTCGGACCGGCGCTCCATCGGCCGCGCAAACGAAGTAGCGCGCCTGGTTCTCAAAGAACCGCGCCGCTTTCGCGAACTCATCGCCTGCCTCTGGCATGACGATCCCGTCATCCGCATGCGCGCCGCCGACGCCGCCGAAAAAGTCTCCGCCAAAAAACCCCGCCTCCTGGATCGCTACAAAGCCGAACTCCTTGGCCTACTCTCCGAAGAAGAACAAATCGAGATGCGCTGGCATCTCGCCGCCATGGTGACGCGGCTTCGCCTCACGCCCGCCGAACGCAAGCGCGCCGTAGAAGCTCTGCATCGCTATCTGGATGATCGCAGTTCCATCGTAAAGACTTCCGCTCTGCAAGCCCTCTCCGACTTAGCCCAGGCCGACGCCACGCTTCGCCCCAAAGTGAAGCAACTCCTCGAAGAATCCCTCCAGTCCGGAACGCCCGCGATGAGAGCCCGCGCCCGCAAACTCCTGAAAGGCCGCTAAGACTAGCCAAATATTTCCCACCGATTTGCACTTCCGTTACATAGCCTCTTTAGACTCCTTCCCGTGCCAATTTCTCCAAACCGCTTTCATTGACACAAACGCAACGCGGCGAGTATTCTCTTAAGGTTGCAGCGCGCCTCGAAACGCCCGCAGCACCTTGTCCCGTAAGACCGCTTAGCGGTTAACCTCCTTGCACAACCCCGTCAGGGAATTCGCAAGGAATTTTATCGACGTTTGCGTGACCCCGGCTTGACCGGGGTCGGACAGAATAGAAGTTATCTCCCGGAGGCCAACAACCATGTTTTCTGACCACGACCACCAGTCCGCAGCTTCAGCCCCCGCTCCCGCACCAGATTCAGAGCCAATCCAGAACAGCACCTCAACGGAAGCCAGTCCGGACCACACCAGTGTGTCCGAACCAGTTGCGCACGAGAGCGCACCTGAGCACGCCTCAGCGGCGAGCGAGGGCGCGGAAGGCTCGCACGGCAAGCCTGCAGAAGCCGCGTCAGCTCCCGTAGCAGTCGCGGAAGCTCCAGCCGCCTCCGAAGTACACGCCATCACAGCTCCAGTTCCGGCGGACGCGGAAGCCACAGCCGCCGCCGAAGAAGCCGCCGGCTCCGAAGAGATGAGCAAGCTGATGGAGCAGTACGACGAGCAGCACGAAGCTGCCTCGCAAAACGAAATTATAGAAGTAAAGGTTGTCGCCTACACGGAGCACGGCGTAGTCGTGGACCTCGGCGGAAAAACCGAAGGCCTGATCCCCGCGGTGGAATTCTCCGAGACGGACATTCCGCGTCCCGAGCCCAACGCCACCATCGAAGTCCAGCGCACTGGCGAGCACAAAGACGGCTTCACGATTCTCTCGTATCAAAAAGTTCTCCGCCGCCGCACTTGGGAAAAGATCGAAGCCGCCTTCAAAGCCAAGGAAACCATCACCGGCAAAGTGGTCGACCGCATCAAGGGCGGCCTCGTCGTGGACATCGGCGTCCGCGCGTTCCTCCCTGGCTCGCAATTTGACCTGCGCCCCACGCAGAACCTCGACGATCTGAATGGCACCGAAGTCCAGGTCCGCGTTACCAAACTCAACCGCCGCCGCGGCAACGTTGTCGTCAGCCGCCGCGCGCTTCTCGAGGAAGAGCTGCACGCCAAGCGCGCCCAACTCATGGAAACGCTGCAAGAAGGCCAAGTCGTGCACGGCCACGTGAAAAACGTCACCGAGTACGGCGCATTCGTAGATCTCGGCGGCATCGACGGCCTGCTGCACCTCACCGACCTGAGCTGGGGCCGCGTCAAGCATCCATCCGACGTCGTCAAGCCGGAGCAAGAGCTCGATGTCATCATTCTCAAATTCGACAAGGAAAAGCAGCGCGTCTCGCTCGGCCTGAAGCAGCTCATGCCCGACCCGTGGGTAAACGCCTCAGAAAAGTATCCCGCCGGCGGCAAAGTGAAGGGCAAAGTAGTCGGCGTTGTTGACTACGGCGTCTTCGTAGAACTCGAGCAGGGCATCGAAGGCCTCGTCCACGTCACCGAGCTCAGCTGGTCCAAAAAAGTCCAGCATCCCTCGAAGCTCTTCAAAGTGGGCGAAGAAGTCGACGTCGTCGTGCTGGACATCAAGCCCAGCGACCGCCGCGTCTCTCTCGGCATCAAGCAAGCTCTGCCGGATCCCTGGCTTCTCATCGCGGACAAATATCCCGTCGGCACTATCGTCACCGGCAAGGTCCGCAACATCGCCGAATTCGGCGCCTTCATCGAAATCGAAGAAGGCTTTGACGGCCTTGTCCACGTCGGCGACGTAAGCTGGACCGAGCGCATCAAGAATCCGCATGAAGTTTTCAAGAAGGGCGAGCCGGTCACCGCAAAAGTTCTGAAGATCGATCCGGAAAACCGCCGCGTCTCCCTGGGCATCAAGCAGGTCAATGACATCTGGGGCGAGTGGTTCAAGCAGCACAAGGTCGGCCAGATCGTCAAAGGCAAAGTTTCGCGCATCGCCACGTTCGGCGCCTTCGTGGAGCTCGGCGAAAATATCGAAGCTCTCTGTCACAACACCGAGATCGAGGAGCGCAAGCGCCGCGATGACGTCCACTCTCCCATGCACCGCACCAGCACCGGCCCGCTCAAGAGCGCCGGTCCGCTCGAACCGGGCAAGGAATACGACTTCAAAATCATAAAAATCAGCCCGGAAACGCGCCGCATTGGGTTAAGCTATCGCGCCGCCGCCAAGCAGATCGAGCGCAAGGAAATCGAGCAATATCGCTCCACGTCAAAGTCTTCATCGACCGCGACGATTGGCGACGCGCTCAAGTCCAAGCTCTCGGCTCGGTAAGCGGCGAATTTTTTGCAGCAAACCGGTCCGCTCTCCCAGGGGCGTCCGGAGGGGACAGCAGCTCACAATTTCATTTACCTGCGGGTCAATTTAATGATAGGAAGAGGGGCAACCGGGCGCGTTCCGCCGCCCCTCTAAGCCGTTTCGCACCAGGAACCTGCGGCCGCCGGCACTTTGGCTCTGCAACGAGGCATAGGCACGATGACGAAGCAACTCACGCTGACGAAGGCCGACCTCATCGAAGAGGTCCTGCGCATCACCGAACTTCCTCGCAAGGAGTCCGAGTCCATCGTCGAGACCATCTTCGACAGCATTATCGAGTCTCTCCAGAAGGGCGAAAAAATCGAAATTCGCGGCTTCGGCAGCTTCCGCACGCGCCAGCGCCGCGGCCGCGTCGGCCGCAATCCCAAGACCGGCGAAAAGGTCGAAGTCCCGCCGAAGAAAATTCCCTTTTTCAAGCCCAGCAAAGAACTCAAGGATTTTGTAAACACCGCCGAAGCCGAAGCTTCCGCGGAAGAGTCTTCCTCCGCCGCAGCCCCAGCTTCCGGCGACGCCAAGCATTCCTAACCGACATCCGCATTTCTTTTTCAAATTTAAATTGTTCGCGAAATTAGACTAGACTCTCCTTCTCTGCGTCCTCCGTGCCTCAGCGATCTCTGTGTAATGTTTTTCTTATTTGTAAGCATGCGAGCTGTCTCCAACACGACCGCGCCTTCGCGATGCCGTTTTGCTATGCTGTCCCCTCAACTTTTTTGCCTTTGAGGAACTCTGCCGATGGACTATCTCTGGAGCCCCTGGCGCTACCAATACATGGAGCAAGTCTCAGGCGCAAAGCAGCCGGAGTGCTTCTTCTGCGACGCCGTCGCCCGCAAGGACGACGAAAACACGCTCATCGCCTTCCGCGGCGCAAAGACCTTCATCATCCTCAACCGCTTCCCCTACACGTCGGGCCACGTAATGATCGTCCCCTACGCCCACGTAGCCGAACTGGGCCTATGCGAAGCGGGCGCACTAGACGAAATGATGGCGTTGGCCCAGCGCGTGGAAAAAGCCTTCCAGACCAACTACAAGCCCGACGGCATGAACCTCGGCATGAACCTCGGTCGCGCCGCAGGAGCCGGCGTAGTCGGCCACTTGCACCTTCACGCCCTCCCACGCTGGTTCGGCGATTCCAACTTCATGACAGTTACCGCCGAGACCCGCGTCCACCCAGAAGAGCTCTCGGTCACCTACTCCCGCCTAAAATCCGCCCTCGCCACCTGATCGCTTTTCCGCGTGCCAATTTTTCGCTTCTTCCTCTCTGCGCACTCTGTGCCCTCTGTGTTAAAACCAACCTTCCACTTCAGCCCGGGCCTAACACGAAAAACGCAAAACTAACCCTGCTCGACATGTAGGGTCATCCTTCTGAGGATGACCGTTTCTTCTTCAACTCTTCAACTCTTGAACTCTTGAACCTCTTCCCGTCCCTCTGCCAGCTGTGAGCTCTCCCTCGTTCTGCGCTAAACTTATCCCGCCCATGAACCTCGACCTGACCGAAGAACAATCCCTTCTCCAAAAAACCGTCCGCGAATTCGCCGAATCCGAAGTCCGCCCGCTAGCCAAAGAACTCGACGAAACCGGCCACTTTCCCCACACCACTTTCAAAAAAGCCGCCGAGCTCGGCCTCACTGGCATCGCCCTTCCCGAATCCGAAGGCGGCGCCAACTTCGACCACATCGCCTACACCATCGTCATCGAAGAAATCTCTCGCTGCTGCGCCTCGACAGGTGTGATTCTCTCCGTCCAGAACTCTTTGTACTGCGATCCCATCCACCGCTACGGCACTCCAGAACAAAAAAAGAAATTCCTCGAACCGTACGCGCGCGGCGAAAAAATCGGCTGCTACGCCCTCACCGAGCCGCAAGCCGGCTCCAACGCCGCCGCTCTCCAAACCAAAGCCGTCCTCCACGGCGAAAAATACATCCTCAACGGCACCAAAGCCTGGATCACCAACGGCGGTGCCGCCGACGCAGCAATCGTCTACGTCAACACGCACCCCGAAAAAGGCGAAAAAGGTATCACGGCGCTAGTCGTAGAAAAAGGTACGCCCGGTTTCAAAACCGGCAAGGAAGAAAAAAAACTCGGCATCAGCGCCACCGCTTGCTGCGAATTAATTTTCACCGACTGCGAAGTCCCCGCCGCCAATCGCATCGGCAACGAAGGCGAAGGCTACAAAGTCGCGCTCTCCACCCTCGACGGCGGCCGCATCGGCATCGCCGCGCAAGCTCTCGGCATCGCGCAAGGCGCTTTCGAAGCTGCCCGCACCTACTCGCAGGAACGCCTCGCCTTCGGCCATCCCATCGCGCAATTTCAAGCCATCCAGTTCATGCTCGCCGATATGGCCACCGAACTCGACGCCGCCCGCCTCCTCGTTCGCAAAGCCGCCTGGAAGCAAGACACCGGCGCCCGCTTCAGCATGGACGCCGCCATCGCCAAACTCTTTTCCAGCGAAATGGCCACCCGCGTCACCCACAAAGCCATCCAGATCCACGGCGGCAACGGCTACTCCCGCGAATATCCCGTCGAGCGCCACTACCGCGACGCCCGCATCACCGAAATCTATGAAGGCACCTCCGAAATCCAGCGCCTGGTCATCTCCTCCTGGCTCCTCCGCTCCTGACGTGTTTTGCTCTTGATTTTCGAGTTGTGCTAGCGTTGCTACAGCAGTCTTGCAAATTCTTCAAGGCTAATTCCCAAATCCTGAATGATTCCGCGGAGCGTTTTCCGCTTCAATTCACCCGGTGCATCGGAATCACCACGCGTGCTTGGTCGCTCGCCCGCACGAAGATTGCGTGACTCCCGCTCTGCCGCCGAAACCGAAACTCACCACTCGCCACTTCTTCACGCGAACTAAACTCTTTAAATGCAACGTTTAGGCAGCACTCCGCAAGTGTTGCATCTAAACGACTTACGCCAAATCTAAACCCTTTAGATACAACACTTACAAAAAACAGGGGGAGGGGGTGTCGTCAGCGAGCGCTGCCATCCATGCCGCACCCACTTCCGTATTACCGTCAGACTGCCATGAAGACCCTATTCGCCATTCTCGCGTCGTTCTTCCTGATTCTTCCGCCAGCCCAAGCGCAGGAATCCACCCCCAAATCCGCAAAGCTTGCTTGGCAACCGTGGTCCGACTCCGTTTTCGCACAAGCTAAGCAACAAAAGCGTTTCGTCCTCCTCGATCTCGAAGCCGTCTGGTGCCACTGGTGCCACGTCATGGACGAAAACACCTACAGCGATCCCGCAGTGATCAAAATGCTCCGCGAGCACTACATCGTCGTCAAAACCGATCAGGACTCGCGCCCCGACCTCTCCAACCGTTACGAAGATTACGGCTGGCCTGCCACAGTCGTCTTCAACGCCAGCGGCCAGGAAATCGTCAAGCGCCAGGGCTATCTCGCTCCCGACGAAATGCTCTCCATGCTGCAAGCCATTCTCGACGATCCCACGCCCGGCCCGTCCGTGCGCCCCGAAGCCAAACTGGATGTGCCCGCAAACGCCCTTCTCACCGAACCTCTCCGCCAGCAACTGAACAAAAACTATCTCGCGGGTTACGACAAGCTTCATGGAAGCTGGGGCACCGACCAAAAGCTCCTCGACTGGGACTCCGTCGAATACTCGATGGTCCTCGCCAAACTGAATCGCGATGCGCAAGCCGAACACATGGCGCGTCAAACGCTAGCCGAGCAGCTTCATCTCCTCGATCCCGCCTGGGGCGGCGTCTACCAATATTCGACCGACGGCGACTGGAACCACCCACACTTCGAAAAAATCATGCAAGCGCAGGCGGAAAATCTGCGCATCTATGCGCTGGCCTACGCGCAATTCGGCGATCCCCTTTACCTCCACGCCGCGCAGGAAATTCGCCGCTACCTGAAAACATTCCTAACTTCGCCCGATGGCGCCTTCTACACCAGCCAGGACGCCGACCTCATCGACGGCAAACACAGCGCCGAATATTTCGTCCTGAGTGACGCCGCCCGCCGCAAACAAGGCGTCCCACGCGTTGACAAACACATCTACGCTCGCGAAAACGGCTGGGCCATCAATGCCCTCGTAACCCTCTACGACGCCACAGGAGACGCAGCAGTTCTGAATGACGCCACTCGCGCAGCTAAATGGATCCTCGCCAATCGCGCGTTACCCGGCGGCGGCTTCCGCCACAACGAAGACGCCGCCGGTCCGTATCTCGGCGACACCATCGCCATGGCCCGAGCCTTTCTCGCTCTCTACGGCGCCACCGGAGACCGAGCATGGCTCGCTCACGCCGAAGCCGCCATGAATTTCGCAGATAAAAATTTCCGCGACGCCAACTCCGCCGGCTTCCTCACGACGAAAACTCCGACCGACCACGCCTACACGCCGCATCCGCAACGCGACGAAAACGTCCTGGTCGCCCGCACCGCCAATCTGCTTTTCCACTACACCGGCGACGCTCATTACGAAGACCTCGCCAAACACGCCATGAAATACCTGGCCGCGGTGCCCATCGTGGATCGCCTGCCGGCCTCCAGCGCACTCCTACCCGACGCAGAACTCAATCGCGTCCCGCTGCACCTTACTGTCGTCGGCAAGAAAGACGATCCAGCCTCGCAAGCCCTGTTCCAAGCCGCCCTGCGCTCTCCCTCCAGCTACAAACGAGTCGAATGGTGGGACACCCGCGAAGGCAAACTCCCAAATCCCGACGTCCAATATCCCGAACTCTCTCGCGCTGCAGCCTTCATCTGCACCAACCGCGCCTGCTCCGCCCCCATCTTCAAACCCGAAGACCTGCAACCCCGCATCGACAAACTCTCGGGACTCCAGGCTTCGCGGTGACGCAATGCTCGTCACGCGATTCTCAATCCCATCCATCGTCATAGTATTCTTTCACTGTGCTGGAACTGGACTGCGGCCTCGAATTCGATTTCACGCGCGCGGACGAAGATTTCTTTCCCGCACTGCCGCCCAGACCCGCTGTTTGCCTCATCGAAATGCGCGCGGAAAAAGCCGAGCCACTTCTGGTTCGCACGCAGGATTTGCGCCGCCGCTTGCAGCGCATCCTCGGCCCACTCGACCCAACCAGCAAGCGCCTGAACCTCCGCGAACTCGCGCGCGGCATCCGCTACCGCCTCACCGGCTCAAAGTTCGAGCAAACACTCACGTACTACACGCACGCCAAACAAATCTTCCCAAAGCGTTATCGCGCGCTCATGCGACTGCGCACGCCGGCCGTTTTAAAAGTCAGCCTGCGCAACGCCTACCCGCGCTGCTACGTCACGCGCCACATTCCCGTCGACGATTCCGGCTCACCCACGGCAGGGGCCTACTATGGTCCGTTCCCCTCACGAAAATCGGCTGATGCTTTCTCGGAGAAGGCTCTCGACTTTTTCAAAGTGCGCCGCTGCCAAATCAAAATCCGCCGCGACCCGGCCTTTCCAGGTTGCATCTATTCCGAAATGAAAATGTGCCTGGCCCCGTGCTTCGCGGGCTGCACCAAGGAGGAATACGACGCCGAAGTTCACCGCCTCGTGCAATTTCTCGACACCAGCGGCGGCTCGCTCCGTACCGCAACCGAAGAGGACCGCGAGCGTGCCAGCGCCGATCTCGATTTTGAACGCGCCGCAGCGTTGCACAAACGCATCGAAAAGCTCGACGATGTCCTTCGTCTGCAACCGGAACTGGCCCGCCGCGTTCAGGATCTCAACGCGGTAATTCTCCAGCGCGCCGCTGAAGAACAATCTATCAGTGTCTACGGCATCCACGGCGGCCGCCTCGCGGAGCCGTTTTTCCTGCGCTTCGCTGAAATCGCCAGCCAGCCGCGCTCCGCGGAACACATCTTCAAGGACTATCTCGAAGGCCATGCCGGACCGGCACAAGCCCTGAATGCTGGCACGCAAGACTCCGCTACCGCTAATTCCGTAGCTGCATCACCATCAGCCGCGCCGCCCTCAACAGGCGATTCATCCGTCGTGTCGAACGCAGCGTCGTACGCAGTGCCAAACGCAACGTTGTCCGCGACAGCTTCGCGCGAACAACTCGGCGAGCATTTGGGCATCATCTCCCGCTGGTTCTACAGCAACCCTCGCGAAGGCGAGATTTTCTTTCGTGAAAAAGACTGGCCCTACCGTAAAATCCTGAGGGCCTGTTCGCGTCTCCTCAATCCGAAGACCGCCGAACCACCTCCAAGTGAGCGGCCATCGACGGCTTGAGTGCATTCGCTGGGAAAGGGCACGATGTATCGTGCCCCTACAAGGCGCCAAGCGCAGTCGTAGGGGCACGGCATGCCGTGCCCGTCTTGGGGTGATCGCAACGCAAGGAAACCATGACTAAATCCGCCACAAACGAAGCCACAAAGCGCTACGCCAACAAGTTTGCAGGCCGTGCCGCCGACGGCCATTTTCGCGAAGCCCATGGCCTCGTCGTCTCCTCGCTAGGCCTCGGCACATATCTAGGCCAGCCCGATCCAAAGACCGACGCAAGCTACGCCGCCGCAATCGTGGCCGCCGCCGAATCCGGCATCAACGTTTTCGATGCCGCTATCAACTACCGCTTCCAGCGCAGCGAACGCAACATCGGCGCCGCCATAAAACATCTAGCCACAAAAGGTTTCCCCCGCGAAGAATTAGTCGTCTGCACAAAAGGCGGCTACCTCACCCCCGACGGCTCCATGCCCGAAGAGCCCAACGAATATTTCTTCCGCGAATATCTTCAACCCGGCGTCTTCACTGGGCCCGACATCGTCGCCGGCAGCCACTGCATGACCGCGCGCTTCCTCGAGAATCAGCTCGGCCGAAGCCTGCGCAATCTTGGGCTCGACTGCATCGACGTCTACTATCTCCACAATCCCGAAACGCAGCTCAGCGAAGTCTCCCCTCCGGATTTTCTCGAGCGCGTGCGCGACGCGTTCATCTATCTCGAATCCGCCGCCGATGCCGGCAAAATCCAGTTCTATGGCATGGCCACCTGGAATGGTTTCCGCCAGGAAGCCAAAGCGCGCGACGCCATGCAGTTGGCCGAGCTCGCCCAAATCGCCGAAGACATCGCCGGCAAAAAAAACCGTTTCCGTTTCGTGCAACTCCCCTTCAATCTCGGAATGACGGAAGCGTTGACACTCGGCAATCAATCCATCGGCGGCAAAGACCGCACGGTAATGGAAGCGGCAAGCGAATTGGGCATCACATTGATAGCCAGCGCGTCATTGCTGCAAGGGCAAGTCGCGCGCAACCTGCCGGGATTCGTCGCCGAAGCCCTGGGCCTCGAGGACGACGCGGAACGCGCGCTGCAATTCGTCCGCTCATCTCCCGGAATCACAACGGCACTGGTGGGAATGTCGCGCGTCGAACACGTCCAGGCCAACGCGCGGCTCGTAAATGTCGCTCCAGCCACCGTGGACCAGTTCACAAAACTCTTCTCACGCGGCGAAACCGCCTGATCGGAGCGACCCAAATCTCGTAGGGGCGGAGCCAGGCCAAAGTCATGCAGATTAATCAGCCGGCGAGACTCGGCAAGCGCACAGTGACCCACGCAGTGATGGCGCCAGCCATCTGATCGAGCTTGCCGACAAAAAAATGATCAGCCTCTTCCACGATGACCACTCGATTTTCTCCCGGTACAATCGCGACGACACTCTGCAGCTTGTCCACAGCGCCGTACATATCGTTGCTGCCGCTCACGAACAGTTTTGGTTTTTCGCATTTTGCCAAATAAGAAAAATCCGCGTTGTTCACCGGCGCTCCTAGCCCGATCAATCCGGTAACGCGGTCATCTTCGCAGCCCGCGCGCAGCCCAACCCAGCAACCAAAGCTGAAGCCCGCCACCAAAAGCGGAATCCCAGGATATTCTGCGGCGAGAAAATCCAGCGCCGCCCGCACATCGCCGCGCTCGCCGTCTCCGTGATCGTGTTTGCCCTCGCTCATTCCCGTCCCGCGAAAATTGAATCGCAGCACCGGCAGCCCAAGCGCATCCAGCGATTTCGCCGCTTGATAGACCACTTTGTTGTGCATCGTCCCGCCAAAGAGCGGATGCGGGTGGCAGACGACCGCAGCCATCGCCGGTGCGCCCGCAGTGGGACTCCACAAAATAGCTTCGAGACGGCCTGCAGGTCCGTCGAGAAACAAATTCCGCGACTCGTGTTGTGCGCTCATCGTTTTATTCAAATTGGTCGAAAGAAAATTGAGTGTACCGCAATGCGGCGGAAAGACCGAATTCTGGAAACCCGCAAATAAAATCTGCTAACTCGATTGAGTTTCGCGAGCGCGCTCTTATCAGCAGCGGTAGGGTTCGAGTCTTCCGGCTTGGTTCGCGCCCGATACCTCGCCTCACCTTCCAACGCGGTAGTACTCTCTGAGAGTAACGGTACGACACTAAGCACCGATTACTTCCCAGTTCACTGAATCCCCAAAAACCTCGTACTAGGACGTAATTTTCTGAATTTCGCGTTGCAGTTTGCGTGCGCCGATGTTAGCTTCCATTCAATTCCAGCCCGAGCGGGAGATCCCAGTGGGAGGAGAGATGAGCGACGGAGCCGACCGCCGCGAAGCGCGGCGTTTCAATATGACTTTGCCGCTGCGCGTCCTTCCGCACGAGCCGCACGGGCACGAACTCGCTGCACAAACTCGCGATGTCAGTTACCGCGGACTCTATTTCCTCGCCGAAACCAAGTTCGCCATCGGCAGCGAAATTGAATTCGTCATCACTCTTCCCGAGCAGGTGACGCAATCCAACGACGTCAATATCCGCTGCGTCGGCCAAATCGTGCGCGTCGAACCCACCTCCAACGGCCGCATGGGCATCGCCGCAAAAATCGAACGCTACGAATTCATGCCTGCCGCGGCAACCGCTGCGTAGACACGGGACACGCGCAAAGCGGTCATCCTCAGAAGGATGACCCTACAGATCGTTGGCCCGTTCAAGAATTCAAAGTTTAAGAGTCGAAGAAGGGCTTGCCGCGCAGGCGGACTTGTAGGGTCATCCTTCTGAGGATGATCGTTTTCTCCTCCGCGCAACCTCCTTCGTTTTCCGGCGCCTGCAACTCGCTTGCGGGCACGCTGCGCGAGTACAATGGCCGTGGCCGTCCACTCCGCGTCCAATTGAAGAACGGCTCGTTCCTTCACAGGGGGAATCCATGTATCACTATGACGCGAGCATCGCGCTGGAAGAATTGCAGGAAGACGCGCTTCTGCCGCATCCCGTCAAGCTGCGCGACATGATTCTGCGCACGCAACTTGGCCCGGAAGAAGCGAAGCTGTTGAACCACGAATTTCAGGACTATCTGACGCGCTTTGGCGAATTGCAAAAAGTGGCGCGCGGCGTCCTCCAGAAAATAGCCGCGGGCCGCCGCAAGGCTTCGTGATGCAGACCGCCGCAGCGGGAGTGCGTCGCGGATGAAGACCAAGCCGCGCGTCCTCCTCTTGTCCGCCTCTTCCGGCGCGGGCCATGTCCGAGCGGCCCAGGCCCTCGAAAAAGCGTTCGCAGCCCGCGGCGATTGCGTAGTCGAACACATTGATACCATCCAGTACGTCAGCAAACTCTTCCAGCGCATCTACGACAAGGCTTACATCTCCATGGTGCGTCGGGCGCCTGAATTGATGGGCGTACTCTACGATCGCACGGACAATCCCTGGGAACATGCCCGGCGGCGGCTCGCACTGGACCGCCTGAACACCGCGCCGATGATTCGCCTGCTGAAAAAAGTGCAACCCGATTTGTGTGTGGCGACGCACTTCCTGGCCGCGGAAATTATTGCGTGGCTTATCGCCAAACGAAAACTGCGCTCGCACAACGCTATCGTGGTTACCGACTACGACGTGCACGCCATGTGGCTGTGCCGCACCGTTGAACGATATTACGTGGCCATTGATGAAGCGGCCGAATACCTCGCGAACATCGGCGTGCCGCGCGAAATCATAAAGGTTACGGGTATTCCGATCGACCCGCTCTTCGCCAAAGCGATCGACCGCGCGGAAACGCGGCGCGCGCTCGGCCTCGATCCATCGGCGGCCGTGATACTAGTTTCCGCGGGAGGCTACGGAGTTGGCCCCGTCGAGCAACTGGTGAATGATTTGCTCGCTTTGCAGCGTCCGTGGCAAATCGTAGCGATAGCCGGCAAAGCCGAAAAGGTTCGCAAACGCCTGGAAGAAATTTCGCGTGGAGCAGGAAAGCTTCCGAGCGGAACGCCACGGCTCTGCGCCGTCGGATTCACAACCGACATGGACAAATACATGGCTGCCGCCGATCTCCTCGTCGGCAAAGCCGGCGGCCTCACGACGTCGGAAGCGCTCGCGCGCATCTTGCCGATGGCGTTGATCGAGCCCATACCCGGCCAGGAAGAGCGCAACGCCGATCATCTGCTCGAAGCGGGCGCCGCGATTCGCTGCAACAACCTTCCGGCGGCAGCGTGGAAAATCGCCGGCCTGCTGGACAATCCCGCACGTCTCGCAAAAATGCGCGAAGCCGCTCGCGCCATGGCCAAACCCACCGCCGCCGCTGCTATCGCGGAAGACGCGCTCAGGCTGGTAGACTGAAAAAGCTTTCCTATGCGACGCAACACACTTTTGATCGACGCCGACGACACGTTGTGGGAAAACAACGTGTTTTTCGAAAAGCTCATCGAGGATTTTATTACCCTCGTCGAGCCGTGCGGTTACACGCGCGCCTATATCCGCCACATCCTGAATGAAACCGAGCGCAAGAATATCCGCCAGTACGGCTATGGCGTGCGCAGTTTCGGCCGCTCGCTCGAAGAAACCTATCTAAAGCTTGCGGAACACATGGCGAAGCGCGAAACCCTCGCGCAAATTCACGTGCGCGTCGTGGAGTTGGAACGCACGCCGCCGCAAATTCTCGATGGCGTTCCGGAAACCCTGGCGTACCTGACCGAGCGGCATCGCCTTATTTTATTTACGAAAGGCGAGCCCGCGGAGCAAGCCGCGAAAGTGGAGCGCTCCGGCTTGCAGGGCTTTTTCGAGTTCATCGAAATCGTCAGCGAAAAAGATCCGGAAACCTACGGCAGCCTGGTGAAGAAACACAAAATCGTAAAATCGCTAGGCTGGATGATCGGCAACAGCCCGCGCAGCGACATCAATCCCGCCATGAAAATCGGACTCAACGCCGTCTACATTCCGCACCAACACACCTGGCAGCTCGAGCATGAGCCGGTCATGGCCGGCGCGGGGAAACTCGTCATCGTTCCCTCGTTTCGCGAGCTCCGCAGCCATTTCTAACTCTTATCCTGGGTATTGCTTCAGCTTCTGCCTTCTCCCAATTTGGACGGTGTATCCGAATTTCTCTGCCGTAGTCTAAGAGGGATGGATCCAAGCCCGGAGGCTATTCACCATGGCTACCGCAACGACACCGATTCACACCGATTGGCGAGAAGAGTGGTTCGAATTTGAGGACGCCACATATCTAAATCTCGCGGGGCAGTCGCCGATGCCCAAAGCTTCTCTGCGCGCGATTCAGACCGCCCTCGCCGACAAAAAACATCCGCACCACCGAACCGATTCTGTTTTCTACGAAATCCCCAATCGCATACGCAGCAGCATCGCGCAATTGATCGGCGCCAAGCCCGAAGAGATTGCCATCACCACCGGCGCCAGCGCCGGAGTCATTGCCGTCGCCTATGCGCTCGATTGGAAGCCGGGCGACGAAGTCATCACTGCCGCGCGCGAATTTCCGCTCCAATACACCATCTGGAAGCCCATGGAGCAGCGCGAGGGCATCAAAATAAAGGTCGTCTCGCCGCGCGAACGTTTTCTGACTGCCGACGATCTCATTGCCTCGCTCACTCCGAACACGCGCGTCGTTTCCGTCAGTCTCGTTCGTTTCGACGACGGCTCGTTGCTCGATGCTCGCCGTTTGGCCGATGCCTGCCATGCGCAAGGCACATTGTTACTGCTCGATGTCAGCCAGTGCTGCGGCGCACTGCCCATGAACGTCGCGCAACTCGGCGCTGATTTCGTGGTCTGCGCCGGCTATAAATGGCTCTTCGGCCCCTTCGGCACGGGTTTTTTCTGGATCAAGCGCGAACTGCTCTCGCGCGTTCGACCCGCGCCGTTTTACTGGATGGCGATCGAGGGCTCCGACAATTTCGCCAAGCTCAACTTCTCCGATCCCAAGCCCGCGGATAGCGCAAAGCGCTGGGACGCTCCCGAATGGGCCAGTCATTTCAACTTCAATCTCGCTGGGATGGACGCATCGCTCGAATTTGTTCTTCGCATGGGCGCGGAGACTGTCGCAAAACACAACCGCGGACTGATGGAACTGATGTACGAACGGCTGCCGAAAGATCGGTGCGTTCCGGCGAGTCCGCTGGACCCCACCCAGCGTGGCCCGTATGGATGTTTTGCAGCCCGGACGCCGGAAAAAACCGCGGAGCTGTATCAGAAACTGCGCGCGGAAAATGTGATTGTCAGTTTGCGCGAAGGAAATATTCGCGTGTCGCCGCATCTTTACAACACGGAGCGCGACATCGACCGTCTGATTTCCGTGGTGACCGCATGACCGCTGAAAAAACCTGGCCGCGAATTGCCGTCGTTGGCGCTGGCGCTGTTGGCGGTTACTTTGGCGGGATGCTCGCGCGCGCGGGCGCTCCCGTCATCATGATCGGGCGCCCGGCGCTCGTGGAAGCCGTGAAGAAGAACGGACTTTTTCTCGACGCGGTTCAATTCAAAGAAACTGTGCGCGTCGAAGCCTCCACGGAATTGAAAGACGCTCGCGGCGCCGAGATCGTTCTTTTTTGTGTGAAGACAACGGACAACGCAGCCACGTCAAAAGAACTTGCGCCCCTGCTCGCTCCCGGAGCGGTGGTTGTGAGCATGCAGAACGGCGTGGACAACGCCGAGCAGATTCACGCGGCTTCAGGGATTGATGCAATCTCCGCGGTGGTGTATGTCGCGGCGGCCGTTCCCGAGCCCGGCCGCGTCAAGCATTCCGGCCGCGGCGATCTGGTCGTTGGGCCGCGCAGCGAAAAGAGCGAACGTGTAGCCGCAACATTCGAACGAGCCGGCGTTGGCTGCCGCATCGCGGACAATATCGCCGGCGAACTTTGGACCAAGCTCACCTGGAATTGCGCGCTGAACGCCGTCTCCGCGCTGGCACGCGTCCCATACGGGCAGATTGCGGCGAGCCCCGACGCGCGCAAGATGGTCGAAACTGCTGTATACGAGATTCTGGCTGTCGCCAAAGCGGCGGGCATTCATCCGCCTGGATTTGAGGATCCGCAAGTGGCGCTCACAGGTGCTTTCCAAATCGCCACGCAAATGGCCGAAGCGTATTCTTCGACTGCTCAAGACTTGATGCGCGGCAAGCGCACCGAAATTGATTCGCTCAACGGGTACATCTCGCGGCGCGGCTCCGAGCTTGGCGTGCCCGCGCCGGTCAACCACGCACTCTACACGCTCGTGAAGCTGGTAGAAGGACGCGCCTGACGTCTCCGCGACCTCGGCGAACTCTGAGTCCTCTGTATAACGTTTTTTCCGAATCCGCTGCCACGCTGAAAGGCCGTTAGCGGTCGTCTCGGATTTTGAACGGGATGTGCGCGATGACTTCGATCTCGACCGGCGCGCCAGCCTTGGAAGCTGGAGTGAATTTCCACTGCGCGAAAGCGCTTTTCGCGTTGGCGTCGAGTTGAGGATCGACGCTGCGCACAACATGGATGCTGTCCACGGTGCCGTTGGCGCGAATGATGCCGTAGAGAACCACTTCTCCCTGGACATTTTGCTCAATCAATTCCGGCGGATACTTTGGATCCACTTTTCTCATCGGCACCGGCGAAACCAAATCGGTGGCCGCGGATGGTGCGCCGTTTGGACCGGAACCCAGCTCCGCAAAATTCAAAATCCAGCTGCCGCTGGCGCTGTTGATGTTGGCCATGTTGATGGCCAGCGTATAAACGTGTTTGGCCGCAAAAACTTGCTCCGGCTTTGCGCCAGGAGGGAGCATCGCGAAGTTCGGCGGGCCGGTTCGTTCCGGCGCGTCTTCGGATTTGGCGCCGGCATCCGAGCCGCCGCTCATTAAAGAGCGCGTCGAGGGCAGCTTGAGCTTTGCGCTTCCCAAACCGGAAACGGTGTTCTTCGGCTGCGGATTTCCTCCGCTGATGCTGACGCCTACCGGGCTTTTCCCACCGCCGCTCGAACTACTTGAAGGATCGCCCGTGCCGTTCGGCGAACCATCCGGCACGCCGCGCTTGGTCCCATCCGGCGAAATCGAGATGCGCGCGGCGAGATTGCCCTGCGGCGGCTGAACATTCGGCGCAGGAGGCGCAGGCGCGGCGGAGAGCGCGATGAGCGGCGCAGGCGCTCCATTCGCGGTGGCAGCTTGAGCAGCGCCCAACTCAGGCGCGGGCGCGGAGTCGCCGGTTTGAGTGCGAGCGGCAACACGCGGCGCAATGCCCGCGTTCAATTCGAGTTTCGGGCGCGCAGGCGCGTTTGGCGAAAGGGCCAAAGCGATCTCACCTGGTTTTTGATCCAGAACCGGCGCGACGTCCGGAGGCGGAGCCACGGTGGAAGTCGCAACGCGATGCTGCCGCGCATGAAGCTTCGCCAGAGCCTGCTCGCTGATCTGAATGTGAGGCCGTGCAGGCGCAGCCGGAGCCTGCAACTGCACGATGTTCGGCAAATCGGGAAGCACTTTGGGTGCGAGCTGCGGCGCAGCCGGATTGATTACCGTCTGCCGCGGATGCGTGGGATGCACAGGGTCGGTGACGATGCGCTGGCGCGGGTGGAAGGCGTCGGCGCCTTTTGGCGGCAAAGGCTTAAGCGGGTCGGCGTGCGAAGCAACCTTGGGCTTTGCGGCGCGAATTTCCACCAGCGGAAAGTCATTGATGGGCCCCGACCAAGTGAGCTGCGTATTGTCGAACGCCGGATTGCGCCGCAGTGTCGCCGTGAACAGCGAGAACGGCAACATGAAAACAGCCGCGTGCAATAGCGCAGCAGCGAGCACCGCTCGCTTGGGAATGCGGCGCTCAATCCAGCAATCTCGGAAGTACTCGCCGCCGAGAAAGTCCTTTGCAAGGAAAGGCCGAGAGAAAAGGGCGCGAACGCTGCTCGCAAACCCCTGGTGAAAATCTCCCCAGGGAATTTCCAGCTTGGGCTCGACCTCGATAACGATGGGTGCAGGCGGAACTTCAAGAGCCATCCGCGCAGCGGTAGCCGCGCCCTGTCCCGAGAGGTTGAACCCACTATCGACCTGGCCGAGCGACATGAATCTCCCAATTATAGCGTGACTGGGGCGCCAGGAAGGATGGATTCGTTTCAGGCCGAGGAGGATGCCTGAGAAGGGAGTGAGTAGCGAATAGCTAGTAGTGAGTAGCGCAGAGCGGGCCCTTCGAGTCTCACGACAAGCCAAGCTCCCGCCCCTACAACGTGGGACGCTACGCTGAGGCCGCAGGTCTGGGGCGCATTTGGTAATGGCGGAAGATGGCGATGGCTAGCGCGATGACGCACGAGATCGTTAAGACGAGCCAGAAATAAAAGACGATCTGCCACGCGCCTACGTACCACGATTCCGGGCCCAGGTGAAATTGCGAGCCAAGGGGGAGCCGGGCGTCACGAAGGAAGGCGGAGAGTTCGGGCAGGTGGGCATCATCTCCCTTGCTAAGAAACCGCTGTAGGAGTTTGGCATAGGGGCGGTAACTCACAAAAAGGACGGCACTGGCCAGTAGCGCGCCGACAGCTGCAGCGAAACCAAGGGTGAGCGTGAGCCGGCTGGGGAGAAGCGAACCTAGCCTGAGAGAGCGGTTCCGGATCACTACGCCGAGCGCACAAAGAAGCAAGAGCACCGCGCACAAAAGAATCGACAAACCGGAGAGCCGCACCAAAAAGGCGTTCCAGTGCGAAACTTCGCTGCCGCTAAACCTGCTTTGCAGGAGGGCGTGTTCTCTCTCCGCCGTTTTATCAACTCCATCCGCGAGTGCGCCCTCGAACGCGGCCGCAGCTTCGTTCCCTTCCGTTCGAGAGAGTGCGCCGAGCCGAGAGTAAGCTTCCTTCAAAGGCCTGTTCATGAAAAATGTTAATTCATCGTCGGCCCTCATCAATTCGCCAAATCGTGCAACCTCCGAATATTTTTCAAACGCGGCTTTGCGATCGCCGCGAGACTCGAGAGCCTGGCCGGATTGGAGAAGCGACTGCGCGTAAAGATAGCAGTACGAAACGCCATAGCTCGGAAAGCCGTACCAGTTCTCGTCCGAGGCGGCCTGAAAAGGATCGTCGAGGTGATAGCGAGAGAGAACGCGGTGATCCAATTGTTTTTGGCGGTCGAGATAGGTGTCGAGCTTGGGGGATTGGAACGCGGCAGCCATTTCCGCTTCCCAGGCTGGGCTTTCCTCGACCTTGCCTAGCGGAAACTCTTTGCTGTGCGTGACGGTGACGCCAATTTTCTGGGCGGCGAGCAGATGGGGCAAGGCGTTTTGCGGATCCCATTGCTGGAGCGTGGAGAGACGCTCGGTCCCGTTGGAAGTCAACTCCACCGCGCCATTTACGGCGTAAACCCAGGTGAGATTGGGATCGAGGTGAACGGCTTCGTCGGCCAAGCGCACCCTTTCAGCTTCATTCGGGTGGCGAACGGCCACAAAGGCGAGCGCTTCGGCATCGTGATTTTGCTCGGCTTTTTTCGCTAGTGCGTCCAGCTCTGGATCTGTATCGGGGCCGGCAAAACTAATTTGTGATTTGACGTGGAGGACGTCGTGCCACTGCGCGAGGGAGACTTGGAAGGCTTGGCGGAAGACGGGGACTAGGAAAAAGAGCAGAGAGGCGGCTACGCAGGACGCGATGACGGCTAGGGTGGTTTTGCGCATGGGTGACTCCTTGGCGAAAAGTTCGCTGGCGGTGGAGACGGTGCGGCGGTCGGGGCCGGGGAAGAGGAAGGCGAGGACGGCGTGTTTTGCCAGGACTCCCGCGCCACCCAGCGACCAGATGAGGGCCGACCAATTCCCTTCGACGTGACTTAGTTCGTTGAGCATGGCGTGGCCCCAGTCGAGGGTGTCGTGAGGGGCGATCCAGATGGCGAAACGCAGGAGCGCGATGGCGACGGTGCGGGGCGCGGCGGCGGGGATCATGCGCGGCCTCCGCTGAAGGCGACACGCCGGACTTTCAGGCCGGCCCGGGTCGCGGGCAGCGCGGAGCGGACGAACGCGGCGCCATCGGGAGTGAGGCGATAGGTGTGGCGCGGTGGGACGCCGTCTTCGGTGGTGACCCACTTGGTTTCGAGCAGGGAGTACTTGGCCAGGCGCATGAGGATGGGGTAGAGCGTGCCGGACTTGAGGCCGGTCTCGCGGCTGAGTTCGTAGCCGTAGCGCCAGGCGGTGGGGCGCTCGATGAAGCGTTCGAGAACGCGAAGAGTCTGCGGCGATAAGCGTGGCGGTTTCATGGCACCTCTAAGTCTACATATATAGAGAGCGTTGTCAAGCCGAATCGGCCGCAGCATGCCATGCACGGTCGGCTCTATCCCGTAGCACAGGCACTCTTGCCTGTGCGGCTTTTTCCCTGCGCATCTGTCGCGAGAAGCACAGCCAGGAGTGGCTGTGCTCCTAAAACCGCTCATTGGGACGACAATGTTAGAATGAGCGAAAAAAGGAAAGGGCCGCGTCGCCTTGCTTCAGCAGGCGGAAGCGCTTGAGTCGTCCAATATTTTCCGGCAGCGCAAATTTGTGGTAGTGCTCAAAGATGATGAGCGCGTCCGGCGAAAGAAAGTTGGCGGAGCCAGACGCGAGAAACTCCAGAGCACGCGAGTAGTCCTCGTGCGCAGCGTAAGGCGGATCCAGAAAAACAACATTGACGAGCGATGTTGCCAGCGTCTGGCGCGCGGCTAACTTTTCCAACGCTGCGAGAGCGTCGGAGGTGAGGATTGTCGCGCCTGACGTGATGCCCAGCGATTCGAGATTGCGGCGGATCAACTTTGCAGCCGGCGCATGCTTCTCGATGAAGATAGCCTCGACGGCACCGCGGCTGATCGCTTCGATGCCGACAGCGCCCGTCCCGGCGAAAACATCGAGAAAGCGCGAGCCTGCGAGAGACGGCGCCAAAATATTAAACAGCGTCTCGCGCAAGCGATCGGACGTTGGACGCAGCGCATCCCCTTTGAGCGATTTGAGCAAACGCGAGCGATATTTCCCGGCGATTATCCGCATGTGCTCATCCGATTTTCGCGAGGTGGTAGCGGCGTTGCCACTCGCCGGGGAGTTGGCGGAGGACGCGTTGAAGGGCGGGCGATTGCTGCGCGTCTTCGGCAAGGGCGAAGGCTTCTGTTCGTGCCAATTCCAAGAGTTCTTTGTCGCGGAGGGGGTTGGCGATGTGGAAGCCGAGGTCGCCGGATTGGCGGGTACCGAAGAATTCGCCGGGGCCGCGGAGGAGGAGATCGGTTTCGGCGATTTCGAAGCCGTTGGCGGTGCGGACCATGGTTTCGAGGCGGGCGCGGGCTTCGTCGGTCATGCGGATGGGACCGACGAGGATGCAGTGGGATTTGGCGGCTCCGCGGCCGATGCGCCCGCGGAGCTGGTGGAGTTGGGCCAAGCCGAAGCGTTCGGCGTGCTCGATGACCATTGCCGTGGCGTTGGGGACGTCGACGCCGACTTCGATCACCGTGGTGGCAACGAGGATTTGGATTTCGTTTTTGCGGAAGCGCTCCATGACGGAGTCTTTTTCTTCGCTGGAGAGGCGCCCGTGGAGAAGGCCGAGTTTCAGTTTGGGGAAGACTTCTTTGGAGAGGCGCTCGTATTCGTCGATGGCGGCTTTCAGTTCTAACTTCGATTCTTCGATCACCGGATAGACGATGTAGGCCTGATGGCCGGCCTGGACTTCGCGGCGAAGAGACTCCCAGGTGCCGGGGAGATGCGGCTCGGAAGTCAGGTGCGTTTGGATCGGCGTGCGTCCCGGCGGAAGTTCGTCGAGGACGGAGACGTCTAGGTCGCCGTAGAGAGTGAGCGAGAGAGTGCGCGGGATGGGAGTTGCGGTGAGGACGAGGACATGCGGGGCGTGGCCGTGGCTGGCGGCTTTGTCCATGAGGCGTTTGCGCTGCATGACGCCGAAGCGGTGCTGCTCGTCGATGGCGGCGAAGCCGAGGCGGGCGAATTGGACCTGGTCTTCGATGAGCGCGTGCGTGCCGATGACAAGCTGGGCTTCCCCAGAACGGATGCGCTCGAGGGCGGCGTTTTTTTCGGCGGATTTTAGGCCGCTGATGAGGAGTTCGACTTTGTAGCCGCCGGGAGCGAGGATGCGGCGCGCGGAAAGATAGTGCTGGACGGCAAGAATTTCTGTCGGGGCCATTAGCGCGGCCTGGCAGCCGTTTTCGATGGCGATGACCGCGGCTTGCAGAGCGACGATGGTTTTGCCGCTGCCGACGTCGCCCTGCAACAGGCGATTCATGGGAGCGGGTTTTTCCAGGTCGGCGGCAATTTCGGCGAGGACACGTTTTTGCGCGGCAGTCGGCTTGAACGGGAGGATGCGCTTCAGTGCTTCGCGGATTTTTTCTTCGCGGACCCGGAAGGCGATGGCGTTTTCCTTGCGCGTGGCTTTGCGGTCGAGCGCGAGGCTGAGTTGGTACAGAAAGAATTCTTCGAAGATCAATCGCTGCTGGGCTGGTGTGCGAAACGTGTTGAGCGCTTCGATGGATTCGTTCGGCGGGGGAAAGTGGACGTGGATCTGCGCTTCGCGGCGTGAGGGATAGTTGAGACGCGCGCACAAAGCTTCCGGAAGAATATCCGGCGTGCTGGCGTCGAGCATTTGGACGGCGGCGTACATGGCACGGCGGATTTGGCGCGAGCCGAACGTGCCGATGGCTTCGTAGATGGGAACGATGCGGCCGACTTCGGTAGAGTCCGGCTCTTCTTTGCCGAGCATCTCGAGCTGAGGATTAATCATTTCGAGGCGGGCCGGGCGGAGCTTATCGATTTCGACCTTGCCGTGAAGAATGAGCTGCTGGCCGGGTTTGAGTCGGTCTTCGAGATAGCCGCCGTGGAAAAATTTGCAGGGGAGCAGGCCCCCGGCGGCGTCCTGAACGAGGAGGTGATAGATGGCATTGTAGTGATGCTTGTTGGGGATGGCCTGGCCGCTCATGACGCGGGCGCGGATGGTGTAGGTGCCACCGGGCTGGATATTCTTGATTTCGGAGAAATGGATGCGGTCTTCGTAGCGGAACGGGAGATAGGCGAGGAGATCCTCGAAAGTGTGGATGCCGCGCTTGGCGAGGAGTTCGGCGCGCTGCGGGCCGACGCCCTTGATCATGCGGACTTCGGTCGAGAGGTTCAGCGTCATGGACATTTCTTTTATATCATTGCCGGCGGGTGAAGGCTGATTTGTCGTTTGCGGCCCCCCTTGCAAATTTGTAAGTGTTGCATCTAAAGGAGTTAGCTTCCAGCTAAGCTCTTTAGAATCAATGCTTACGGGAACTCTCGTAAGTGTTGCATCTAAAAGACTTAAGCTCACTGTGGGGCCCGGCTTGGGTTAGTCGGCAGCGATTGGCTTGGAACTGTGCGTGAGAGTTGCGCTACCCTCCGTACGTAGTATAAGTGTCAGCGTTTCGAGTTGACGAGGTGACAGCAATAGCGGGAGGAACTGTGGCGGAAGAGCGGCTGACTGGTTCGGATAAGCGGGCGCTGTTGCTTTGGGTCCTGCTGGGCATCGTGGGAGTGGTGTTTGCGTACAAATATTTTTTCCAGGCGTTTCCGGAAGCGTCGGTGGACTTCAAGGTTTCGCGCGGCGAGGCGCTGGCGCGAGCGCAGAAGTTTGTCGGAAGCCTGGGCGAGGATGTAAGCGGCTATCGGACGTCGATTGTGTTCGATCTGGACGAGAACGCGAAGACGTATCTGGAGCGGGAGCTGGGACTGGAACAAGCCAACCAGCTGATGTCCGGCGAGCTGAACATCTGGTATTGGGATGTGCGGTTTTTCCGGCCGCAGCAGGAAGAAGAGTTCCGAGTGCGGATAAGTCCTGGCGGAGAAGTTGTAGGTTATGGGCATTCGATAGAAGAGTCGAGGGCGGGAGCGACGCTGGATAGGGAAGCGGCGCTGGCGCAGGCGCAGAAATTCCTGACCGAAAAGATTGGGGTGAACCTGGCGAACTGGAACCCTCTGCCGGAAGAGACAAGCTCGACGAAATTGCCGAACCGGCTGGATTGGGCTTTCACGTGGGAAAAGCGCGGTGTTAAGGCCAAAGATGCGCCGTACCGCCTGCGGGTGGTTGTGGATGGGGACCAGGTGAACGGCAGCCATGAGCACCTGAAAGTGCCGGAAGCGTGGGAAAGAAGCTTCGCGAAGCTGCGGTCGAGCAACGATTCGCTGACTCTAGTCTTCACCGTGTTTTACCTTGGCTTGCTGGTGGCGGCGGTTTGGCTGGCGATTCAGCTTACGTACAAAGGGATGACTTCGTGGCGGGGAGCGCTGTTGCTGGGCGGAGTGGTCGCCGGCTTGCTTTTCTTGCAGAGTTTGAACGATTGGCCGCTCTGGGGCGCAAGCTACGATACAAAAGACAGCTATGGAACTTTCCTGGCGCTGCAACTGGCCCGGGCGCTGGCCCTCGCCGTGGTTACGGCAGTGACGATAACGCTGGTGCTTCCCGCGGGTGAGCCGCTATACCGGGCTTCGCAGCCGGGGAAGCTGCAGCTTTCGAAAATATTCACGTTGCGGGGATTGCGCTCGAAAGAGTTTTTTTCGTCGGCGGTGGTGGGGCTGTCGCTGGCGGCGGCGCACATTGGATACGTGGTGGCGTTTTACATTGTGGCGAGCTATTACGG
This sequence comes from Candidatus Acidiferrum sp., assembly GCA_035313865.1. Lineage (GTDB taxonomy): Bacteria > Acidobacteriota > Terriglobia > Acidiferrales > UBA7541 > Acidiferrum. The sequence goes on from DATFZY010000035.1 coordinate 28,806, forward strand.
AGCGTGGGCGCCGCAGGAAGTGAACTATCAGGATTCCGTGAATACGGCGTTTCCGTGGATTTCCGGGGCGGCGATTGGATTGCTGGCATCGACGAACGAAGAATTTACGTTCCGCCTGTTTGCGATTCCCTTCTTCGCGCGGTTGACGCATTCGCGATGGATTGCGGTGATCGTGCCGGCGTTTATGTGGAGCTTTCTGCACAGCAACTATCCGCAGGAACCGCCGTACATTCGTGGCATTGAGATAGGGCTTTTCGGCATTGTGGCTGGAGTGGTGATGTTGCGCTACGGCATTTTGGCGACGCTGATCTGGCACTACACCGTTGACGCATCGCTGGTGGGGTTGTTCCTGCTGCGGTCGAACAGCCTTTATTTCAAGGTGTCCGGGGTGGTCGTTGCAGCGGCGGCGGTTGCGCCGCTGGCGTTTGCTGGAGTTGCGTATCTGATTCGAGGACGATTCGAAGCGGATGAAGACTTGCTCAATAGCGCCCCGCGGACTGTGGTTGTGCCCATGGCCGAGGCGCCTGTCGAGACGGCAACTGCGCGCGGGACGCGGCGATACGAAGCGCTTACACCCGCAATGTTCGGAGCTCTGGCGGTGTGCCTGGTGGCCGGCAGCGTTCTTGCGTGGCGGGTGAAAACGGAATCGCTCGGGGATAATTTGAAGTTGTCCGTGAACGCGAAAAGCGTGCGCGCGACAGCCGATGAAATCATGCGGAAACGAGGGGTGGATCCGGCTTCGTACAAACGCGCCGTTGTGATTGTGAATGTCACCGATCCCATCACGAATGAGTTTTTGCGGGAACGCGTGGGCATCAAACGCCTGAATGAGATTTACGCCACGGAAGTGCCGGGTGTGGTGTGGCAGGTGCGGTACTTCAAGGACAGTCAACCGGAAGAGTTCTCCGTCAAACTCGATCGCGATGGAGCACTGCTGGCGTTCAATCACCGACTGCCGGAAGATGCGGCGGGAGCATCGCTGAGCAAGGAAGAAGCGCTGGCCAAGGCGCAAACGTATCTAAGCGAAGTAAAAAAACTCGATCTGAGCCAGTGGAACCTGGTGGAAGAGAACTCGGACAAGAGAGTTCACAGAACAGACCATGAGATTGCGTGGCAGCAGCGGACTCCGATCGACTCGGGCTCGACTTCCTCGAATGATGTGGTGAGCCACGCGTTTGTGCGCAACAAAGTAGCCGTGCTCGGCGATGAGGTTGTGGATTACAGAGGATCCTACTACTCGAAACCGGATGCGCGCGAAGACCAGGAAGCGGCGGAGGGGGGAACCCTTTGGACATTCATCAAGATTCCTGACGAATGGCGGCGCAAACAGGAAGAGCAAACGCTGCCGCGCACGCTGCTGGCTTACGGAGTGCCCGTCTTGTTTTTTGTTGGAGGCGGACTCACGGCGCTCATCATTTTCCTCAAGAATATTCGCTCGGAAGTTGCGCGATCGGTTCCCTGGAAGAAACTGTCGGGATGGGCGATCTGGGGAATGGCTGCTTATTTGGCCGTTTTTGCGTTCGGGGACCGCATCCAGAGTGCGTTCAACATGTACAACACGGCGATTCCCTTCAAAACCACAATGGGGATTCTGGGAATTGGCATTCTACTGGGAGCACCGTTTAACTTTGGCCTGGTGGTGTTCGTGTTCGGGCTGGCGTGGTATTACGGGAAGCGCGCGTTTGGGGAAGAATTGCTGCCCGTGGGCGGACGGATGCCAGCGGTCTATTATCGCGATGCGCTGTGGATCGGGGTGTGCGGGACGGCGGGCCTTGTTGGATTGGGGCGGCTGATTGCGCTGCTTTCCAAGTATTGGCAGACGGTGGATCGAAGCTTCCCAGCGTCCTTTGGGCAGAGCTTTGATGCCACGGTTCCGTTCGCGGCGGCGTTCGGGCAAGGGCTGAACAGCGGATTATTGCGAGCGGGGCTTGTGGCACTGGTTGCGGCGTTTGTGGTTGCGGTGGTCAAGGCGCCGTGGATGCGGTTTTTGATTTTCGTGCTGGGGGCGTTGTCGCTGGTGGGGGGAGATTGGAGCAATGGGACCGGCTTTGCGAAGCAATTTGTCACGGAGGCGATCGTATTGGGAGTGATTGTCTTCGCGGTGCGGCGGATTGTGCGTTTCAATTTTCTGGGATGCTTCCTGGTGGCGACGTGCACCTCTCTATTGGGCGGGGCGGCGGAATTGTTGGGGCAGCCTGACGCGTACTACCGCACAAACGGCTATGTGCTTCTGCTCATTCTGGGATTGCTGCTGGCTTGGCCATTTATCGTGTGGCGAATGAGGGCGCCTACAGGTGACGCGAACCAAATTGGTGCTCCCTTAGAATCGAGCGGGCGGGGCAACCTATAGCGTGCTGTGTAAATCCGAAACAAACAGGCTTCGATATTCGTTTTCTAAGTGGAAGTGGATGCTCACCCAAGGGGCGTTTGGCCGTCCAAATTGGGTGGTCGCAAGAGATTGTGTGTGTGGCGGGCCAGCGAAGTGCAGGCTAAGGCGTTTGAATACAGGAAGTAACGCGCGCACATACGAACAGAAAGCGAAATATGCCGCTTCCAAGATGGGCTTTAGCTTTGGCTAATGATGCAGGCCTGGCAGGTGGTTCAAGCGCCTCCGTGGCCGCGGCGGACTCTTTGCCCAATGTAAATGAGCAGTCCCTGGTGGCGGAAGCTCAGGCCGGCAGCAGGGTGGCTTTCGAGGAGCTGGTGCACCGCTACGACCGGGATGTGCTGCGGCTGGCACTGAACCTGATGAAGCGCCCGGAAGACGCGCGCGATGTTTATCAGGAAGCGTTTTTGAAGGTTTTCAAGAATCTGCACCGGTTTCGGTTCGAGTGCAGCTTTTATACGTGGCTCTACCGGATAGTGACGAACGTTTGCCTGGATCATCTGCGGCGGCGGCAGGCGCGGCCTGAGGATCAGTCGCCGGAACCCAACCCCGGGCACCATGAAGAAGGCATCACGGACTTTTTTGAGCGGCAGCGGGAGCATCGTCCGACGCTGGATCCCGAGCGGCAACTATTTGGCAAAGAGATTCAGGCGCGCATTGCATCGGCGATGGAACGGCTGTCGCCGCGCGAGCGCGTTGTGTTTGAGATGAAGCACTATCAAGGATTGAAGCTGCGAGCGATTGGCGACGCGCTGGGCACCACGGAAGAAACCGTGAAGAATTCGCTGTTTCGCGCGACGCGCAAACTGCGCAGCCAGCTGGGAGGCTTGCGATGAGCGCGCCTCAACAGACACAGTGCAAAGAAGTTGCCGCGCTTCTTGTTTTTTACGCTTGCGAAGAAACCAGCGCGCAGGAGAAAGCGCGGATCGAAAAGCATCTAGCGGGTTGCGCGGCTTGCGCCTCGCAGCTTGCTGAGGAACGCTCCCTTCACGAGTCCTTGATGGAAGCGCTGCAAGCCTCCGAACAATTTGATAGCGGAGGCATTCTTCTTTCGCGGTGCCGCAGTGAACTTGCGGAAGCGTTGGACGATTTATCGGCACCCCCTTTGAAGAAACACTGGCAGCCGCTGGGATGGCTCCGCAGTTGGATGGCCATGCGGCCGGTCTGGAGCGCGGCGGTTTTGGTTTTGATTGGATTGGGGCTGGGTACGCAAGGGTTGCCGTGGTTGTCGGCGCGGCTGGATTCCGGGTCGAACGGGCAGACTGTAAATGTTTCGCCTTCGGCACGGTTCACGGATGAACAGCTGGCGAAGATGGCTGTGGCGAGCATGAGTTTTTCTCCTACGTCTGACAGCACCTCCGGAAATGTGCAGCTGCACATAAAGACGGAACAGCCGCTGGTACTTTCCGGAAGCGTGGACGATCCCGATCTGCGCCGCGTTTTGACATACGTGGTTGAAAATGGAAATCAGACAGAAGCTGGAGTGCGGCTCGACTGCCTGGAAGCGCTGCGGGCGCGCACGGGAGATGCCGACGTGCGCCGGGCGCTGCTTTATGCGGCGCGAAATGACCAGAATCCCGCGGTGCGGATGAAAGCGATGGAATCGTTGCGCGATGTAGTGGTGGACCAGACCGTGCGCGAGACGCTGATTGATGCGCTGGAGCACGACTCCAATCCCGGCGTGCGCGTGGAAGCGGTGAACCTGCTGGTGCGCTCGCTGGAAGGCGGTACACCGGAAGCTGCGCAGACTCCGGAAGCGGTGCTGGCCCCGGAGCCTGTGGAACGTTTGCTGGACCCGTCGATGGAACGCGTGATTCAGACGCTACAGGATCTAGAGCGCAGCGATCCCAACCGCTACGTGCGGCTGCGCAGCGCCGCGGCTTTGCGGCAGATTGGCCCGCACGAAGTTCAGTGAGAAGTGCGGTGAGAAGTTCAGCCGGTTGAGAAGAGATCCAAGCAAGAAATGAGCACCCTTCCCATTTTCGTGACGATTCGCGATACGCGGACGAAAGTTTCTCGCGCTGCGCTGTCAGCCATTTTCTGCTCGATACTACTTTCGGGTTTGGCTTTTTGCGCGAACTCCAATGAACCGTTTGCTGCTGGAGCTGTCGTTCCCGGCGATCCGGCGCCGCGCGTGGCCACGGATCGCTCCGGCACGCTGCAAACCAAAGACGGACTAACGCTGCACCTGACGACGGACCTTGGCTTGGTGCGAATCATCGCGTTGGAACCGGGCGCGCCGCAAGTGGTGCGTTACACGGTGCATATTGAGACCGATGCGCGCGCGCCATGGGCGCAGAATCTTCTGGACCGCTATGCGCTGACGGCAAAAACGACGGCGTCCGGCGTGGAGATGACGGGAACCTTGCCGCCGCAGTCCGGGCACGGTGAAGCGATTGCGCAATTCTGGGTGCAATTTGAAGTTGCGGTTCCCGCGGGCTACAGCGTCGACGTGAACACGGGCGCCGGAGACATCGAAACGAGAGACATCGGCGGATCCGCGAACCTCATCACGCAGGGCGGAAACATTCGGACTGGGCGCATCGGCTTCAGACCGGTGCTCAACGTATCGCAGAGCCACTTGCTCGCAAAGCTCTCCACGCAGGGCGGACATATCCAAGTGCAAGATGTTGCGGGCGACCTGGATGCGTTCACCGCGGGCGGGCACATTGTCGCGGGAAACATCACGGGAGATGGAACGTTGCGCAGCGGAGGCGGGCACATCCGCGCGGGACAAATTGGCGGGCGTGCGCAACTGGAAACCGATGGCGGCAACATTACGCTGAAGCAAGCGGGGAGTTTCGTCAGCGTGCGCACCGGCGGCGGACAGATTGATTTCGGCGAAGTGCGCGGCTCGGTGCGGGCGCAAACGGGCGGCGGCGGGATTCGCATCATCACGGTTTCCGGGCCGATGGAAGTCGAATCCAACGGGGGGAGCATTTGCTTGACGCGCGTGGCAGGCGCGGTGCAGGCAGCCACCGCGGGCGGCACGATTCAGGCGTGGTTCAATCCGGATGCGGCTTCCTCCAGCGGCGTCGTGAGCCTTCCGGGCGCTTCGCAACTTTCTTCCGGAGCGGGAGACATCATCATTTTCCTGCCGCGAAATCTGGCCGTCACCATTGATGCGCTGGTCGAAAAAGGGGGCGTGAGCCGCATTGATGCCGACCCTGCGCTGCTTTTGAACATCCAGGCGCAAGGAAATCGAGACCTGGGCGCGGTGCGCGCCACGGGAATTTTGAATGGCGGCGGCGCGCTGCTGAAATTGCGCACGACGGTGGGCAAAATCCGGCTGCAATACCTGGATGAAGGCACGGGACTGCGTGATTCGCTGATTCAGCAGCAGCGCGAACGGATCGAGCGCGTGCGTGACTCGGACTTTCCTTCCAACAAGTTTTCGGAACCGGGCCCGGGAGCCGCAGAGCAGCCTCCAGCCGATGAAAGACGTGACTGGTTGGAGAGCTGGATGGACAGTTTGGAGCGATTTCTTCTTGGCGGAATACACGAAGATTCCAGCGAGTTCTTCAAGCGGCTCATCGCGAGGCCGAACCCCGCGTATCCCGAGCTTGCCCGGAAGGCAGGTATCCACGGAGTTGTGAAGCTGCAAGTACGGGTGAAGATAGATGGAAGCGTGGAAGTGATCAAGATTCTGGAAGGCGAACCGGTTCTTGCGGATGCCGCGATAGACGCGGTCAAGAGGTGGCGCGCGAAGCCGGCATCCATCAATGGAAACCCGGTGGAGACCATTTCAACCGTGGCATTTGATTTTGAACCGTCGCACTGACGGGGAGTGATGATGGCGGCGAATCGCGCAGGCGTGTTATTGGGGTTCGAGGTTGGTTCCACTGTGAGCAGCAACGAGCAACCGCTCGTGAGATGAACTCGAGGGGGTAGAACGAGATGCTACGTCCAGGTTTGCGCTCGGCGGTGTTGTTCATCCTGATGCTTGCGGGGGTGTCCGCTGCTCCTTGCTTTGCGATCAGCAAAGACTTCAATCAATCGTATTCGCTGCAGCCGGGAGGTTCGTTTGAGCTGCAGAATGTCAACGGCCCCGTCGAGGTGGAAGGGTGGGACCGCAATGTCGTGGAAATCCACGCGGTGAAAATCGCCAAAGAAAAAGAGGCGGACCTGGAGCGCGTAACGATTGAGGTGGAAGCGCGACCTAATGCCGTGTCGGTGGTAACGCGTTATCCGCAGAATGAGGGCGTGGAAGTGGCCGTGGAATACACCATACATGTTCCGCATGGAGCGCGCGTGGAACACATTGGGACGGTCAACGGGACGCTGAAGATTGCGGGCGTCGAATCCGTGGAGGATTTGCGCACCGTGAACGGAAATATTGAAGTGTACGAGGGCGGCGGAAGCGTGCACGCGCGGACGACGAACGGGAATCTGCATCTAGAACTTTCGCGTGCGATGGATGACAAGGGCATGACGGCGGAGACGACGAACGGGTCGCTGCTGCTGGCTGTGCCGCAGGATACGCAGGCGAATCTCGAAGCGCGCTCGTTAAATGGCAATTTTTATTCGGAGTTGCCGCTGTCGCTCGAGAGTTCCTTGAAACCGCGGGAGATGCGCGGCAAGTATGGCAAAGGCGGCGCGCCCATCAAACTGAATACCATCAACGGCGGAATTCGCGTGGTGATTTTGCGGTCAACGGTTTAGCCCGGGCCGCGTCTAAGCAAAGCAGGAGGCAGAAAAATCATGCTGAAACGTAATTTGATTATGTGCGGCGGAGCGGCGGTGCTGGGTGTTGCGCTGATTGCGTTGCCCAGCCCTTCCGCGGTGGCACAAGATTCTGCGGCCGCAAAGGTGGCGCAAGTGGAAGCGAGCCGTGCGCAAGTGGCTGCCGCGCAGGCCGCATTTCAAGAGGCGCAACAGGACCAGCGAAACCGCGTGTTGATTACGCCTGGGGCGGAGGTGGACTCTGACGGCCCGGTGGTGCTGTTTGGCGACGATGGCGCGAGCTGGCTGGGCGTGGAATCGCAGGAAGTTAACTCGGAGAAGGCCAAGGAACTGAAGCTGCCCGCGGAGCGCGGCGCCCTGCTGCAGCGAATCGTGCCGGACAGCCCGGCGGCAAAAGCCGGTTTGAAAGAAAATGATGTCATTACCGAAATAAACGGACAGCGAGTGGAAGGCGCTGCGCAATTTCGCCGCATGATTCACGAGATTCCCGCCGGACGGACGGTGCAATTCACGGTATGGCGGGACGGCCGCGCGCAAACGATTGCCGCGACGCTCGGCAAATCGGAAGATCGCGCGAGTGTCTGGTCCAAAACTGCCCCGCGCGCATTTTCCTTCCAGCTTCCGAAGGTGGAAATGCCGGAAATGCCTGATGGACCTGGGATGGATTGGAATTTAGAGATGCTGCCTGGCGGGCGGCCGCGTCTGGGCATTGACGCCGAAGACCTGAGCGGACAATTCGGAGCCTATTTTGGCGCGCCGGACGGCGAAGGCGTGCTGGTCCGCGAAGTGAATGCCGGATCCGCGGCGGACAAGGCCGGAGTGAAGAGCGGCGACGTCATTGTTTCGCTGAATGGCGATCGCATTCGTTCGCTCGGCGATCTGCGGGAGAAACTTGCCGGAAAGCGGGAAGAAAAGACTGTGAAACTCGGTGTCTTGCGCAACAAGAGCGAGCAGTCGATTACCGTGGAATTGCCGCCGCTGCCTTCGAAAACTCCGCGAGTTATATCGCGACGCACCAATATTTAAGAAAGCTTTGCGCAAGAAAGCCCGGACAAATTGTCCGGGCTTTCTCGTTTTTGCATCGGGCTCGCGGGTGAGGGGGCCGCGTTCGCGCGCGAATGCGCTTCAGGGCTTGCCGTCGCGGCCATATTTTCGCGCGAGACGAAATGGACGTCCGAGGGCATCGAGAAACCAGTGGCGCTTGTTTTCTTCGCCTTCGACCCAGTCTTCCTCGGTGGGCGAAAAAGATAGCCGAAAAAGATAGCCGAGCCCGGAAAAACCGCCGCCGTACATGCCGATGCGAAACTTAGCGCGTTCAACAATTCCCGTCGGCGCCGTACCGGCTGCTGGAAGCCACCGAATAATCTGAGAAGACAGGCGGCCGACGGCGCGGTCCGATCGCACAGCCGCTGCGATTGCATCAGGTAGCGGAGCACCGAGCATATCGGCGGCCAATCGCAGGCCGACTTGTAACATGCGTTCCGCCCCAACCTCTTCGGCGGCTGACTTCACGAGCGCCCAATCGAGTTGCTGCCGGGAGACGAAGGCGGCCACGTCGGCGATATAAACAAGGCGCTCCCAAAAATGCTTCGCTCCGTGAATACAAATCAGGATCAGTTCGTCTTCCGGCGAAAGCGCGGGAACCTCGTGCGCATCGAACTTTTCGCGCACTTGCCGGCGAAAGAGCGCTTCCAACGGAAGGGGTTTCGGATGATAACGGAAGGTAAGCTCGGTGTGGAATTCGATCAGGAGCTTCGTGGTGGGCTGCCGAAAATTGTATTCGCCGGGAATTTTTTTAGCATGAATGGCGGTCAACGGGACGCTGGGGGCGTATCCGAGGCCAAGCATGAGTTCCGTGGAGCGCAGAATATCGTTGTCGCGCACGATCAAATCCAGATCGCCGTATTGGCGCAAGCCTGGATCGCCGTAACTACGCACGGAAAGCACCGGCCCTTTAATCACCAGCGCCTCGATGCCGGAGGCGGCAAAGCGATCGAAGAGCCGGAACATCTCCGCGCTCAAATTCAGGGTGAAAAGGGTGTGATTGCGGCGCCAGACGCGCAGAGCATCGCGATTTTCCGGCGGAATGACCGCTTCGTTGAAGTCAAACAGGCGGGCGACGGTTAACCCGAGGACACCGTGGTCTTCCGCGAATGCAATCAGTGATGGCCAGTCGAGACGAGCGCGGAGTTTTTCGGCAAGGCGCTGGCGGTCCGGTTGCGGCCTGGCGCACTCGAGCAGCAGCGTCCACTCCGCTTCAAGAACTTCCGCATCCTGTGGCAGTGTTTCCGTCAGAAAATCCCCCAGCAATTTTCATGGAGATCGGCGGAATTCGCAATCGCTTCCGCTAGCGGGAAAATCTTTCGGCCAAAGCAGAAACGCGCCGGAAGGCATCTTCCGGGCGGCGAAAAACCTTTGGGAATTGTTCCGCGGCGGCTTGCGCGATTTCCTGCAAAGGCGCGATGCCGTCCATGGCCTGAAGGAGCCAGCGTTCCGCCAGACCCGCCTCCGTGAGGAGAGGAACGTAATCCGCCGCGCGGCGACGAAGAGTCTCGGACATGAATTGCGCGCCTTCAAAAGTGGACTGGCGAAAAACTCGTTCGCGTTGACCGTTATGAGCGGCGATCCTGGTATCCCAGCGCCAGATGTAGTCGCCGCCGACGGGATCGGCGTGCAAATCAACTTCAATCTCCTGCCCGGCCTCCAGAGCTACGGGTTCAAGCCAAGGAAGAAAACCCTGACCGTAGACGGTCCCCGCGGGTCCCGGTCCGGTCGAGAATCCGATGTTTTCAAAGAGCTTCGTTTCAAACCAGGCGCTCACTCCATGCCCAATCCCGCTGCGCGTTGCGCGGAATCGCATCTTTGCGGAAGCGCGGGTATTCAGGTGCGCCGTGTAATCCAGCGTGCACCAGTTTTGCGGATCCGTCAGGAGCTGCTCCTTTTTCGAGCGCAGTTTGTAAACACCATTCAGAAGGAGCGGAAGCGGAGCGGAAAGATCGATCTCGCTCCCCGGCTCCTTCCATGGCGAGGTGATGCGCTCGTAATAGTCAGGAGCTTCGACGATGGCAGCGTAGAGGGTGTCGCGCTCGGGAATCTGCGTTCCGCCCTCCTTCAAAAAGCGCACCCTGGCGTCCTCAATCGACGGCAGCGCGTCATCAAAGAGCGGCAAGGCTCCACGCACATCGGAAACAACGACGTTCGCGCGTTCGGGCAGCTGGACTTGCCTGGAATCCTCGTGGATAAATTGGATGCGATCCGCAAAGCCATTGCTGGCGGCCAACTGCCGCGCGAGGTGAACGATGTCCCCGCCTTCGATCGCATAAACGCGCTTCGCACCGGCGCGGCAAGCCAGCAGCGCAAAGATTCCGGGACCGCAGCCGAGGTCGACGACGACATCGCCGGGACGCACGGCGCGGCTGATGGCATCGGCGTACGCTCCAAAGCGCGCCTTGTCGGCGATCATGTCGCCAAATTCATTGAGAAGGTACATTTCAGCGGCCGGCCGCGGCGCCCAGGCTCACCTGGCTGGCCAGCAAACGGGTGGCATCGGCAAGAATCAGCTCGGAGAGAGCGCCGATCCGCGATGGATCGCTGTGAGGAACAATTCGCCGAACCGGAATCTGTGAAACCAGGCGAGAGAGCAGTTCGAATTCCGCCGCACGTTGCGCGCGGTCCAGAAGCCAATTCATATACGTATTCTGGACTAGTTCCAGAAGCACATCGCGACTGCTCACCTCTTCAATCCGCGGAGCATTCTCCATTTCTCGCGGACCAAGAATATAAACGGCTCCAAGAGGTTGCTTGCGGGATTCCAGGCTGGCTTTCACGCCATCCAACTGCAAATAACATTTGTCCCAGTTTGGCGCAATCCGCGGCAGTGCGTCCCGGTGTCCCATCAGCATCTCGACGGATTCGGGCCACAAACAAACGCGTGGATATCCCGCCTCGACGGCGAAACCTCCACCGGTTTCCTCGACCGCAGCAATATCCTCGCAAAGAACCGGCAATCCAAGCAGTCCCAACGCCGCCGCAGTCGTGGACTTTCCAGCTCCAGCCTCACCGGTCAGCAGAATAGCCTTGCCGTCCACGCATAGCGCGCTGGCATGCAGCGCCGTGATTCCTCGCCGGCGCAAAATGAATCCCATGACAGGTCCGAGCAAATAGGTGGAAAGGTCCTGGATTGTTTGGCCGTCGCCAGGGATGCCCCAAATGGAGGTTGCCTCGCCGTTCACTACAAAGCGAGTCCCATCAGAATAGGCCAGTTGAAAAAATTTCCCAACTCCCAGAGAAGTAAGTACGAAGGCAGGGTCCTGCGTTTCCGGAGAGGCTGCAATACTTTGAAGAACCGCGCGTGGCAGCTCGAGCGCTTCTCGCACCCATAAAGGTTCGCGGCACAACTCCAGGCGAACGCCCGCGCGACACGAGCCGTCAATTTCCTCGTTCAATCCGGGAATTGGAGAATCGGAAGAGAGGTCCAGGCCGTAAGTACGATAGCGGTAAGTCACGAAAGGCCAGCACAGAGATAGCTACGTATCAGGGAGAGCACCCTTAGCCGGTCTTGCGCATGTTAATAGGCGTCTTCGCCCCGTCCAAAGTCCCCTTATTCGTCTTGGCCCGGGTCATCTCCGTTAAATTTCCATAGACAAGAAGTTTGGGTGCTCGGTAGGGCTTTTTCGCAGATGCCTCAGACTGCGGCCTCATTCAGTTTCCCCCGATTCGACTGTACTGAATACTTTGTTCGTTTTCAACGCTTTTCAGCCAATAATCAAGAGCAATGGGCCGCAGGTCGGCCCACAATGCCAAACCTAAACCCCGGGCGGGGTGAGAAGTTGCGCTGAGCATTCTGCAGTTTACAAACATCCGCAGTCTCTCGCAAGCCCCGTCTTGCAGGGCCGGCTTCCAACTATTTTTTTCGGAATGGAGAAGGAGCGGGTCGCCTTGCAAAGGCGTCTTGCGGCGGGTGCGTATTTCCTCGGGCAATAGACCTTGCATCGAGTCGCGAAGAAGTTCTTTATTCATACACCAGGGCACCGGGGGTACGCGTAGGAGGAAACGGATCAAACGTTGATCGTGCAAAGGAGCGCGCGTTTCCACCGGCACACCTGTCCAGCCCGAATCTTCGGGCTCATAGATGCTGGGCCAGTACGCGGTGGTCAACGAGGCATGCCCGGCGGGATGAAGCGGATGTTGCTCTTTGGCGGGCTGCTGCAACTCTCGCCAACGATCGCGCAGATGCCACTCCTGCTCAAAGGTCGGTTCCAGCCACGGAGGATAATCCACCGTTTCCTGCGCGCGGCCCATCCAGCGCCGCAAACGCGTTCGAAGCCCTGCGCGCAATGGTGGAAATCTGCCGTGACGGAGCATGTACCCACCGAACGACCGCGCCATTGTGCCCAGGTGGCCTCCCTGCAACAGCTGGACGAGATACGGCCAGGCGCGCCCGGTCAGAATGTCGTCGCCGCCGTCGCCAGTGAGCATCACGCGCCACTGCATGGCTACCTGGCGGTAATGCTCGACGTGCAGTGCAAAAAACGGTTCAACACAAGGCTCCGGAGTGCTCAGCCCCAGCTCGTCCCATCCACCAAATGGCGGGCACGAAGCTCCCGAGAGGATCTCGATGGGAATGCCGAGGTGCTTCGCGGCCCGCGACGCGAGTGTGCCCTCCTCGTCCTCAAAAAGCGGAGTGTAATCCACGGTGTACGCACGCAGCGAATCCCGGACGCCTCGCGCGACCTGCACCTTGCCGGCGATCGCCGCGACGCTCGTGGAGTCCAGTCCTCCACTCATGAAAATTCCCGCCGCGCCCTGCGGCAAGCGGTCCCGCACAGCTTCTTCCAGGTGTCCGCGAAAGGCCTCGATGTACTCTTCGCGCCGCCTCAATAAGAGCGGCTCTTCGATAGGCAGGCTCGTGTAACGGCGCACCTGCACTTCTCCATTCGAAAAGTGCAGAGCGTGGCCCGCCGTCAACCGGCGCACATCGCGATACGCAGTGCGTTCGGGATCAGAGCACCAGGATTGCAGCAGAAAGTCGCCGATAAAATATGGGTCGAGCTTCGCGGATACTTCTGGCGCAAGCCGCACGGTGTTGAGTGTGTTGCTGAAAATAAGCTGGCCGCCAACGTGTGCGTAAAAGAAGGGTCTGGCGCCCAGCAGACTGCGCGCGCACCACAACTCTTTCGCTTCCGAATCCCAAAGCGCAAACGAAAAATCTCCGATCAAAGTCTCAAAACTTTTTTCGGCCCACAGTCGCCACGCCCGCAGAATCAACTCTTCATCGGTGGTGTCCGCGGGAGCCTTTTCTCCATGCTGCTCGAGCCTTCGGCGCATCTCCTCGCGCCCGTCCAGCCGCACATCGCCCAGCAGCCAGACTCGGCCATCCAGGGAACACGGCTGTGCGGCGGCTTGCGGAGACGGACCGGTTCGCAGCAGAGTGAAACAGAATCCCGCCCCGGGGCGCATCCAGACCTGCGTCGCATCCGGCCCGCGAAATGCCAGGCTCTCTGCCATTCGCTCAATGATGCGGACATCGGGCGTTCCGCCGTCCGGGCGCACAATCCCCGCAAACCCGCTCATCGCGGCCCCGGCGGCAGAGAGGACAGCGCCGCGTCAAACGCAGCATAATGCTCGTGGAGCGCTTCCGGCTCATTCAACGCAGTCCCCGCGCGCTCCACCCAGGCATGCGCCTCGAATTTTTCGGCCTCTTTGCGAACGCCAATGCGCAGTTCGCAAGCAATCCCCTGGCGCCCCAGCAGCCACCACAATGCAAGCGATTCTTCCAGGCAGGTGGGATGACCACCACTGTGACGCACCGCGGCGCGCACCATGCGCGCCGTGCTTTCCGCAGCTGCGGCGGGCACTGAACTATCGGGCCGCTCCTTGGGCGGGGAAAGAAACCTTTGCAGGAAGGCCTGAGTCTTACGAAATCCGCGCAGGCGCAAACTCATGGAAATCAGGGGCAACAATGCCGCCGCACGCAGGAAAAGCCCGCGCGCCGGGCGCTCCAGCGCGCTAAACCGTCGAAGCCGTTCCCACATCGGCAGGCTGAATCTGTAGCAATCCGTTTTCGACGAGCCGCCCCAGGAGTTCCGTGAGGTGCAACCGCAGCAGTTCGGACTCGACGTCGAACTCGTTCTGGAGCTCCTGATAGGCAGCGTCAATGCTCGGCGCAGCAGTGACCACCTGCCACATGCGCGTCCCGGTTTCATCCAGGCCGAAGTAACGCTCCGTCTCCAAATTCAAAAGCACGGATTCCCTATCGAGAAAACGCACCAGCACATGCGGCACCGTTCCAGCGCGATCTGCGAATGACACCATCAGCCCCGCTCCTCAGCTCCTCGTCCAAACACGCAGGTCAGGCCATTGCGTGCGTCTTGCGTCACAAATTCTAGTGCTCATATTCTACCGGGGATTCGAGCGGTTCGCCATGCGGAGTAACAGTTGAGATGGAATCAAATTTCGACATGCAGGCGAATCACGATCGCTGCATTACCTTGCCTCACGGAGTTTCATCCTCTGTGAGGATAAATTCTGCCGTCACACTTTTTCGTGCGCCCTCTTCCATTTCCACCTTTTCGCCCTTCCCTGCATAGAATCCTGCGAACCACCCCAACCTGGCCATTTCGTGCAACCGATTGTCTTCGCGCCACAGACACGCTATAAGTTTTGTCGTGCCGGAAGCCGCGATTGCTGTTGCATCCCTCGAAAAATTGTTTCCGCCCGCGCGCAGCGGCTGGCGCGCTTTCTTGCAGCCATTTGAAAAACCGTCCGTGGTCGCGCTCGCCGGAATTTCCTTCGAGGTTCGCCCCGGCGAAGCGTTGGCGCTCTTGGGTGCAAACGGCGCGGGAAAATCGACCCTCCTCAAAATTCTCGCCACGCTGCTTCTTCCCACGCATGGCCATGCGCAAATCGCCGGACACGATGCCGTTCTCGACCCGCGCGCCGTCCGCCGCCAGATCGGCTATCATGCCGGCAGTGACCTCGGCTTTTACGCGCGACTCACCGGCCGCCAAAATCTGCGCTTCTTCGGGCGCCTCAATCATCTTTCGGACGCCGCCTCTGCGCAGCGTATCGCGCTGCTCTCGGAACAGTTCCATCTCGGAGAAGCACTCGACCGCCAGCTCCGCACGCTCTCCTCGGGAACGGTCCAGCGTCTGAGTCTCGCTCGCGCCCTGCTCCACCAACCGCACGTACTTCTGCTCGACGAACCCACTCGCAGCCTGGACGCCATCGCTGCCTCTGAATTTCGCCGCTTCCTCAAATCCGAAGTCCTCAGCCGCGGCGACACTTCCCTGCTCTTCGCTTCGCATACTCTGCCCGAAGTCGAGATGCTCGCCGACCGCGTCGCCGTGATTGATGCGGGACGTCTCGTCACCTGCGACACTCCCGCTGCCTTGAAGCGCACCACGAACGCTGCATCGCTAGAAGACGCCTTCATGCGCCTGACGGGTCGCTCCCCACATCTCACCGGAGAGGGAACCCCGGAATGACGCGCAGCCTGCGCGAGTTGTGGGCTTTCTTCTGGCGCGACCTCTCCATCGCGCGCACCTACCGCACCGTCTTCGTGCTCGAAGCCCTCGAAGCGCTGTTCGGAGTGGCCATGTTTTTTTATGTCGCGCGCTTCGTGGACAGCCCGCAGCTCCGGAACGCGCTCCCGCAGGGCGGAGGCTACTTCGCTTTTTCCCTAATCGGCTTCGTCTTCCTCGATTATCTCAACGCCGCGATGGACACCTTCGACCGAAGCCTCGAAGAAGCCCGCGACTCCGGCACGCTCGAACATCTGCTGGTCACGCAGACTTCTCTCCCCGTCATTCTGGCCGGCTCAGCAATCTATCCTTTCGCAGTGACAACGCTGCGCATAGCCGTCTACGTCGCCTGGGGCGCACTGTTCTTCGGGTTTCCGCTGCGCGGTGCAAACTGGCTCGCCGTAGCCGCGGTGCTCCTCGCCACTCTGCTCGCTTTTTCCGGACTGGGAATTCTCTCCGCAAGCTATCTCCTGCTCTTCAAGCGCGGCAATCCCGCGAAGTGGTTCCTCCTCGGCGTTTCCAGCGTTGCCGGCGGCATGCTGTTTCCCATCAGCGTGCTTCCCGATTGGCTTCAGATAGTGGCCCGGTTGAATCCTGTCACTTACGCGCTAGACGCTATGCGCGCCGCTCTTCTCGGCGGCGCGGATGTGCAAGCCGTCTGGCGCCCGCTGATCGTCCTTCTCATTTTCAGCGCAGTCCTTCTGCCCCTTTCCATGGCGGTATTCTCCTGGGCGCTTCGCCGCACCAAAACCACGGGAACTCTAATGCACCGCTAGAGACTCAATCCGTATTGCCAAGATCCGTAGAGGCTGGGCTTGCCCCGCCCTCCTTCGACGGCGTGGATCTCTCATTCCAAAAAAAGGCCGGCCCCGCAAACCGGAACCGGCCCAATAGAAAGCAGTTTGAATCCTGCTCAGGACTTCTTTTTCGCGTTCACCTTGATATCAATGCCCGGAGCCATCTGCTGCAATTGTTCCAGCCCCTCTTTAGCCTGCTTGCCAAAAGGTCCGTTGGGGTCGAGTTCAATCGCCTTCTGGTATGCCTCAATGGTTCCCGGCGCGAACTCGGGCACATCTTTGTTCCCGACTTTCTTTACCGTCATTTTATAGATTAGGCAGGCACCCAGCAGATACCAGGTCTGCGCGCTCTTCGGGTCCAGTTCTGCGGATTTCTGTAGAGGTTCGATGGCGTCGGCTCCGCGGTTCGCGTTATACAAGCTGATACCAAAGTTGCGCCAGGCCGTCGCGGCTTTCGCCGGATCCAGTTCCGCGCTCTTCGTGTAAGCGGCCCGCGCTTCGTCGATCTTCCCCGCTCGCGCCAGCACGTTTCCCAGATTGTTGTAGTAGCCGGGGTCATCCGGCTTCGCGTTGATGGCCTGCTGGTAAGCTTGCGCTGCTTCGTCATTGCGCCCCGCCAGGTCATACGCTTCGCCCAGACGCGCCCAAAGCAGGTGCTGGTTGGGGTCTTTTTCCGACGCCGCCTTCTGTGCCGCCTCAAATTCTGTAGCGGCTTTGTCGGATAGATCCTTCAGGTTTTGCTTCAGCGCATCTTTCTGATCCGCAGGCGCCTTGGACAAGTCGTCTTTCGCCTTGCGCTCCTGGTCCAGGAATCCAGTCCCGGCAGTGTAGTGCGCTTTCATGCCCTCGAACTTTTGCTTTTCCTCGGCGTCCGCCTTGGTTTTTTGCGCCGCAGCCGCGCCCTCTTTCGCCATCTCTGTCTTGAAGTTCATGTCCAGTTTCGCTTCATCGTTGCTGGTCACCCGGATTTGCCCCATCTTGACAGGAATTTGCTTTTCATTCGGCGGCGGGAAAGTGATAATCGTCACGTCGTAGACGCCCGGGCGGAGATTGCGAAAACCGTACCTTCCTTCCGCATCGGTCTTTGCTTCCAGCTTCGCGCCCTGGTCGCTTATCGCCTCGACTCCCAACCCAAACCACGGCTTTCCGTTGATATCCATAATTATGCCGCTGAGTGTTCCAGTCACTTGCGCCTTCGTGCCCGGCGCAAGCACGCAAACCAGCGCGGCCACGAGCACCGCAGCCATCGCGCAATACTTCCTAAATCTTTTCATACCCATTTCTCCTTTTGCCGAGGCATACCCTGCCCGGCCTGGCTGGCGGGATGTGCCCTATTATGCCTAATCTTAGCTCTTTTCCAAGTGTCAGGAGTGCGCCGAGACCGCCTGCCGGTAAGGGATGGGATCCGCCACGCCAGCCTCCGCAAACGCCTTCAATCGCAGCAGGCAGCTGTCGCACGCTCCGCAAGCTTTTTCTTCGCCCTGATAACACGACCACGTCAGATGCAACGGCGCACCAAGCGTGATTCCGCGTCGAATAATTTCATTTTTCTTCAGCGTAATCACTGGAGTCGCAATCTCGATCTGCGTCTCTGGCCGCGTTCCCACGCGCACCAACTCCTGAAATACCTGGTAATACTCCGCGCGGCAATCGGGATAGCCGGAGCTATCCTCCGCCACGGCTCCGATGCAAACGGCTCCCGCCCCAATCGCTTCCGCCCAGCTCACTGCTACGGAAAGAAAATGAGCGTTGCGAAACGGCACATACGTCACGGGAATCGAGCTCCCATGCGGCCCCGGCGCGCCAAGCTCATTCTCCGGCACCGCGATTTTCTTGTCCGTAAGCGCCGATCCGCCTATCGCTCGAAAGTGGTCGAGCTGCACCACAAGCCGCTGGCTCACGCCGTAAAAATCCGCAATCGCCTCAAACGCTCGCCGCTCGCGTTCCTGTGTCCGCTGCCCGTAACCTGCATGCAGCAGCGCAATGTTCCCGGCCCCATGCCGCTCGCGCGCAATCGCGGTGCAAACACAAGAGTCCATCCCTCCGCTCAGGAGCACCACTGCCTTCGAGATTTGCGACCCAACTGTCATACATCCCCATTATAACTCGCGCCGTCCCAACAACTCGCCGCGCGAGTAAGTTCAGGGGGGCAGCACGCTGCGCCCCTGGTCTGCAAAGCTCTAAACTGGCCCCTTCCAATGTGGGACAGACTATGTGTGAGCTAAGCGCCAGTTTGGAGGAGGGGAGCGAAAAATTCGAATCTTCTGAGTGACCCCGGTAACTCCTAAACTCCCTTTGTCGCCGGGTCCCACACAAACTTATGCAGCTGAAGCCCAAGCCGCACCGGCAACCCATCCGCAAGTATCCACTCCACCACCTTGCGCGCCTCCAACCCCTGCCATTTCCCCGCCGGATCGTCAAACACCGGCGAAAACAAAACCTGCTTCACGCGCTCCGCCAGCCGATGCTCCGCCGTAAAATCTCTCGCAAACTCATAATCCCGCCGCGTCATGAGCACAAACTTCACTTCATCTTTCGCATCCAGCTCCGCAAGATTCCGCATCTCAAACGTATCCGCTTCGCCCGAGTCCGGGCATTTCACATCCACAATCTTGATCACCTCGCGCGGCAGCCGCCCGGTAAACCGCTCGCCGCTGGTCTCGATCATCACCGTGTATCCAGCCGTAACCAATTTCTCCGCCAGCGGATAAACCTCTTCCTGCAAAAGCGGCTCCCCGCCAGTCAATTCAACAAGCGGCACGCGAGCCTGCGCGCCAGATGCCGCCGCCTCGCGCCCAGCAAGTTCATCCACTCGAGCCAGCACATCCTCAACACTCATTTTCTTCCCGCCATGAAACGCATAAGCCGTATCGCACCACGTGCACCGCAAATTGCAGCCAGTCAGCCGCACAAAAACACACGGCAACCCCGCCCGTGTCCCTTCGCCCTGAATCGATTTGAAAATTTCGGTTATGAACATATGGAGTGCGGCAGCTTGATGCCGCCTTTCTTACCGCGCAAAATTCTGCGTCGAATTGTTTCGCTCTACCTCGGCCCCGAAGTTTTCTCGCGGGCCGCCCCTCGCCCGAACCACCACAGCGCGCCCCCGACAAACGCAAACGGCAAAATCAACCTCCAATAACCCGGCGGAGTCCCGCCCATCAGCCGAAACACAACAACATATCCAATCGCAACCAGAACCGCCGGAATCAAGACGATGTAGAACGCGCGATTCATCGACTCATCTCTCGCGGAAACGCTTAGTCACCCGGCCGATATTGCGCCCGGCTGGTATCCGTCTCCCACAAAATCACATCCGTAACTCGCGCCCCAGGCGGCAAATCCTTCAACCCCCGCGCCACTTCCTCATAAAAATACTTCGCCATATTTTCCGCCGAAGGATTCACCGTCTTAAACGGCTCCAGATCATTCACAAACTGGTGATCCAACCGCCCCATCACCTCACGCACAATCTGTTTCACCCGAGTAAAATCCACCAGCAACCCAATCGAATCCAGCTCCGGCCCCTCCAAGGTAACGCGCACCCGGTAATTATGCCCATGCACGTTCTCGCACTTCCCCCGGTACCCCCGAAGCGCGTGCCCCGCCGAAAATGTCTCTTCCACGCTGACCTGAAACATTCTTCTCTGTGTCCTCTGCGCTCTCGGCGTCCTCTGTGTAATGTTTTTCTTAACTCTTCTTCTTCGCCAAAAATCTCGAAACCGCCGCCAAATCCTGAGTCACCCGATACTTCGGAAGCGACTCAATAAAAATTTTACCATACGCCATCCGCTGAATCCTGCTATCCAGCAGCGCCAAAACCCCTCGATCCGTCTTCGTCCGAATCAATCTTCCGAAACCTTGTTTCAGCGCCAAAACCGCCTCCGGCACTTGAAACTCCGCGAAGGGGTTTCGTCCATCCTCCTGCAGCGCCTTTACCCGCGCCGCCACAATCGGATCGCTCGGCACCGCAAACGGCAACCGGTCCACAATCACGCAAGAAAGCTGGTCCCCCGGCACATCCACGCCCTGCCAAAAGCTAGCCGTAGCAAAAAGCACCGCTCCCGGTGTGTTCTTAAACCGCTCCAGCAAAACCGAACGCGGCGAAGTCCCCTGAAGCAACAGCGGAAACGGCACCCGCGTCCTTACCCGCTCAAACAACTCATTCATCTGCGAGTAGCTCGTAAACAAACAAAACGCCCTACCCTGGCTGGTCTCCAGCAAATTCACAATCTCATCGGCCGCTTTCGCCACATACGCCGGATTCCGCACGTCCGGCATCCCCGGCGGCAAATACAGCAAAGCCTGCTCTGGATAATCAAACTCCGGCGGCAAAGCCCGTTCTTTTGCATGATCCAACCCGAGCCGGCTGCGAATGAACTCGAATCGCCCTTCCACCGTCAACGTCGCCGAAGTCAGCACCACGGTATCGAACTGCTCAAACAGCCGCTCCCGCAAAATCTGGCTCACATCAATTGGGGTAGCAGCTAAAAACACTCCCTTATTCCGCCGCTCATACCAATACACAAAATTCTTCTCGTTCGATTCGAACAAAAACGACAGCTCCTGCCGTATCTCAAAACTCCGCCGCGCAATCCGCAGAATCTCTTCCGGCTTCTGCGTCATCGCCGCGCATTCCGTCTCAAATCCCTTCAGCGCAGAAGCCAAATCATCGTAAGCCTCGCGGTTCTGCTCCAGAAACGCCTCGCGTTCCACACGCGAAAATGGATATCTCCCGTCCCGCGGCGGAAACGTATCAAAAAACGCCCGGCTCCTCTCGCGAATCCGCTGCGTCCGACGCAAAACGGAAGGCGTCCCCAGATGCAGCAGCCGCAAAGTCTGGTCCGCGTCGCGCGCCAACTCGTCAAACCGGAAATTCGAAATCTGCCGCCCGAAATAATCGCTCGCCACGTCCTCCATCTCATGCGCTTCATCAAACACAACCGCCGAATACTCCGGCAAAATGCTCCCAAAATCGTCCTGCTTCAAAGCCAAATCCGCAAAGAACAAATGGTGGTTCACAATAATCAAGTCCGCGTCCTTAGCCCGCTGGTGCATCCCGGTAACAAAACACGGATTGAACGATGGGCACTTCTGCCCCATGCACGTGTCCCGCCGCGCATCCAGCCGCGGCCACAAATCCGAATCGTCCGGCAAAAATGTCAGCTCCGCACGGTCACCGGTCTCCGTCAGCTTCGCCCATTGCTTGATCTGCTGAAATGCATCCAGCTCATCCATCCCCTTCAGCAGCGCCTGGTCCGCCATGTGGTTCATCTTTTCAACGCACAGAAAATTCGATCGTCCCTTCATCACCGCTACTTTCAAATTCGGCGCAAAGTGTTTCTGCAAAAACGGAATATCCTTCTGAAACAATTGCTCCTGCAAGGATTTCGTCGCAGTGGAAATCACCACCCTCCGCCCGCTGCAAATCGCTGGCACCAGATACCCCAGCGTCTTCCCCGTTCCCGTCCCCGCCTCGAGAATCGCGTGGTGATGCGTCTCAAACGCATCGTGCACCATCTCCGCCATTTCCAATTGCGCGCGCCGGTGCTCGTAACCGCCAATCATGCACCGTTCCAGAAATCCTCCCGGCCCAAACACATCCCGCATCGAAGGTTTTTCTGGAACAGGATCAGAAGCTGCCGAAGCCGCACCGGAAGCCGGCTCCTCCTCCACCATTGTCCCTTCCGCATCCTCTTCACGAAGCGCCGGGTCCGGCCCACCCGCCAAAGCCGCCTCCGCAATAAACACCTCTTCCTCATCACGCGCCAGCGCGCTTCGCCCCGTCTCTTCAGTACTCCTCACCGATTTGGCAGCTTTTCTAGCCAGAAAATTAACCTTCCCCTTCGCTCATTCGCTGCAACAAAACCAACCATTCATGCCAATCCGCATCAGCGATTTCGTAACAATATCACAGCGCCTCTCATCATTCCGGCGTGCCCTTCGTCACCAGCCACTCGCCACTTCTTCATTCCAAAAAATTCGATTCCTCATCTTTTCCCATCAGAAATCCAGCACCAGCAAAGTAATGTCATCCTCCTGCCGCCGCCCGTCCGAATGTCCGGACCACCGCCCAATCTCCTCAAGCAGCGCAGCCGACAATCGCGCGGCAGAATCCCCTCTATGGCTATTCAGAAACTGCGCCAGCCGCGCCTTCCCGAACTCCTCCTGCCCCGCATTCATGGCCTCGAACAATCCGTCCGTATACAGCAAACAACGGTCCCCAGTTTGCAATGCAATCTCCAAGCTCGCGTACTCCGCCTCAGGAAACAATCCCAGCATCAACCCATTTTCCTCAATCGCCCGCACTTCCTCACTCGCACGCGGAGCCAACAAGAGCGGCGGATGCCCCGCCCCGGCGTAGCGCATCACTCCCTTCTCCAAATCCAGGAAAACATACGCCGCCGTAACAAAGTGCTCCTCGAACTTCCCACAAAGCGCCCGGTTCAATCCCGCAAGCACCCGCGCCGGCTCTTTCGCATTCTCCGCTTGCCCTGCAAACGCCACCTTCAGCATCGAAGCTATTAGTGCCGCGGGCACGCCATGCCCCGTAACGTCCGCAACAAGAATCCCAACCCTGCGCTCATCTACCGCAAGAAAATCATAAAAATCACCAGCCACCGCGCTCATCGGCACATACCGCGCTGCAACTTCCAGCCCCGCAATCCGCGGCACCTCTTTCGGCAGGGTCGAAGCCTGTATTTGCCGCGCAATCTCCAGCTCTTTATTCAGGTTCAGCAGACTCTCTTCCTTGGCGAAGCTTAGCGACGCCGTCACATATCCCAGGCAGCCAACGAAAACTAGGAGCCCGACAAACTCCACGTTGAGGCCCTTCAAAATCTTCAATCCCAGCAGGTTTGCCTGCAAAATGAACAACAGCCAGATCGAGAAACCGGTCATAAACACGACCATTCCCCTGCTGACCGGTTTGCGGGGACCAGCAGAACGCGGGCCAAAAACCAGGAACAATGCGCTGGCCAAAAAAATTCCCAGCACCATCAGGTTATTCGAAAGAAACAAAGTTTTGAGACTGACTCGCAACGCAGC
Organism: Candidatus Acidiferrum sp.; assembly: GCA_035313865.1. Taxonomy (GTDB): domain Bacteria; phylum Acidobacteriota; class Terriglobia; order Acidiferrales; family UBA7541; genus Acidiferrum. The sequence goes on from DATFZY010000035.1 coordinate 52,241, forward strand.
CCCTAGAATCGCCCATACCGCAAAAGCAGCCTGAAAAATAATCAGCCAGCCAAAGAATCGACGGAATCGTTCGGGGGCCACCTGATGGAGGAAGAGTCCAAACGGAAGAATAATCGTGCCGGTGATCACCCAGTTCAAATACAACCAGAACGCCGGCGAAAACCCCAGGCTGAACTGGATCGTTTGCAATGTAGTGAGCAGCCGGAGCCCATACAAAATGCAGAACAATCCGAAATAAATCAGCGTCAGTTCACGTGTCTTGCGCCGCGAAAGAAAAAGCACGATGGCCACCGTGCCAAACGACAGCAGCATCACGGCAGCAGCTATGTTCAGCAACTCCCAGCGCAGTTGCCAGACTTCTATTTTCATGATTGTCTGCGCTCCTGTGCCAGCCTGAAAAAGAGCCGACATAAGCTCAATCACGGGTGCCATTCCATTCCAGAGAGACGGATGTCATTCGAATCGCTTTGGGTAGAAGCAGCTATCAGTGCTCGCACAACGGCGGCTGCGAGCCATTATCGCCTTTTGCGCGGAGACTTTGTCATCTGCCTCGGGCCGGCCGGCTCTTTGCTTTTCTTGCCGGACTTCGCATTCTTTTCCGTCCGCAGCTTCCACGCCGTGCGCAGGGCCCCTTCCAACAAATCTTCATTCGCCGCCGCCAACCGTATATGAGTCGCCCCGTTTCTTCCCCATCCTCCGGGGACAGGCAGAAAAACCTTCGGCATCTCCTCCACAAACGCCGCCTGCTGCTCCACCGTCAGCATCAAGTTCCCAAAACCTTGCTTTTCCGAAGCCAGCGTTGCAAAAATCCTGCCGCCCACGCGAAAGTCCGGGTTGCCCATGTGCGAACTCTCTTCCGCGCCTTCCATGCTCAGCGCAATCCTTCGAAAATCTTTGGCCTTCATACGCGCCTCACTGTCCCCGCGCTCAATATCCTACCGACCTGCTCAAATCATGCCACCGCAAACTCAGTCTTTCCCGCAATCTACCCGTCATTCCGCGTGAATCACCTTGTGCTGGCTCACCGTGTTGCCGTCCCCCCTCTTTAACCTGTGAAAAGTAATCGCCGACAAAATTGTGAGGCACCCCAAAGCAAGAAAAGCTTTGTGGATACCGCTAATCATCTCCTGCGCGTTGGTGTGCGCGCGATTCGGAATGAAAAATACCGTAGCCAGGCCCGCCGTCGCCACTCCAAAACTGATGGACATCTGCTGCACCGTGCTCGCGATGGAGCTTGCGCTGCTTGCCTGCTCTTCCGTGACGTCCGCGTACACCAGCGTGTTCATGCTCGTATATTGGAGCGATGTGAAAGCGCCGTAGCAGAAAGCCTGAATTACAATGATCCAGACCGGCGTCCCTACCCCAATCGTCCCGAAAAGCAGAAGCAGCAGTCCCAGTATCACGGTGTTGGAAACGAGCACGCCGCGGTACCCGAAGCGGTTCAGAATTTTGGGCAAAAGAAACTTCGTGCTCATCGACGCAACCGCCTGCGGCATGATCAGCAACCCGGACTGAATGGGCGTATATCCCAATCCCACCTGGTAAAGCAGCGGCAGCAGAAAAGGCACTCCGCCGATTCCCAGGCGCGTAAAGAAATTGCCGCTCACCGCGGCGCTAAACGTCCGAATGCGAAACAGGCTCAGCCGCAGCAGGGGGAACGCCGTCCGAGAGGCATGCAATCCGTACCCTGCGAGCAGCGTGAGGGAAACCACCAGCAGACCGGCCATTTCCCCGGCGTTCAACGCGTGCTCGCCGAATATCTCCAGCACGTACGACAGCAGCGCGATCCCCGATCCGAATAGAATCAGCCCCACAATATCCAGCCGAGGCGTTTTTTCTTCCCGATAGTCCGGCAAATGGATGAAAACCATCAATAGCCCGGCGATTCCAATTGGAATGTTTACGAAAAAAATGACTCGCCAGTGCAGGTAGCCCACGATCAGTCCGCCGGCGATCGGACCCAGCATGGGGCCAATCAACGCCGGAATTGCCACGAAACTCATGATCCGTATAAGCTCGGATTTAGCGAACGCTCGCACCAGCGTCAGCCTGCCCACTGGCACCATCATCGCTCCGCCGAAGCCCTGCAGAATCCTGCACGCCACCAACAAATGAATATTGCTCGATATCCCGCAAAGAAACGACCCCAGCGTAAAGATCCCGATCGCCGAGGAAAACACTCTCCTCGTTCCAAACTTGTCTGCCATCCATCCACTGATCGGAATGAATACCGCCAGGCTCAACGTGTAGCTCGCCAGCACAGACTTCATGCTCAGCGGCGTCACTTTCAGCGCCTCCGAAATAGCCGGCACCGCGGTATTCAGAATCGTCGTATCCAGCGACTCCATGAAAAACGCCACCGCGACCAGCCACGGCAGATACCTCTTGCTCGAAGCCGACGGCTCGGCTGGCAACATGGGCGCGTTTGTGCTTTGGACCGGGGCGGTGGGCATGAAGTCGAGCAACTACTTTACTAACGAACCGGGCAATTTGCTTGCCCAGAGAACTCCATCTTTCAACATCGAGTTAGTGAGGCAAGCCGCCGATCGCCAGCATAAGGACGTGACTAGTACGTCGGGCGGGCTGGTCTGCGGCATGCCCGACTGTCCATTTAGTAGTAGGGCAACGAGCTTGTTTTAGCAGTCCCATTACCTCCTTCGCAGGGTTAGATTCATCCGTGGGGCAATTCCGTCCATCACGGACAGTGTGGACGTCGCACTTTCTGCAAGCGTGGGGTACTCGATGAAATCCTATAAGTCTCTTCTTTTTCTAAGTTTAGTGCCGGCTCTCACCTTGGCCTCGTGCTATCACGAGTTCCCAGGCGGCGGAGGCGGCGCCGGAGGTGGCGGCGGCACTGGGACCCAGTTCGTCAATGTCCTCCTTACCTCGACTCCCTCTTCGACTTTCTCGTTCGCCTCTCTCAACTGGCAAATTGGGAGCGTCAACATCACGAATTCCGCGGGCGTTGCTGTTCCCCTTGGCACCACAGTAGGAGTTGTCATTCCCGATTTCGTGCGCATGCAGACCGACTCCATCTACATGAGCCATACGACTCTGGCAACCACGAGCTACACCAGCCTCCAGGTCGAATTCAACGCACCGCTTTCCGGCTATATCTACAACAACTCCAATGCCACCCTCTTTTCCGGGGCCAATGCCTGCTCGCCTGGCACCGTTTGTCCGATTCCTAGTACTGTCCCTGGCTTCTCCTCCAGCAGCGTTACCATCCCCATAACCTATACCCCTTCCGCTGCGTCCACCGGGGGCATTCGCATCAACTTGGATCTCAGCAAAGCCGTCACCACTGCCGGAGCCGACGGCATCACCTTTGATTTCACTCAGGCCGGCGCCATCACATTGATTCCTCTTCCCACTACCTCCAGCCAGGCCTCCGTCATTGATACTATCGACAACTTTACAGGCGTCGTTACAGCTGTCACTTCCAGCACCGTTACCGTGGCCTCCTATGAGTTCGATGCCCGCACCTTCAGCATTGCTTCCACCGACGAATTCGACGACCCTTTCACCATTTGCCCCCAGCCGGCTACTATAAGCTGCCTGGCCGTTGGTCAAAACGTCAGTATTGATGGCATCGTAAACAACACCGCTACCTCTAGCCCATTTACAGTCAACGAAATTGAATTTCTCGACGCCGCCCCTGCCGTCGGGGAACTGGAAGGCGTTATCATTTCCACTCCTGCAAACAATCAGTTTAAGATCGCCCTTAGCAACGGTGTGGGTTTGTCCAACTTTTTCGTTGGCACCACCACAATTGTCAATCTGAACGGCGCCGAAACCTATCTTGTGGATCCAAAGGAGCTCGGGATAACCGACATTGCGAACCCTGGCTTCCAGAGTCAGGCGGACCTGGTTCTCGGCCAAACCGTTATGATTCAGGGCGGCACGGTAAACGATAACAACACCAGCATCAATAACCCGACCCGCGTTTTGCTCCGCTACTCCAGCATCGGTGGAGCGGTGCAGACACCTTCTGGCACCACATTTACGCTGGGATCTCCCTCCTTCGCTGGTCCATTTAATCTTTCACTTGCCGTTCAGACCTTTCCCAACACGGCCTATGACAACATCACTGGCTTCAGCGGGCTATCTGGAGTGAACAACGCCTCGGTACGCGCTCTCCTTCTGAACCCCAACAGCAACGTCCAATTTCCACTCTTGGCGGCAAAGGTTCGCACTCACTAGATTTCTCCGCCTCCGCAAAGGCAACGGGCGGGAGCATCCAAGGATGCTCCCCGCCCGTTCTTCTTTAGTGGCGCCACTACTTGCGTAACCGCTTTAGAATCAACACCTAGACATAGCTCCGTAAGTGTTGATTTTAAAAGACTTACAAAGATGCTAAACCCTTTACAATCAACAGTTACAAAAACTGCATGGGGCCAAATCGACAAACGCCTTGCCAACTAAGTCTCAACGCCCCGAATATTTGCTATGGAGTTCTCAAACGACAGCCACCACGCCTGATCCCGCTTACGCCGGCTGAACTCCGCTGGCCACCGGTGTCATCGTTCCAGTCGCAGGAATCGCAGCCATCTTTGGCTGCAGCCGCCCATAGAGCGCGATCGCAATCGCTCCAGTGCCCCACATCACGATGCCCAGCCCGACGAGCCAGCCAATCACATGGATCGGCTCGATCGGAGTGTAAATGACCCGCACAATCACAAACCCGACAGCCATCCTTCCGATCAGCCCCCAGGTATCGCTCGTCTTCCCCATAATCCAGTTGCCGATCACGGCGCCCACGACAATCTCCCCGCAATTAATCACCAGCATCCAGAGTCCCAGGGTGAGTATCCCCAACGGAATACCAACTACCGTGATGCACGCAATGATGGCCGCAATCGGCACTCCGGGCAGCACAAGCAGGCCCAGCCCCAGCGGCGCGCCGACGCGCTCCCCGGCTCTTACAGAGTCCGCTGCGAATTTCGGCAGCAACAAAAACAGCACCATCCCAAACAGCACAAAAGCGGCCGTCCAGATGACGCGCCACACGTAATAGTGGCCTTGCTTGTACCTGGATTCGTGCACGTGTTTGGTAAATTCGGGCTGCGAAGCCAGCTTCGCGCCGGAGGCGACAGTTGGGGGCTTCTCACCCTCAAAATGGATCGGTCCTGCAACTTGCGCGGATGAAGCGAACGACAGCGTCTCGCCCTTCGTTTGAATCGCTCCTCCGACGTCCCCGGAGACGACGGTGGTGCCGCCCATGGCATACAAATCGCGGCCCAAGTGGCCGTCGACGCCCACAGTTCCCGCAAAAGCCGTCAAGCTGCCATTGACCGTGCCAACCGAATCCAAGTTGAACGAATCGTTCGCGGTCAGAGCATTTTTCCCGACCGTCCCCGTAATGGTCAGGTTGTTGCAAGCCGTGCGAACGTTCCCGTCAACCTGCCCGCTGATGCGCACGGATTGCGCGAAAACAATCGCGTCGCCTTTGATATGTCCATTGATATCAATACTTTGCCCGAAGAAGTAGAGGTCTCCATCCACCGTGCCGTCGACCCGCCCGCGCGCGCCGGTCATGAACAGGTCGCTCTTGACGATCTCATCCTTCGTCACTTCAAGAGTGTCGCCTTTGCGAAACTCCGTTGCCGAAGCCGGCGCAGGCACGGCCAGGGCGGCGCACAATCCCGCAAGTACCAGCGCTAATGCCGAACCGCGTCGCAGGCGCCGCCGGAAAATAGCCACGGCGAATCCCGCCACGATCAGCATCGCCAGTACCTCGAGAAGTGTGAGCATGGATTGCCATCCTTTCCAGAAGGCGCCTTGAAAAATCATCAGGCTGAGTAAGCTTGTGCCGCCAAAGCCGGCCTGTTCCAAACGGGCCTGCCAGGGTTCGACGAGGTAGGTGTAAAGCGAGTAGACGCCGGTGGCCGCCAGGCCGAAAACCAGACCCCAAATCCATCCAAACGATTTCCGCGCTTGCTCCTGGAATTCAGCGAGGCGCGCCGGCAGCGGTTCGTCTTCCTCAAGCATGGCGCGCGTCAGCAAGCGCGATTCGCGGTCGAGCGCCCGGAGCAGAGTACGGCAAGAGGCGCACTCCTGCGCGTGCGCGGAAACGGCTTGCGCGCGGGCGCGGTCCAGTTGCCGCTCGGCGTAGAGCAGGCACGTTATTTCATCCAGATGATCCATCGTCCGGCCCGCACCATCCTGCAAAGCGTGGTCAGCAGGTTCGCTCACGTCGTCCCTCCCGCAGCCAGCGCACTTTTCCCCTCCAGCGCCTGCCGAAGTTCATGCCGCGCACGCAGCAGCACGACGCCCACGAAGGCGCGCCGCACGCCGAGCTCGTCGGCAATTTCGTCATAACTCATGTCCGAGTAATACCGCATTACCAGCGCCATGCGCGCCCGCGCCCCCATCTTGCCGAGGGCGCTGCGCACTTCCTCGCTGGTCTTCTGCTCAATCAGCCGGTCCAACTGGCTTGGGTCGGGATGCTCCAGAGGCACCTCGTCCACGTCTTCGGTCTCTTTGTCCTGGCGTATTTTGCGCCGCCGCAATATATCCCAACAATGGTTTGCCGCCACCCTGTAAAGCCAGGCGGAGAAGGATCGAGTCTCGTCGTACTGGCTCAGATTCTTCTGCAGCTTGATGAAAATATCCATGGTGGCGTCTTCGGCGTCTTCCCGCGTCGGCAGAGCCCTCCTGCAAAAGCGAAAGATAGCCGGCGCAAAATCCCTATACAACTGGCCCCAAGCGTCGTTATCCCCTGCACGAGCCCGGGCAACAGCTTCCGTGGTCTCCGTCATTCCCGGCACGCTCATCGGGCCTGGTCTCAGCGGTTCCATAGACTAGTACGCAGGGGAGCCCCAAAAACTTACACGATTTTCGCAAATAGCAATATCGCGGAACGGGGCTATCTCGTCTGTGTTCAACACTCTACCAGAAATGTTGGGCGAATCTGCGAGGAGGCAGCAATAACGGGGGAGTGCGGAGGCGGTTGAGGGTTAAAAGTTCAAGGTTTAAGAGTTCAAGACCAAGAGCTAGGAGTCCAGGGTTCCAGGGTCCAATGCTTGGAACAGGAGCAGGGTCGAGGGAATGGAGGACATGGCGCCCGGCCTCGGCGGCTTCGGACGCGGGTGAGTAAGTTAAGTTGATTCAATCTTCAAGACCATCAAATCGAAAACTTTGGATTGACAGTCCAATATGGAAAGGTGTTAGGTATATGGCAACCGAGGGGTGGTCAACCAAAATTTTTGCCGAGGAACATTCGACTGAGGAGGGGTGTTTTTATGCACGATAAGAATCGAAGAGAATCCAGGGGATTCTGGTACGCACTTTTACGGGTGGGAACAGTTGCGCTTGCGCTCGCTCTCCTGGTGCTGCCGGGATACGCACAGACATTCCGCGGGGCTATCAATGGCACGGTAACGGATCCATCGGGAGCCGTCATTCCCAATGCGCAAGTAAGAGCAACTGAAGTAGCGACCGGGATTGACCACAACGGCGTTACGACCAACGACGGCCAGTTTTCGTTCCAGGACATTCCGCTGGGATTCTACAAAGTCACGGTAACGGCGACCGGATTCCCCGTGTATACCGTGGATAAGGTCGAAGTCATCGCAGGCACCATCTACACGCTGCAGATCAAGCTGACGATGCAGGCGCAGGCCACCACGGTAGAGGTCTCGGCTGCTGCTCTTGCTCTGGATACCACCACGCAAACGCAGACCATGACGATCAACGAAGATATCGTCCAAAACATGCCTCTGAACGGACGCGATTTCACGCAATTGATTTCCATCGAACCCGGCTTTGGGGGCTACAACGTGGGAGGGTTCGGCTCACTCAACGGGACAAGGCCCAATCAAATCAATTGGCAGATCGACGGCGTGGACAACAACGATTTCTGGCACAACATTCCGGCCGTCAATCAAGGCGGCGTTTCCGGAATTGCCGGCGTGGTCCTTCCGATCGACTCGGTTACGGAATTCTCCGCGCAGACCTCATCGGGCCCGGAGGGCGGGCGGAACGCGGGCGGCACGGTAAACGTGGTTACCAAATCCGGCGGCAACGATCTTCATGGCTCCGCGTACTACTACAACCGCAACGAGGCGTTCGGCGATCCTTCGCCATTCTTCGCGCCCAGCCCAGAGGTTCCCAAAGCGCCGCCCGAGCGCAACGAAAATTACGGATTCTCTCTCGGCGGGCCAATCCTCAAGAACAAGCTCTTCTACTTTGCGAACTACGAGAAACAGCAGTTCATTTTCGGACTCTCGGGCGTGGCGACGGAACCTTCCAGCGCATGGATCACGCAGGCGCAGGCCCTCTTGGCCAACACAGGCGATCAGTTCGGCACATATGCTCCTGTTACGCCAAGCGCGGTATCGGCAAGCCTGATTGGTCCTAATGGCTTGTGGCCGCAGAAAACCATTAGTAGTCTCCCATTCGCACCGGACAATTTCTTTAGCCCGAGCGCGGAGACAGGGTATAGCTACAATGGCGTTGCCAGGGTGGACTACGAGATCAGCTCGAAACATCACCTCTATTTGCGCGCGTTCGGTGGCCAGGGAAGCCAAACCGCTCCTCTGGGTGGCAGCCCTGCCCTGGGAACGGCGAGTTCAAACCTGGACTACTACTTTGAGGTTGCTCCCATCCACGTATTTAACTACTCGGCGGTCTTGAACTCCACGCTGACGAGTACGATCACCAACCAACTGCTCTTCGGAGCCAACTACTTCAACCAGCTGTTTCACGACAACAATAATAGCTTCAACACCAAGGATCTGGGACTGTACCTGAGTCCGGATGCGACCAGCCACGGCCAGTACATTCTCGGAGCTCCGAACATAGTTATTGCACCGCCCTCGTCAAGCGGATCTGGTGGATTCGAACAAATCGGACTGACGCCACCAGAAGGCCGCAGTGACCTGACCTGGCATATAACCGACATCGTTTCGCAGACGTGGGGAGCGCACCAGTTCCGCTACGGAGCGGAAGTGCGGCGCGCGACGCTGGATGAGTTCTATCATCGGCGCGGAACGGGACAATTCATCTTTGACGGAAGCGCGGGGCCCTGGGCCACCAGTCTGGCCGCGCCTTGCACAGCCAACACGACCTCGCCTCTTGTGTGCGCCTTGGCCGACTTTCTTGCCGGCGATGTGTCCGCCTGCGACACGACACATCTCCAAGCGGGCAATATCTGCGGTTCAACCATCGCAGTAGGAAACCCGGAGCGGTTTGTTCATGTGACGGCCTTCAATGCCTACTTCGAGGACTCTTGGCAATTCAACAAGAGACTCACCTTCAATTACGGCCTGCGCTACGAATACTTCGGGCCCATGGGTGACGACCACAACGACATCGCGAACTTCAATCCTGCAAGCGGGTTCGTGATTCAAAACGGCAGCCACCCGCTGTTCAACCCCGGCAAGGATCATTTCGCTCCGCGCGTCGGCTTCGCCTATCAGCCCACTTCCAAGGGAGACCTGGTGGTGCGCGGCGGTTTCGGCGTGTTCTACGATCAAATCAACCTGAACCCGTTCCTGGATTTCCGGCCGCCGGTGGCGGCGCCTCAAGGAATTGAAGGCAATCCGGTGGGAGCCAATCCGGTTTCCACGTACAGCCTGAGCGGCTACAACTGGGATGCGGTGCAGACCGGAGGTGCTTCGATTTTCCCCGGCGTTCGCACCTGCTCGACGCTGAACTTCAACACGCAGTCTGCGACCGACAACTGCGGAATACCCAACTACGTGTCGGGAGCGAACCTCTACGGCGTTTACTCCGTCAGCCCGAATTTCCGCACTCCGTATTTCTTTAACTTCAACCTGCAAGTCGAGAAGAGCTTCGGCAGTCTCGGAGTCCTCCAGGTTGGATACGTGGGCAGCGAAGGGCGCAAACTGAATATCGTGAGCAACATCAACCCGGCGGGCGGCGGCGCCGCCGATCCGCTCTTCGGGCCGCTCAATACGGCCTATCCCAACGTCGGCAACGTGCTGCAGCTCAACACAATTGGCACATCGAACTACAATTCATTGCAATCCACCTTCCGGCTGCGATCGTGGCACGGTCTGACGTCGCAGGTTGCGTATACGTGGTCGCATGCCTTGGACGAAGTCAGCGAGTATCGTGGCGCGATCTTGACCGACTACACCGATCCCAAACTGGACTACGGAAACAGCGATTTCGACACGCGGAATCTCTTCACCGTGGCCTTAACGTATGACGTTCCAAAGGCGCCGTGGGCATCTTCCAACTGGTCGAAGCGCGTCTTCAACGGCTGGCAACTCAGCAGCGTTATGAACTGGCACAGCGGACAGCCTTCCGACGAAACGCGGCTTGGCCTGGACTTGATTGGCAATCCCTACGCGGGAGTCAGTCACAGCTTCAGCTCGAGCATACCGGGCGTCCAATGGTGGAACCCGGATGCGTTCTGCTCACCTGGCGGATCGGCTTGCCCAGGCACGACGGACGACCTTGCTCGCAATAAGTTCACTGGACCGGGTTTCAGCGATGTCGACCTGTCGTTCATCAAGAACATCCCAATCACGGAACGCGTCAGAATCCAGCTCCGCGCAGACGTGTTTAACCTGTTCAACCGCATCAACTTCGCCTCCGGCGTGGGATCGGTGAACAGCGTATGCGCAGCCAACGCTGTAACCGGAGTCTGCACCGGGAATAGCGGGTTCGGAACGGTGACGGACACCATCGGCGACTTCAACGGGGCACCTGCTATCGGCCCTGGTGAAGCGCGGAACATTCAGCTTGTTGGAAAGATCATTTTCTAACGACTGCGGCTCGCTAAACTAACTACTTTCCGAAAGCGCCTCGACACTTCGTGCCGGGGCGCTTTCGTTTTCTTTGGGAGCGGGTGGGGATTCGCGGGATTTGTGATCGCGGCTGGGCTTGAAGAGGGAGGGGCAAGCCCCTCCCCTACGAATACACAAGGCACGGTTCGATTGAGTTGCCGGCGTTAGGGAGGCAGGGCTTGGATGCGGTACAGTTGAGAGTTGCAGCGTTGTTGCGGTTCTTGACTGTCCGCGGCGGCTTGCGTCCGATACTCTTTTAAATGACCCAAACACTTCCATCGCTTGTAATTGTGGGACGGCCCAATGTGGGCAAATCCACACTTTTTAATAGATTGACGGGGACGCGGCGCTCGATTGTTACCAATGAGCCGGGCATTACGCGCGACCGCATTTATGGGAAGGCGGAATGGCGCGGGCGGGCTTTGGAGATTGTGGATACGGGTGGAATCGTTCCCGACGACAAGGCGCTGATTCCGCAGGAGATTTTGCGGCAGGCGAACGTCGCAATCAAGAAAGCGGCCTTGCTGGTTTTGGTGGTGGATAGCCACGCAGGCATTACGCCTTTGGATCAGGAATTGGCGCGGCTTTTGCGCACGACCGGCAAGCCGTTTGTAGTGGCCGTGAACAAGGTGGATTCGACGTCGCAGGAGGTGAATGCGGCGCAGTTTCATTCGCTGGGAGCGCCAGTGTTTCCGATTGCGGCGGAGCACGGGACTGGCGTGGACGATCTTTTGGACGCGGCTTTGGCGGAAGTGGATGTTGTCGAGTCTGAGGAACAGGCCAAGCAGGAAAATGCCGTTGAAGTGGCCATCATCGGGCGGCCGAACGTGGGCAAATCTACCTTGCTGAATCGCATGGTGGGCGAGGAGCGGTCGATTGTTTCGCCGATTCCGGGGACTACGATGGACAACGTGGACACCGAGATTGTGCGCGAGGGGCATACGTACCGGTTTGTGGATACGGCGGGGATTCGACGCAAGGGGAAGACGACGCTGGTGGCGGAGAAATTGAGCGTGGTGATGGCGCGGCGCGGGTTGGAGCGGTGCGATGTGGCGCTGCTGGTGGTGGATGGGGAGCAAGGAGTGACGCAAGGCGACGCGCAGATTGCGAGTTATGCGGAGGAGTCCGGACGGTCGGTGATCATTGTTATTAATAAGTGGGATTTGGCGGTCGTGGCGGCGCGCAATGCAGCTGCTCGGGACGCGGACAGCGCCAAGGGGAAATCGAAGCGGGCGCCTGGAGAGCGGCATCGGCCGGAGGATTTCGATCCGGGGAGACTGCTTTTCGATTACGAAAAGATGATTCGCGGAAAATTGAAATTTTTGAGTTATGCGCCGATTGTTTTTCTTTCTGCTAAGACTGGCGAGCGGGCGAGCAAGCTGTATCCCTTGATTGATGAAGTGGCCGCGGCGCGGAGGAGGCATATTTCCACGCCGGAGTTGAACCGGTGGTTGAAAGAAGACGTGGATTTGCAGCGCGGGACTACGCCAAAAGCGCGACCCGTGCGGATTTATTACATTACGCAGGCCAAGACGGCGCCGCCGACGTTTTTGCTTTTTACGAACCAGAAAGAGGCGATGCATTTTAGTTATGAGAGATTTTTGGAGAATCAACTGCGAGAGAAGTGGGCGTTTGTCGGAGCGCCGGTGCGGTTTGTGCAGAGATTGCGGAAGCGCGAGGGTCGGCCGCGGCGGGAGAAAGAAAAAGAATAGCGTAGTTCACGGTTGAGACCCTGTCCAAATGGGGGCACGGTGAATCGTGCCCCTACATGAGTAGCGTGGCAAGGCCCGCCCCCACGAGAAAATCTGCTACGATAGCGGCGTCCCCCTCGGACTGGAATTCGAGATGCCTAGCACTGCTGCCGCGACTCAAACAACAAGCGAACAGGATTTTTTTCGCATTGGTGAAGTCAGCCGGCTGACTGGTTTGAAGCCATTTGTGTTGCGGTATTGGGAGACGGAGTTTCCGATGCTGGAGCCGGTGAAGAGCTCGAGCGGGCACCGCTTGTACCGGCAGGAAGACGTGGAGATGGTGCGGCGGATCAAACGGCTGCTGTACGACGAGGGATTCACGATCGCTGGCGCGCGTCGCCACTTGCGCGAATTGAATGGCGAAGGCACGGCTTCCGGCGAGAGCGACAATGGCGCAGGTAGTGGCTCGGGTGCTGGCGCGGCTTCGGCGGACGGCGCGGGGCAACTCCTTAGCCGCAAGATGTTGCTGGACTTGCGGGATAGTTTGCGCGGTTTCTTGACGCTCGTCGAACGCAAGTGATAGCCTGATAAAGCTGTAAAGCCCACTTCGCATTGTATCGGTCGGGACGTAGCGAAGCCTGGTATCGCGCACCCTTGGGGTGGGTGAGGTCGTTGGTTCAAATCCAATCGTCCCGACCATTTT
>DATFZY010000036.1:0-33974 GCA_035313865.1 Candidatus Acidiferrum sp.
GATTCCGATTAGCGCAACCACCGCGGCGTGCGGCGCTTGGCAATGCGGTTTAAGCGGCCATCAGTCGCTGCACTCAAATACATTCCGTATGGTATAGCGCGCCCCTCACTATCTCTGGGACAATCCTCCAGTGACCGGAACCGGACGCGTCTCGCGAAAGTGGCTGGCTCTCCTCGTAGCGTTCTTGCTCGTGCTCGTTGTAGCGGCCGGGATGCTCGCCTGGCGCGCACGGCACATGGATAATTTCGTACGCCTTTGGGTGATTCGCTCGCTCAGCGAACGTTTCCAAACCCGGGTCGAACTCACAACGCTTCGAGTTACCGGATTCCCCCATTTGGGTGTCACTGGCGAAGATTTGACGATCTATTTCCACAATCGCTCGGATGTTCCGCCGATCATCCATGTCGACAAATTCGCGTTTGACCTCGGCTTGATCGCTCTGCTTCGGCTTCCAAAACATATCTCCAGCGCGCAAATCGAGAGCATGACCATCACGATTCCGCCCCGCGGCGAAAAAAAGAGTCCGAGCTCTGGAGTCTCCGGCGGCTCCGGAAAAACAGGTAATCTGCTCTCTTCCTTGATCGTCGATGAAGTCGTCTGCAAAAACACAGTTCTCATCACGCTTCCCAGGAAACCGGATCCGGGCAAACCCGAAAAGGAACCGCTCGAATGGGAGATTCACGATTTGGACCTGCACAGTGCCGGGGTGGACAAGGCCTTCCAATTCCATGGCACGCTGACAAACGCCAAGCCCAAAGGCGAAATCAGCACCAGTGGTGATTTCGGCCCGTGGGACGCCGACGATCCAGCAGACTCCCCCGTCTCCGGTTCTTACAAATTCGCTGACGCCGATCTCGGGCCATTTCCGGGCATCGCCGGAATTTTGTCTTCGACGGGAAAGTTCAGCGGGGAGATTGCGGAGCTTCAGGTGGAGGGCGAGACGGACACGCCCGATTTCTCCCTCGACAAAATTGGCAAGCCGGTTCCGCTGCACACCGAATTCTCGGCGACAGTAGACGGCACCAACGGCGACACTCTTCTCCACCCGGTGCGCGCCACCCTCGTTCGTTCCCTGTTCATCACGGAAGGCAGCATCATCCGGGAACCCGCGAACAAGGGGCACAGGATCGTTCTCGACGTAGGCGCTCCGAATGCGCGCATCCAGGACATTCTAAGTCTTGCCATGAAATCCGATAAACCGCTCCTGACGGGGCCTGCGAAGCTCAAAGCGAAATTGCTCCTGCCCCCCGGCAACGAAAAAGTGCTCGATAAAATGATTCTCGATGGCCAGATCGGAATCGACGACGCTCGCTGGTCCAGCCCGGAAGTCCGCGAAAAGCTTGAAGCACTCAGCCGCCGTGCGGAAGGCAAACCGGAAGACAACGATGCGGGCAGCGCGGTTTCCGATCTCAAAGGGAACTTCCACATGGAAAAAGGCGTCATTCGATTCTCCGAACTGACGTTCAGCGTTCCCGGCGCGGCTATCGAACTGGCGGGGACTTACAAGATTGTCGGTGGCGATCTTGATTTCCAGGGACAGTTGCGCCTTCAGGCGAAGATCTCGCAAACCGTTACGGGCAAGAAGTCCTTTTTTCTAAAGTTCCTCGATCCGTTTTTCGAAAAAAACGGCGCCGGTGCGGTCCTCCCTATTTCCATTACTGGCACCCGCGAGAACCCAACCGTTGGCGTCAGCGTCTTCCATAAAAAAATTGAGAAACACCCGGCAGAAACCAAGCCCTCCCCCAAGTAAGCTGAGCAGCCGCCAACTTGCCTGTAAAGGGGGCTCTTGTTCGATCGCTCTATCGCGCGCTCTCAGATACGAATAATGCGGAACCTTTTCGACGGGGAATCGTCTTCTACGGCATGAACTTCTACGCCCACCTTCGCAACACGTTTCGCCAAATGAAGCGCGGCTTTGCGCGACGAATAGCAGACGGTGGAACTACGCGAAGGCTTTGCGTAGCCGGGTTACCACCCGCTGTTGCCCAAGCGCCACCATCGTGTCGAAGAGCGGGGGCGCGACGGCCTGGCCAACAATCGCCACGCGGCAGGCGTTAATCAGCAGGCCGGCTTTCACGCCGGCGGCTTCGGCCACCGCTCGCGAGGCATGATCGCACGCGTCGTGGTTCCACTCCGGCAGCGCGGCTAACGCGTCGGCGAGTTTTGTAAGCAACTCCGGTACTTTGGAATCCTTCCAGAATTTCTCCCTGGCGGCTTGCTCGATCGGAAAGTCATCGCTGAAAAACGCGAGAGACCATGTCGCAAAATCCGGGAGCAATCGGATGCGTGGCCGGAGCAAATCCACGGTTCGCGAAAACCAGGCGTGGTCTCTGCCATCGGAACCAGGCGCGGTTCCTGCTGCCCATTCTCCTCGCCACAAATTCGCGCGCTTCAACACGGCTTCGACTTCCGGAAGCAGCTCTTCGATCGGCAGCTTCTGGAGAAACTGCGTGTTAAACCAGGCGAGCTTGTCCTGATCGAAAACGCCGTTCGTGCGGCTGACGCCTTCGAGCGAAAATCTTTCGATCAGCTCGGATGTGCGCAGATACTGGTCATCGTTCCCAGGCGACCATCCCAGCAGCGCCAGGAAATTGCGAAATGCTTCCGGTAAATATCCTTCGGTGCGGTACATATTGACATCGGTCGCGCCATGGCGCTTCGACAAACGCTTCTTGTCGGCTCCAAGAATAAGCGGCACGTGCGCAAACAGAGGCGGCTCCGTTCCCAGCGCGCGATAGAGCAGTACCTGCTTCGGCGTGTTGGAAATATGATCGGCGCCGCGAATCACGTGCGTGATGCGCATATCAATGTCGTCCACCACCACGCCCAATTGATACATGGACTGGCCGAACTCTTCATCGCCCTTGCCAGAACGCAGAAGGACAAAATCTTCAATCTCGTCGTTTGAAAATTCCGTCTCGCCAAACACGACGTCGGAAAATTTTGTAGTTCCCCCGAGCGGCACTTTGAAGCGCACCGCGGGTTTCGCGCCCGGAGTCGAAGGCTTGCCATCGCGGCAAGTGCAGCGCGTGACGCGGCGGGCGCCGCCGCCCTTGGGCTCTTCGTCCTGGCCCGGCTCGGCGTGGTCGCCGCCGGCGTACTTTTCCGCCGGGCAATAGCACAAGAAAGCGGCGCCATTCGCGAGGCACTTTTTGGCGGCTTCGCGATAAAGCTCGGTGCGCTGCGATTGGTAAAACGGCCCTTCGTCCCACTGGACACCCAGCCATTTCAGTCCCTCGAGGATGCCCGTGACCAGCTCCGGCTTGTTGCGCTCGGCGTCGGTGTCCTCGATGCGCAGAATCATCGTGCCGCCCTGCCCCCGCGCGAACAGCCAGTTAAACAGCGCGGTTCGCGCCCCGCCGACGTGCAAATAGCCCGTGGGAGAAGGGGCAAATCGTACTCTCACTGCGCCCTGTGGTTTGTCTGTCATTTCCGTCATGTGTCTAGCGGGTCTCGCGCTCCTGATTGAAACGTCCTGTTTGGCGAAACCTGTATATTGCGTCCAATATGCGCTCGAAGCGGTAGTGTCTCAGTTTGAATTTCCGCTCGCGACCCAAATCGCACCTCACGCATCGCCGCACTGCGTCGGGCGAGTCGCGCAATCAAGCAGGAACGTACGTCAACCTAATCACGTCGTCGCCCAGTAGATCGCTAGCCACCAGGTGGAGCGGCGGCCGGGGGCCGGCGAAGAATGGCTTGCCGCGACCAACCACGACGGGGTTGAGGTAGAGTCGATACTCATCGATAAGACCAAGATCGGTCAGGGTACGCGCCAAGTCTGGTCCGCCAACTTCAATCTCGCCAGCCAGCCCAACCTTTAGCCTGCGTATCGCCGCCTCGAGGTCATCCTCGACAAGTGTGGTGTTAGGGCCGACAGACTTCAGTGAGCGCGACACGACCCACTTCGTTTGGCTCCGCCACACCACCGCGAAGTCGCGTTCGTTCGCGTCCCAATCCGGAAGGTCTTCGTCCCAATAACGCATTACCTCGTACATCCGGCGACCGTAGACAATGCCTGTCAGGCCACGCACGTCCTCGATGAAGTGACGAAAGACCAAGGGACTTGGTAAAAAGTTCTGGTGGTCGACGTAGCCGTCCAAGGACGTGTTCATTCCAAAAACAAGTTTCGCCATGCTGCAAAATCTCCATTCCAGGTTCTTCAAAATAGCATAAGCCGTAGTCGCGCGGAAGTGAGGTTGGACACAATCTGCGCGCCGCTTTGCGGGTGCGACCAATAACTACGCTTTCCCCCTAAATCCGAAATTCAAACTGAGACACTACCCTCGAAGCTGCCTTGAATTCGTGAGCCCATTCGTCGCAGGCCGGGAGGAAGGCCTTTTTGTATGGAAAGCGTTACTCCCCTCCCCTACTGCCTCTTTCGCAACCGGTACCCCGGTACGCTTGCTTCCTGAAAATTCCATCATCCATAATCACAAGTACTTTGTTTTGTGCACCGAGGTGACCCCCTACGCTGCGGCACGATTGTCCCCAGGCGCAGCCAGGAAAGGGTTGCCATCGTTTGAGGCACGAATCGCAGCGCCGTCTTTGCACGACGTAACGGAGCCGTCCGCACGTGGGGCGGAGAATTGACCGAGGCCTTGACCAACCAGAGCTTCATCGCGCTGGCATTGCTGGCGGCTACCTCCTTGGTGGCTGGGTTCTTCGCCTATATCTATACCCTGAAGCGCCGGCCGTATCTCCTCTACTGGACATTCGGATGGGTTTTTGTAGCGCTGAGCTATGTCGGGCCTGCGCTCGCGCATGGCAGCACTGCCTCGCCGCTTGAAACGGCTCTCGATCAATTGCTCTATGCAGGCGCGGGAATCTTTTTCTTCCTCGGAGTACAGCTCTACGCGCAGCGTGAACTCTGGAGTGTTCCTGCGGCGGCAGCGGGGGGCGTGCTCATCGCGTGGGCCGGGACGAACGCTCTGAACTGGTTCCACTTCCCGGTCATTCTGCCCGCTGCGGCCATTTTTCTTGGCGTCACTTATCTGTTTTGGCTGGAAAGCCGGCGCCAGGAGACGCTTGCTGATTGGCTACTCGCGCTTTCCTTTACGGTCTGGGCCGCCGTGGAAGTGATCTTCTCGTTCTTCCGCAACGCGCCTTTCATCGGAGACATTTCGTTCCAGACGGCCGCCGCGGTGCCTTCCGCTTTCGTGGCCATGCTCATGGTCATGGCCCTGTACGAAGAAGAAAAGCGGCGCGTCGAGCGCAACATGCTGGCGCTTTCCAATCTCAACCTGGCGACTTCGAGTTTTGTCGGCGGGGAAATTCAGCGGATGCTGTCGCAGGCTCTGGATCGCGTGCTGGGGGTGGTGCGGCTGCCGGTGGGAGCGCTCTTTCTCCACCATGGGGACCCGCAAGGTCCCACTTCGGTCGTGGCTGTGGGGCTGAGCGATGACTTTTGCCGTGTGGCGCAGGAGCAAGGACTGGACGATTACCTCGTTGGGCTCGTATCGCGTCTCGGAGGCCTGCTCGGATTTCGCGACCTGCGCAATGACGATACGGTTGCGGCGCTGGAACGAGAAGAACCCATTCGGAAGTTCCGCCAGTTAGCGCTTGGGCAGGGTCTTCGCAGCATTGTCGCTATCAGTCTTCAGGCTAAAGAGCATGCCTTCGGCGTGCTGCTTCTGGGAACGCCGGACAGCCGGAGATTTACTCCCGCGGAGTACCGGCTGCTTCTCGCGCTGGGCCACCAGATAGGCATGGCCGTGGAGAACAGTTACCTTATCCAACAGACTTCCCGCCGCTCCGAAGAGCTTCACGTACTCAACGAAATTGGCCGTGCGCTAAGCTCGACTCTCAACAAGGAAGATTTGCTGCGCAAAGTCTGGGAAGAGATGCGGCGCCTGTTTGACGTCGAGAATTTTTATATCGGCGCGCTCAACCCGCTGCGCGATGAAATGCAGTTTGATATCGAAGTGATTGACGGTGAACTCAAGCCGCCTCGCAGCAGGCCGGTCGGGAACCATGTCACGGAGTACATTATACGGACGCGCCAGCCTGTGCTGATTCGCGAGAACTACGCAGCTGAAGTCAAAAAACTCGGCGCCGAGCCTATTCTGCAGCATGGCTGCTTTTGCGGAGTCCCGCTTGTTGCCTATGACCACGCCATCGGCGTCATGGCCGTTTTTTCCGAGCACGAGCGAACTTTTGATGAAGGCCATCTCGAACTGATGCGCGTGCTGGCCAGCGAAGCCAGCATCGCCATCGAAAACGCGCGGCTCTTCCACGAAGAGCGCACCAAGGCGCGGCAGCTTTCGCTGCTGAACACGATCTCCCGCAACGCCATAGCGACGCTCAATCCCGACGAAATGCTCGCCAAGATCGCCGAACAGTTGGGATCCGGCCTGATCTACGATCACATTGGCATCAGCGTTCTGGAATACTCGACACGCGAGCTCATCGTGCAGGCCGAAGCCGGAAAACGCCGCGGCGCGCTTGGCAGGCGGGTCCCGCTGGGCACCGGCCTCATCGGCCAGGTGGCGCGCTCCGGACAACTGACCGACTACCACGCCGCTACGAATGCAGAGTCGCCCCATAAACCGTTGCTGGAGGATTCGGTTGCGGCCATTGCGCTGCCCGTGTTTTATGCCGAGCAGTTACACGGCGTCCTGTATGTGGAATCTTCCACCGCTGCGGATTTTTCCGAGGAAGAGATCCTGCTGCTGCGTACACTCGCCGACCTGATTGCCGGCGCTCTGCACAACGCTTACTCGTTCCAGAAGGCGCAGGAGCAGGCCATCACCGACGGCCTCACCGGGGTCAAGACGCA
This sequence comes from Candidatus Acidiferrum sp., assembly GCA_035313865.1. Classification (GTDB taxonomy): domain Bacteria; phylum Acidobacteriota; class Terriglobia; order Acidiferrales; family UBA7541; genus Acidiferrum. The sequence continues at coordinate 6,776 of DATFZY010000036.1, forward strand.
CCGGTTCTTCATGGAAGCGCTCTCCGCGGAGTGGAAACGCTCGACGCGCGCAGGCCGCGCCTTTGCTCTCGTGCTGATGGACCTGGACCGCTTCAAATTCGTCAACGATTTCTATGGCCACCTCGAAGGCGATCTCGTTCTTCAGCGCGTCGGGCACATTCTCGAAACGAATTGCCGCCGCTCGGACGTGGTAGCTCGCTACGGCGGCGACGAATTCGTGATCCTGATGCCGGAAACCAACATGGAGCATGCGCGCCAGTTGGCGACCAAACTGCGCGGCTGGGTTTCGGCTGATCCGCTTTTGCGCGAGAAAAACATCAGCGCCAGCTTTGGTATCGCGTGCTATCCGCTGCACGGCTCTTCGCCGCAGGAGCTCATCCAGGTTGCCGACGCTTCGATGTACCTGTCCAAGCACCAGGGAGGGAATGCGGTTTCCACGGCCGACCACTTCGATCCCAACGAAGCGAAAAAATGGAAGCGCGACGTACTCGAAGCCTATCTCGGCGTGACGCTCAAGCGCCTCTTTGCCACCGGGCCGGAAGCTTTCGAAGAAATCTACTCGCGCTTGAAACAATTCACCGAATCGCTCGCGTCAACAGACGGCACGCCCGGCAAACAGGCTGTCGCGACCGCATCGCACGGTCCCGTGGGGCTGCCACAGGCTGTGCTGGACACCGTCACCTCGCTGGCTTTCGCGATTGACGCCAAGGACCATTACACGCAGGGACATTCGCAGAAAGTTTCGGCCTACGCGGCGCTCATCGCCGAGTCGCTCAACATGAGCGACGTGGAGATCGAGGAGATCCGCCTGGGCGGCGTTCTCCACGACATCGGCAAAGTGGCCATACCCGAAACTATTTTGAACAAGAGCGGCCCGCTGAATCCCGACGAATGGGAAACCATGAAGGCCCATGTGCGGTTCGGGGCGAAGATTCTGGACCCGCTCACGCCGCTGGCGCGGATTCGCGAGATGGTTCTGCATCACCACGAATTTTTCGATGGCTCCGGCTATCCCGACGGACTTTCCGGGGAAGGCATTCCTCTGGGCGCGCGCATCATCGCCGTGGCTGACGCCTACGACACCATCACCAGCGATCGCACCTACAAAAAGGGGCGAACTTCCCTCGAAGCCCTGGCTGAACTGGAACGCTGCGCCAACGCGCAGTTTGACGGCTCGATAGTCGAGGTATTCGTCCGCACCATGCGCCAGTTGCCCAACCCCATCATCGAAGTCGCCACGACCGGCCCGCGCAATTCCTAGCTCGCTCCGTTGCCTCACGGCAGGCGGCTACCCTCAGCCATCTGTGAAGTAAGAATCCTGACGAGTACAAACTGCAATTCAGGGCTAAAGTTTTCTCTCCGCCTGCCGATAGAGCAGATGACGAGCCTTGTCCCTATGAGTGTTGCAGAGCCACTGTCCAGCAAAGCCAGCACCCTGCGCCGAAGCCAGCGCGTTTGCCTGAGCGTCCCCATCACCGTGATCCGGCACGGGCTGGGCGGGAGCGTGGCTGAGGAGGATACCCGCACGCTGATCGTAAGCGCGCACGGAGCGCTGCTCGTGTTGTCATTGACCGTGGAGAGCGGTCAATCGGTCACGATCAAGCATCCCAAAACCCAGGAAGAGCTGGTCTGCCGAATCGTCTATCTGGGTCCCGATCAGCCGGACAAGCGAGAGGTGGGCGTTGAGTTTGAAAAGGCCGCGCCGCGATTCTGGGGCATCGCCTTCCCTCCAGATGATTGGAGTCCGCGCAGTCCGTACGCAAAACTTCCCACGGCTCAACCCATGGTCTCCCGGCCATTGCAAAAGAAAGTCACTGGCCGTGGCGGCGGACGTTGAGAAAAAACCAATGAATGGAAATCCCGGGCCTGCGGCCAGATGAACATTTGGGCGCGCAGAAGGTAAAGCTATCGCGGCGAGGAGACTCTCGCCACGCAGAGGCTTTGCGGGTGGGCGGCAAGAGTGAAAAGCAGGAAGACCGCACGCTGCTCATTTTACGTCCACATCCACGTCCTTAATCGGCAAATCCCAGTGCGCATCGAGAATCTCGAAGCGGCGCTGTTCTTCTTTTTTGTAAGAATCCTGATCGGGATAGAGCTGCTTGATGAGCGGAGCGCTGTCGAAATTGTCGTTGGCGATGGCGGCATTTTTGAAAACGATGGTCACGCGGTAGTCCCAGCGGCCGTCTTCCGTGGTGTGGTAACGCGGCGCGGTCATGCTCACTTTCAACATGCGGCCAAGTTCGATCTGCTTTTTGAGCACCGGATAGTGGTTCTTCTTGAACAACGCGAGAAACTCTTCGGCGTGCCCCCATTTCGCTTTGTAGTAGTACTCAATCACAAAAGGCTGGCCGCTGTTTTCATTTGCAGCACTGCTCTGGGCGGCCCTCGCCCGCTCATGGCCCACCCATAGAATGGCCATCACAAGAAGTACCGTTATCCCCATCCACCGCACCACGCGTGGCATTCTTATCAGCATAAGTTCCCTCCGTCGGGTTCTGCTTAGCGCCACCTATCCTAACCTCATTTCCGCGCTTGTGGGCGCGCAGATGCCTGCTCATCGGCAACCGCTGCCCATGCGCGGGCCGGCTGCCCAGCGCGTTGACTTGGCCGATGGCGCATCCTAAGATTCCCCTCATTGGCAGGTGCCCACGCGATGATCGGCCAAACGATCGGCCACTATTTAGTTACCGAAAAGATTGGTGCTGGTGGAATGGGCATCGTCTATCGTGCCCGCGATCAGCGGCTCAACCGCGATGTCGCCATCAAGGTTCTTCCCCCGGGCAAGCTGAAGGATGACGCGCCTCGCAAGCGTTTCCGCAAAGAAGCCCTGGCCCTAGCCAAGCTAAACCACCCCAATATCGGTACCATCTACGACTTCGATACTCAGGACAACGTGGACTTCCTCGTGATGGAGTACATCCAGGGAGAAACCCTCGCACAGCGCCTCGCCAAAGGATCGCTTCCGGAAAAAGAATTGATTCCCCTTGCCTTGCAGGTTGCCGCTGCTCTTGAGGAAGCACACGAGCACGGCATCGTGCATCAGGACTTGAAGCCGGGCAACATCATGGTCACGCCGAAAGGCCAGGCCAAAGTGCTGGATTTTGGTTTGGCGAAGCTGCTGGACGCTGACGGCGGGGCAGAGTTGACGCAGACTCTTTCGCACACGGACGGCGCCGGCACTCTTCCCTACATGTCACCTGAGCAACTACGGAGCGAGCCGGTGGATCCGCGTTCCGATATTTTTGCGGCCGGAGCGGTTCTCTACGAACTCAATTCCGGCCACCGGCCCTTCGAAGAAAAACGGGCTCCTCAACTGATCCAGCAAATCCTTAACGAACCGCCGCGTCCTTTGCACGAGTGGAGCAGCCACACTTCTCCACAGCTGGAAAGCATCATTTTGAAGGCGCTCGATAAACAGCCCGGCCTGCGCTACCAATCAGCGCGGGAATTGCGAGTTGACTTGGAACGGCTCAGCACGCCACAAATTGCGGCGCCGAGCGGTTTGCGGCGGTTACTGCGCTCCCATGCCCGAGCCATCTCGTTTTCGGCACTTTTCCTGGTTGTCGCGGCAGTCGCGTTCTGGTGGTTGGCCGGAGCGCGTCCAGTCCTGTCTTTTGCTCCGCGCGATTGGCTGCTGATCACCGACTTTGACAACCAGACGGGGGACCCGCTTTTCGATCGTTCGTTGCTGACAGCGTTGACCGTCAGCCTCGAACAGTCCCCGCACGCGAACATCGTTCCCCGCCCACGGATCGTGGATAGCTTGCATCGCATGGGCAAAACAGGCGACGAAAAAGTTACGGAGGAGCTGGCGCGCGAAATTTCTCAGCGCGAAGCCATCCGCGCGGTGCTGAGTTGCTCTGTCGCCCGCGTCGGGCAGCAGTATGCGCTTACGGCGCGCTTGATCGATCCGCAAACAGGAATGGCCGTTCGTTCTTACATCGAGCAGTCCAAGGACCAGGATCACATTTTGGACGCCTTGGGCTCGGTTGCCACCCGCGTGCGACGTGACCTTGGCGAATCCATGCTCGCTACACGCAAAACCGACCGCCCTTTGCCCCAGGTAACCACGGGCTCCCTTCAAGCGCTTAAACTGTATGCCGACGGCTATTATCTCTGGGGGAGGGGACAGTGGGGCCCAGCCGTGAATCTATTCGAATCGGCTGTCAAGGCCGATCCGGATTTCGCCATGGCTCATGCCGCGCTAGGCGGCGCCTACTACAGTCACGCCTTCAGCCGCCCTTCCCAAGGTGAACCGCATTACCAAAAAGCCCTCCAGCTCTCCGAACGCACCACGGACCGCGAGCGGCTTTACATCCTGACTCGTTATGCGGACGACCGGGGCCACGTGACGGAGGCGAAAGATCACTTTGAGGTCTATCTCCGGATGTATCCGGATGACTACGGCATGCGGTCCAACTATGCCTCTCTTCTGCGGCTGAACGGACAGCCCAAAGAAGCCCTCGATCAGTACCTAGAGCTATCCCGCCTATTTCCAAACAACCCCGGAACTTACATTGCGCTTGCCACAGCATACGACACGCAGGGCAATTTTTCGGAGGCCGTGCGCAACTACGAAAACGCTTTCAAACTGGATCCTTCCTGGAAGACCAATCAGAACATCAACAACGAATACGGCATGGCTCTTTTTCACTCGGGCGACGAAGCCAAGGCCCGCGAAACCTTTGAGCTGGCCTTCGCCAACCCCGAGCTGAAACCAAGAGGGCTCCGCTCGCTGGCCTGGCTCGATCTCTACCACGGCAAGTACGCGGTGGCCAAGCCGCGCCTTCAGGAAGCGCTGCTCTCGGACGAAAATTACAAGGCGCCCTTTAGCATTTTGCGCGAGCACAATCTGCTGGCCCTTGTCGCGGATGGACAGGGAGACCGCGCCGGCCGCCTGCGCGAACTCGATTTGGGCGTTCCGTACCTGGCTACTTCGGGAGCTCCCGTTCGCGCGGGTCTGTGGCTTGGTTCACAATATGCGCGGGCGGGCAACGTCGCGAAAGCAGCGGAGATCGCGGAAAAAGTCAGCGCCGCCGCGGATCCCCAGAATCCGGAACATTCCAGCGACCTGCAGACGCTTCAGGCAGAAGTAGAACTTGCGCGCGGCAACAAGGAACATGCCATCGAGTTGTTTTCGCTTGCAGACAAGGCCAAGCGCACGCCACAGAGCATGCAAGGATTGGCGCGTGCCTACGAAGCCTCGGGCAATTCCGAGCAAGCCGTCGCTTGGTATGAACTTCTCCTCGGAGAGGTGGATCCTCCTTTCGGCTGGGAGCCGCAGCAGGATTGGGTCGCGGCTCACTACTATGTCTCGCGGATCTACTTCGCAAAAGGCGATAAGGCCAAAACCAGGACGCAGCTCGATTGGTTCCTCGACGCCTGGAAAGACGCCGATCCCCAGCTTCCTTTGCTCAAAGAGGCCCGCCGCCTCAAACAGGAAATGGACAGCAAGCCGTAGAGAACTTGTGTTCCGCATCTCCTTCCTTCCTGGCCTGCTATTCTTAACTTTGAGAATAAATTGAGTTTTCTCGGGGAGAAACCATGCAAACGGCAACCACGCAGTGGATCGGCGAAGAAAAATTTGTGTCCACGAGCCCGTCGGGGCACGCGATCGTCATCGATTCTGATCGCACTTCCAACAAAGCTGCCGGGCCGATGGACCTTCTCCTGATGGCGCTCGGCGCTTGCACAGCCACGGACGTGGTCAGCATCCTGAAAAAGAAGCGGCAGAAGCTCGAATCGCTCGAGGTCATCTGCTCCGGCGAACGCGCTGCCGAGCCGCCGAAGGTGTGGATCAAACTGGAAGTTCTCTATCGCCTGCGCGGGACGCTCGATGAAGCCGCGGTGAAACGCGCCATAGAATTAAGCGAGCAAAAGTACTGCTCCGTCTCCGCTACGCTGCAAAAAACGGCGACGCTCACCTGGCGCTACGAAATTCTTCCGCCTGCGGAATGATGCGGCGCCCGCCACTTTCTCAACCGTGCTTTGCATGGGCTAACGTTACGGCAAGTCCTTGTTTCTTCGCCCCTCGCCTTGTAAGCTCGCATCCGCTTCGCATAGAATTTTGGATTCGCCTGGCAGGCAGTAACTTCCAAGGAGCTACATGTCTCACCGTATCGCGGCAAAAATCTCGGGTGTCGCAGGCTACGTTCCTCCAAAAGTGCTGACCAACGCCGACCTCGAGAAAATGGTCGCGACGAACGATGAATGGATTCGCAGCCGTACCGGCATCCTTGAGCGCCACATCGCCGACAGCGCCACAGCCACCTCGCATCTTGCCACGGAAGCGGCGAATCTTTTGCTGGCGCAAACCAAAACGGACCCCGGCGAAATTGACCTGATCATTGTGGCCAGCGTTACGCCGGACATGATGTTTCCCGCGACAGCGTGCCTGGTGCAGGACCGCATCGGCGCAAAACGCGCCTGGGGCTTCGATCTTTCCGCGGCCTGCTCCGGATTTGCGTATGCGCTTACGGTCGGCGCCCAATTTGTCGGCTCGGGCGCTCACAAAAAAGTTCTGGTCATCGGCAGCGACAAGATGAGTTCTATCCTGGATTACACGGACCGCGCCACCTGCATTCTCTTTGGGGATGGCGCTGGTGCAGTGCTCCTGGAACCGGCCGGCGACAACGAAGGCATTCTCGATTTCGAGCATGATGTGGATGGTTCTGGCGGGCAATACCTCTACCAGCCGGGCGGCGGTTCCTTGAATCCGGCGAGCGCGGAGACGGTGGCCAAAAAGATGCACGTCGTGCATCAAGAGGGTTCGCAGGTTTTCAAATATGCTGCGCGGCGCATGGCGGAGATGTCCACCAAGCTGCTCGAGCGCAATGGTTTTACCAAAGACGATTTGGCTTTGCTGGTGCCGCATCAGGCTAATCTGCGCATCATTCGCGCCGCGCAAGAACGCCTCGGGTTGGATGATTCGAAGGTGATGGTGAATATCGACCGCTTCGCTAACACCACGGCCGGTACGATTCCTTTGGGATTGCGTGATGCCGTCGGGCAGGGTCGCCTTCACAAAGGCGACCTCGTGCTGATTACCACGGTCGGTGCAGGCTACACCACCGGCGGTGTCCTTCTCCGCTGGGCCTATTAGATCAACCGGGATTCGACGCGATCCATTCCATTGTTGGAGCTGAATTGCTGGGGCGGAGGTTCTTGGCACTACTCGTCGCAGTGGATGATTTCACCGGAGTCCGGATCCAGAATCGTGCGGCGCGCGCGGCGATCTTCAAAGTTGAACATAGTTAGAAAAGAACCGGCAATGGCATCAAACGATTGATCCCCGATGCGGCCCAGGCTCCAATTGTCCTCGATGAAGCGAAGAACGGAGGTCAGATCGTTGACGGAGTGGTCGACGTAGTTGTGCTTGGCGAATGGCGAGATGACCAGGAAGGGCAGTCTTTCGCCGTAGCCGCAGCGATCGAGATAAGCGCCCGGCGCGGGAGTGCCGCAAAGTCCAGTGGGACCGAGCAGCGCGTCGTTCGCGGCGTCGTTCGATTGGCTGACGATGGGCGGCATCACGTGGTCGTACCAACCGTCGGAATCATCGTAGGTGATTAGGATGGCCATATCCTCCCAGTAGGGGCTCTGCTGCAACTGGTTGATTGTATTCACCAGGAATTCTTGCTCCAGGAGCGGGCTCGAATCGGACGGATGGCCGTTCATTATGTGCGGCGGCTTGACGAAGCTGACTGCCGGCAGATTTCCATTTTGCACCGCGGCCCAGAACGTAGTGAGATCGTACTGGTGATTGGCCTGATCAGTGTGGCCGATCATCGAAGTAGAACTCGGCAGAAGATGATGCGGGTTGGTGGTCGAAGCATAGTAGAGAAATGGATCGTAGTGGCTGTCGTACTCCGTGGAGCACTGCGCGGTAGAGTTCGTCGCGCTGACAGGGACTGTCGGCGTGAAATCGCCGTAGAACCAGCCCCAGGTAATACCCTTCGTGTTGAGCAGGTCTCCAACGTTCAGGCTGGTCATCTGAACTTCAGTTCCGCTCGCGCAATCGTCCATCACTGGGTCGACATTCGCGATGATGGAGCCGTTGGCGATCTTCCCTTTCACCGAGAGCGTGTTCGTCTGGTGGGTCAGCCCCGAGATGAGATTGAGGTGGCCCATCACGGTTGTGCCAAACTCGGTGTCGTAGAAGTTGTCGCTCATTGCATAATGCTGCGCATAATTCCACAGCGCGGTAACAGTGTTCCCGTCGTAGTAGCCCATCGCCAATCCCGGGGTGCAGCCCGCGGCGTTGTTGCTGGTGTCCTGGACAAACATGTCGAGCAATCCAGAGTCGTAGGCTTTCTGCTCATCGGTGTAGTGATTGTCGTTGTCGCAGGTGACGGCCATGCTGCGATCCAGCCGGAAAGGCGCGAATTCATTGGGGTTGCTCAAGGTCAAAGGGCCCAGGAGCCCGTTGACGGGCGGAGTATCTGGAGCGGCGTAGAATGGCGGCTCGCCGGCACCGGCAGGATTGGCCGCGTAGGGATACGTGCCGAAGTAATGGTCGAAGGAATTGTTTTCGTCGAAGATGACCACGAGATGCTTGATCGGTGTCGCGGTATCGTAATCCTTTTTTTGGCCTCGGGACTGCCCGGCCTGCACCGGAACCGAGAATGTCCCGGTCAATAAGGCGAAACTCAGAACTGCCGAAAAAATCTGGCGCATGCTGCCTCCATTTGGTCCCGGTCAGCCCCCATGGGACGCCGGGATGGGCGGGAGCCTACGCCAGCCACTTTACGTGGGCATTACTCAGAGATGAGACGAAGATTACACAGTGAGACTTTGTCGTTTATCGCTGCGCGATTCATTTCGCCGCTGGCGCAAGGCTTTTCAGCCGCTCTTTGTTGATCTTGAGCACGATTCCGGCGTTGCGATCGGCAACCTCGCTCACTTTGTATTCCGCGGCTGTGCCCAGTACTTGCGCGACTTCCGAAGGAGTTAACTTGTATTCCTCGGTCAGCCATTGCGCCATGTTTGCGGTGGCCTCGCGCATGGCGTCATCCAGAGAACCGCTGAGTCCCATGGCCATGATGTGCGTTGCCGATTCCACTCTTGGACCGCGCACGCGCTTCGCAGGAATCACATCAACCGTGAACTCCACGTCCATGGAGGTTTCCAGGGCGTTGCCGTTCAGTTCGCCGTCGCCCTGCGCTGCGTGCGCATCGCCCACGTAAAGCAGAGCGCCCGGAACGCTCACCGGAAGATAAATCGTCGCGCCTTCGATGATTTCATTGAAGTCCATGTTTCCGCCCCATCGGCCAGAGTCTCCCGTGCCCGGCGCGGCTTGCGCCGAACCGGGAGCAACGGCAACGCATCCGAGCATGGGCCGCAGCGGAACGGAATATTTTTCCAGGTGTTCCGCCGGTTTATCAGGAGTGGCCACGCCCTGCTGCGTGTCGAGGTGCCAGCGAATGCCCTTGCCCGCATCTTTCATTTTCACGGCGAGCCCGCTGTCTACCGCGCGGGGGACTAGAAAATCATCACTTTCCGCATAATCGCGATTGAGGCGCAGGCGCGTGAGGTGCACCGCAAGAGTGTCGCCCGGCGCGGCGGTTTCTATATAGAAAGGTCCGGTTTCCGGATTTCCTCCTACGACTCGTTCCACGCCCTTTTCGTCTCTTCCGCCTGCATCCACGGTGGTTGTGTGGATGGTGTCTCCAGGCGAAACCGTGAGAACTGGTTTATTCGCCGCAGAAAATTGCCGGTAAAAGATTGTCGGTGTGAATTCGTGGCGCTGCGGCGGGCCGGGGCGGCGTGCGGGAACAAGCTTTGCAGTGAATTGGTGTGTGGTCGGCGGCTGCGGATCGCTTGTGTCGGCAAAAACCACCATTCCCGTGAGGGTGTCGCCCTGCACTTTAAAGGTGCCCTCTTCTGTACCGGTTTGATCGTCTTTCGCCAAAAAATGAATCACACCGTCTTTAATCGTTCCTTCCAGCTTGTCTCCGTCAAAATCGCCGCTGAGTTTGTCGCCGTCCTGCTTCAGCCCCATCATCATCGTGACGGGCGTGCCGTAAAAGTCGGAAGTGAGTATCCAGCGTCCCGTGACCGAGGCCTTCGCGTCGCTGGACCGCTCTTGAGCATCCCGGGGCCGGGGCGTCCGTCCCGCCAAAAGTCCGGGCACAAGCAGCAGCACGAAAAGGTAGTTGCGCATAAGTTCCTCCTGAGAGACACCCTTAGACGAAATGGGTTACGAAAAGTCGCACTCGTAAGTTCCATACGCCCAAGAGAAGCTCTTGGTGAAAATTGTCCCGCGTTAGCCGGGAATAGGGAAGTTTATGGAGAACTGGCGAGGGCAGCCGAGGCTACTTCGGGCTGCCTGCCCTGCGGATGTAGATGGCGCCGTTGAAATTGGTGAACTGATACTCCGGGCCGCCGCCGTTGATCGTTCCGTGCACGGTCTTGTCGATCTTCACGCGGTACTTCCCGCCGTGTTCGCGCCCGTCTTCGACTTCCTGTTTGGGTGCAGTAGCCTGCATCTGCACGTCAAAGTCGCTGAACACATCGCCGCGGTCGGACTTGATGCTCACATTGGCTTTCACATCCGCGGGAAATGTCACGTCAATATCGCCATTCAGCGAACTGAAAGCCATCGCCTTCTGCGGGCTCACCTTCGTGAAAGTGGCATGAAGGTGCCCGTTTAATGCGTGCGCTACGGCGCTGCCGGAAATGCTGTTGAGCGTGACCGATCCGTTCACGTCGTCCACGTCGAGTTCGCCGTCCACTCCCGTCACGACGATGTCTCCGTCATTTACCGCGCGCAGCTTCAAGGAAGCGTGCGCGGGCACCGTAATGGTCAAATCTATGGTGCGCGCCCAGGACTCCGTGCTGACACGCACTTCATTGTTTTCCGATTCCACGGAGAGGCCCGTCGTCGAGATGTTCAGCCGCTTCGGACCGCTTTCCGGCCGCTCTTTTTCGCGCTCGCGGGCTCGCGCTTCCACGATCACTTCTTTGCCGTCGTAGCCTTTCACGGTGATGCTGCCGTTCACCATGCTGGCTATCACCGAGCAAGGCCGCGATGGATCGTCAAGAGTCACAACGATGCGGTCTACGCCGGATTGCGTTTCTGCCTCCGCCTGCATGCGCGTTGCGGTCAGCGCGGCGCCAAGAAGTGCCGTCGCTGCGAAAAGGATTGTGAACTTCTGTCTTCGGTTATTCATGATTTTCGAGAATGCGAATGTCTCCATTTAGATTTTCCATCTGAATCTCTGGGCCGCCGGCGCCTATGCGCGCTCCGGTGAAGCGATCCGCCCTGTACACTCTTTTTCCGCCACGGTTTTCTTCCTGAATCGCGTGCACCGGCAGCGCGGACACCGGGAAATCGCTATAAATAGCCCCGTTGAAGGTTTTGAACCGGAAATCCGCCGACAAATCATGCGTGAAGCGCAGTTCGATCTTCCCGTTGACCGTTTTGAAATCGGAATTCTCGCGCGGGTTTTGGCGGAAGGAAACGACCACTGGCCCATTCACCGTCCGCGCCGTCCCCGAGCCCGCCACATTCTCCATCTCGATGTCTCCGTTGACGTTGCGCACAAGAAAACTCCCGTTGGTATTGCTGACCTTTACGCGCCCCTCATTCACCGTCTTGACCTTGATGTCGATATCGCGCGGCACGTGAACTTTGAAATCTATTTTCACGACGTAGCCGTCATCATCGCGATCGTGCCGATGGTTGCAGTCGTCGCACTGGCACCGGAACGGCCCGTTCACATAAAACTTCACGGCCCCTTCCTGCTGCGTGATATCCAGCGTCACTTCCTTGTGCGCCAGCTCCAGTTTTTCCTTCGATTCCGCGCGTGTCGTCCTCTCCACCGTCAAGTCCACTTTGTCCGTCGTGTCCGCAACCACTTCGATCGAGCCCCAGATATTGTCGATCTCCAGCGACTTGTGCCCCGCGGGCAGCGTGAACGATTTCTGAATTTTTTCCTCGTCGCGAGTGGAGAAATCGCGATCATCGTCATCCTTTGTTTTCGCGGACACGCTCGCAGGCTTCAGCGCCACATGCAGCAAGCTCAATCGGTTCTGCCTCGTCCGCGCGCCCGGCATTTTCTTAGCCGGCAACACTGGCAGGAGCAGCGCCACTGCCACGTACAACATCAAAATCGGAACGAAGGATTTTCTGCGCACGATTTCCCCCTCAATTCAATTTGCTCACGGCCCATTCCGCACGCTGCCGCACCGTGGGATTCAAATTCGGCGTCTGCGCGAAATTCCGCAGCCGCTGGGCGGCATCCGGATCGCGCCACTCCACCATCTGGTCGATCAGCGCCACCTGCACGAGCGGCGATTGCTGTTGCTGGAGCGCATCGAGTACGTCCTTGCGCACTTGCGGCTGTGACCCGTGCCTGCTCAGCGCATCGAGCGCAGCCAACCGCACGTCCACGCTGGTGTCGTACCGCAGCGTATGCGCCAGCGCCGACACAACCTGCGGATCAAGCTGCGCCTCGCGCTGGCTGTAGCTCACTCCCTGAAGCCGTTCGCTGGCCGACTGCTGCTGCAGCATCGAGAGCACCACCAGCTGCCGCACGTTCGTAAGCTCGGAGCGCATCGCGGCGATCTCGTCCGACGATCCCGAATGCGACGCCCCGAAATAATTCCCCGCGAAGATTCCGATAACCAGCAGCGCCGCGCTCCACGCCACGGCTCCAACCGGCGCGCGCAGCCAGTTAATAAAGCTCCATCCAGCCGCGCGATTTCCTCTTGCAGATGCACTCTCAGCTTTTTCGGCCCGTCCCGTCTGATAAGCGTGCAGCATCGCTTCGAACCGCTCGCGCGACGCCTCGCTCGGCTGCTCCATGGGCAGAATCGACAGCTTTTTCCAAATCGCCACTTCATCGCGGCAATCGGCGCACTCCATCAGATGCTGTTCCACCACACCGCCCTGCTGGGCGTTCAAACTTCCCTGCAGATAATCCGGCAGGAGTTCTCCAACTTGTTCACATTTCATTTCCGGCCCTCCGGGGAGGAATAGATTTCGGCCCTGCCGAATCGGAATTTTTCGCAATCACGCCGCTCTCGAGCTGGCGGAAAACCTGCCGCAGCTCCTGAATCGCTCGATGAATCCGCGTCTTCACCGTGCCCAGCTCGCATCCCAGCAACCTCGCAATTTCTTCGTATTTCAATTCCTGGAAGCGGCTCAAAATCAAAATTTCTCTTTTCTCTTCCGGCATCTGCATCATCGCGCGGTGCAAGAGCGCTGCTTCTTCCGATTCCTGCGCTGCATCTTTCGGCATCACCGGCGGCGACATTTCCGGCTCGTACGTAATGTGCTTTGGCGTTTTTCTGTAATGGTCCACGCGAGCATTCCTCGCAATCTGGTAAATCCACGCGCGAAACGGCGTTCCCGGCTGGTAACTCTGCCGGTACTTCAAAATCCGCAAAAAAACTTCCTGCACCAGGTCTTCGCTCAGCGTCCGGTCTCCCGTCAGCTTCGCGTAGAAGTTGTAAAGGGGCGCGTGGTAGCGGTCGAACAACACCCCCAGCGTATCGCCTGCGCCGTTGCGCACTTCGAGCATCAATTCCTCGTCGGGAGCCAACTTCATTGCCTGGTCATCTTCCGCTTCGGCCGCCCTTGCTCTTTCAAAGGTGATTACCGCAACCAGCAGAAAAGGTTACATCCGAAGCCCGTCCAGGGACCACCACACACCGGGCGCGAAATGCCGGGTTAGTTTTGCTTTGTCGAGCAGGGAGTTTGCGGCAGGAACGGAAGGTTACGATGGTCTGCAGAATAGCAGGAAGGGCCCGCCTTAGAAGGCGGGCCGCAGCCACTTACGCTTTAGTTTGAACGAAAAAAAATTGGGAGAAAGACGGTGAACAAGCTGGATTGTTAAGCAGATCCGCGTCGCCGCGTTAGCAGGAGCGCAGCGCCGCAGCAAGCGCCAGGTTGCCCTGCAACCGGCGATCAATCTGCACCGCGGCAAAACGCGCGCAGATAACCCGCTCGCGCTCGCACCAGGCGGCCACGCCAGGCATGCGCCCTTCTGAGAGAACCGCAAGCCCTTCGATAACTCGATAATAAGCGCGCACCAGGGTCAAACCGCCACCGTTAGTCCGAAGATCCGGGGTCAGCTCATGCAGGCCGGCAAAGGTCGCAAAATCCTCGCCCTTCATGTGTCCGGCGTCCAGATTAGCGGCCGCCAGCACACGGTCAGAAACGGGTTGTGCAGCCACTCCCGCCAGGACCGCCCGCCAGTAATACAGGGCGAACTGCGAGAGCGCAACAATGGAGATCGCAAGTAGCATAGTGGCGAACATTCCCTCAATGCCTCTACCCACATTCTGCCGACCCCAGCTTGCGCAGCCAATAGACCCGAAGTACCACCTGTGCAAACTTTGAGGCAATCTCTGATAAAGCCATTGTATTCAACGACATAAAGACTCAACGCAGCCCGGGAGTTCAAGCCCAATCGATTGCGCGTCTTCCGTAGCGCCGGCATCCCTCCGGCGGGTCCGTTAAGTCATATTCCTTAAGTGAGTTCTAATTCTGCACAGCGCTCGTATGGTCGTGGATGATTTTCCAGCCGTCGGGGAAGCGTTGCCAGACTAGCGAGAACACGCCACCGATGTCGCCCTTATCGCGTTTCAGATGCCAGCGGCCGAGCACCAGCGCTGCATCTGGCCCCAGCCAGTGGAACTCCAGTTCGGAGAAATCGAGCTGTCCCATCGTTGCTCGGTCGGGATAGTTCTTTTTGTAGCGCGCCAGCACTCCGTCCCATCCGCGGGAGACTCCGCTGCTCCCGGAAAACGTCAGCTCCGGCGAATGCCAGTAGCCTTCCAGGAAGGCGTTCACGTCCCCGAGATTCCAGGCGGCTTGTTGCGCGTTTAAGACCCTTGTAATTGACATGCTGTCGGCATCGCGCTGTCCGGCAGCCTTGGTCTGCTTCCCCATTCGCACGCCGAGGACGAACAACGCGAGCACAGCGGCGCCCGCTAGCGCAAAGCGATATCCAGTTCTCATCGCCGTTTCTCCTTCACGAAGCACGCAGCATAGGTTGAGAAGCGAGACTCCGCAAGCCCTCTTCGCGCGCCGAATGAGATGATGGGAACGCGCGGAGCCGAGTAGCAACGCAAGCCGGGAAAAGGGCGGCATGAAAGACGGGATGAAGGACGGATTCTTCTACAGGCGAATCGGGCGACCGATCCTGGATTTGCTGCGGCAGGGCGTCACCCCGGAAAAGCTGGCGTTGAGTTTGGCGCTGGGCATGGCGATTGGAGTATTTCCTGTCCTGGGGACGAGTACGGCGCTTTGCGCGCTACTGGCGTTGATCCTGCGGCTCAATCTGCCGGCGGTTCAGATCGTGAATTATTTTATGTACCCGGCGCAGATTGCGCTGTTGATTCCATTTTTCCGCGCCGGAGAACGATTTTTTGGCGTGCAGCATCTGCCTTTATCTGTCTCACAAATTGTGGCCATGGTGCGGGAGAGCTTCTGGGGCGCGACGCGCGTGCTGTGGACCACGATCTGGCACAGCGCCGTGGTATGGTGTCTGATCGCGCCGATCTTTGTTGGATTAACCTACCTGGTTCTCGTCCCTCTCTTGCGGCGAGTTTTGCGAAGGACGATGGAAGCAAAAGCGACAGACTAAAGTCTGTCCTACTGAACCCTACAGGATGTCGAGAATTTCTTCATAACGTTTAAATGGGGGGATTAAATAAGCGCCGGCTAGTTCGGTGCGGGACCAGGCCAGCATTTGGCGGGCAACGTCGAAGCCCCGTTCGCGGGCGTTGGCGCCTGCCGTTTCGAGCGAGGCGAGCACCGCCTGAGGGATGACGATGCCGGGGACTTCGTTGTTGAGGCGAAGGGCTTGCTTGTAACTGTTGAGCGGCCAGATGCCTACGAGAATCGGAATGGATGGCTTGCCGCCGAGTTTTTTGACGAAATCGTGCCAGTGCTCGGGATCGAAAATCGGCTGGGTCATGGCGAAATGCGCGCCAGCTTCGATTTTGGCCTGGAAGCGCTCGATTTCGTTGTCGAGATCGTCGGCCACGGGATTCACGGCCACGCCGATGCAAAAGTTAGTGGCGCCGCCGAGCGTTTTGCCGGCCCAGTCCGTGCCCTGGTTGAGGCGGCTGAGAACTTTCACGAGACCGACGGAATCCACTTCGTAGACGCCGCTCGTTTCCGGATAGTCGCCGACGGCTGGCGGGTCGCCGGTGATGGCGAGGACGTTGCGCACGCCGCCGACGGTCCACGCACCGAGCAAGCAGGCTTGCAGGCCAATGATGTTGAAGTCGCGTGTGGTGAGATGCGGAACGGTTTCGACGCCGCGGGCTTCGAGTGCGCCGGCGGTGACGAGCGCGTCCATGCCGACGCGAGCCATGGCGCCGCTGTTGATGTCGATGGCGTCCACTTTGCCGGAGGCCATGATCTTGTCCACTTGTTCGAAGATGCGGTCGAGGGAGAGGCCTTTCGGCGGATCGATTTCAACGCAGACGGTGAATTTCTTCGTCTGGAGCTGCTTCCAGAATTTGCTTTCGGGTTCGCACTGCAAGACGGGCGCGGGTATCGCCACGACTTCCACGGAGTGATGCGCCGCTGTTGATTTTGCAGGACGCAGAGACTTGACGGCTTCAGCCATGGCGCGAATGTGGGCGGGCGTTGTGCCGCAGCAGCCGCCAAGAATGCGAACGCCGAGAGCGGCGGCTTCGCGCGCGAAGAGTGCGAAATATTCCGGCGAAGATTTGGGATAGACGATGCGGTCGCCTTCGCGTTTGGGAAGGCCTGCATTCGGCATGCCGCTTACGCGCAGGTCATCCACTTCGGTGAGTTCGCGCAGGATTTTGAGCAAGGGTTGCGGGCCAAGAGTGCAGTTCGCTCCGATGACCTGGACGTTTTTCTCTTTGAGTTGTGCGGCCGCGCCGGTGGGGCGCAGGTCGCCATAAGTTGTGCCTTCATCGGAATAAGTAAGTTGCGCAACGATGGGCAAGCCGGAGAAGGAACGAATCGCGTCGATGGCCAGAAGAATTTCTTCGATGTAAGAAAATGTTTCGAGAATATAAAAGTCGACGCCGCGCTCTTCGAGAGCAACGGCTTGCTCGTGAAATACATCCTGAATTTCTTCGGGATCAGGGTGGCGCGATTGAACGCCGAGGCCGAGCGGGCCGATGGAGCCGGCGATGAGAACCTCTCGCGAAGCGGACTCGCGGGCTTCGCGGGCGATTTTTACACCGCGCGAATTTAGGCGCTGGACTTCGTCGGCAAGGCCAAGCGGCGCGAGCTTGAAGCGATTCGCACCGAACGTGTTGGTCTCGATGATTTGCGCGCCCGCTTCGATGTACGCCTGATGCACGCGGAAAACGGCTTCCGGCTCGGTAGCGTTTAATTCGTCGAAGCAGCGCTGCGTGCCGACAGCTTCGTGCAGCATCGAGCCCATCGCGCCATCCGCGATGAGAATCGAGTCTTTCAGCCGTTCATTAAAGTCGAGAATTTTCATTTTATTTTTTACGGAGGCACTCAACAGAAAGGCACTTGGCCCGGTGAGATCATGGCAAGTCCAATTCCGGGCAGGTCCAAAAGGCACGACCACGCTGCACCCAAGGCGGCGTATAACCACAATTTTGATTTGCGCAGGCCGATCTGCCTCGTAAACAAGTAGATCACCAGCACCCAAACTAGTACGCGCAAAGCGTAGATAAACGCATAAATCCCATACAGCGCCATGTCCAACTGAGATTGCGGTAAGAGATTTGCGAACACATATGACAATCCTATCGTGACAGGAAGACCGATCAGAATGCCGAGGCCGGTGCGAGTCGCTGAGATCTTAGCTGCACCCGCAACAATGGCCGGCTGGAGCTTCTTGAGGGCCATGCCCGCGAGATAGTAGCCGCCGAATTTAACGCCGGCAAATGCAATCCACCCCGGAATTCCTGGCACATGTCCTGGCATCGGCAGCTCTATCGTTTCTGTTCCATGAGCGAGGCAACGGTGCTCATCAAATCATACTTGGTGAGGATTTCGAATTTTGCGCCGTCCATTTCGACGAAGACGGCGGGATTTTCGTGGCTGAGAATGTAGGTGACGCGTTCGACGGGCGAAGTTCCTGCGATGCGTGGGAGCGGCTTGCTCATCACTTCGCGCACGACGAGTTTGCGCAGGTCTTTGCCTTGTAGCGCCATGGTCAGGATTTGATCTTCGTAGATGGTGCCGATGGGAATGTTTTCCTCGAAGACTGGAATTTGCGAAATGTCCTGCTCCTGCATGGTTTTCAGCGCGTGGAAAACCGTCTGGTAAGGGCGCGCGATGACCAGTTCGCGGACTTTGCCGGCTTTGTGCTTGGCGTTGACGACTTCGGCGGCCGTAATGCGCACGGCCGCTTCGACGTAGCCGCGCTCGCGCATCCATTCGTCATTGTAAACCTTGCTGAGATAGCGCATGCCGGTGTCCGGCAGGAAGGCGACGACGAACGCTTCGGGGCCAAGATCTTTGGCGATGCGCAATGTACCGGAAAGACAGCCGCCGCCGGAGCCGCCGGTGAAAATGCCTTCGAGTTTTACGAGTCTCCGCGCGACGACGAAACACTCTTCATCGTTGACTTGAAGAACGTCGTCGAGAATCTTCATGTTCATGGTCGTCGGGAAGAAATCTTCGCCGATGCCTTCGACGACGTACGTTTTGCCTTTGACCGTTTCGCCGGTTTTATGGAAATCGTAGTAGAGCGAGCCGATGGGATCGACGCCGATGACTTTTATCGCGGGATTCTTTTCCTTGAGATATTTTCCGACGCCGCTGATGGTGCCGCCCGTGCCCATGCCGCAGACGAAATGCGTGATCTTGCCCTGGCTGTCTTCCCAGATTTCCGGGCCGGTAGACTGGTAATGAGCCTCGGGATTCATGGGATTGTCGTACTGATTGGGATAAAAGGAATTGGGAATTTCGCGCGCGAGCTTTTTGGCGACGGAATAGTAGCTGCGCGGGTCTTCCGGCTCGACGGCGGTGGGGCACACAATAACTTCGGCACCGAGCGCTTTCAGCAAATCCACTTTTTCTTTCGACTGTTTATCCGTGATGGTGAAGACCATTTTGTAACCGCGGACAGCGGCAACCAGCGCCAGGCCCATGCCGGTGTTGCCGGAAGTGCCTTCGATGATGGTGCCCCCGGGCTTGAGGAGGCCGCGTTTTTCCGCGTCATCAATCATGGTGATGCCGATGCGGTCCTTCACCGAGCCGCCGGGATTGGTGTAGTCCGCCTTGACGTAGATTTGCGGCTTGAGGCCCTGGTTGATGCGATTGAGGCGCACCAGCGGGGTGTGGCCGATGGCTTCGAGGATGCTGTTACAGAGCATGGCGTTTTCCAGGGCGCGGCCCGGCGAGAACATCGCGTTGAGGCTGTGCCATAATTCTCTCAGTCTAGCATGCGGCCTCGCGGCGACAAGCAACGTGAGGCGAAGGAGATACATTTTGGCACGCCAGAACATATCGAGCGGGACACCGTGGGAGCCGATCGTGGGCTACTCGAGGGCCGTGCGGATCGGGAACATCATCGCGGTTTCCGGAACGACCGCGACTGGGCCGGACGGAAAGATTGTGGGAGTCGGCGACGCTTACGCACAGACGCAGCAAACAATTCGGAATATCCAAGCGGCGCTGGTGAAGGCTGGGGCGGGGCTGAAGGACGTGGTGCGCACGCGGATCTTTGTGACCGACATCGCGGAGTGGGAAAAGATTGGGCGGGCGCATGGCGAGTTTTTTGGAGCGATACGTCCGGCGACGAGCATGGTGGAAGTGAGCAAGCTGATTTCGCCAGAGATGCTGGTGGAAATTGAGGCGGATGCGGTTGTAGAACAGTGAGTAGTGAGCGGTGAATAGTGAGTGGTGCTCGGTGAATCTTGAACGGGGCGAATTTCGAGTTTTGACTCTTTTGCTTTTTCCTGGAGAGAAAATCAGTTCATGAGCACGGCCCTTTACGACGGATTTATTGCGGATTATTACGACGAGTCGCCCATTGTGCGTGGGCGTACCGGGGATGTGAATTTTTACCTGGACGCGGTGCATGAGCATGGGGACCCGGTGCTGGAGCTGGGTTGCGGGACTGGGCGGATTACCTTGGCTTTGGCGAAGGCCGGGCACCGTGTGACTGGCCTGGATATTTCCGAGCGGATGCTGGAGCGGTGCAACCAGAAGCGGGGCCGGCTAACTACTGAATCGCGGGAGCGCATGCACCTCGTGCAAGGAGATATGACGCGGTTCGATCTGGGCGAGAAGTTCCGGCTGGTCATTATTCCATTTCGGCCGATGCAGCATCTGCTGGAAGTTGCGGAGCAGATGTCGTGTCTGGAATCGGTGCGCAAGCATCTGTGGGCCGAGGGAAGACGGACTGGGGAAAAGAAGGGGCAGCTGATTCTGGATGTTTTTCAGACGGACGCCGAGCGGATGCACGATCCTGTGCACCAGAAAGAGGCGCTGGTTACGGAATACTCGACGGCGGATGGGCGGCGCGTACGGATTATGGAGCGGGTGGCGGCGTTTCACCGGGCGGAGCAGCGGAATGATGTGGAGATGATTTTTTATGTGAAGGATGCGCAGGGGAAGGAAGAGCGGCTCGTGTTCGCGTGGACCTTGCGGTATTTTTTTCGGTATGAAGTGGAGCATCTTCTGGCGCGGTGCGGGTTCCGGGTTTGCGCGGTGTATGGGGATTTTGACCGGTCGCCGCTGGAGGATGATTCGCCGGAGATGATTTTTGTGGCGGAGAGCGTTTAGCGGATCGGCCAGTTCACAGGAACTACAATCCACAGACTGAGCCTGTGCCATCGCCAGTTCAAGCCCCAGACATGTCCGCAATTTTTGCCGAGTAACAGACTCCCGATTAAGTTATTTGAATCGACCCTCGATACTGGGGCATCCACTCGTCTAGGAAAGAGTGAGAGTCGAGCGATTAGAAACTGCGACACGATGATTACAATGCCAGAGGAGACGCGTGCATGTCGGAAGAAAACAAGAAGACGGTGGTGGCCTTCTACCTGAAGGCTTTGAACGATGGGGACGTTGATGGAGCGTTCCGACTGTATGCGGGAAAGAGTTACAAGCAGCACAATCCGCTGGTTGAAGACGGCGAGGAAGGGGTCCGCAAGTTTGCGGCGTGGATCCGTGAGAACCGCCCGAAGGCGCGGGCGGAGATTAAGCGGGTGTTTGGGGACGGTGATTACGTGATTTTGCATGTGTTCTGGAGCGGCTTGTTCGGCGAACGCGGAGAGGCTGTCGTGGACATTTTTCGGCTGGATGGCGGCAAAGTGGTCGAACATTGGGATGTGATCCAAGCGATTCCGGAAACAGCTGTGAACAAGAACACGATGTTCTAGAGCTTGCCGGAAGGGGAGCGATGTTTTCGGGAGCTAGTTTAAACAATCTCCTCGTGCGTGCGTGTGGGCTACCCTCCCCCTCCCCCCCTTTTTTGCAAGAATATCAAACAAAAGGGCTTAGAAGGCGGGGGTCTGCTAAAGATATGATTCCAATGCGTTTAGCAGAACGTTCTTCGATACTCTTTTAAACTTATGATTCTACAGCACTTAAATGCTCTTCGGGGCATGGGTGCGCGATTTGTGGTGCGGATTCAGGTTGCTCTTAACGCAGAGGGCAGGGAGTGCTGTGCGCTGCGCTGGAGAAGACCTCCTTAAGGCCCTTGCAAAAGAAGAAGGCGGCAGACTGGCTGCCGCCCTTAAGAGATAGCGTAATTACCCAAGCGAAATTATAGCAGGTTTAGCGATTAAGTTAAGGAAAATCTCACTATAAATTTGGGATCGCGAGCTTTGGGTACAGGGGGCGGGCAAGCCCCGCCCCTACGAAAGATTGCGCTCATTTTACCAGGTAGCGCGGATGCGGTATTTGAGGACGGAGGTGCCGTTTTTTTCTACGGGGATGTTGAATTGGGCAGCGAAGGCGGCTGTTTTTGTGAATTTGTAGCTAGAGTCGAGCATTTCCCAGGCGCCGCCGATGGGCTCGTTGACTTGCACCGTTATGGGGCTGTCCTTGTGATTGCGGAGCGTGACTTCGTATTCCATTTCCCAGGTATGGGTGTCGATCTTTTTGTAGTCGGTTTGTTTGCGTTCGGCGACAACGTCGAAGGCGTTGCCGATGTGGATGCTGATTGTTTCGTCCTTGGGAGTGTGTGTGATGCGATCTTCGCCGACGAAAAGGATGCCGCCTTTGGAGTCCTTCTGGTAGACGCGGACACTGCCGCCCGGCAGGGGAATACCTAATCCAGCCTTCTCTTCATTCTTGAATTTGTAATAGACCATGACGGGATCCTTGAGGGGCGAGCCGGGAGTCTGCGCGCTGCGGTAGTAGGAGTTGTTTCCGTTGACGACGAAGATTTTTTCGACGGGGACGCCGGAGCCTTCGAGGAGACTGATTTGCTTGGTTTCTTTGTCTTCGACGGAAGTGCGGCGGCCGAGCGTATAGAGATGGTATTCGCTGAAATTTTCCTGCTCGAATTGAGGCGCGGCGGCCGCGGCTTTGGCGTTTACCGTGCTTTCCATCATGCGGGCTCGAGCGGGAGCCGGGAGCCGATTGAGATCGCCGGCGACGAGCTGGAGGCGGGCGTTGTGGAAGGCGGTGCCGCTGTTGTTGACGAGGGTGACCCAGCCGTCGAGGTCGGCGGACTTGTCGTCGCGGGAGACGGTCAGGACGTAGTCGGAATTCCAAGAGAGATTATTGGCGAGGTAGGAGGTTTCGATTTGCTGTTTGCGAGCGCCGGAATTTTCGAGCGACATTAAGAGCGTTGGGCGGTCGTAGAGATTGGCAGGGACTTCGGGGAAGCGATAGCTTTCGGCGTAGGAGCCGGTGACGATGTCGTTGCCGATTTTCCAGACCTGGCCGTTGTTGTCGGAGAGAAGAGTGGCTTTGATTTCTTCGTGCTTGGTGGTGCCGTTGTCCTGGTAGGAGCGGACCAGAGTGACTTCTTTTCCGACGTATTTGTGCAGGAGCTTGGCGGGCTCGAGGAGATCGTATTCGTAATTTTGTTCGAGGACGCCGAGTTTGTCGGGGTCGGTGAGCGAGCGGAAATGGACGGTGGCGGGATTGACGGTGGCCGCGATGTCCATAAATTTGAGGCGAAACGAGCCGTTGGGGAGCGTGAGATTGCGGACATCGCGGACGAGAGCGATGTTGGAATTGTAGACGGTGACGTTGAGATCGGTTTGATCGGTGAGGCTGGTGGATTGATCGGATGCGGTGGAGCGCGGGGCTTCTTTTTCCTGGGCTTGGTCGGCGAAGACATGTTGCGCGCGGGTGGCTGGATAGAAGAGTGCGGCGGTTGCGAGTAGGGCGGCTGTGCCGGAGAGAATCCAGGGTAGGCGACTTTGAGCTTTTGATCGGCGGTTTTCCATGATTGCACCTCGTTGGTGATTGTGACTCCAGATTAGAACGTTGAGGTATGAATTTCTTGCGCCTGGGCAAGGACGAAGGGCGGGGCAAGCCCCGCCCCTACGACAAATTCAGAAGCGATTATTCCAACTCAAGAACTGCTAGTTGGGAACCATAGACCAGGTCGCACCGCCGTCGGTAGTTTGATAGGTTCTGGTGACATGCGCCTGCTCGTCGGGCACAAACCAGATTTTTGCGTTCAGGGCGTCGGTGGCGATGATGCCGGCGACGTCGGCTGGCTCCGGCGCGTTCAGCTTGATCCAAAGGATGCCGCCATCGGTGGTGCGCAAGATGGTTCCAGAGCGACCCACGGCCCAAGCGACCTTTGCGGAAGTTGCAAAGCCTGCCAGGAGATCGGTGGTGACGCCGCTGACTTGCGGCTTCCATTTGTCGCCTTTGCTGCCGGAAAACTCAAGCAGGCCGACTGGACCGACGCGCCAGAGATGTTTTTTGTCCGGGGCGCTGAAGACATGAGGATCCTGCAAAACGGCCAAGCGCAAGGACTTGCGCAATTGGGAGGGGGAAACGACCTCAACTGTTTCACTCGCGGAAGAAACGGCATCGACGTTTTCTGTTTTGGATGCGGCAGCAGCTCCCGATGAAGCGGCGGGCGCCGGGGCGGGCTGAGCGGGCTGTGGAGCAGGCGCGGGCGGCGTTACCGTTTCATCGGCCAGGAAGCTTGGTTCGCTCGAAGGTGGAGGCGGAGGTGCGGCTGCTTTCCCGCGATCTTGACGATTGGAGGAAGGTGTGGCGGCCTTTTTTTGATCAAGGACGGCGGCTCCCGTGGTTGCGCCAGCGTCCCTGACGCCTGAAGTTTGTTGTCGCTGCTGATTTTGCAGGCTCAGGGACGGTCCATGAGAGGGGGCACCCGCGTACTGATTGGGAGCCTGTTGGGCCGACTGTACGCGGTTGTTGAGTTGCTTGGAGGCGTCATCGCGCTGCAGCGGCGAACCAGAGGAGATTGCGCCTGTGGAACGGCTTGCGGGTATATCTTTATCTTTGTGCTGGGGAGGAACCACGCGCGATACCGGAGCGGAAGGCGCCGCGGCACCAGGTTCAGGGCGGTTTTCCGCTACTTCCGCGGAAGTCGGTTGCGCAAGTGGCAGAGGCTTTTGCTGGTTCAAAGAGATCCACGCGATGAGGCCGGCGGCAGCGGCGCCAGCGGGAACGAGCCAGAGCCAACGCATGCTGGGAGGGCGGCGTGGTGGCCGTGCGATGATGGCCGGGGAAGTGGAGGCCGGAGAAGAAGCAGGCCGTTGGTTTGCCAGAACGGGTTCTTTGCTCGCCGCGCTGACGGGGATTTCGAGAGGCGTTGCGAGATGAGCGAGGACTAGCTGGCAATTTTCGCAGGCGACGACGTGCTGCTTCCAAAGGGTAAGTTCCTGGGAAGAAAGCGAGCCATCGTGATAAGCGGCGAGGGTTTCCGGATCGGGACAAGCTTCGCGCGGTGATCCGCGGAGAGCGCTCGAATCCGGGCCGGAGGAGGCAGACGAACGGAGATGGCGCGCGAGAGCTTTTTCAAAGATGCGGTCGCTGTCATCAGGCGCCATGGTCTTCTCCTTTCTTCCCTTTCTTAGAACGCGGGCTGGCCGTGTTCTTGCAAATTGGCATGCTGGGCCGAGTGGTCATGGCTTGGGGCCCTCCGCGACGGGGCCAGGGCGGTTGCGCTGGAGGAGCTTTTCGAGATCGAAGGAGGCGTCCGCGGCGGCGTATTCGAGGCATAAAGAAATTTGTGCATCACTCAGACCCGGTTCGGCAGCGAAACCATTGGCGGCAGGGCAACCGTTGCGAAGAGTCCGTTCCACGGACTGGCGAAGAGCGATGCGGATGCGGTCGAGATTGCGCGAGACGCTGGATTCGTGTTCGCCGAGCTGGCGGCCGATTTCAGCGAGAGTTTTTTCTTCGGCGTAGTAGAGACGGAGGCGCTGGTCGTCGCGCGCGTCGAGGGAACTGAGGGCGGTTTGCAGGGCGCGGACGAAGAGAGCGGCATAGCGTTCGCGGTGCGGGTCAGCGGGCTGCACAGAAACGGCGGCAATAATTCTAGGCGCGCCGCTCTGTGAATCCTCGTCGTTGAGAGATTCGAAGCGGCGGCCAGCGCGGATGGCATCAATGTGGCGCTGGGCGAGAACGGCGCGTAGCCAGGTTTTGAGGGTGCTGCGGCCGTGGAAATAACGAAGCAGCGAGGTGTCGCGGCGGGAGCCATCGGCGAGGCCATAAAGCTCTGCGAATAAGGAATCGGCGAGGTCGCGGGCTGCCGGAGAGCTCGAGCTGCAACGAAGAACCGCGGAGGCGGCGGCGCGGAGATAGACGCGATAGGCGGCGACAAAATGTTCCCAGGCGGGTTCGCAATTTTCGAGGCACGCAGTGGCGAGCGCGAGATCCTCGAGATGGAGAGAGCGAAGATATTCTTCGAGCTTGGCCGGGGGCAGTGCGCCGGTTGCCAATCGTTTCTGCGCGCAGCGATCAAGCGCAGCGGCAAAGTCGGCACGAGACAGGCCCCAGCGGCTTGCGTTGGCCTGCCCGTAAAGCCACTCGAGACTGGCGACGGTAGCCTGGGCAGGGGCAGAGACGCGGGAAGCGGTCTTTGCGTTGGAGCGGTCTGGGACCTCTTGTCTCATACGCAACTCAGGTATTTAGAGTATGGCAGAGCATCCAACGTTGGACCTAGGCTGAGCATCCTAAGAGCTTAATCCAGCTCGGGAGGACCAGGACGCAAAAGTACGGACGCCGAAGGGCTGGATTGCGGTATCCTATACGGGTTGCGCTTCCCGCCCCCGCAACAAGAACGGCCCCGCCGGGTTAGGAGTCTGGTCGAAGACCCTGTGCGGTGGGACCATTAGCGACTTCGCGACGCTAGTACGAAAGTCCTATTAGGACACCCTCAGCCCAGTCAGTACCCTCGTACTGGTAGCGCGGACGCAGCAGAATTTCTGGCGAACTTGGGAACGCCAGGCCTTCCTAAAAGTCCGAATTCCCAAGACGGAAATAATTTCGAGGGCGGCAAGCGGATGACAACCATGATTGCAGATCCACCAAGAAAGACGACGCGGCTGGGCGTCGGATTCGACGCAGACCGGCGACGTATGCCCAATGCAGACGCATGGAAGGCGGCCATTGGGACGAAATCGGTACCCGCGCGACTCGCGTTGCTGCCAGAGGGAAAGCCACGCTGGGACCGAATTGGGGTCAGCGCGGGAGTGCAACTAGCCATACTGACGTTCTGCGTGCTGATTCCGCTGATCTATCCGGATCAACTGAAAACAGCGCTTCATTTGCAGAACGTAATTATAGCGAGCCCGTTGACGGAGATTCCCGTCCCGCCCCCGCCACCACCGCCGGCACCCAAGATAGCAAAAGTGAAGACAGCGCCGGTGCAGCCGAAGCCGGAGGTGGTCGAGCCGGTGAAGCTGGATCCGAAGAAGCCGCACATTTTTGAGATTCCGAAGGCGATTCAGCCGAAGGTGCAAAAGGTGGAGGCGCTGGCTCCAGAGATGCAGGCGCATCTCGATCCGGTAAAGATTGATGTTCAGACGAAAGACCCGAAGAGGCCCAAGGAAGACGTGAAGGTGAACAACCTGGGCTCGGGCAGCGCTGCGCCGGCCACGGTGAAGGCGCCAGTGGATAAGGTGCAGACGGGCGGTTTTGGCGATCCGAACGGAATGGCAGGCAAGGGCGATCCGCAACATGCCTCGAACGCGAACCGGCTGGGTTCGCCTGCATTGCCAGGGGGGCCGGGATACGGCAACGGGACCGGCGGAGACAAAGGGATTAAGGGGACGGTTGCGAGCACGGGATTTGGAAACGGAACAGCAAACCCGCCGCCGAGCACTG
>DATFZY010000037.1:0-2380 GCA_035313865.1 Candidatus Acidiferrum sp.
GTGAGTTCGATCGCTCCTCCCGACCACGGCGGGTCGCAGCGCGTGGTGCTGTATGACATTGAACGGACTGGGCCGACGCTGGCGCTGGCGGTGCCGCAGGAAGCGGCTGGTCCGGCGGCGGGCGTGGCAGCCGTGCAGGATTTCGCGGCGGCGTTTGCGTGGTCGCCTTCGGCGCGTCACCTGGTGGCGGCTTGGGGCGCGTGGCAGCCCGCGCTGCACATTTTCGATCTGACGGGAAAGATGCTGCTGGGCACGTTCGGCGATTTCAAGAATTTTCCGGGCTGCCTGGCGTGGTCCGGCGCGGGGAATTTTTTCGCAGCGGCTTCGGCGGGCGGCAAAGGCGCGACCTTGCGGCTGTGGACGGCGGGACTTGGCGCACTGCCTTTCGCGCAGGCGCCGACGAAAGAAATGGGAGTGCCGGATGGCTTCGAGCGGCAAACTTACGAGGCGGAATTCGGGGAAGAGGGCGCGTTCGGCGGTTATGGGCGCACGGCTTTCAGCCCTGACGAAAACATTCTCGCGAGCGTGATCGAAATTCGCGGCGATTGGGCCGATGATTCCATCGTGCTGGCCGATGTGCCCGCGCTGCGCACGCAAAATGTGTTTCAAGCGCAGGGACACATCACCGACCTCACGTGGACGCCCGACAGCCGGCAGATTATTTATTGCGCGGCGGGACAGGCTTACAGGCTGGACGTGGAAAGCCTGGCGTTCGAGCCGCTGCCTTTTGGCGCGGAATTTTGCGTGTGCCATCCGCACCTGCCGCTGTGCATCTGCTACAGCTCGTGGCTGAAGAATTCGGCGAAGGGCCGCTTGTTTCTGGTGGACCTGGGCCGCGGGACGGCGTTCGACGAGTACGCCGCGGAAGGAATCGCGGACCTGCGCTGGAGCGTGGATGGATCGAAGGCGTATGCGATGACGCGCGATGGCATGGCTTACATTTACGAGCCGCCGCTGATTTAGATTCTTGGCTCGATGGCCGGACTACAGAGAGTGTGTGAGAACCGCAAAAGCGGAACTTCAGCGGCTAAAGCCGCCCGGATTCGCCGCGGTTCATGTGGTGGCTAAAGCCACGACCCACAAAGATTGCTGAGTTCGCACACAGATTCGAAAGGCTCCGATAACTTTATGAAAAATGTTTCGGGTGATTTCGAAGCGGCGCACGAAGGGCCGCGACCAGTTTCGCAAGGAGCGCGAAGCTTGACTCGTCAAACGCATCCCGACTGGGTCTATTTCCTGCCGATCCTGCATTTCTGCGCCTGCCTGATGAGCACGCTGCAATTTTTCGTGCCGGGATTGCAGTATCTGAGCGTCATGTGGAACTTCGTGGCGCGCGCGGACTTCCCGATTTCGCTCGTAGCTTATGCGTTGACGCCGAAGTTCGCGCCACTCGCCGCAATCTGGGTGGTGGTCGTCGGGACGCTGTGGTGGTACCTGCTGAGCCGCTTGACGGAAGGCGCCATCAATGGATTTACCCGCCAAAGGAACCCAGCTTCAGATTAAACGTTTAGCCGCCCAACCGACCACAGCTGTTCTTCCAGCCTAACGGTGCGGCACACAATCGATATACTCATTCGTTTTGGTTCGCTCGGCGATGGAACCATACGACAGCAACCCGGTAAAGAGCGCGGAGCGATCCCGTTGCGATAAGAAACCCGCCGACGAAAATGACTATAAGAGCTTTCCGGTAGCGTTCCACATCGATGTTGTATTTCACAGACGCGAACACCGCAATTCCGAAGCCCAGGGCAATGAGTAGACCGGTTCCAACGAGTTTGAAGGAATCACGCGTCGGATGCTCGCTGGTAGGTTCGAGATCCAACAAAACGAGGACGTAGTGATCTCCCTTGCGAAGGTCGCGAACAGATTGGTCCCATACGCGCTTTGAATCGGAGTTTTCCACTTTCAGCCTGTCATAAGCGTGCTGGAGAAGGCGCGACATCTTCGCTTCATATTCTGCTGTGTCGTATTGCGCTTCAAACGCGTCATTCAATTCGAGCGGATCTGCGCACGAAACCGGGTCGCTCTCTGTGAAATACATCATTTTCTTTTCGAGATCAGACAACGGCAGGTTATCAAGAGCCGCTTGTTTGGTGGCTTGCTCAACGAGAAAGTCTTTTGCTTGCTTGGTATTCATCCAAACGAACCTTGAAGCTAAGCCTGGCACACGTGTCGGCGGCTTGAGACACCGCTGCGCCTTTCTGGTCAAGCCACGTCGGCGGATGGTAACACGGACAATACCATTGCGGTTATGTTCTAGGGGTTCCTTCATGTAGCAGGTGGCCCGGAGAGTTACGGTATCGGAAATTAACCGCCTGACGACGATCCGAACCGCGATTTGCTTTCGCTAGGCCAGAGGCAGATTGGGCTCGGCGTTCAG
>DATFZY010000038.1:0-2346 GCA_035313865.1 Candidatus Acidiferrum sp.
CTTCAAACCGCCGCGCCACATCGTCATCGAGGGACCGATTCGCGTCGGCAAGTCCACGCTCGCGAAAGTTCTCGCCGAGCAACTGCACGCCCGCCGCATCTTCGACGCCGACGACAATCCCTTCCTCAGCGATTTCTACGACGAAAAACCCGGCTCCGCCTTCCGCGCGCAAATGTATTTTCTCTACGAGCGCCATCGCCGCTTGCTGGATACTCGTCCGGAAACGAATCCCGCGCCCATCGTCAGCGACTTTCTTTTCGAGAAAGATAAAATCTTCGCCTACCTGAATCTGGACAACGAAGAGCTCAAACTCTACGAACGATTCTTCGAAATGCTCGCGCCCTCGGTTCCCGCGCCCGATCTGGTGATCTATCTGCAAGCCAAGCCTGAAGTCCTGCGCAAGCGCGTCTCCAAAAAAGGCGATCCTGCGGAAACGCAAATTTCTCCGGAATATGTGGAAGCCGTGGCCAACGCCTACGAACATTTTTTCTTCCGCTATTCGGGCGCGAACTTGCTGGTGGTGGATACTTCGGAAATTGATTTCGTGGAACGCAACCAGGACTTGCAGGAACTACTCCGCCGCCTGCGCCAGCCAGTAAAAGGCACGCAATATTTCCTGCCGCTGGGGCAGGGCTGAAAGCCGCGTTTCCAACGCTTCGCGATCACTAAGCCTGCTGGAATTGGTCAATCCAAGAAGAGGGGGACGGGACGGGCGGCCCCGCCAGGCTACCCGCCCCGCACTGCGCACAGGAGGATCTCAAATCCGAAAACCAGCGCTGCAAACTACCCATACAACCGCGCCAAACGATCTCGTCAGACTAAGCAGCTTTATGCGTGCCGGTCAGCCGGTGACGCAATCTTCCCAACGTGCGATTCATCGGATGGCTGCGGTGCAGGAAAGTGAGCACCGGCATGCGCCGCACGCCGATTTTTTCCAGCGCGCGCCGGATGCGGAAATCTCTTCCCGCCGACACCAGCCCTTTTTCCAGCGTGCTGATCGCCTCCGACGTGCGTCCGGCCTGGTAATAAACTTCCGCCAGATTCAGATACAGCTGGGCGTGATTATGCTTCATGCCCAGCGCTTCGCGGCACAGCGATTCCGCGTCGCCGAATTGTTTCTCAGCCAGCGCGGCCAGCAGGCCGGTGTAGGAAAGATAAAATGGGTTTTTCGGAGCAATGCCAAGGGCGCGCCGGGCGTGTTGCAGCGCTTCTTCAGACTGCCCGTCGCGCAGGTTTTTCAGACACTCTTTAAAATCGTTCATTCCAGCATCGGAGGGGGATGTGGTTCCTATCCAGTGGGACATAAGTTCCTTCCTCTCCCTGCGGGCACCAGCAGGGTGACTGGAAGCAGAGTAGCTTTGGGCTCCGCGCGTGGAAATAGAACGTCCGTACAGTTTTTGGGCTACTCCCTTTTACTGTCCGGAATGACAGGCAAAGGTTTTTCCAAGGCAGGTGGTTCGGACCGCGCTTGCGCATCAGGCCCACAGCGGCTGTAAGTCATTGTATTAGTGGGGTTTAAGCACGTACGAAATGATGCCCGCCGGAAACGAAAGAGACCGCAATTCACACCAAGAAGGCATCCGAGTTAGTGTCGAATTCGATAATCTTTGCGGGTTGTGGCTTCAGCGACGACGCCGGCCATACAGGAACACTGCGGCTTTTGTTGCTGAAGTACCGGTTTTGCGGTGGTGCCCGCGACGACCCGCGAGGTTGCAGCGCGCCGGCCATCTTCTTTTTCGATGAAATCGCCAGCGGGTCGAGTCTCCCTTGCGAGCCAGCCTCCGGGCGGTTATGCTGCGTCGTGAATTTCGAGGAGTGACATGGAATCGATCCGTACGCGGCATCTCAAACCCATCGGCGGCGCGTTATTTGCATTTTTCCTCGCGTTGGTCATCGCCAAGCCGCTGCAGCTAACCGCTCTCGCGCAGTCTTCCGCTCCCGTCGAGCAAGGAAAATTCATCCTGCACAAACTCGAGCAGCCCATCGGCGAGGAAACCTACCAAATCACCCGCGACGGCGATGGGCTCAGCGCAAAAATTGACTTCAAGTTCACCGATCGCAGCTCTCCCGTGCCGTTGACCGCCGCATTTACTTCGGCAAATGACTGGACTCCTCGCTCCTTCGAAATAAAGGGGAAGAATTCGCGCGAGACGGATATTGATGAAGCCGTCGAAGTGCAATCTGAAAAAGTCCGCCTGCGTGACCGCGACAAATGGACCGAGGCCGCCCGGCCTGCGCAATTTTTCACTATCGCCGGCTACGCGCCCACCACCATGCAGATGTTGCTGGTGCGCTACTGGGCGACACACGGCTCGCCAGCGCAGCTCTCGACTCTTCCGAGGGGCC
>DATFZY010000039.1:0-24726 GCA_035313865.1 Candidatus Acidiferrum sp.
CGCTGCCAGGAACAATTCCGTCTGCACGTGCTCGGGCTTGATTCCGCGCATCGCGTCGCGGTGCATGCGCATCACGTCCAGCATCGGCTCGCGGTTCACTTCGTAGCCGGGGAACGCACCCATTCTTTCCGCAATGCGCGAAGACTGTGCGTAAGCTTCGCCGCACATCAGCGCGGTGATCGCTCCGCCCATATCGCGCCCTTCGTCGGAGTCGTAAGGCAGCGCCAGAGACATCAGCAACGCACCAAGATTGGCGTAGCCCAGGCCGAGTGGCCGGAACTCGTGCGAATTCTTAGCAATCCTATCGGTTGGATAGCTGGCGTTGTCCACCAGAATTTCCTGCGCCGTGATGGTCACATCTACCGCATGCTTGAACGCCGTCACGTCAAACTGGCTGTTCGGCCCAAGGAACTTCATCAGGTTCAGCGAAGCCAGATTGCACGCCGTATCGTCGAGGAACATGTATTCCGAGCACGGATTCGACGCATTGATGCGCGCCGTGTTCTTCGACGTGTGCCACCGATTAATCGTCGTGTCGTACTGCATCCCCGGATCGCCGCAACGCCACGTCGATTCAGAAACCTTGTAGAGCAGGTCGCGCGCGCGCATCTTCTCCGCAGGCTGCCCGTCCGTCACGTTGCGTGTCCACCAGTCGCGGTCCTCTTCCGCCGCGCGCATGAAGTCGTCCGTCACGCGCACCGAGTGGTTCGCGTTCTGGAAGAAAATCGAGCTGTACGCGTCGCCGTCGATCCCCGCATCGTAGCCGTTGGCGATCAGCACCTGCGCCTTGCGCTCTTCCTTCGTCTTGCATTCGATGAACTCAACGATGTCCGGATGATCGATATTCAGAATCACCATCTTCGCCGCTCGCCGCGTCTTGCCGCCGCTCTTGATGACGCCCGCAAACGCGTCAAAACCCTTCATGAAGCTCACCGGACCCGATGCTATGCCGCCGCCGGACAAAGTTTCCTTGCTGCCGCGCAGCGAAGAAAAATTCGTCCCCGTTCCCGAGCCCCACTTGAACAGCATGCCTTCCGTCCGTGTCAGTCCCATGATCGATTCCATGTTGTCCTGCACGGAATTGATGAAGCACGCCGAGCATTGCGGCTTGGCCTGCACGCCCACGTTGAACCACACCGGCGAATTGAAAGCCATCTTCTGCTCGACGAGCAGGTGCGTCAGCTCGTCCTTGAACGCGTCGCGCGACGCGTCGCAGTCGAAGTAGCTGCCTTCCTGCCCCCAGCGCACAATGGTATTCACCACGCGGCTGATGAGCTGCCGCACCGAGCCTTCGCGCTCGCGCGTCCCCGGCTTGCCGTGGAAATATTTGCTGGTGACGATGTTCGTCGCCGTCTGCGACCAGCCCTTCGGCACTTCGACGTCTTCCTGCCGGAAGATCGTCACGCCCTTTTCGTTTCCGATCAGGGCGGTGCGCTTCTCCCACTCCACCGCGTCGAACGGAGACATCTTTCCGTCCGTAAAAAACCTTTCAAAAGGCAGGCCTTTGCCGACCGCCGCTTCCGCATTCTCCGGAGTCATATCCGTGATGCGGGAATTCCCAGTCAATGCTTGTTTCACTGTCGCCATCCCGTTCCTCCGCTTACCTCGAGCTCCCACCACGCAGGGGAACCCTTTAATTTTACTCCACTGCATCGCATCCCGCAGGGCGCTGGGTGGACCCTGTGAGCCACCGCCAATTGCCTAAAACCGAAAACTATCCGTCCCCCGGACTAGAGAAAAAGGCGACCGCTTGGCAGCCGACCTTCGTATCGACCGCCTCGCGGCCACGTCACAAAAGCAATTTAAAACGCCAATGCCCTGCCGCGGGCCGGTGGGTTTCGCTCAGCCTCACAGCAAATCTCGCGCCTGAAATACGGGCGCGAAGCTTAAACTACGCGCTCGATTTTTTGTTTAGAACCCGGGCCGGCTACGTGTAGTGTTTACGGACCAATTGCAAATCCTCGACTCCGGTCCGCCTGGCGCTTCCACGTCCCCCAGAATCTGGATTTGCAGTATCAACGTCGGCGAATTCCGTGTCAAGAGGAAAACGCAAAATGTGGTTGACGTTTTCGTACCACGTCTATTTGTAGTGGTGCCCTTTCTGCGCAACTACACCGTTGGCGGCGCCTTTGGCGCGCCTCCATCTCGCGCTAAACTGAATGCATCGAACGCCATATGAAGAAATTGCTCCTCGTTCTTTCGTTTGCTTTGCTCTCCACAAATCCGCCGCGCGTCTCCGCGCAAACGCAATCGCAAGGTGCCCCACCTTCCTCCATGCGTTCCGCTTACGCCGAAAAACTTCTCATTCCCGGCGTTCCCAACTCTGGAAAAATTAATGATCATTTGTATCGCGGCGCGCAACCCAGAGATCCCGGCCTCGTGGAACTGAAAAAAATCGGCATCACCACCATCGTCAATCTCCGGAAAGAAGATCCCGCGAAAATTGCATGGGAGCAAAAAACCTCGGAATCATTGGGGATTCGCTTCGTGCACATCCCCGTGGACGGATGGTCTCCTCCGACCGATGAACAGGTCCTTCAGTTTCTTTCCGTTTTTCGCGATAATCCGCAGGAAAAAGTTTTTGTTCATTGCCGCTACGGCGACGATCGCACCGGCGTCTTCGTCGCAACCTATCGCATCGCGTTTGAAAAACTGCCGCCCGAGCAAGCGATAAAAGAAATGTATCACTTCGGATTCAACGGCCTCTGGCATCCCTCCATGGCCGCGTTTGTCCGGGAATTTCCCGCGCGTCTCACGGGCGCTCCCGCGCTTGCACCATTGAAAAATCCATAAGGAGTCCCGCTTTCAGAAACCCTGGCCGAGTCGCTGAGAGTACCGGGTACTTTTGCGTTTTTCGTGACGGAGAGATTTCGCAACTCTTCTTCGCCCTCGAACTATTCTTCATCGCTTGCGGAAACGCGTGCTCTCCGAACGCGGCTGCGCGTCGCGCGGATGAGAACTCTCTTATCTGAATCGTTTGCTCCAGTACTTTCGTACTCTTCCCAGTAGGACGCCTGCTTCATTTAATAGAACAACCCCCTTCCGTATGCTTCAAGCTGTAAGGCGTGCTCTATTCTGAGGGAAAGGGCCACTATGCAAGTAGGCCGCTACGAAGTCATTGATGTGATCGGGACGGGCGCGAACAGCAAAGTCGTGCGCGCGCACGATCCCATGATTGGGCGCATCGTCGCCATCAAGCTATTTTCTCCGGCGCTGGCGCAAGGCGCGGGCCGCGACAAGTTCTTGCAGGAAGCGCGCGTCGTCGGCCAGCTCTCGCACCCCTGCGTCGTCACTCTCCATGACATGGGCATCGACGAACCGACGCAAACGCCCTATCTCGTCATGGAATTCCTGGAAGGCCAGCCGCTCGATAAGCTGCTGGGCAAAGGCAGCATTCCCCTGCCGCGCGCGTGCGCATGGATGGGCGAAATTGCTTCGGCCCTTCACCTGGCGCACCGCCGAGGCGTCATCCACGGCGACATCAAGCCCGCCAATATTCTGATTCTCGATGACGGCCGCGTGAAACTGACGGACTTCGGTATGGCGCGGCTTGCCAGCCACGACAAGAAAGACACGCCGCTCCTCGGCACGCCGGCCTACTGGTGCCCTGAACAGATTATTGGGCGCTCGCAGGACGCGCGCTCGGACATTTTCTCTCTCGGCGTGGTTCTGTACGAAATGGTCACCGGCAAGCGCCCGTTTGACTCCGATTCGCTCCAGGGAATCTGCACGCGGGTGCTCTCTTCCAAACCGCTTCCCGTTTCGCAAGCGAATCCTTCTGTTCCGACCGCATTCGATTCCATCGTGGCCAAGTGCCTGGAAAAAGATCCCGTCCACCGCTATCAGTCCGTGGATCTTCTGGCCGCGGAATTGTACCCGCTGGCACGGCGCAAGGTTGCGGGGCAGCCGCAGGCACACACCTCCACTTTCCGCGAGCGCGCCACACGATTGTTGCGTTCCGCATGAGCCCAAAGGTCCAGACCGGCCGCTACGAAATCATCGAGACTCTCGGATGCGGCGCAACCAGCCGCGTGGACAAAGCTCGCGACACCATCATCGGCCGCACTGTCGCCGTGAAGTCGTTTCTTCAGGGTTTTGGCAGGAACAGCGAGCAGCAATTCCTCTGCGAAGCGCAAACCATCGGCCAGCTTTCCCACAGTTCCATCGCGCAACTGTACGACATCGGAACCGACACGGGAGGTGCTCCATTTCTCGTCATGGAATTCGTTTCCGGGCAAAATCTCGAGCAATTGCTTGCGCGCTCCCCAATCCCTTTTTCCACTGCCGCGATCTGGGCTGCCGATCTTGCTTCCGCGCTCTTTCACGCTCACCGCGCCGGGATCATCCACGGCGACGTGAAGCCAAGCAACATTCGCGTCACCGAAGATGACAAGGTAAAACTGGTCGATTTCGGCGTCGCTCGATTCGCCTCGCAAGTGACCGGCTCCGACCGCGTGCTCGGCACACCCGCTTATCTTTCTCCCGAACAAATTGAAGGGAAGAAACAGGACGGTCGATCCGATCTGTTTTCGCTGGGAGTCGTGCTCTACGAAATGATTACCGGCATCCGGCCCTTCGATGGAAATTCTCTTGGCGACGTCTGTGCACAGATTCTTACGTCGAATCCCATCCCCCCTTCCAAACTCAATCCAGAGGTGCCGGCAGCCATCGATCGAATCGTGGCGCGCTGCCTCGCGAAGAATCCGGAGGAACGCTACCAGTCCGGCAACGATCTGGCGCGCGCGCTTTATCTGGTGGCTCGCTGCGGGAATAAGCTGACTGCGACGCCGAAACAGTCCTACTGGTTCATGCGTCCGGCTCATCCGCGCGATGTTCTGGCCATCACATCGGCGATTCTGCTGCTCGCAGGCGCGCTCGTCGCCGGAGGCTCTCTGCGCGATTGGTTCCATGCCCAAGCGATTCCATCCATCGCCGCAGTCCAGCCAAAATCTCGAGGCGATTTGGCGCCTCCAGCGGAGACCAAAATGCTCGCGAATCCGGAAGCGGCCGTTCCGGTAAAGGGCAAAGCTCCGAAATCAAAGCAGAAGGCCCAGGCGCAACGACGTTCGTCCGCGACACCGGTACCGCAAACGGGCGAGGCTTCTGCCTCTGCACCGTCGACAGACCCAACTCCGTTTAAGTAGTTTGATTTTTCTGAATGCTTCAGACGTTCCTCTCCGGCGAGCAGCAATACTCGTTGGGAGTTATTCGTAGCGCAGAGCTTCGACAGGATCCAGCTTCGCCGCCTTCATCGCAGGCCACACGCCGAAGACCAAACCTACGGTCACACTGACGATGATACCCGTGGCTGCGGCCCACAACGGCACGCTTCCTGGCCACTTCAATCCCACGCGGACCAAAATCACCAAACCATTCACCAGTACGAGCGCGATTACGCCACCCGCGCCCGTAAGCGTCATCGCCTCGAGCAGAAATTGCCAGGTAATATCTTTGCTTTTGGCGCCGATCGCTTTGCGGATGCCGATTTCGCGCGTCCGCTCCGTCACGCTGACGAGCATGATGTTCATCACGCCGACGCCGCCAATCAG
Source organism: Candidatus Acidiferrum sp. (assembly GCA_035313865.1). Lineage (GTDB taxonomy): Bacteria > Acidobacteriota > Terriglobia > Acidiferrales > UBA7541 > Acidiferrum. Next base: position 5,550 of record DATFZY010000039.1, read on the forward strand.
CAAACCAATTCCGCTGAGCACAAACGTCGCCAGCGCGACCATGCGCAGGATGCTGTGAAACTGTTCAATCTCCTGCTGCGAGGTGTTGATGGAAAAGTTGTTTCTGCCGTCGTAAGGAACGTTGCGCCGCCGGCGGAGCACTTCGGTAGCCTGATCCACAGCAGTATCCAATTGATTTGGATATGCCTGAAAGCGGATCTGGTTCTCGTACGCACCGGGATAAATTTTGTGAAATGTGCTGTAGGGAATCAGCACGCGCTTGTCTTCGTCGTCTCCGCCAAACATACCTTTTGGTTTTTCGACCACGCCGATCACTCGAAACGGAGAACCATCGATCATTACGTCTTTTCCGACCGGTGAACCTTCCGGGAAAAGCACCGGAGCAGCGTTTTCTCCGAGCAGCACCACTTTCTCGTGGTGCAAATCATCCCCTTCGCTGATGAACCGACCGTCCAGAACGGACGCGTTGGCATACACCTGCCCGAAATTCGGCTGTACGCCGCGGTAATCGATGGAAGTCACTTCGCCGGACTTGGTGCGCACTTTGTGGTCCTGCTCCCACCAGGTCAGGAAGACGGTAACGTTTTTTACGGCAGGACAGAGCTGCTGAATGGCCTGCGCGTCTTCGAGGGTAAGCGGTTTGCGCTCGCGCTCCTCCTTGGGACGCCGGCCGTTGTGCGGTCCTTGCTCAAAGCGCGAGACGAACCCGGTGTCCGCGCCGAACTGCTTGATATTTTCCTGTACCTGGGCATCAAAGCCAGTGATCAGCGCCGCGACGAGCATGATCACGCTTACGCCCAGCACCACGCCAAACACCGTGAGCGTGCTGCGCAGCTTGTGCGCGCGGAGCGTGTCCATCGCCTGCTTCAGATTTTCGCCGTGTTGTTGGGCCATTTTGTATTTGTGTGATTCCGCTTTGCGGGATCAACGCTCCTCAGCCATCGGACCGCAACGCTTCAATGGGATCGAGCTTTGCGGCTCGCATCGCGGGATAGATTCCAAAGAAAAGGCCGACCGCCGTGGAAACGCTCAGCGACAAAATCACGGCGCTGATGGGCGTTCGCATGGGGATGGCTGTCAGAGCCCTGCACACGGCAACCAGGGCATACGCCAGACAGATGCCGATCAGCCCGCCAGTCGCGGCCAACACGGACGATTCGGTCACAAACTGAAACAGAATGTGTTTCTTTCTCGCGCCCAGCGAACGCCGCAATCCAATCTCGCGTGTACGTTCCGTGACGCTGGCCAGCATGATGTTCATGATCACGATTCCGCCAACCACCAGAAACACCGCCGTCAATCCAACGGCCACCATGAAAATGTTGCCGGTCAGCTCTTTCCACAGACCCATGATGGAATCCGAGCCGATGATCCCGAAACTGTCCGCGGCGCTCCACGGCTGGTGCCGCCACGCGCGCAACAACATCCGCGCTTCGTCTTCTGACGCGCTCATCATCTCCGCATTCCCTGCCTGCATGAAGAGCGTGAGCGAATCCCGCTGCGTGCCCCATTCCTTGCTGTAGGTGCCGAGCGGGATGAACAGGAAGCGGTCCTGCGATTGTCCGAAAGCGCTGCCGATGGTTTCCGCCACGCCTACGACCACGTAGCTGTGTGAGCCGGCTCGAATCGTTCTTCCAATGGGGTCCACGTTATAGAAAAATTTCCGGACGAGGTCCGAGCCAATGAAGCAGACCGGCGAGTGGTGCGTTTCATCGGCTTCCGTCAGGAACCTGCCCGACGCAATATTCAGACTTCGCACCTCGGAGTAGTTCGAGGAAACTCCTTCGATGTTTACGTCTTCCAGGAGTTCATTCCCGGAGCGTACGTCGGAGGAAGTGGCCAGGATGGCTGCAATCTGGCTCGTGGTGTGCATCCCCTCTTTGAGGTTCTTGTACTCATCCATGGTGATGAGCGGCCGCTTTTGCGCCTTAATCCATTCGTCGTTGCTGGTGATGATCCCGAAGCGCGTCAAGACGTAGACGTTTGCGCCCAGGTTGGCAATTTTGTCGGCAACGTAGAAATTGAGTCCGGCGACAACGCTCATGACCCCGACGAGGGTTGTTACCGCCAGAATGACACCCAGTAACGTCAAGAAACTGCGGAGTTTATGGGCACGGAGGGCGTCAAGCGAGAGCTTGAGCGTCTCGATCATGGTTACCGCAGCGTTGCGGAACCCTTTGGATGCCAGGGGCACTCGTTCGGCGCGCGGGATCACCCGCCCGTAACTGCCCAATCCTTCAATAGGAGTAACGCCCAAACAGACCTCCGACCTCTCAGTGTTATACGGCTAAGCGGGACGAATCGTTCCCAACTATATAGACGATGGAAGGACCCCTTTGCTTTCATACTTTTCGGGTGTACTTTACGCCTTGTTCTATTTTACCGGGTTCAGGGCGATCGAGTTTCAACGTGAAAGAACTTTAATTCGAGATGATTAACCTGGAGGACTTCATGAAACGTATCCCTGTTTATTTTCTTGGACTTACGCTGCTCGCCCTGGGGTTTGGCAGCGCAGCCTGCGCTCAGGACAAGCTCATCGCCAGAACCCCATTAGCCACAGAAGCCCCATCAAGCGGATATCGAGCCGAGTTCCTTGCGGAAATCGCCTACTACGAGCAGCGGTATGTTCAGCTTGCGGAGGCCATGCCCGCTGAGAAGTACACCTGGAAGCCGGGCGAAGGGGTCCGCTCGGTTGGGGAGGTTTTTACCCATATCGTGGCCGCGAACTATGGGCTCGCGCGAGCGCTGGGGACGGCGCCGCCAGCCGGCCTCGATATGAAGGGCATCCAGGGGCTTTCCACCGATAAGGCAAAAACGGTGCAAACTCTGAAGGATTCGTTTGCGCATTTTCGCGGCGCGATTCTCGCGCTAGGCGAAGGTGACGCCGACAAAGCGCAGAAAATGTTCGGGCGCGACACGACTTTGCGCGGCTCATTCATCCTGATTACGGGGCACTTCGGCGAACACCTCGGCCAGTCCATTGCTTATGCCCGCGTGAACGGCATCGTGCCGCCGTGGACGGAAGAGCAGCAACAACAGCAGAAACAAGCGCAAAAACCGAAGCCCTGAAGGCCAAGCCGAACATTTTAGACAGCTTATTGAGCGTTACCCGCGCGGCGTTGCCTGTTTGAATGCAACAATTGTGTGCCCCACCGAATCAGAACTAAAATGTACTTGCAGCCCTTTTACCCGCTGATAACCATGCGCGCGCGCACTTTCATTCTGATCGCCTGCCTCGCACCGGCATTCGCGGCGCCGTCTGTCGCTCAAGATCCCGCTCCGACTCCGGCGCAAACAGATGCGGATAAATCCTCGTTGCTGGATCGCGTGCTGATCAACCAGAAGATGTGCGATCGAGCCCTGGAATTATATGAACGCGTGGAGCGCGTCGAACAGCGCAAGACCTCCGGCGATCCGTCAGCGGCGGACGTCAAAACCTCTCGCGTCGTTCCGGCGGGGACTGGTGTGGACCACATTCCCATCGGGCCCGACGGAAAGCCTGCGAACGCGGACGCGTATCACACGGAACTTGTAAAACTTGAAAAGGCGCTATCGTGGGCGGCAGATGATGGCCACGCCCAGCACGATGCTTACGAGAAAATCGCCAAGAAGCAAAAAGAGCGGGACGAGCTGATTCAAGCTACCCGCACCGCGTTTCTCTATACACTCGTTTCCACCGAGACGCGCGATGGGCGCCTTCTTTACAAATACAGGATGGAGCCGAACCCAGCTTACAAGCCGACGAACCGAACTACGGCCATCTTCGCCAAGGTAAAGGGGTTTGTGTGGATTGATCCGGAGGCAGCCCAAATCGCTCGCGTGGAGGGAGAAGTCACCGGCGACATTACCGTGGGGCTGTTCCTGGCGAAGATCAACAAAGGGAGCCACTTCATGCAGGAGCGGTATGAAATGCTCCCGGGGTTGTGGATGCCATCCTTCTCGCAGTATGACTTCGACGGGCGCAAATTATTCAGCACCATTTCGATTCATGAGCGGACGTTTTATAGCCAATACCGGCGCATCGGAGCGCCGAAAGAAGCCCTTGCCGCAATCCGTGCCGAGTTGGGCATTGCTGGTGGCGCCGTAGCAGACCCGTGAAGCTTTCTGGCATATAATGGGTTTAAGGTACTAGAACCAGCCCCGGTCATCGAAAGATGGGGAGGCTTTATGAAGCGTGTGTCCGTCCAGATCTGCCTTTTGGCTATTTTCGCGGTTTTGGCTTCGGCAACTTGCTTTGCGCAAGCTCCGGCACCTGCGCCATCCCCAAATCCGAGTCCTGCGCCCGCTGTTTCCCCATCGCAGCCACAAGATTCCTCTGCAACGGCTCCCGCGGATGCCAAGAAAACAAAGAAAGTGTGGACCAACGACGATGTTGGTGGTTTGAGCGGCAGCGTCTCGGTTGTCGGCAACTCGAAAAACCTGGGGAAAGCTGGCGCGGGCTCGAAGGCGGATGGACAGTACATCGCCAATACCAAGAAAGAGCTCGCAAAGCTGCAATCCCAGCTCGATGACACGGACAAGCAACTCGCTGATCTCAAGGATTTTAGTCAAGGAAAAGCGCCAGCGACCTCAGGCGGCTACCAGATCAACAAGGGCTACAACCGCGTTCCAGTCGACCAGCAAATCACCAACCTTGAAGATAAGAAGAAAGAGCTCCAGGGAAAGATTGATGCGCTGCTCGACGAGGCCCGCAAGAAGGGCGTCGAGCCGGGGCAGCTTCGCTAGTCTCCGCTAATCTCTTCGACAACGCTTGCGGCCCGCTGTAAAATTCATAGGCCCGATCGGTACGGGCATGTATGGGCCGGCCTTGGCACACCTTTCGAGTTGGCAGACTGCTTCTTATTGCCATTGTCGCGGCGTGGCTTGTGTCTTCCGGCTCGCTTTCGCGCAGCGCGCAAAACTCCGCTCTTGATCTGGAAGGAAATCCGGCGGATCCCCTCAAAATGGCAGCGGGCAGAGTCGTCGTGCTTGTTTTCGTGCGCACGGACTGCCCGATCTCGAATCGTTATGCGCCGACCGTTCAACGTCTTAGCGCCGCTCATGCCGGGAAAGCGGTGTTCTGGCTGGTTTATCCGAGCAAGGCGGAATCGGCGGAATCCATCCGCAAGCATGAGCGGGAGTTCGGCTATAAGCTGCCGGCGCTGCGCGATCCGCAGCGTGTTCTGGTGAAGGAAAGCCAGGTGCAGATTACGCCGGAAGTGGCGGTCTTCGACGCCGCGCGGCGCCTCGTGTATCACGGGCGTATTGACAACCTTTACGAAGATATTGGCCGAGCGCGCAGCGCTGCCACTACTCATGAATTAGAGGACGCTATTGCGGCTACGCTCAGCGGCAGGACGCTGTCTGCCGGAACGGCTCCTGCCGTGGGATGTTATATCTCGGACCTGGAATGACGCGCGCTTCGCAAGCCCTTTCTGGATTTATCGCGCTGCTCGCTCTGGCCTCGGTTGGCTTTGCAGCGCGGCATGCGACTTCTCGACGCCAGGCCAATCCACAGCCTGCGACGGCGGCGCGGGAGGTCACTTTCAACCGTGATGTGGCGCCGATTGTTTTTCACAATTGCGCGCTTTGCCATCATCCCGGCGAAGCAGGGCCTTTCCCGCTGCTCACTTATGCAGATGTAAAATCGCACGCGCGCCAGATTGCTTTTGTCACCGACAAGCGCATCATGCCGCCGTGGTTGCCCGACCCAGGCGAACTGAAATTTACGGACGAGCTGCGATTGTCCGACGAACAAATCGCCACTCTCCAGGCGTGGGTGGACCAGGGCATGCTCGAAGGCAGTGCAGCGGACTTACCTGCAAAACCTACATTCTCCGCGGGATGGCAACTCGGCAAGCCGGACGTGATCGTCAGGGCTGAAAAACCGTACGTGCTTCCTGCGAGCGGCAGCGATTCGTACTGGAATTTCGTTTTTCGAAACCCTGTCAATCGCTCGCATTGGCTAAAGGCCATCGAAATCCGTCCGGGCGACAAACGGCTTGTCCATCATGCCAATATTCTGGTGGACCGCGAGGAGTCCGGGCGCCGGCTCGAAAAAGAACCCGGCGCGGGTTTCGGCGGCATGGAACTCATCATCGAATCGGAAGCCTTCGATCCTGACAGCCATTTTCTTTTTTGGAAGCCAGGCTCGCCGCCTTATGTCGAACCAGACGGCATGGCTTTGCGGCTGGAGAAAAACACCGACCTGGTTTTGAACACGCATTTCCAGCCTTCGGGAAAGCCGGAACCCATTCAGCCAACGCTGGGGCTCTACTTCACGGACAAGCCCGCGACGCTGCATCCCATCCTGATTCAGCTCGATAACGATCGCCTGCTGGATATTCCGCCCGGTGAAAAAAACTTTCTCGTCTCGGACGATTTCACTTTGCCTGTGGACGCCACCATTCTTGCCATTTATCCGCACGCGCACTATCTCGGAAAGGATTTGTTGGCGCTGGCCACTTTTCCGGATGGAACAAAGAAGACGCTGATTCATATCAGCCATTGGGATTTGAATTGGCAGGCCGTTTATCGCTACGAGGATCCGCCGCTGCTGCCCAAGGGCACGACCATCTCCATGCGCTTTACCTACGACAATTCCGCCGACAACGTTCGCAATCCCAACCAGCCGCCCAAGCGCGTGGTGGCCGGCAACCGGGCGAGCGATGAGATGGCGCATCTATGGCTGCAAGTGCTGCCAAGCGAATCCGCCGATTCGAGTGTTGATCCGCGCCGGGAGATCCAGGAAGCTCTGGCGCTCCATCACATCCAAAATAATCCCGACGATTTCGAAGCTCACTATAACCTCGCCGCGCTGCTCCAGATGAGAGGCAATCTCTCCGGCGCGCTTCTGCAATTCAGCGAAGCGGTGCGCATCCGTCCCGAAGATCCCATTGCCAACAACGCACTGGGTGCTGTGCTTCTGGCGAGCGGCCAGGTGGAAGGAGCCATTCCGCACTTAAAAACGGCGCTTGCCAGCCGCCCCGATTATTTCGATGCTCACTACAACCTCGGAAACGCTTTGGCCAGCAAGGGCGACTTTGGCGGAGCGCTCACGCACTTCCGCGCCGCGGTGCGTTTGAATCCGCAGGATGCAAACGCCGAAGCCAATCTGGGAAGTGCGCTGGCGGAGACGGGAAACCTGAAGGAAGCGAGGCTGCATTTCGAGCGCGCACTCCAAATTGACCCCAAGAATGAGCTGGCCCGCGAAAACCTCGAACAACTGAACCGCGAAACGCAGGGCCATCCGAACTAGGCTGTCTTTGGCGGGCGATCAACGCGGGTTCCCCGAGATAAGCGAGCCAACCCTTCCGCAATTCTCGCCGTCCAAGCGTCCATACTGATATTATTCTCCCGCGTTTGCGGCCCCCGCCGCGCGCGTCACGCAACATTTGCGCCGTAAAAGTGTTTCGTGAATGCATCCTTCGTGGAGATTATGAACCGCGCAGCGACCAGCTCCGCACGCCGCCACCCGCTTTTTGCCCTTCTGATTCTTGCTTTGGCGTTTGCGATCGGCACGGCCGGCGCCGGACACAGTCTTGCACCCAAAGACCGCCAGGAAGTCTTTGAGAAAGTCTGGAAAGAGGTTGATGAGCATTACTACGACCCGCAATTCAGCGGCGTGAACTGGCAGGATGTTCATCAACGCTATCTGCCGTTCGTGGAAGCGGCAAAAGACGACCAGGATTTCTATTCCATCGTGGATCGCATGACCGCAGAGCTGCATGACGCGCACACACGCTTCAGCTCTCCCGAACAGTGGGAAAATCGCAAGAAGCACCAGGGAGTCAGCCTGGGATTCCGCCCGGGCTATGTGGAAGACAAAGTCGTGGTGCTGGACGTTTTTCCGGATAGCAATGCAGCGCGAGCAGGCGTCGCGCCGGGAATGGTTGTGACCGCACTGGACGGCCAGCCCATTGCGGACCGGCTTGCCGAGTCCGCCAAAACGGTTTTGCCGTCTTCCACGGAGCGCGTCACCAGGTTGCGCGTTCTGAGCAATGTATTTGCGGCGCCCGTCGAAACTCCGGTCAGCCTCAGTTTGCAGCGCGCCGATGGTTCTATCCTCGAGGCGAAATTCGCGCGCCAGGTTTTGTCCAACGCACCGCGCGTCATCTACGCCAGATTGTCCTCGGGCTTCGGCTATGTCCGCTTCGATGAGTTCCATCCGTCGCTCGTGAAAGACTTCAAGACGGCGCTCCAAAATCTGCGCGGCACGCCGGGCCTCGTTCTCGACCTGCGCAGAAACCGCGGGGGAGTCGGCGCGACGCTCGAAGCTATGGCGGGATACTTCTTCGACAGCAAGACACTGTTTGAAAAGCGCATGTCTCGAAAGCAAGTCACGGCCACGGAGCGCGATGGCCACCACACCGAAGAGTCGCAGTTCTATGTTGGCAAGAACGGCGGCCAGATTTATTCCGCGCCTGTCGTCATCCTCGTCAGCGAGTATTCCGCCAGCGCCACCGAAGTTTTTGCCGCCGGGATGCAGGACGCGGCGCGCGCCACGCTCGTCGGCAGCCAATCGTGCGGCTGCGTCCTCGGCATCACGCACGACCGCGTCATGAAAGGCGGCGGGGTGCTGGAGATCAGCGAGATTCTGTGGTTTTCACCAAAGGGACGGAAGCTGGAAGGCGAGGGTGTGATTCCGGACAAAATAGTTGTGCCGACGATTGGTTCTTTACAGGAAAAACATGATCTGGTCCTTGCGGCGGGCGAAACAATTCTGCGACAGCGTATGGCGCCCACTCCCCCAAACCCGTAAAAACGCAAGGCGCCGCGCCTGCTGAAAGTCGAGGAGCTTCATTCCACTCGCAAAGCGCGCATCGGATCGATGGAAGCGGCACGCCAGGCCGGCAAGACGCAAGCGAGTCCTGCAACCAGAACAAGAATCGCCGCAGCGGCAAACAATGTCGCCGGATCGCGCGAGCTTCCCCCTGCCCACGAAGCGACGACTCGATTCAGAATCACGCTGAGCAGCAAGCCAACGGCGACTCCCGCGCCAAGCATGGCAGTCGTCGAGCCAAGCACCAACTGTACGACGCTGCCGCGCCGCGCACCCAGCGCCATGCGAATTCCCAGCTCCTGCGTTCTCTGAGTAACGGCAAACGAGACGACGCTGTACAGCCCAAGGGCCGCCAAAATAAGGGCCAACCCCGCGAAGAGACCAAAGAGCGTGGCGATAAAGCGTTCTTTCCCCCACCCGTCTGTATCGAGCCACCATACAAGCGTGTGGTCCCGGCCCACGACCAGTTCCGGGTTTATTTCCCGCAGGCGCTCCTTCACCGAGCGAATGGCCGTCTCCGGATCGCCGCTCGCGCGGACGAGAAGCGCTTCATCCGGCGGGAGAACGAAACTGTATGGCAGAAAAATTGCCGGCTTCACTGGGCGCTCCAGGCTGTCGTTTTTTGCGTCGCCGACCACACCGATCACTTCCAGCCAATCATCCGGAGCCAGCGCGGAAAGCAGATTCGGTTGATCGATCTTGAGCTGCGGGCTTCGCACGCTCTGCCCGATGGGGTCAACATCGCCGAGGTATTGCTTCACGAATGCTTGGTTGACCATCGCCAGGTGCGCCGCTCGCCTCGATTCGGCGTCGTCGAAGATTCTTCCTCTCAGCAAAGGAACGCGCAGCGTCGAGAGCAGTTGCGGGCTGATGAGCGTCAGCACCGCCTGCGAGTCCGTCAACGTCGGTTTGCTTTGAATCTCAATTTTCGCGGTGAATCCGCCGAAACCAGGGAACCACGTCGTGGAAACGCCGGCCTCGGCCACGCCCGGGGTTTGCGCCACTGCTTGCCGCACCAGTTCGTTTTCATTGATGCGCTCCTGCCAGGTCGTGGTTGTTCCTTTTGGGAGCGCCACGTCCAGTTGGAAAACGTGGTCTGGCTGGAAACCCAATGGCGTGTGCACCTTTGCCAAAAAGGTTTTTACCGCTCCACCTGCGCCGGCGAGGAGCAGCAGCGTCAGTGCCACTTGGCCTGCGATCAACAGCCGGTGCGTGTTGCGGCTGTGCGCGCTTCCCGTGAGTTTCGCGCTGCTGGCCTGGATCAGCGCGCCCAACTGTGGCTTCGAAATCTGATACGCGGGCGATATTCCAAACAGAATTCCCGTCATCAACGCAATCGCCGCGCTGAAAAACAAAACGATGGCGTTTACGTGAATCTCCGCCTCGTGCGGAAAAGAATAATATGGCAGCATCGTGGAAAGCGCTTTCACTCCCCAGTAAGCCGCCAGTGCGCCGAGCGCAGCGCCCGTTACCGACAGAAGCACCGACTCCGTCAAGAGTTGCCGGATCAGCCGCCCGCGTCCCGCGCCCACCGAACTGCGCACCGCAAACTCATGCTGCCGCGCCGTACCTCGCGCCAGCAGCAGGATCGAAACATTCGCGCAGCCGATGATCAGCAGCACCACAACGGCCCCAAACAAAAACACGATCGTCCCCGCAAAGCGTCCCAGCACCTCTTCATTCAAGGTGACAATCTTCGCCTTCATGCCTTGCGGATAGCCTTTCGGATCTTCCTTAGCGAAGCGGTCCACCAGAACCTGCATCTCCGCCTGCGCCGCCGTATATGGAATTCCCGGCTTCAGCCTGAGGAAGGCGTTTTCGTAGTAGTGGGGATCCGCAGAAGGCCGTGCGGGCAGGTACACGTCGGAATCGCCCCAGGTGAATCGCGACGGCACCACGCCAATCACCGTGTATGGTGTGTGGTCGAGTTCAATCGTTTTGCCAATCACTTCGCGACTCGCGCCGAATTGCCGTTGCCAAAAGAGATAGCTCAGCACCGCCACCGGCGCAGGATTTCCTCCCGGTGCGTCGCCAGGGCCAAATTCGCGGCCAAGCAACGGTGGAACCCCCATGAAGTCGAATGTGTTTGGAGAATAGAGCCCGACGAGGACGGTTACCGGAAACTTTTCGCCCGTAAGGTTTTCTCTTTTTTCGTCCTGCAAAAAGAAGTCCTCGACGGACGACGCCTTCCGCAGTTCTTCCGCCTGCGTCCCATTAACGATCAGGAGCGGCCCGCGCCCGTTCTTATCCTTTAGCTCGACATGCACCATCCGCTTCGCGTCTTTGTAGGGATAAGGGTCGAGGAGCACTCCGTAGACCACGCTGAAGATGGCCGTGGTCGCGCCAATCCCTAGCATCAGGGACAATACGGCGCTGATAGCGAATCCGGGCGATTTGAGGAACTGCCGCATCGCATACCGCAAATCCTGCACCAGGTTCCTCATGACGCGCCTCCAGCGGGGGGATATAACATGTAGACGTTGCCGGGGCGCTTTAGTTCCCTGAAAGAAGCTTAATTTTTTGAAATTTTCGCTTAGCTTGTCTGGGCTATTTCGTAGAGAAACTCCACGTGCGACCTTACTGCCAGGTCCATTCCCGCCACCTTGGGGTTCTTCGATTCGATGAGGTAATACTCATCCGGCGCATGCGCCCCATTGCCATGTCCCAGGCCGAAATGTCCCGCGGGTAAACGCAACGGGTCGCCGGTGAAGATATATCCCGGCCAGGAACCGGCCAGCCGAGGGAACAGAACGGGATCAATCCCATTTTTCTTGTAGACCGCGACGGCTGCCCGGATGATGGACGAATCCGCGGAAGTGCTCGTCGGATCGTAGCCGCCGCTCATGTTCACTTCGATGTCGCCAAAACCTTTTTTCGCCAAGTGGGCTTTCAAGGCTGCGAGCGCCTCCGTTGCCGTCATGTCCGGCACGAGCCGCATATCGATTTTCGCGAGAGCCTTTCCCGGCAGAATAGTTTTCCCTCCCGGCCCGGTGTATCCTCCGACGAGACCCTCGATATTCACAGTGGGACGCGACACCAGAAGTTCCAGCGACTCCTGCCAGCCCACGTCATGCACCCAGCGCTCGACGCCCATCGACTTTTTCGCGTCGGCTTCGTTCAAGCGCCGCGCTGCTTCGGCGATCATCTTTTTGTCGGCGTCAGAAAGCGGCCGCGCCTTAGCCGCAAATCCTTCGATCACTGGATCGTTTCCATCCGGAGAAACGAGACTCGCCAGCGCCTCGACCAGATGCCACGCTGGGCTATCCACACGCGCTTTGTTGCTGGAATGCAAATCCTTTTTCGGGCCGCGGCCCCAGCGTTCTCCGCTGGAAGTCATCTCGAGTTCCACAACGCCCTTTGCGCCGAGATATACAGTCACATCGCCGGCCAACCCCTGCGCCGGGTACGGCATATACACCGACGTGCACTTTTTTAGTGCCTCCGCTACATCGGATTTGCGCACCACTTGCGCAAAGTGGGGCGACCCGATCTCCTCTTCTCCTTCGGCGACAAAAACCAGATTCACGGGCAGCTTGCGTCCTGCTCCCCGCATGGCATGCAGTGCGGCAAGGAACGTAGCCTCAGGCCCCTTCTGGTTCACAGCGCCGCGGCCAATGATCACTTTTCCAAGCCCTGGCTTATCCACAAGCGCTGCTTCAAACGGGGGCGAACTCCACTCCGACGGATCGGCTTGCTTCACGTCGTACATGAAATAAAGCCCGACTGTCCGTGGTGCGCCCGCGTCCAGCGTCGCAAAAATTCCCGGCTGCCCGTCCGTGGGAATTTTCGTGACCTGCGCAAATCCCGCTTCGCGCAGCATGTTCATCGTAAGTTCGCAACCTTCCGCCATGCCGCGATTTTCCGCCGCGATCGACGGCTGCCGGATCCAGGTCTGCAAGCGCTTCACGGACTCTTCGTGCCGCTTCTCAATCTCCGCGGTGATCGCGGCCATGTCGTCGGCAGCCGCGCCGCCGCGCGCCCAACTCGGCAGTGCCAGCGCCGCCGCACCCACTGCCGCGCTCGCCGCTGCTCCCTGCAAAAACGTCCGCCGGTCGGCCACCGCCTCGGCTTCTACTGCCTCGGCGCCGTGCACTTGGTCAAACTCGGAATCGCTTCCCATCTGTCCCTCCGCTGAAACAAAAACTCTCGCCCATCAAGATCCTGCAAATTTCCTGGCGCTTCATACGTGCGCCGTGTTCGCCTGCTCAGACGCCTGCGGCAGCCACAACCGCAGCACTTCCTCATAGACCGGCTGGACCTCGCCAAATTTCACTCCCATCCCCAGGTGCGTATGCGAATAGACCACCGTCGCGGGCGCCTCGAAGGAATGCGTTTCCGTAAAAATCTTCAGCCGCACGGCCGTCCCGTCCGGCAAAGGATTGATGGTGTCTACATAACACCCGCCAAAACTCAAATCGCTGATGCGCGAACTCATGCGCGACCCGGAGTTCTCTTCCAATAGCTCCGCCGACGCAATAAACGGATACCTCGGTTGCCGCCTCGTGTTTTGCTCCATAGCCCCACCTTCCCAAAAGGTGCCGCGTATTCTATCCCCAATCACCGCCCTTGCGCCCAAAAACCGTCAACTAGTGGTCTTGAAGCGGCCTCGCCCAACTCATCAAAAACATGGCCGGATGCCACCTGCAATCCGCCGACGTCCTATCGCCGCGAACCGTCTTACGGCTAAGGGTCAGCCCGTTGGGGTCAAGAGGGGCAAGAAGGGTAGGTCCCAGGCAATGTTGATTTGGGCCCAACGGACCCAGTTCCGAACCGGGAACTGCGGTCCATGACGGAACTGTCGTAGCAATTTTTGGAACCTGCGATTCTTGGCCTCCCCTATCCCCTTCTCTTTGAGCAGCTTGCGCCGGGCCTTCCAAGCGAACTAAGGCGCCGCATGGCGGCTCCCGTGCAGCAAAGGTTGGGAGGGAACGGCGAGCCTTGCTCAGACCGGGGTATGCACTTAGTGCATGACGCGAACTGCGCGAACGGACAAACGCCTTAACTGATCATTGCGACGGCACAAACAAAAGAATTCCGGGGATGCGGGGGCCACCCAAACCAAGACTGTTCGCACGAACTTCCGGCGGATCGAGCGGCGCGAATGGTGGCTATGGGCAGGGGCGTTCGTTATCACCCTGCTGATCACGTTGGCGTTAGCTTCCTTTCTCATTCCCGGCCACGAGTTCCCCCAAGACTTCCAATCGATCTACGTCCTGCCGCAGGCTATCCGGGGGCTGGTCGGCCTGGTTTTTCTGTTCGACCTCTACACAATTTACCAACATTTTCTGATCCACAAGATCCGCAAGGAGCTGGTGGAACGGGAAGAACTGTTTCACCTGATCAGCGAAAACGCAGCGGATATGATCGCCGTGGTGGACATGGAGGGGAAGCGCATCTTCAACAGTCTTTCCTACGAAAAGGTGCTGGGCTATTCCCCTGAGGAACTCCAGAGTTCATCTGCTTTTGAGCAGATTCATCCGGACGATCGTCAGCGAGTCAAGAAAGCAGCCGAGGACGCGCGCCGTTCGGGGATAGGAAAAACTCTCGAATATCGTCTTCATCATAAAAACGGAACGTGGCTGGTCCTGGAATCAACCTCCAGCGTCATTAGGAACGCGAAGGGCGAAACGGAAAAGCTCGTCATCGTGAACCGCGACATTACCGTGCGCAAGAAGGCGGAAGAGGCATTGAGCCGGTCAGAGGCGGGGTTTCGGTCGGTTGTGGAAGACGCGCCCTATGGGATATATCGAGTGAGCGCGGCCGGGAATATCTTACGTATCAATCCAGCACTCCAGAAAATGCTTGGCTACGAGTCGCCGGGGGAACTCCTCGGCAAAGATCTCGCCAGCGAAATCTTCCGGCACAATGCCGAATATCAGCGCTTGACGGGACTCCTTTCACAACCGGAGGAAACCAAAGATCTCGAAGTGGAGTGGAAGCGACAGGACGGCACGGCGATCACCGTGCGATGTAGTGGCCGCAGAATAAGCAGCGATGAGAATGGCGGCCCTTCGTACTTCGAAATGTTCGCGGAGGACGTAACGGAGAAACGCGTACTCGAGCGGCAACTGAGAATGGCGCAAAAAATGGAGGCCATTGGACGCCTTTCCGGAGGCATCGCTCACGACTTCAACAACTTATTGGGAGTAATCATTGGCTACAGTGGAGTGCTCAAGAAGTCCTTGAGCACCCAACCGGCTTTGTTTGAGCATGCCCTCGAAATAGAGAAGGCAGGACGCCGTGCGGCTTCCTTGACCAAGCAGTTGCTGGCCTTCAGCCGCCAGCAGGTTCTGACCCCCGCCGTTCTCAACCTCAACACACTCGCAATGGATATGGAAAAAATGCTTCCGCGCCTGCTCGGCGAAGACATCGAAGTGTCCTTACAGCTGGATTCTGAGCTGGGCAGCGTAAAGGCGGACCAGAGCCAGATCGAACAAATCATCATGAATCTGGCTGTTAACGCGCGTGACGCCATGCCGACGGGCGGCAAGCTCAAGATCCTGACCGCTAACGTCGAACTCGATCAAGCCTACACGCGGAGTCATCCCGGCTCCAAGCCCGGCCTCTATGTATTGCTGGCGGTGACGGATACGGGAACGGGGATGGACCCCGAAACCCTCGCGCATATCTTTGAACCCTTCTTCACCACCAAGGAGCAAGGCAAAGGCACGGGACTCGGACTTGCCACAGTTTACGGTGTCGTCAAGCAAAGCGACGGATTTATTTGGGTGGACAGCGCGCCGGGCAAGGGTTCGTCGTTTCAAATTTATCTCCAGCGGTATGTGGGCCGGCCCGCCGTGGAAGAACAGAAAGTCGATTCGACGGAAGACTTGCGAGGTTCAGAAACCGTCCTTTTGGTGGAAGACGCCGAGCCGCTGCGAAAGCTTGCCCAGGCTTTTCTTGGAGAAGCCGGATTCCATGTCTTGTCCGCCGAAAGTGGCGAAGAAGCTCTACAAATTGCTGCCCACCACGCGGGCCCTCTTGATCTCCTGTTGACCGACGTCGTCATGCCGGGTATGAACGGCCGCGTTCTTGCCGAACGCTTGGTGCAGCGCCAGCCTGGGATCAAGGTGCTCTACATGTCCG
The DNA here is from genome assembly GCA_035313865.1 of Candidatus Acidiferrum sp. Classification (GTDB taxonomy): domain Bacteria; phylum Acidobacteriota; class Terriglobia; order Acidiferrales; family UBA7541; genus Acidiferrum. The sequence goes on from DATFZY010000039.1 coordinate 21,397, forward strand.
GCTATACAGACAGCTTTATTGCCGGCCACGGCGTTCTGGAACCAGGAATAAATCTCCTGCATAAGCCATTCACAGAAGAAGTTTTCCTCCGCAAGGTCCGCGAAGTTCTCGATGGCGGGCAGAAGCCACCGCAGTCTTCCTGCACCGTCGCGGAATTTGCGGGTACCAAAACCCGTTCCGGTTAAGGAATACGTGTAACTTATGCGAAAACTGCTGATCGTAGACGACGACGAAGCTCTCCGGCACCTCATGCGCCTCGAACTATGCGACACTTACGAAATCATCGACTCTGGCAACCCTGAGGAGGGTCTGGCTCTGGCACTCGAAACCAAGCCCGACGCCATCCTGCTTGATCTGCGCATGCCGAAATATTCGGGTTATGAACTTTGTCAGACCTTCACGTCCTTCAGCCGCACTCAAGTTATCCCCGTAATTATTGTCAGCGGCGAGGCCGGTGCACAAACCAGAGAACACTGCAAGCAGCTGGGGGCGGTGGACTATTTCGAAAAGCCGATCGACTTCGATGCGCTCCGGGCGTCCCTCAAAGAAGTTATCAGGAGCCGGCAGCATATTCCTCGAAGCGAGGTGCGCGTGAGGTTGCGCGTACCTCTGAAGCTACGGGGAAGGGACGCTCAAGGAAAATCGTTCGAAGTGGCAGGGAACACGGAGAACGTGAGTCTTAACGGTTTTCTTTTTGGCTGCACGGCGGAGATCGCCGCCGATTCCGTTGTGGACGTTTATATGCTCACCCTGGGTGAAGCCCACGTCGGCAAAGCCAAAATTGTCTATTGCGATTCCAACACTCCCCCCATCCGGCGCTACGGTGGCCGCTTCACGGAGAAGACGGGTGCCTGGGTCCTGCAGTGAATGACCCTATTCGAAAACATCGTCTCGCATTTCGACTGACTCCTGCGCACGGATGAGAGCGCTTTCTGGATTACCTCTTGGGGGCATTTCCTTTGAGCAATCCGGGCCAAGTTCCTACTTCGGAAGGCACAAGCATGATCGGCAAGAATTCAGCTTTTCCCCAGGTCACCCGAGTCCTCGCCGTCGACGACGAACTCCCTGCGCTCAAACTTCTCTTTCTGCTCTTATGCCCTCCGGCATTTCACTGCACACTGGCGAACAGCGGCGAAGAGGCCCTCGTTGCGCTGCAGCAATCCCAATTCGATGCCGTCATCTCGGACCTCACCATGCCCGGCATCAGCGGCCTGGAACTTCTCGCCGAAGCTCGCCGTCGGCTTCCTTATGTGGCGTTTCTGGTTACCACCGGCGTCGATGACGTTGAAGTCGGCGTAAAGGCCATGCGCGCTGGTGCCGACGATTATCTCGTTAAGCCTCTTTTCGATAGCGCTGTACTTGCCAGCCTGGAGCGCGCGCTCCAAAGGAGACGCCTCGAACAGGAAGTCGAAAACTACCGCTTGCATCTCGAAGAACTGGTCGTGCAACGCACTGGGCAGTTGCAAGCGGCGCTCCGCGTAACAGAGCGCAGCTACGAAGACACCCTGCAGGCTCTCGGCGCGGCAATCGATCTGCGGGACAGCCAAACCGCTGGTCACTCGCGTCGTGTTTGCGCGTATTCGCTCACCATGGCGCGCGCTATGGGTTTGTCGGACGCTGAACTCACCACGATCACAAGGGGAGCGTATCTTCACGACATTGGCAAGCTCGGAGTCCCCGACGGCATCCTTCTCAAGTCGGGCCCTCTTGGCACGGACGAGTGGAAACTCATGAAACAGCACGTGCAGATCGGCTTCGATCTTGTAAAAGGCATCTCCTTTCTCGCGGACGCCGCCGAGATTGTCTTCACTCACCACGAACGATGCGACGGCAGCGGGTATCCCCGCGGCCTTGAAGGGCACGAGATTCCGCTGGGCGCAAGGATCTTCGCTGTTGCGGACACTCTCGATGCCATCACCTCGGACCGCCCTTATCATCTCGCATCGCCCTTCGAATACGCGCGAGACACCATCCTCGGCCTGTCTGGGCGGCACTTTGACGCCGAAGTCGTAAAGATCTTCTTAAGCATTCACCCGGACATCTGGCTTGAAATCGCCGCGCTCACATCCCCATTCAGCCCGCCGCAATCGACTCTGCTATTTGACCCCATTCCAATTTCTTGAAACTTCCGGCAGCCAGCCTCTCGCTCTCGTCGTCAGGTTCATCTGCACCTGCCCCTTCGTACAGTTTCATTTCCACCACTCGCTTCAGCGATGAACCTGTCTTTCAGCCAGAGCTATTTCATACTGAATATAGATTCGCGCGCCCCAGTTCGCGCGCGGGAGGAAATTATGAACCGCAGGCTCGTGCCCTTCGCTGCCTCGGCCATCGCACTCGGGATCCTTTTTGCCGGGCATTCCCTGGCCCAGAATCCGCCATCCGCCCAGACCCCGGTTACACCCGTTAGTTCCGTCACATCGGTGCCTCCGGCTGCTCCTGTCCTTCCTACAACCAAGGATATCCTCCAGAAATTTGAGACGGCCATTGGCGGCCACGCTGTTTGGTCGGGTTTCACCACACGCTATATAAAAGGCATTTACCAGACCGAAGACGCCTCGGCCTTTGCGGCGATGGAGATTTTTAGCAAAGCGCCCAACAAGGTTCTCGTCAAGATCACTTTTTCCAACGGCATCGTCCTGCGCCAAGTCTGCGACGGAAAAGCCGCATGGATCGAAGACCCTATCGGCGGCACGCACATGCTTACCGGCGCCGCCCTGGAAAGCCGCATCCGCCAGGCGAATTTCAACGACCGCACCGACGGCCTTTTGATGGGCATCAGCGGGCACATCCTCGGGGCGGAAAAAGTCGGCACGCACTCCACCTACGTGCTGGAATTTTCGCCGGAAAAGAAAGTGACTTCGAAAGTCTATTTTGACCAGGAGAGCGGCTACGCCATTCGCGCCGACAGCGTATTCCACCGCGAGGACGGCGACTATAAAGTAGAAAACTACATGGACGACTACCGCCCCGTCGACGGCGCTTACTTTGCCTTCCGCATGCGCCACGTCGAAAAGGGCAATGTCTTCACGGTGCGCGTGACGCAAATCAAAAACAACGTGCCGGTGGACGATTCTCTGTTCTTCAAGCCGGCCTCGGCGCCAAAATAATTTCGGCGCCGCGATCTAGTCCGAAAACCTCACAGGAAAAAACAGGGCGCGATTATCTCGCGCCCTGTTTTTCCGTTGCTGCGTGCTCCGGGCTGCAATGCATCTCACCCGGCCCTTGGCCCAAGGGAATGTTTCCGCGCTCAGCGCTGCAGATAACCAGGAAAGACTACCCCAGGTTTGGCTGCTAATCACCCTCTTTTTTATCGAGATTCGGCAGAGGGGG
>DATFZY010000040.1:0-20517 GCA_035313865.1 Candidatus Acidiferrum sp.
GTCCTTCGTCAAAGAGCGGAAGGTTCGGCGGGTTAAATTTGAACTGCTCGATATCTTCCGTTTCCGGATTGACGCAACAACCGAAGTCATACTGAGAGACGAGCACCGAAGGCCCGAGTGTTACGGTCGGGAAAATCCCCAACTCGAGCACGCGCAGATCGAGCGTATGCCGCCGCAGCGTCAGCCCCGCATCGTCAATGTAGGTCGTGAAAACCTCACTGGGCATCGGACTTGGTGGCGCCAGTTCGCCTTGCGGCTCCAGCATTTCCTTGTAGTTGCCGAGGCTCGCCGTATTCGGAGTGTAGAAACCTGCGTAGTGATCGAGCCGAAGGTCGTAATACAGCAGCGTAAGCCGTCCATTCGCAAAGGTCATTGCCGGCATGATCTGATGCCCGCGCCCGGAGGGATTCGTCTGCGCATTCTGTGCCGGATTGTCCACCATGATCGCGGGTGTCCAGTGCGCGCCATCCAACGAACCCGCCGCAACAACCCGTGCATCGCCGCTCGAACTCACTCCGCGCGCCGAAAACGCCACGTAGACAAATCCGAACATGTCGGTCGTGAGCGCGGGATAAGCGTTCGTGCGGAACGACGTGCCGGTCGTTCCCTGATCGAACGGCTGAAACGTCGAAATCTGAACAGGCGTGCTGAACGTTTTCCCGGCGTTCGTGGACTGCGCGATCATGATCGCGTTAGAAATCCCTGTCGAGGCGAATTGCCGCCACGCCACATAAACTGCTCCGGTGATCGGATTGACGGCAATCGCGCTTCCCTGGCTCGTCGTAGTGCCCGTGTTGATCTGGATGGGCGTGCTCCACGTCACTCCGCAATCCGTCGAGTGCGTGATCATCAAATGCGTCGGCGTGGAGTTCGCTTTCGTCGCGGCTAGAAAATCCGTGTACGCCAGATAAACCGCTCCAGCCGGAAACGACTCCTTCACTGCCAGCGGCCCGCCATTCGCTCCCAATCCGGGCTCATTCGCCGTGAACGAACACGTCCCCGCTCCGGACCTCGGAATGTCCACCGCCATCGATGGCTTGTCCAAAAATTGCGCGCTGTTGCCGCTCGCCGCGATGTGCGTATCGATGTACGTAATCGGATCGGCCTGTTCGTTGTTGTTGAGATCGTTGTATCTTGCGACGAAGACCGAGCTAACCGAACTTGCGGTCGTCGCGCTTGTAGCGCGGTCAAATGCCAACCCTGCATAAAAGAACATTCCATTGGTGCCAGCCCGTACCACGGGATCGGCTGCGGCCTGAAACCGCCCGTTCAAAGCCCCACTGTCCGTGCACTGCGAAATAGTATACGGGCACCCCGGCAACAGGTTGCTCTGCCATGTGAACCCGCCATCAAACGATTTAAAAAGGCCAAGCCACGCGTCGCCGGTTTCTGCTCCGCCGCTCAGCACCTGCTCCAGGTCCACCGACCGGTAGTCGTTCGCGCCTGCCAAAATATGCATCGGGTTGCGCGTCGACACGGCCATCGACGGCTCGTTCTGCCGCTGCAAAAATGGATCGCCTGTAGGCCACTTCGTCCCGGAAACCATGTTGACGTTCTGCCCTGCCACTTGTCCCACCGCCGACGGTGCTCCCAGAACGCACGCAACCATTGCCAAAGTGGCGACCGTACACAATGCTCGCAGGCCCAATTTCATCGTAAGACTCCTAGCGTAGGTAGTATCTCGGAGCAATCTTTGGCGCAAAAGCCGGGCACCTTTTCCGTAAATATGGCGTGCAAAACTACAGGGACGAGGGAATCGCTCCTCATTGGAACGCGACGGGGACAGACCACGCACAGACCGACGCGAGATTCTGAGCCGCAGGCATCCTAAAGTCAAGGAGAAGATTGCTTTGCAGGCGCTCGTGAGAGCTGTTATATCGCTCTTGTTCGGATGTGTAATCGAATGTCTGAGGCAGAACGTTGGAAGAGGCTTGACCCCGCCAAGCTAACGGCATAGGTTGAATGCGTTTCCTTCCGTTGAAACGTTTTATGTAGTCTGTTATGGATTCCCCTCGACGAGTGAGAGCTGTTGAACGCTCCTGATTTCACGTAGGTGAAAAAACCATGAAAACATCTAAGTTGCAGTTATTTTGTGCCACTGCGGCCCTGGTACTTCTGGCAGCCGCTCTGCTCAGACCTGCTTCTCCCAGCGCGCCAATTGCTGACTGGCAGACAACTCTTCACCAGCGCTTGCTTGTCTACGGACACCGGAATTGGATCATCGTCAGTGATGCCGCCTTTCCGGCTTACTCGCAGAGCAGCATTGAAACCATTGCTGTGAACGAGGACCTGCCCTCCGTCTTGAGGTATGTGGCAAAGGCCATCTCTTCGTCCAAACATGTCCAAGCTACGCCCTTCGTGGATCAGGAACTTCAATTTGTGCCCGAAGATGTCTATCCGGGGGTCGTGGAGCTGCGTCAGGATATTGCCAACACTTTCGGGAACAACAGCTCATCAAGCATTCCCCACGCCGAACTGATCTCCAAAATTGACGAAGCGGCAAAGACCTTTCGCGTTCTGCTCATAAAAACCAATACGACAATTCCCTACACCTCGGTATTCCTCCGGCTGGATTGCGGCTACTTGAGCGATGAAGTCGAGCGCAAGATCAGAAACTCGATGCCAGCAACGACCAAGTGAGTAAATGCTTGCAATCCCCTGGTTAGTTTGTGGGAAATGGGCTTGCGATGCCCGAAGGATGTTTCGATCATTGGGTTTGACGACCTCGAGTTGGACATCTTCACGGACCCGGCCCTTTCTACCGTGTATCAGTCCGGTTACCAGATGGGCGCGACCGCGGCGCGCTTACTGCTGGAACGGATCGAGGGAAAAAGGCGCGTCCTCAGCAGATGGTCCTCCCCACGGAGATGAGGATTCGCAATTCCGTGGTGGCACCCCACGAAAGTCATCCAAAGGACTAATATACATACGTGGGAAGTGATGCGCGGCTCTCCAGAATACTCTTCAGCGGCGATAGTTCGGTAGAATAAACAAAGCGCCCGCCGGCGCCCCATATGCTCTCCCAATTTAGAATGAAATCACACGCATGAAACTGACCCGTCGTTCCTTTCTGAATTATTCCCTGGGAGCAATGGCTGTCGGAAAGTTTGGGCAGGGTGTCGCCACTCGCAGCACAAAAGCAGAGCCGAGGATGGCGCCCTCGGGCCGCCCGTTCAATGCCCGATTCACTGATGTAGCCAAAGAAGCGGGCCTCGTGCTGCCGATTGTGTACGGAGACGCGGATCACAAAGACTACATTTTGGAAACAGTGGGCTGCGGCTGCGCCTTTTTCGACTTCGATAATGACGGCTGGATGGATATTTTCCTGTTGAGCGGAACGTCCATGTCGGGACCGCCGCCTGGAGCCTCAAACCGCTTGTATAAAAACAACCGCGATGGAACGTTCCGCGACGTCACCGAACAGGCCGGATTGAAATTCACCGGCTGGGCTTCAGGCGTCTGCGTGGGCGATTACAACAACGACGGCTGGGAGGATTTGTTCTGCACGTTTTACGGACAAAACAAGCTCTATCGAAACAATGGCGATGGAACGTTCACGGACGTAACCAAATCTGCTGGCCTCGAGAATGCTAAGACACGCTGGGGGGCAGGCTGCACTTTCGTTGACTACAACCGTGATGGACTTCTGGATCTTTTCGTTTCGAACTACGTGCAGTTTGATCCGGCGCGCATCCCGAAGCCCGGACAAAATTCTTATTGCAACTGGAAAGGCGTGCCTGTCAACTGCGGTCCTCGAGGATTGCCTGCCGGATATCACTCCCTGTACAGGAACAACGGCGACGGGACATTTACGGATGTAAGTGTCGAGGCGGGGATTGACAAACTTCATGGCTCCTACGGCATGACGGTGGTTGCGGCGGATTTCGATGAAGACGGCTGGCCGGACATTTTTGTCGCCTGCGATTCGACGCCAAGTTTTCTTCTGATGAACCAGCGCAACGGAACATTTCGCGAAGAAGGCGTAATCCGCGGCATTGCGCTGAGCGATGACGGCATGGAACAGGCGGGCATGGGAGTGGGTGTCGGCGACTACGACCTGGACGGTCATCTGGACGTGTTCAAAACACACTTCACGGAAGACACTGCAGGCCTTTTCCACAATAACGGCAAGGCCGAGTTTGAAAGCGTGACCATGGCCACGCATGTAGGAACAGAAAACCGTTACATCTGTTGGGGCGCCGGAATCGTTGACCTTGACAACGACGGCTACCCTGATCTCTTCATGACCGCCGGCAGTGTTTATCCGGAAGTGGAAAAAACGCTTCCGCAGTATCCCAATAAAAATCCACGGATCGTTTTTCGAAATTTAGGAAACGGGAACTTCGAGGAATTGATCGACGAAGCCGGCCCCGGCGTCGCGGCCCCGCACTGCAGCCGAGGATGCGCCTTTGGCGATTTCGACAATGACGGCGACCTCGACATTCTCATCGTCAACATGAACGAGCCTCCATCGCTGTTGCGCAACGATATCAGCGGCAGCAATCACTGGCTCAAGGTCAAGTTGGTCGGCACAAAGTCGAACCGCAGCGCTATTGGCGCGCGGGTACTGGCGCGGTACGGAAAAAAGATTCAGGCGCAGGAGGTGCTAAGCCAGTCGAGCTTTTACTCCGCGAATGACCCCAGGCTGCACTTTGGCTTGGGCGCAGAGACGTCCGCCGATCTGGAGATTCGCTGGCCCAGCGGGCTCCGGGAAACCGTCAAAGGAGTGAAGGCGAATCAGATTGTTGTCATTAAAGAAGGAACGGGAACTCCAGTGGACAAGGGACCGGTGAAGAGTAAGAGTTAAACGTGCATCGCCCTTTACCTGCGCCCGAATTGAAAGCTTCCGATTCAGAGCACACAGGCCTTAATTCTTTCAATTGGAGCAGCAAGTAAAACGTTTCAATTTCGTTGTCAGGCACTTTTTTCGGGCATTATGAATCCGCTTTTTTTGTTGAAGCTGCCTAGATTCTTTCCGGTTACCGGCTGTCTCTTTTCGAGGATTCTCCAAGCCCCGGCGCTTTTTTGCACCCCGTCGCTGATTCTTCGATATGCTTCCGGCGACACCTTGGAACCGCGGGAGCGGATCGAGAAAGTCGCAAGCGGATTCACGGCGGGTTGACACCCAGAGAGCGAGACCTCATGTACCAACCGGAAGCGTACTCCATAGCGTTGTTCTTCATGGTCGGCAGCATGCTTTGCTGGGGCTCATGGGCCAACACCATGAAGCTCACTCCCGGCTGGCCTTTCCAGCTTTTTTACTGGGACTATGTAGCCGGAATAATTCTCGCCAGTTTATTGTGGGGCGTGACTCTAGGCAGTCTCGGCGGCGGCCAACTCTCTTTTCTCAATAATATTCGCAGCGCGGACCAGACACATATCATTTTTGCTCTCCTTGGGGGCGCGGTCTTCAATGTGGCGAATCTTCTGCTTGTCGCGGCCATCGAAATTGCGGGGCTGGCTGTTGCCTTTCCGATCGGCATCGGACTGGCCCTCGTCGTCGGTGTGCTCTTGAACTACATTCTTTCACCCCAGGGTAATCCCCTTTTTCTCTTTGGCGGTGTCCTGTTCGTCGTGCTCGCCATTGTGGTGGATGCGCTCGCCTACCGCAGACGAGAAACAACCCGCAAAGCGACAGGCGCTCGCGGAATCCAGATCAGCGTGGCCTGCGGCATCCTGATGGGAGTTTTTTATCCGCTCGTCACAAAAGCCGTTACCGGTCAAAACTCGCTCGGCCCCTACGCCGTCGCATTTTTCTTCTCTCTCGGAGTCGCCATCTGCGCCATCCCCGCCAACTACCTCTTGATGCGCAAGCCGTTGACAGGCGGCGCTCCCGTCAGCATGAGCGACTACGCCAAGAGCCCCGGCCGCTGGCATTTCTGGGGAATTCTCGGCGGCGCCATCTGGTGCACGGGAGCCGTCTTGAATTTCGTCGCATCCCACGCACAAATCATCGGTCCAGCCATTTCGTATGCTATCGGCCAAGGCGCGACAATGGTCTCCGCTATCTGGGGAGTGTTCGTCTGGAAGGAATTTGCCAGCGCTCCCGCCAGCGCGCGAAAACTCATTCCGCTCATGTTTTTGTTTTTCGTAGTTGGCCTGGCCGCCGTCGCCCTCGCCCCGGTGATTTCCAAATGAAGCCCACGCAGTCGTCCCCGCAACGATTTTGAGTTAGTCCTCCCACCGGAAATGCCGCAACTCATCTCCGTTGGAGGGTTTCGGGGCACTGCTCATGTTGAACTGACCTCGACTTTAGAGATGAGAACCGAACAGAGCGCGACAACCCGACCTCACAGTGGGAGCGCTCACAGATAGCCAAAGTAAATTTCGAACGAGCCGGAGCCCGAGGCGCAACCGAACATTCTGGGCAATTCAACTCACGGGTAGCCTTGCTCCCAAGTGCATAAATTGGTTAGGACACTACCCTATTTTTTCCGAATAGGAATACAGGGAATACTGTAGGAGGCAAAAAACTTTATGCCGAATACTGGCGATGAAGCGCTAGGGAGTCGAAATATAAAGAGGGAAGAATCTGAAATTATGGAGCGGCCTATCGGAATCGAACCGACACCTGAACCTTGGCAAGGTTCCGTACTACCACTATACTAAGGCCGCTCAACTGCGCTTCTTTTTATAACACGCCAGCACGCGCAGCGACAAGCCCATCGTCGCGCCGTTTTCACCTTACAACCTGGGACAAAAAAACTGCGTCAGGATACTTGTGTGACCCGCGCGGACTTGACTACCGGCGAGCGCTTCTGGCGGTCGGCGAAGCGATCCGCCTTGTCTTTGTCGGTGTAGACGCGGCCGAACTTTTCGCCGTCCGCGTAATAAACTGTCACCAGAAAATGATGATGCTTCCGGCGCTTATCTTTGCTGAAATTAGTCGGTTCTTTCTTCGAGGGCTTTTTTGTTGGAGTTTTTGTCACTGAGGCCATCCCTGTTTTGTGGTGGGTCGCATAAGGCCACTATCGCAGGGAAGCGCCAGTCGCGCAAGTACCCCTATAGATAGTTAAGCGACCTTTTTAACAACAAATTGGAATGTAACAATCATGTAAACGGGCACGTTCGATTATCGCCCAGCGCCTGCAAAGCCTGCTTATTGTTCCGCTTGGAGCACAATAAATTCTTGACCTTGTGTTTGATGCCCCGGCCAACGTGCGCGTTACCCCCTGCTTTGCAGGCTTCCCGAACATTTTGTATGGGCCAAAGTGGCCTGGCACGCATCTTAAAAGATGTTGCTCCTCATGAAACTTTTCCCGCGTTTTTTCGTCTTAATGAGTGAGGCGAACGATAAGCTGTATGTGGCGGAGATGGAATACAATGATGACCATAACGAAACTCCCGCCCCTCGTGGAAGACCTGCGAACTCATTCGCAGGAGCAGATTTGCGAACTGCGCATGCTGCTTCAGTCCGGTGCTCCTTCGCGGCCAGATCCGCGGCGGCCCGGCTTCTTTGAAGTCGAAGGGCGGTCCAGCGTTTATTACGTTTTTAAATATCCTACGGGGACGAAGGTAATGTTGCTCGGTGTGTGGGAACGCGACAGCGACCCGGTCGCGGAACTCGTGGCCTGCACCTGCCCTGCCGCGTAGATTTCGGTTTTCTCCTGAGAGTGCAACTTTTCTCCTGAGAGCGCATAAAACTAAAAGGCGTCCTGGTGGCAGCCGGGACGCCTTTTAGCTTTTTTTTATTCTTCATCCAGGTTCAGCGACGCCGAGTTGATGCAATAGCGCAATCCGGTCGGCTTCGGACCATCGTCAAACACATGGCCCAGGTGCGCGTCGCACCGGCTGCACTTCACCTCCACGCGCTTCATGCCATGAGTGCCGTCCGTTTCCGTCTCAACCGCCTCTTCCGCCGTCGGGGCGTAAAAACTCGGCCACCCGGAACCCGAGTGGTATTTTGTTTCAGAACGAAACAACGGCTGCCCGCAGCAGACGCACTTGTAGACCCCAGGCGTCTCCGTATCCTCGTACTCCCCCGTGAACGGCGGCTCTGTACCCTTCTGCCGCGTCACATAGTATTGATTCGACGTGAGTTGCTGCTTCCAAGCAGCCGCGTCCTTACGAACCTTATCGTCCATCGCTCCCCCCACTTACTACGCTAGATTGGCTATTGCCTTGCACTTTCTGGAGTATCAGATTCGTCTCAGTGGCCCGACGATTCAACCAGCAACGGGTCCTATTGGGTACACTTGAATTCTAACTCGAAAGCCGCCATGCCGGAAAAGCTCAACAAACCCGTCACGGATAACCGTGTCAGCCGCCGTGCCAAAATCGCCCGGCCCGTCCGCGTCCGCCCCTCCGAGCCCCGCGACGACCACTTCGAAGACCTGCCCATCAGCGTAAACGCCTCAAAAAGCGGCATCTATTTCACAACGCGACTGCACTCCTACTACCCCGGCATGCGCGTTTTTATCACTTTTCCCTACTCGTCGCCCCACGATCCCATGAATTGCGAATACGTAGCCCAAGTCGTGCGCGTCGAAAAGCTCGAAAACGGCAAAACCGGCGTAGCTGTCCATCTCCAGATGAGCATGAACTTCAACGCCTCCGGGCCAAGAGCCTCAGGCAGCCGCAGCTAAAGCCTCTTGTCTCCATCTGTTTGCGGAACCCCGGCAAATTTGCCCGAAAAAACCCCCGTTGACACGGCCCCCGATTTTCTTTATTTTCATACCATGAACTCTCGGGCGCATCGCCACCATCCTCATCAGGGCCATACGCCGCGCCCGATGTGGTGTGCATAGAGTTTCGCAGCACAAAGCACTCATCGGCCCGCTGGCGCAGTAAGCCCCAGCGGGTTTTTTGTTTTCTGGGCCGTTTTTTGGAGTGCGGCAGCTTGATGCCGCTTTTGAGGAGTAAGCAGCACCAGTATCTTGCGCATTCGGGCAGCTGTCTTAAACAGGGAGAGGGAGAATCGCAGCATGAGCATGAACATCGACTTCGACAAGTCCGGCGGCCTGGTCCCCGCCATCATCCAGGACCACCTCTCCGGCGAAGTCCTGATGCTCGGCTTCATGAACCAGGTCTCTCTCGCCGAAACCCAGCGCACCGGCGAAGTCGTCTTCTTCAGCCGCTCCCGCAACAAGCTCTGGAAAAAAGGCGAATCCAGCGGCCACGTCCTGAAACTCCGCGAACTCCGCGTCGACTGCGACGCCGACGCCCTCCTCGTCAAAGTCGAAGCCCTCGGTCCCGGCGTCTGCCACGAAGGCTATCGGAGCTGTTTCTTCCGCAAACTAAGCTCCGACGGCACCTCCAAAATCACCGACGATCGCACCTTCGCTCCAGAATCCGTCTACGGCTCAGCGCCGGGGAAACAGGAGAAAAAATAGTGAGCCCGCTCAAGCTAGGCATCCCCAAAGGCAGCCTGCAAGACGCCACGCTCGACCTCTTCGCGCGCGCCGGCTGGAAAGTCACGCTCAGCTCCCGCAGCTACGTCCCCACCATCGACGACCCCGAAATCGAATGCCTCCTGATCCGCGCCCAGGAAATGGCCCGCTACGTCGAATCCGGCGCCCTCGACGCCGGAATCACCGGCCACGACTGGGTCGTAGAAACCGGCGCCGCCGTCGACGAACTCTCCGAACTTGTCTACGCCAAGCAGCGCCTCGCGCGCGTCCGCTGGGTCCTCGCTGTCCCAGAAGACTCCGCAATGCGCGATGTCCACGACCTCGAAGGCAAAACCATCGCCACCGAAGTCGTCCAGATCACCCAAAAATATCTAGCCCGCCACAACGTAAAAGCCCGCGTCGAATTTTCCTGGGGCGCCACAGAAGTCAAAGTCCCCCAACTCGCCGACGCCATCGTCGAAGTCACAGAAACCGGCTCTTCGCTCCGCGCCAATCGTCTCCGCATCGTAGATACCGTCCTCGAATCCGCTACAGTCTTCATCATGAATCGCACCGCGAGCGCCGATCCATGGAAACGCGAGAAGGCAGAAAACCTAATCCTAATGCTCCAAGGCGCCATCGCCGCCGCCAGCAAGGTAGGCCTCCTCCTCAACGTTCACCGCGACGACCTCGCCGCCGTTCTCGGCGTCCTCCCAGCTCTCAAGAAACCCACAATCTCCGCCCTAAGCGACCCCGATTGGGTCGCCATCAACACCATCGTAGAAGAAGCAGTAGTCCGCCAAATCCTCCCAAAACTAAAAGCCGCCAAAGCCCAGGGCATTGTCGAATACCCTCTGAACAAAATCGTGCTCTAATGCGCATTCTCAAACTCACTCCCGTCGTAGAAAAAAATCTCCTCCGCGCCCGCCACGAACGCGACCGCGAAGCCGAGCGCATCGCCGCAAAAATCATCGCCGACGTCCGCAAACGCGGCGACGCAGCCCTAGCAGACTGGACCAAGAAACTCGATAGAATCGATCTCCGCCAAACCGGTGTGCGTATTCCGCAAAGAGAAATCCGCGCCGCGCGCAAACAAGTCAGTCCCGGATTTCTCCAGGCTGTGCGTCACGCGGAAAAAAACATTTGTGGCGTCGCCGAAAAACAGTTGCCGCGTCCCTGGTCTCTCCAGGTCGAAGCTGGCGTAACCATCTCCCAACTCGTCCGTCCCATCGAATCCATCGGCTGTTACATTCCCGGCGGCGGCTTCGCCCTCGTCTCCACGCTGCTGATGACCGTAGTCCCCGCGCGCGTCGCAGGCGTAAATCGCATCACGGTCGTCTGCCCGAAACCGAATCCAGAACTCCTCGCCGCAGCAAATCTGCTCGGCATAACGCAAATCGCCCGCATCGGCGGCGCCCAAGCCATCGCCGCTCTCGCCTACGGCACAAATACGATTCCCCGCGTCGACAAAATCTATGGTCCCGGCAACCGCTTCGTCACCGCGGCAAAGCAACTCGTCTCCAGCGATTGCGCCATCGATCTTCCTGCAGGCCCGACGGAAGCCATCGTTCTAGCCGCAAAAGGCAATGCCAGATGGATCGCCGCCGACCTGCTCTCGCAAGCCGAGCATGCGCCCGATGCAGGCAGCTTCCTGGTAACACCAAGCCTAAAGCTGGCTCTCGCCGTCCAGCAAGAAGTCCAAGCCCAATTGGCAAGAATTCCGCGGAACAATCCGGCTCACGCGTCCATCCGCAACACCGGCGCAATCCTGCTCACGCCGACTTTGAAAGCCGCGTGCGATTTTTCCAATCGCTTCGCGCCGGAACATCTCAGCCTTCCGCATAATCCAGGCGCCCTTCTCAAAAGAATCACCGCCGCCGGCACAATCTTCATCGGTCCATGGGGCGCCCAGCCACTCGGCGACTATATCAGCGGCAGCAATCACGTCCTGCCAACAGGCGGCTGGGCGCGCACTCGCGGCGGTCTCTCCGCCGCCGACTTTGTAAAGTGCGTCACCGTCCAAACCATCGAGCGCAAAGGTTTCGGAAGTCTCGCGAACGACGCGATAAAATTAGCCCAGGCCGAAGGCCTGCTAGCCCACGCCAATGCCGTCGAGGTGCGCCGATGAGGATCCTCCGCGACGAATCCGTAGGGGCGGGGCTTGCCCCGCCCCAGCTTGCCCAGGCGCCAACATTCAAGAAATCTCCGCGCAAAGGCCGCCAATGAATCCCCAACTCCCAACCCGTCAAGCCATCCTCGACCGCCGCACCTACGAACCCCCCGGCGAAGGCCGCGCTAACAAACTCCGTCTCGATTTCAACGAAAACACCGCGGGTTGCTCGCCAAAAGTTCAGCGCGCCCTGGCGAAACTCACCCCAAAGCTTCTCTCGATGTACCCCGAATACGATCGGGGCACGCGCCGCCTGGCCCGTCATTTCAAAGTGAAGCCCGAAGAGCTTCTCCTCACCAACGGCGGCGACGACGCTCTCCGCCTCTTCTTCGATGCTTTCGTCGACGCAGGCACGACGGCCGTCATCTGCGAGCCTACCTTCCCCATGTACCGCTACTGGGGCGAAGTCGCCGGAGCAAAAATCGAAGTCCAGCGCTACAGCAGCACTATGGAATTTCCGCTCGAAGGCGTTCTCGCCGCGCTCGCTACGAAACCCCGCGCCGTATTCGTCTGCAATCCAAACAACCCGACCGGCACGCTCTTGCCAAAAGAAACCATCGAGACTATTTTGCAGGCCGCCACGCACACCGCCGTAGTTCTCGACGAAGCCTACGCAGAATTCTCCGGCCTCACCGTAATTCCGCTGATCCACCAATATCCACAGCTCTTCGTAGCCCGCACCTTCTCCAAAGCCGCGGGACTGGCAGGCCTCCGCCTCGGCGCCGTAATCGCCTGCGAAGAATCTCTGGCCATCCTCCGCCGCGCCACAGCCCCCTTCCCCGTCAACGTAGCCGCTTTAGCGGCCGCCGAAGCCGCCGTCAGCGATCCCAAAACAATGAAGTCCTACATAAAAAACATCCTCCGCACCCGCGCCTGGTTCGAAAAAGAACTCCACACACTCAATGTAAAAACCTACTCAAGCTCCGGCAATTTCCTCTTAGCCGATTTCGGCCCAGGCAGTTCCGAAATGTGCGCGCAGCTATATAAACAGGGTGTCCTCCTCCGCGACCGCGCAAAAGATATCGGTCCCGGCCTGGTCCGCGTCAGCATCGGCACCCAAAAAGAAATGGAGCGCTTGCTAAAACTAATCAAGCGTCACCGCTAAGGACAAGCACATGCCTCGCACAGCCACAATCCACCGCAAAACCAGCGAAACCGATATCCGCCTGAAGCTGAATCTCGACGGCCGAGGCAAATCCCGCATCAACACAGGCATCCGTTTCTTCGACCACATGCTCGACCTGGTAGCCCGCCACGGGGCCTTCGACCTAGACCTCACCGCAAAGGGCGACCTCGACGTAGACCAACACCACACGGTGGAAGACGTAGGCATCGCGCTAGGCGAGGCCGTTTTAAGGGCTCTCGGCACAAAACGCGGCATCCTCCGCGCAGGCTATTTCTTAATGCCTATGGACGAAACGCTAGCCGCCGCCGCGATAGATCTAAGCGGCCGCCCGCACTGCGTAGTCAAAGCAAAAATCTCCGCAAAAAAAGTCGGCGATTTCCAAGTCGAACTAACCGAAGACTTCTTCCAAGGCTTCGCCCAATCCGCCCGCGCCAATGTGCACTTGCGCTCCCTCTACGGCCGCTCCTCGCATCACCAGGTCGAAGCCATCTTCAAAGCCTTCGCCCGCGCCTTACGTTTCGCCGTCTCCCGCGACAAACGCCTGGCCCGAGTCCTGCCAAGCACGAAAGGCCTCCTGTGAATATCACGCTCCTTGATTACGGCGCCGGAAATGTCCCTTCGGTCGAACGCGCCCTCCAACGCTTCGGCGCAAATCCCGCCCGCGCCACAACCCCAGAAAGCATTTCCACCGCCGAATCCATCATCCTCCCCGGCGTAGGACACTATGCTGCCATCATCCGCGCCCTCGACGAACGCAACCTCCGCACCCCTTTGCTCGCCGCTCTCGATCGCGGCGTCCCCTTCCTCGGCATCTGCCTCGGCCTCCAAGCCCTCTACGAATCCAGCGATGAAGCCCCTGAGCTCAGCGGATTGAAACTTTTCTCAGGTTCCATTCATTCTCTTCCCGCCACTGTCAAACTCCCGCACATGGGCTGGAACCAGATCGAACTAACTCGTCCTTCGCACCTTCTCGAAGGCATCTCCCCGAACGCGTACTTCTATTTCGCCCATTCTTTCGCCGCCACAAACGCCAACAGAGAATCCGTTGCAATCTGCAATCACGGCGCGGAGTTCGCCGCCGTCATCGAGAAAAGAAACATCCACGGCGTACAATTCCACCCGGAAAAAAGCGGCGAACCGGGCTCAAAACTCCTAAAAAACTTTCTGACAGGTTGCCGCTGATGGAATTTCTGCCAATACAAAATAAATTGTCATTCCGGGCGAAGCGAGGAACCTGCTTTTTCTTCCTTCCCGAAGGCCAATCATGAGCCTCGCCCACCGCATCATCCCTTGCCTTGACACCGACGGCGCTCGCGTCGTCAAAGGCGTGAACTTCGCCGGCCTTCGCGACGCAGGCGATCCCGCCGAACTAGCCGCCCGCTACAACTCCGAAGGCGCCGACGAACTCACCGTCCTCGATATCGCCGCCGCCCGCGACCGCCGCCCAACTTTCCTCGAAACCATCCGCCGCGTAGCCGCCCAACTTTCCATTCCTCTGACGGCAGGCGGCGGCATTCGCACGCTGCAGGACGCCACCGCGGTAGTCCGCGCAGGCGCCGACAAAGTTACGCTAAACACCGCTGCCGTCGAACGCCCAGCGCTCATCACTGAGCTCTCCCGCGAATTCGGCGCGCAAGCAGTCGTCCTCGCGATTGACGCAAAACGCATGAACGATCGCTGGGAAGTCATGGTGCGCGGGGGACGCGACGCCACAGGCCAAGACGCGATCGCTTGGGCGCAACAAGGCGTCTCTCTAGGCGCGGGCGAAATCCTACTGACCAGCGTAGACCGCGACGGCACACAACTCGGCTTCAATACCGAACTCACAGCCGCAGTAGCGCGCGCCGTGTCGGTTCCAGTGATCGCCTCCGGCGGAGCCAAACTCCCGCAGCATTTCCTGGAAATTTTTACCGAAGGCGCAGCCGACGCCGCCCTCGCCGCCTCGATTTTTCACGACGGCATCCAACCGATTGGCGCATTAAAGGAATTTCTAGCCGCAAACGGCGTCGAGGTCCGTCCACCGTGTTAGCCTTGATGTTTCGCCAACTCTCATCAACGCGCGAAGCCCGCTGTGGCCCCGAAACCCGCCTAACGCCCGGCCGTCTCCGTTCCCTCTTCTCCGTGAACTCTGCGCACTCTGTGTTAAATCAAACCTGTCACATCAACCTCGATCTCCGCCAGAAAGGCCACTCGCACTCGGCACTCTTTCTGTCAGCTGTCGGCTGTAAGCTGTCAGCCCGCTCCCAAACTCACGAGGCCCTCCCCGCATGCTAATTCCCTGCATCGACCTGCAATCCGGCCAGGCTGTGCAACTAGTCCACGGCCGCAAACGCGAACTCTCCGTCTCCGACGTCTTCGGCCAACTCGAAAAATTCCGCAAATACCCGTGGCTTCACGTCATCGACCTCGACGCTGCCATGCATAAAGGCGAGAACAACAATCTGGTGAAGGATTTGTGCGCGAAGGCGCTCAAAGCCTATGGCCAAAGAGTCCGCGTAGGCGGCGGCATTCGCACCGCGGCCCGCGCTAAAGAACTCCTCGATTGCGGCGCCGAGCAAATCATCATTGGCAGCGCCGCCTTCCACAACGGCAAGCCCAACAAACGTTTTCTCGCGAATTTTCGTGGAAAGATCGGCAGCACCCGCATCGTCATCGCCCTCGACACAGCCAAAGGCCGCATCGTGGTAGACGGCTGGCGCCGCAAGCTAACCCTCCATCCGGAAGACCAGATGCCCGCCCTCGAACCCTACTGCGCCGCCTTCCTCTGCACCGACGTGGACCGCGAAGGCACCATGCAAGGCGCCCGCCTCGACTGGTTCGCAAAACTCCGCGCCGCCACGCATCACCCCATAATCGCCGCAGGCGGCATAAAATCCCGCCGCGAAATCACTGCTCTGGAAAAACTCCACATGGACGCCGCAGTAGGCATGGCCGTCTACAAAAACCGCCTCCGCTGATTCTCTTCCGGCCTTCGCTTTTCTCTTGCCGTTGTAGGGTCATCCTTCCGAGGATGACCGCTTTTCGCTTTTCGCCCTGCTCTCTTCTCTGTTCCCTCTGTGTCTCCTCTGCTCTCTCTGCGTTAATCTTTTTCTTCGGTCTTATGCCATTCACCCAAATCACTCGCGTTTTGACTCGACTGACAATTACGATACGATACGCAAGCATGCGAAAACTAACCGCCCTCCTCTCTCTACTTCTTCTCTTCGCCATCGGAACCAACGCGCAAACGTCCGCGCCGCCACCCGATTCCCTGCCCTTCACCCTCAGACCCCTCGGCTACAACGTCTACGCCGCCATCAAAGCCCCCAACAGCAAAGCCGGCTCGAACGCCGGTTTCGTGATCGGCGACGACGGCGTCGCCGTAATCGACACCTTCCAGGACGCCGACGCCGCCAAGCAACTCCTAGCCGAAATCCAGAAACTCACCAAGCTCCCCATAAAATTCGTCGTCAACACGCACTATCATCTCGATCACGTCACCGGCAACGGCGTCTTCTCGCAAGCTGGCGCCGTCATCATCGCCCACAAAAACGTCCCTGGCTGGATTCACACGGAAAATCTGAAATTTTTCGGCCCAGGCATCAAGCCCGAGCAGAAAGCCTGGGTCGACGGCATCGTCGCCCCTAATCTCGTCTACGACTCCTCCGTCGAAATCCTTCTGGGATCGAAGCGCGTGGTGGTGCGCTACTTCCCGGGCCACACAGGCGGCGATTCCGTCGTCTCCATTCCGGACGCGAGTGTTTATTTCTGCGGCGATCTTTTCTGGAACAAAACACTGCCGAACCTGATCGACGCCTCCACGGAAAAATGGATCGCCAGCGACAACAAGATGGCGGCGGAGGCACCCAAGGCAACCTTCGTGCCCGGGCACGGCGAAGTAGGAACGGCGGCTGACGTTATTGCGCACGCCGGATACATCACGGATTTGCGGAACGCGCTGGCGCAGCCTGTTAAGGATGGACTAAAGGACGACGCGCTGGTGAATGCCGTTCTGCCAACACTCAAACAGAAATACGGCGACTGGAATTTCTTCGATCACTTTGCCAAACTCAATATTCTCGATACGGCGAAAGAGTTGCGCGGCGAAAAGCGGATTCCGCAGCCTGCTGCGCCCTAGACAGAAAATTTGAATGCGTTAGCAGCTCTTACCGAATATCCTTTTCTCTCGCTTCGAATTAGTGCGGCTACGGCTATCGCAGGTACGCGTCGGTGATGTATTGCTGGACCATGCGCTGGGTGTTGAAGAAGGAGCCGTTGATGGCGATGGAGTGCTGCATGATCTGGATGTACTGCTTCGGCTCTTTGTAAAACATCGGCAGAATTACGTTTTCTAATTTGGCGTAGAGCGATTCGGCTTCGCGGGTATTGTCCGTGTTGACATCCGCCGGGCCCAGCCCGCGCCACGATTCGCCGATCGACCATCCCGTCACGCCTTCGATGTGCCCTTCCGCCCACCAGCCGTCGAGAATACTCAGGCTTGGAACTCCATTGAGAGCTGCTTTCATGCCGCTCGTGCCGGAAGCTTCGAGAGGAAATTGCGGCGTGTTGAGCCACAAATCCACGCCGGAAGTGATTTTTCCGCCAAGCTCGAGGTTGTATTCATCCAGGAAGACAATGGGAATCGCTTTCCGCAGCGCTTTCTTTGCGTGAAAGATGCGCCGGATAATGTCTTTGCCGCCGCCGTCGTTGGGATGCGCTTTGCCGGCGTAAATGATTTGAAATTGTCCGGCGTTCTTCGCGATCTGACGCAAGCGGTCCAAATCCGAAAGGATCAGGTCGGCGCGTTTGTATCCTGTGGCGCGCCGCGCAAAACCAATCGTGAAAATTTCCTCGTCCAGTTGAAGGCCGGTTTTTTCGCGAACGCGCTCCATAAGTTCGTGTTTAGCGATGAGATGCGCCGACCAGACTTCTTCCGGCGGCATGCCCAGCGCGCTGCGCAGACTGTAATTGTCTTCACGCCACTGCGCGATCTGCCGGTCAAAAAGCTGCTGGAAGGGCGGCGAAGTCCAGGTTCCCGCATGCACGCCGTTGGTGATGGCTTCGATGGGCACTTCCGGAAACATTTGGCGTGATGTTACTCCGTGCTGTTTGGCCACGCCATTGACGTACTTGCTGAGGCTCAGCGCCAGGTACGTCATGTTCAGGTGCGCGCCGCTAGCCGCGGCTTCCTGCAAATCGGGGAAATTCTGCTCCGTTTGGAGGGAGCGCTTCACGAGATCGGCGACGGCAGCGTCCTTCAGATCAAAAAACTTGCTTTGTTGCGGGAAGACGCGCGTCAGATACTCGATGGGAAAACGGTCGTGGCCGGCGGGCACCGGAGTGTGCGTTGTGAAAACGCATTTGGCGCGAACTTTTTCGATGTCTTCGCCGTTGATAGATGTGCGGCCGGCCTTCAGCGCTTCCGCGCCGAGCAGTTCGAGGGAGAGCAGCGCGGCGTGGCCCTCGTTCATGTGATAGCGCGTCAGGTCTTCGTAGCCCATCATGCGCAGCATGCGCACGCCGCCCATTCCCAGCAACAATTCCTGGCAGAGGCGGTAGTAGGAATCGCCGCCGTAGAGGCCGCCGGTCAAGTTGCGATCCCATTCGGCGTTGGCGGGAAGATCGGCGTCGAGAAAATAGACCGGAATCTCGAAACCGCGTACGCCTTTGACCATGTAGCGCCAGGCGCGAAGTTCGACGCGCCGATTTTCCAGAGGGACGCTGACGCGCGCGTTTTCTTCCTTGAGAAAATCCTCGACTTTCCACTCCACCGGTTCTTCGGTCTGGGTGCCGTCTTCGGAGAGGTGCTGGGAGAAGAAGCCGCGGCGGTAGAGGAGCGAGACGGCGACCATGGGAAGGCGAAGGTCGGCGGCGGCGCGAATGGTGTCGCCGGCAAGAACGCCGAGGCCGCCGCTGTAGCTCGGCATGGCGTTTTCGAGGGCAATCTCCATGGAGAAGTAGGCGACGAATCTCTTGACCGAATTGGCTTGCGTGGACATCTCTCTCGATTCTCCGCCGGCGCCGGTGTCAGCCTCGCGGGGAAAATGCACAATTGTTGACCTTCAATTGTCGGAGAAACGTGCAGCGCAATCAAGCGAGTCGAGAGCGTTGGTTGCCATGTGTGTTCCCTTCTGTTTAGGAGCCAGTGGGACGGATAGTCTCAAGCTGGAACGGTTGCACAGTGGATACAGAGACAGGCTGGAAGGCCTGTCCCACTGTGTTCACAGTCATGGCTCAATTTACCTTCCCTGTTACGTTTCCTGTAACGGCATGAGCTTGAGGCGTGGGACGGCTTAGGAGGTCTGCGTACTCCTTGTAAAACTTTTCTTTGTCGAGGTCGGCTTGGACTTCGACGAGGGATTCGCCCATGCCGGGTTGCTGGCCGGGGGCCCAGGCCAGCGTGTCGCCGTAGGAGGGGCCGTGGCTGATGTCTACGTCCATGTAGAGCTTTTGCCATTTGGTGATGAAGGTGGGGTCTAGCCAGGCGACGGCGGCTAGTTCGTCCCAGAGGATGTTGGGTTCGGCGTACTTTGCGACGTACTGCGCGGCGGGAGCCTGGCTCTTGGCGATTTGGTCGATGAGGTTCTTTTCCATGCGCGTTTTGACGGAAATGTCGACCGTGGTGAGAACGAAGCGTGGCCAGCGAGCGTGGAGGACGGCGTGAGTGGCTTCCGGATCCATCCAGAAGTTGAATTCGCGGCGAGGGCTGAGGCTGAATTCGGGATTGTCGGTGATGGGCCGGATGCTGCCGCCCATGACGATCAGCTCCTTGGCGAGTTCGGAAAAGTCCGGATCGAGAGCGATGGCTAGAGCGAGGTCGGTCATGGGCCCTGCGGCGTAGAGGGTGATCTCGTGCGGATATTGATGAACCATGCGGACCATGAAATGTGCGGCATCCTCGGTGGAGGCTTTCGTTGTGGGAGCGCCTTCGGGCATGGGCGGAATGTCATAGGGGCCGTGGACGGCGTGGCCTTGGGCGAAATTCCAGGCGCCTTGATATGCGATTTTGCCGTAGAGCGTTTCCCATTTAGCGATGTATTCCTTGGAGCTGACGAGCGGGAATGCGGCCCCGGGAACGACGGGGATGTCCGTGCGACCGATGATTTCCATGAGGCGGAGAGTGTGTTGCACTTCTTCGTCGCGCCAGGCGTCTCCGGTGAGGACGGTGATGCCGAGGACGTCGGTTTCGGGAGAATTGATGATGGCGAGGATGGCCTGCATGTCCGTTCCGCCGGGTCCGGCGGCGTCCTGGTCGATGATGACTTTGCGTTTGGTTTGGGCGTGGAGGGGCGGCGTGAAGAGAGCGGCGAGAAGCAGGAAGATGGCGAACGGACGAG
This sequence comes from Candidatus Acidiferrum sp., assembly GCA_035313865.1. GTDB lineage: Bacteria > Acidobacteriota > Terriglobia > Acidiferrales > UBA7541 > Acidiferrum. The sequence continues at coordinate 19,942 of DATFZY010000040.1, forward strand.
GCCTGGGCATTATGCGAATCCTCTCAGCGGTAATTGGCGATGATTTGCGGAGAGATGATGGCGCATAACGGAGGACGGGGCAAGCCCCGCCCGTACGAGGATGGCTGGAGAGGGCATTCCGTGGATATGGATGGCCACCCCTATGTTTTTTGTAAGTGCGGATTCTAAAGGAGTTGCGGGAGGTTCCTTCGCAAGGGCAATAATATACTTGACAAATCAAACCACCTTTGATACATTCGGCTTGTGAGGAACGACATGAGCGCCAAGCCAAAGACTCTCCAGCAAGCCATGCTGCACTTCGCCAGCCCTGAGAACTGCCTGCAATTCATGATCAAGGTTCGCTGGCCCGATGGCGTCGTTACCTGCCCCACTTGTGGCCGCGAGGATGCCGTGTTCCTCAAGAATCAGAACAAATGGCAGTGCAAGAGCGTTCATTCCAAGCGCCAGTTTAGCGTGAAGATCGGGACTATTTTCGAGGATTCTCCGATTGGTTTGGACAAGTGGCTCATCGCTATTTGGATGATTTCCAATTGCAAGAACGGCGTCAGTTCCTATGAGATTGGTCGCGCTCTTGGC
>DATFZY010000041.1:0-33383 GCA_035313865.1 Candidatus Acidiferrum sp.
CTTCACCTGCTCCAACGCCTCTTTATACGTCGGCACCCGCTCCAGCCAACTCAACGGCGTCACCATCGACAACAACAAATGCAACTCCGCATGCTCCGGCACCAACGACTGCTGAAAAATCACCGACTTCTCCGGGTCCAGCCCCGCCGCCAGATAATCCGTCATAATCTCAATCGTGTTCCCCGCCACCCCCGACGTATCCGCATAGTCGCTAGTCAGCGCATGCCAATCCGCAATAAAGTAAAAACACTCATAAGCCTTCCGCTGCGAAGCCGCCGTAGCGCCGGGCTTCAGCCCGGCATCTTCGCCGCCTGCCACAACCTCATTCTGCAACCGCACCCAATTCTCCAACGCCCCAAAGTAATGCCCAATATGCAGCCTCCCCGTAGGCCGCATCCCGCTAACCACCCTCTTCTTTTTCCCCTGGCCCTCAGAACTCAATCGCCTCTCCTCTTCTCTGTGACCGCTGCGCACTCTGGGCTCATTGCCCTGAAAACACAGGCGCTGAACAGTAGGGTCATCCTTCTGAGGGTGACCGCTCTACGCCAAATCGCCCTTGACAATTGTTAACGTTTGTGCTATACTGGCCTCTGTAATGTTCTAGTACTAATAAATGCGACCCTCAGGCCTTGCGCAAGGCAACTATCCGCCAAACCATCCCGCAACTCGCCCAAATCTAACCAGATCTAAGTCCTTTAAATGCAACACTTACAATCCACACGTAACTGCTGATTCTAAACAACTTACGAAAAACTTAAATCCTTTAGATGCAACACTTACAAAAAACAGGGGGAGGGGGTACCCCCACCTAACCGCGGGCACCCAGCAACTCCCGAGCAATGATCATCCTTTGTATCTCGCTGGTCCCCTCGTAAATCGTAATCACCCGCGCATCCCGGTACATCCGCTCGACATCCGTCTCCCGCGAATACCCCGAACTCCCATGAATCTGGACCGCCTTAGCCACCACCCGGTTGACCATTTCGCTCGCGTAGAGCTTGGCCTTGGACGAAGCCGCCCCCAACTTCCCCGGGTGCGTATCCTTAAGCCATGCAGCATGATAGACGAGCCCGCGCGCCGCCTCGATCTCCGTCTGCATGTCGGCAAGCATCCACTGTATGGCCTGGAACTCGCCGATAGTCTTGCCAAAGGCGCGCCGCTGCTTGGCGTACTTCACGGACTCGTCGAGGGCGCCCTCGGCCAAACCCAAAGCCACCGCCGCAATTCCAATTCGTCCGCCGTCCAGGGCACTGAGCGCAATCTTCAACCCCTGCCCTTCTTCGCCCAGGCGGTTCTCGCGAGGCACTTCGCAATCGTTCAGCAAAACCTCAACGGCCGGCGAACTCCGCTGCCCCATTTTGTCTTCATGCCGGCCGACCTTAAATCCCGGAAACCCAGGCTCAACGAGAAACGCGGTAATGCCCTTGCTGCCAGCGTCCGGATCGGTCTTCGCAAACACGATGAACAGCCCGGCAACATGCCCGTTGGAGACCCACGTCTTCGTACCATTCAAGCGATAGACATCGCCGCTTGCTGTACCAAGGGCCGCTCCGCCCCAATCACCGGCGCCGAGCGCCAGCGCCGGACCACCCGAACTCTTCGTGCCCAGCCCCGAGCCAACACGGCTTGCGGCAGCAGCGCGCGACTGAATCCCCGCCGCGTCCGAACCTGCCGCAGGCTCCGTCAAACAAAACGACCCGAGAATTTCCCCGGTGGCGAGACGCCGCAAATATTTCTGCTTCTGCGCTTCGGTGCCGAATTTCGTCAAGGGCACCTGCACGGCCGAATTCGTCACGCCAAGCGAAGTAGCCATGCCCGCATCCACGCGCGCCACTTCCTCGAGCATCAGCACATAGGAAAGCGTATCGAGGCCCGGCCCGCCCCACTCTTCGGGAATCAGCATCCCGCAGCAGCCCATCTCGGCCAGCTTTTTGATCTCCGCGGCAGGAAAACGCTCTTCGCGGTCGCGCTGCTTCACGGACGGGCGCACCTCCGCCTCCATGAATTGGCGAACGGTATCGCGAATCAGTTTTTGGTGGTCGCTAAGCGAAAAATCCATCGTCACATTGTACGCGAGGTACGCACGATGCTAACACACGCATCAGTAGCCCTCATAGAGAAGCTTGGTCGCGGAATTCAAGGCCGGAACGACAATCTGTCAGTTGATTGGCTCCGAAGACTCAAAAAGGAAGGGCTGCAGCTCGGCTACCTCAACATCACAGCTTTTTTTCCACGGGTAATGGCCGTCGCGATCGGGCCAGAAGCACTGCCACAAAGGAAAATCATCGCCCTCATAAAACCACAGCGACCAACCAACGTAATCTTTATACCGACTGATGTGAACTCTTCGGAAACGGCATTTGACGTTGTCCGCGAGGATATCGTCACAATCCGTGTCCAAGTCAAATCTGCGGCCGTTTTTCAGGGCGTTGCCAATCTCATTTATGATCCGAATGGCTGTGTCAGCACCCAATCCGCAGAGCAAGATTTCCGGATGGGAAAACTGCATGAAAATGCCCGTTGAATACGAAAACCACTCTTGTTTGTCTTTCGATTCAGCACGTGGGGCGACACTCATAACATGCCACCCATACTGGTCAATGATTTCGAGGAATTGCGCGTCCGCCCCGTGCAATCCATCGCGTTTCTTAGGGTCAAGCATCGGTGACTGGCCTCTCGTTGGCGCAGCGCGTCTACAGTTTGAAAAGTTCGCGGAGGCGCCTGGCTTGGACGCGGCTTACGGGGATCTCGGTGGTTTTTTTGTCATTCATTTTCAACGTGAAGATGTTTTTGGACCACGGCACGACTTCGCGGATGTGCCGCGTGTTGACCAGAAACGAGCGGTGCGGGCGCCAGAAAATTTCGGAATCGAGCGTTTCGCCCAGTTCATCGAGCGTGCGGTAATTGGAGGAACCTTCGACGTCGCGAGCGACCACGGTGATCGAGCCGCCGTCGATGGTCGCGAAGACTACGTCGTCGGCGTCGATGAGCAGAAGGCGCTGGCCTGCGCGCACCAGCACTTTCACTGCCTGGAAGGCTTCGATAGGCTCGGGCTGCTTTGCAGCGCCAAGCTGGCTGACAAGCTGCTCCAGGCGATCCGTCGCCGACGTTTGCGTGTCCAGCATTTTTTTTGCGCGCTGAATGGCTTTCGAGATGCGAGCCTTGTCGAACGGCTTTAAGACGTAGTCCACAGCGTTTACGTCAAACGCCTGGACTGCGTACTGATCGAAAGCCGTGGCAAAAACGACGTGCGGCATTTTCATTTTGCGTTCGACGATTTTCTTCAGCACGCCGAAGCCATCAAGCCCGGGCATTTGCACGTCCAGAAAAACGAGATCGGGAGAGTGCTCTTTGATCAGCGCGACAGCTTCCACGCCGTTCTTCCCTTGCCCGATGAGATTAACCTCGGGAAAGGCCTTCAACAGAAAGGCGAGCTCTTCCCGCGCGGGTTTCTCGTCGTCGACGATGATGGTGTTAATCGCCATAGCCAGACAGTCAGATGCAGCTGATCAGAAATGCCGGGCTGAAGCCCGACACCTACAGTGTATGATATCGCCGGAGAAAACGTACTGACTATGCCGTCCAAACCAGCCAGCCGCACCACCGCCAAGGTTCTGCGAAGCAAGATGATTTACAAGGGGCCCGTCTTCGGACTTCGGCGCGACGAAATCATTGAGCCGAGCGGCTTGCGTGTTACGCGCGAAGTTATCACGCACCCCGGCTCGGTCGTGGTGCTGCCTGTTTTTCCCGATGGGCGGATTCTGCTGATTCGCCAGTATCGCCATGCCACACGGCAGTTCTTGTGGGAGCTGGTTGCCGGTCGAATCGATCATGGAGAAAATCCGCGGAAGGCTGCCGCGCGAGAGTTGATTGAAGAAACGGGTTACCGCGCGAAGCGGTTTCATACTTTTCTGGATGTTTTTCCCACGCCCGGCTTTCTGGAAGAGCGGATGTACATTCTGCTCGCGGAAGATCTAACCGCTGGCAAAGCGGAACCAGAGGAAGACGAAAAGATTACGGCGCAGGCGTTTACTCAAAGCGAGCTGGAGCAGATGATTCGGCGCAACAAGCTGCGTGACGCAAAGTCGATCGCCGGAATTCTGTACTACCTGCGATTCCTAGTTCGTTCCTGACACCACAGAGAGCCGCTTTCTGAAATGCTAACCATCTCCACTCGCCTGACGGCGCGATTCTGAAACAATGATCGTGTCCACGACTGCGGGAGCCCCCAACGCGAACAAGACAGAGGAAAGCTCGGGCATGGCTGCCAGCACGCCGCCCACACTGCACCGGGCCGTCTTCGCGTCGACTATTTTTCTCGGGGCGTTTCTTCTCTTTCTGATTGAACCGCTCATCGCCAAATTAATTCTTCCGTGGTTCGGCGGATCGGCGGCGGTCTGGGCGACCTGCCTGGTATTTTTTCAGACGGCGCTTCTTCTCGGATATCTATATGCGGACGCTGTTACTCGGCGACTTGCGCCAACGCGCCAGTCCGCGCTGCACATCAGTCTTCTGGCGGTCAGCCTTATCTGGTTGCCGATTGCGCCGCAGGTTTTCTGGCGTTCGCACGTGACGATCGACCCCGCCTGGCGCATCCTGGGACTGCTCACGTTTTCGATTGGACTGCCTTTCGTGCTGCTCAGCGCGACGAGCCCGCTGGCGCAGACATGGTACGCTCGTCGCGCTTCGGGGAAATCGCCGTATCACCTGTTTGCGCTTTCCAATTTCGCTTCCCTCCTCGCGCTTTTGAGTTTTCCAGTTTTCATCGAGCCGCATCTATCCAGCCACCATCAAGCCATTTTGTGGTCCATCCTCTACGGACTCTTCGCGATAAGCTGTTCGTTCGCCGCTTGGCTGAGTCGCGGCAGCGCCGCGCGCTCCCCGGTAGCAGACAATTCGGAAGCGGAAGAAGCTGCTCCGCCGAGTGCGCGCACAAAGCTCCTGTGGCTAGGCCTCTCAGCGTGCGCCTCGATGATGCTTCTTGCGGTGACGAATCACCTTTCGGGAAACGTCGCGCCGGTGCCGCTGTTATGGGTAATTCCTCTCGCGCTTTATCTTTTGAGCTTCACGCTGGTATTTGCAAAACGGCGAATGTATTCGCGCTGGATCGTTGCGCGGCTGCTTGCGGTAATGTTGGGCGGAGCCGGCTACGCAATTTATGACTCTTCGTATACGCAGGCGATTCAAATCGGTGTGCCGGTTTTCTGCATCACGCTCTTCGTGGCCTGCTTTTTTTGCCACGGGGAATTGGCCGTGCGAAAGCCTTCGGTACGCTATCTGACTTCATTTTACCTGATCGTTGCGTTGGGCGGCGCGCTAGGGGCGATCTGCGTGGGGCTGTTGGCTCCGCACGTTCTTTCGGGAGTCTACGAGTTCCCAATGGTTTTGTTGTTCAGCGCGATTCTCGGCGTCATCGTGCTTTGGCACGAGGGATGGGGCGCACGCATTTTCTGGACGAGCCTGTCCGCGCTAATGTGCGCGGTGCTGATCATGAACGTTCGAACCACACGGGAAGGCACCGTCGCGATGATGCGCAATTTTTATGGAGCTCTTCGCATTGAAGAAGCTGGGCGCCTTGAGCCGTACCGGAGCCTGGTTCATGGGACGATTCAGCATGGAGCGCAGTATCTTTCATGGCCGGAGAATCGCAATCCCACGACGTATTACGGCAGAAAATCGGGAGCTGGCCTGGCGTTGAAATATTGTTGTGATGGGCCTAAGCGCGTGGGCGTGATCGGTTTGGGCGCCGGAACCCTGGCGGCCTACGGAAAAGCGGGCGACACGTTTCGATTTTATGAGATCAATCCGCAAGTCGTGGGAATCGCGAAGGGCTGGTTCACGTTTCTCAAGCAGAGCCCGGCAAAATCGGAAATTATCCTGGGGGATGCGCGGTTATCGCTCGAGAGCGAGCCGACGCAGCAATTTGACGTTTTGCTGGTGGATGCTTTTTCCGGAGATGCGATTCCCGTGCATCTGCTTACAAAAGAAGCCTTTGCGCTCTATTTCCGGCATTTGAAACCGGACGGGATTCTGGCCGTACACACCTCCAACACCTATCTGGATCTCGCGCCGGTTGTAAAATTACTGGCGGACGACGCGGATTACCCAACCCGGCTGATTTCGAGCCAGGAAAATGCGCCGGCACTGGTTTCCGCGGCCGATTGGGTGCTGGTAACGCGCAACCAGAGTTTTCTGAACGTGCCGGAGACATTTGAAGGCAGCGAGAAAATCGTTTTACCTCTTAATGCGCATCTTTGGACCGACGACTACAACAATCTTTTTGAAGTTCTTCGCCCGGTGAGCTACGCGCTGCGAGGCTCGCCGGGCTTTTAATCAGAGTTTTGTTCGAAGAGTCACGGTAGCGAAACAAATGCTTCATACTGTGAAACAAAAGTATGCACTTTCTGTATGCGCTTGACGTTGCAGGACTTATCTCGTTTCCGCCCACATGCGCCAGGCGGCGATCCATCATTGAATCGTTTTTATATTCGGCTTTTCGCTGATTTTCGCACATAGAAAAAACCAAAGCTCACTTGACTGAACGACTCTTTCTGGTACACTCCGCGCAATTTGTTCGTGTGGCGGCGGCGCTTGTTCCGGTTTGCTTGCCACGAGAAACATCCAGGTCTCCAGCAGGAGGAGAAGATAAGTGCAAGGAACCGTGAAATGGTTTAATAACTCGAAAGGGTACGGCTTCATCGGGCGCGATGATGGTCCTGATGTGTTTGTGCATTATTCCGCTATCGTGGGGGATGGCTACCGCAGCTTGCAGGAAGGAGACGCGGTGGAGTTCGAGATTGTCCAGGGCCCGAAAGGTCCCCAGGCAGCGAACGTGCAAAAGCCCGGTTAATTAAACCAGGTAGGTAGGGTAAAGCCGGCAGAGTGCGCCCCTCTGCCGACTATTTTTTGGAGGATCAGATGGAGATAGGGCGCCAGAAAGCTACGGTAAGGACTATCAGTACGGACAGTTCGTCTGCACATTTCGTTGACTTGCCCCTTGATTCGGAGATTTGAGCCCCGCTTGCTAACTCCCCTCTTGCTGACACTCGTTAACTGGGCGGCTCCGGGCTTATAATCCAGGCGCTATGGACAACAAACAGATTGCCCGCATTTTGCGCGAGACCGCGCAACTCCTGGAAATTGATGGGGCCATCATTGGCCGCTACCGCAGCTATGAAAAGGCCGCGGAGCTGATTGATGGGCTGCCGGAATCGATCGAACAGCTTGTAAAGGAGCCGGAGAAGCTGGAAGAGTTGCCGGGAATCGGCGATCGCATGGTCGAACACCTGACGGAGATCGTCGAGACCGGCGATTACAGCCTGCGGAAGAAGCTGCTGAAGAAATATCCGGAAACCCTGCTCGATGTCCTGCGATTGCAATCCCTGGGGCCAAAGAAAGTCGCATTTCTTTGGAAGAACTTCAAGGCTGGGACGGTGGCCGACGTCGAAAAACTCGCCAAAGAGGGAAAACTGCGTGACTTGGCCGGCTTTGGCGAAAAATCCGAACAAAATATTCTGAAAGCGGTCGAAGTTTTCAAAAAATCGACGGGGCGTTTCCACATTGATGTGGCGGAAGCCGCGGCATGGGCCATCATTGAGCACATTAAGAAGGCCGGGAAAGCCGCGGAGAGCGTGACGCCGGCGGGATCGTTGCGCCGCGGGAAGGAAACCGTGGGCGATCTGGACCTGCTGGTGACGCTTGGGGATGGGCACACCTCGCAGAAGCATGTGGATGCGCTAGCCAAGCACATTCTGGAATTCCCGGAAATCGATCAGACGCTCGCGCACGGGGAGAACAAAGTCAGCTTCACGCTGGAAAATGGCTTACAGGTGGACGTGCGGCTGCTTGAAAAAGAGAGCTTTGGTGCCGCTCTGCTCTATTTTACGGGCTCGAAAGAGCACAACGTGGCGCTGCGCGGCCGCGCGAATGACATGGGCCTCACGCTGAATGAATACGCGCTGGCTACTCTGAAAGGGGAAAAGCCTGTCGCGCGGCGTACTGAGGAGGAGATTTACGCGAAGCTGAAGCTGGACTACATCCCGCCCGAACTACGCGAAAACACCGGCGAAATCGCGGCCGCTGAAGCGCACAAGCTGCCCCATCTGATTGAGCTGAAAGACATGAAGGGCGATTTGCAGATGCACTCGACCGCCAGCGATGGAAAAAACTCCATCGAGGAGATGGCGGAAGCGGCGCGCAAGCTGGGTCACCAGTACATTGCAATTACGGATCACTCGAAAGCGGTTACTGTTGCCAACGGGCTCGACGAGAAGCGCATGGCTGCACATATCAAGAAGATTCACGCCGCGAGCGATAGCGGCCTTGGCATTCGAGTGCTGGCCGGGGCCGAAGTGGACATTTTGAAGGACGGGACGCTGGATTATTCCGATGAAATTCTCGCGCAGATAGACGTGGTGGTGTGCTCGATCCACTCGTACTTCAACCTGGATCGCGCCGAAATGACCGATCGTATGCTCGCCGCGATCGAGAACCCTTACGCCCAGATCATCGGTCACCCAACGGGACGCTTGCTCCTGCGCCGCGACCCGCTGGACTATGACATGGAGAAGATCCTGCAAGCCTGCGCCAAACACGGCGTAGCGATGGAATGCAACTCCTACCCTGACCGGCTGGATTTGAAGGACGTTTACCTGCGGATGTGCAAGGAACGCGGCGTAAAGGTCGTAATTTCAACGGATTCGCATACTGCCGCAAACCTTGCCTTCATTCGCCACGGGGTGACCATGGCGCGGCGCGGCTGGCTGGAGAAGAAGGATGTTATCAATACCCTTCCCACGGAGCAGTTCCTGGTAGCCTTGCGCACCAAACCCGACGCGGGTAACAAGAAGCACGCGGCCCACTCGGCAAAGAAATAGCGGGCGGCGACCGGCCTGATCCTCGACTGTTTGGCGGCCAATATCAGACGAGAAGGTCAGCCCAGTCGTTTATAAATGGAATCCCGGAGCGCCTGAGAACTGGCTGCATGGGATCAGGGAACATTTTTGCCCCGGGAGTCGTACCTTTATCTAGAACGTGATGCTTCGGAGGCATAGAGCTATGAATTCGCACACTTACCGGTCGGCAGCCATACGCCTAGGGATTGCCACTGTCGCCCTGTTTGCCGCGGTTGCTTTGGCGCCTGGCGCCCGCGCCTCGGACGTTGATAAGCACTTCTCCGTCTCAGGACGCCCCACGGTTCACGTGGACACCAATGACGGCAGCGTACTCGTGACCACCAGCGATTCCAAGACCGTGGACTTTCACGTGGAATACGAAGGGTATGAGCTGGAAAAGAGCCTGCACATTGACACGCGCCAGGATGGCAATAAAGTCGAGCTGGTGGCTCGCGTCGTAGGCCATTGGGGATTCTCTTGGGGCCATAACTCGCGCCGCCTGCATATTGAGGTACGAATGCCCCGGGAAGCCGATTTGGACGTGAGCACCGGAGATGGTTCAGTGGAGGCCAGCTCGATCAATGGAAATGTGATTATCCGGACGGGCGACGGGTCGGTTCGTGCCAACACTTTGACGGCGGGTCAGGGACAGCGCATTGATCTGCATACCAGCGACGGCAGCATCAACGTGGACACCTTGAAGGGTGACATGAAGCTCCACACGGGAGACGGCTCGATCGAGGGCCGAGAGCTGGATGGGACTCTGGATGCCGACAGCGGCGACGGGCATATCCGCATCGCCGGGCGCTTCGATGGCCTCAACATCAAGACGGGCGATGGCAGCGTGGACGCGAAGGTGCTTTCCGGCTCCAAGATGGGTTCCAGTTGGTTCCTGCACACGGGCGACGGCAGCGTGGATTTGTCGCTGCCTGGCGATTTCCAGGCCACTATTGATGCCACCACCGGTGACGGGCATATCAGCCTGGGTATGCCGGTGACCATTGAGGGGACCTTTAGTAAGTCGCAGATCCACGGGAAGATGAACGGCGGCGGACAGTCCCTGACGATTCACACCGGGGACGGGTCGATCCGGCTTAGCCGAGGGTAAGTTGTCGGTCTAAACCGAAATCTTCAGTGTCCGGATCGGGCTTCCGGGCATCCAATGGTTGGAGTTATCAAGCCAGTACTAGAACCGGCAAATTTGTCTTGAAATACCTGCACCTGTGCTCTACTGGTGACACAGATTTCACCTTATTTTTCGTAAATTATTGAAAAGAGAGCAGTTGGGTTTGGACCTTGACCTGCCCTTTAGGTCAGCGTCTGCTTAGGGGGAGTTCCGTGATCGTCTTTGTTCTGATGTTTGCCATAGTAGCTTTGGTTTCGCTCACCATTGCCAGCGCGATTTCCGAAGGGGCTCGGCGCCGCAGCTTCTGATTCCTCCTGTTGACGGCCAGCGCATCGGGCTGCGATTTAGGATTTTGACCCTCTCTGCGTCGTATCAAGTTTCCACTTCCATTGAATGATCTGATCTTTCGGGGCGTTCTGCTCTTTCGGCGGCGGCCTGCTGTGGCGCATAATCAACGCCGCGAGGTAGCAAGATGCCGGAAGACCCAAATCCAGGCCGCGGGTCTCATGAAACGGCAAAGCCGAAACCAACCGGCGTGCTGGAGTTCTCAAGCGCGCAGGGTTGGTGGATTCTGCTCGGCATTTACACCGCAATTTTTGTCCTGATTTTCGGCTACCACTACCTCGATGATCTTTCGCGCCAGCGCCTCGGGACGTTTGGCGTGCGTTTTCTCGAAGAGTTCACCGGGGTGTACTCGGTCTTCATCCTGCTGCCGCTGGTTTTCCGCATGGCGCATTCCTATCTGTTTCGGCGCAAAGGGTGGATTCGGCTGGTGGGCATGCATGTGGCGGCGGCGGTGGCGTTTTCGTTTTTGCACACCAGCCTGATGGCCGTGAGCCGATGGATTATCTCGCCGCTGATTGGCATGGGGAGCTACGACTACGGGATCATGCGCTTTCGGTATCCCATGGAGTTTTCCAACGACCTCATAGGCTACACGGTCGTCGTGCTGGCCTATTATTTTTTCAGGAGGATGCAAATCGCGCAGGCGCAACAGCTTGCGGCGGCGGAATTGCAGACCAGGCTGGCGCAGGCGCAGCTGGAAAATCTTCGGCTGCAACTGCAGCCGCATTTTTTGTTCAATACGCTGAACACGATTTCGTCGGTGATGTACGAAGATGTGCGCGCGGCGGACGCTATGCTTACGCAGCTAAGCGATTTGCTGCGGTTGACGCTGCGGACGGCCAGCTCGCACGAGATTTTGCTTTCGCAGGAATTGCAGATTACGCGGCTTTACCTGGACATTATGCAGAAGCGGTTTGAGGACAAGCTGCGCGTGACGTATTCGGTCGATCCGGGCCTCGAAAATTCGCTGGTGCCGCAGCTGATTTTGCAGCCGCTGGTCGAGAATTCTTTGCGGCATGGTTTGAAAGAGATTGGCGCGGGAATCGATATTTCGATTGGCGTGCGGCGCGAAAATGGCAGCCTGATTCTTCAGGTTATGGATACGGGCGCGGGCCTCGGGCAACAGAATACCGACGCTATTTTGAATCGCGGGCTGGGGCTTGCGAATATTCGCGGGCGGCTCGAACAACTGTATGGTGCGGGGCAGGCGTTTTCGATTGCCAACCGTGCCGCTGGCGGGGCCGAAGTTACGCTGCGCTTCCCTTTCCACTTGGCGGAACAGGCTTCGCCGATTGTGGGATGAGTCCCGCGAGCAAACTTCGGGTGCTCGTGGTGGATGACGAAGCGCCTGCGCGCCGCAAAATTCTGCGGTTACTTCGGCAGGAGCCGGATGTGCAGGTTGTCGCGGAGGCGGATGGCGCGCAAGCGGCAATCGCTGCGATTGAAAAACACAAGCCGGATCTGGTTTTCCTTGACGTGCAGATGCCCGGAACGGACGGCTTCGGTGTGGTGCAGGCCGTTTCTTCCAAAAATATGCCTCGATTTGTTTTCGTCACTGCGCACGACCACTACGCGCTCAAGGCGTTTGAAGTGCACGCCTTGGATTACCTGCTCAAGCCATTTAACGAGGAGCGCTTTCGCGCCGCTGTGGGCCGCGTGCGCGCAGAACGCGCGCAATCGAGCGACGGGTTTGCTTCTCAGCTTCAGGAGTTGCTCGCGCAGTTGCAGAAGGAGCGGTCGTTTTCGGAGCGCATTCTGGTGCAGGAAAATGGACGGGCGCATTTTGTGGCGGCGCGGGATATTTCGTGGCTTGAAGCGGATGGAAACTATTTGAAGCTGCACTGCGGGGCGAAGACTTATACCTTGCGCGGGACGCTGGATTCCATGAGGGACGTGCTCGATCCGAAGACGTTTGTACGGATTAATCGAAGCAGCCTGGTGCGGCTCGATGCGATCCGCGAAATGCTGCCTTGGTTTCATGGGGAATACAAAGTTGTGTTGCAGGATTCCACGGAGTTGCGTTGGAGCCGGAGGTATGTGAAGTTGCGGCCTGAGCTCTTAAAAAAAGTGTGAGACTGAGCTTTGCGGTAAAAAAGAAAGGGACAGACTGAAGTCTGTCCCACTTGTCCCGGGTTTAGGCCCGCTCGTCCCAGTTTTGTTGCCTGCGCGCGCTGGATCACTTAAGTTTCTCCCATGAAACATTTCAGGTTGTCCACACTCCCTCTCTGCATCGTCCTTTTCGCCTTTGTTTCTGTTTGGACTGGCAGGAGCTTGGCGCAAACTTCGGCCGATGCGGGTTGGCCGAACTATGGAAATGATCCCGGAGGCACGCGCTATTCTCCGGCGAAACAGATTGATCGCGGCAACGTGGCGCAGTTGCACGTGGCATGGACGTATCGGACGGGAGCGCTGCCCAACGATGAGGAGCTCGACAAAAAGGCGGCGTTTGAGGCTACGCCGATACTGATCGATGGAAAACTGTTCCTCAGCACGCCTTACGACCACGTCATTGCTTTGAATGCGGTCACGGGAGCGAAGCTTTGGGAGTTTGACCCCAAGCTGGAGCATCCGTACGGATTTTCTGAAGTGACTTCGCGCGGAGTTTCGGCTTGGCGTGACACGGCCGCGAAATTGGGCAAGCCTTGTGCGCTGCGCATCTTTATCGGCACGCTGGACGCGCGGCTGATTGCGTTGGACGGCGACACGGGCAAGCCGTGCAAAGACTTTGGCATTGACGGCGAAGTGGACTTAAAGGCGGACGTGAGGATGCGCGATCCCGGCGATTATCAGGTCACTTCCGCGCCTGCCATCTACAAGAATCTGGTCATCACTGGCTCATCCGAGGGCGACAATCGCGCCGTCACTCTGGAACGCGGCATTGTGCGGGCGTTCGACGTTCGCACGGGAGGGCTGCGCTGGACCTGGGACCCGATTGCGCCGTGGGCTTATCAGAACACGCCGCGAACCGGCGCGGGCAATGCGTGGTCAACTCTTTCCGTGGATGCTCCGCACGATTTGGTGTTCATTCCCACCGGCAGCGCGAGCCCCGACTATTACGGCGGGCTTCGCAAGGGCGACAACAAGTGGGCCAATTCGGTTGTGGCGCTCAAAGCTTCCACCGGCGAATTTGTATGGGGATTTCAAGTCGTACACCACGATCTCTGGGATTATGACGTGGCCTCGCAGCCGACTCTTTTCAACTGGAAAGACGGAACTCCCGCTATCGCCATCACGACAAAAATGGGGCGCGTTTTTGTGCTGAATCGGTTGAATGGCGCGCCACTTTTGCCGGTGGAAGAACGCCCGGTGCAAAAGAGCGATATCCCCGGTGAAGAGTCGTGGCCGACGCAGCCTGCTTCTACGATTTCGCTGGTGCCGGAAAAGCTTACGCCTGAGAACGCGTGGGGCATCGACGAGGAACAGCGAAAGTGGTGTGCGGAGCAAATCAAAGCGGCGCGCAATGGCGACATCTTTACACCGCCCAGCCTGCAAGGGACACTCGTTTTTCCAAGCAACGCCGGCGGCGTTAATTGGGGCAGTGCGGCGTACGATCCGCAAAGGCATCTGCTGTTTGTGAACACCAACCGGTTGCCGATTTTTGTAAAACTGATTCCCCGTGCGGAATTAGAAGATGCCCGCAAAAACGCTTCCGACGTCGACCGAATGCACGGCGAGTTTGCGCGGCAGACGGGCGCGCCTTACGCCATGTTCCGCAAGCCGCTGCTTTCCGCGAGCGGCCTGCCCTGTAACGCGCCACCGTGGGGAACGCTGGCTGCGGTCGATCTGTTCGAAGGGAAGAAAGTTTGGGATGTTCCACTGGGGAGTCACATCCCTGGGCAGACGAGCGGGGCGCTCAGTTTCGGAGGACCCATTGTGACGGCAGGCGGCCTGAATTTCACGGCCGCTTCCTGGGATGGCCATCTTCGAGCGTTCGACGCGGAGACGGGAAAAGAATTGTGGTCGTATGAGCTGCCCGCCGGAGGACAGGCTACACCGATGACCTACAGCATTGGCGGCAAGCAGTACGTCGTTATTGCCGCAGGCGGGCACGGCAAGTTTGGAACAAAGCAAGGCGATTACGTTATCGCGTTCACTCTGCCTTAACCCTAGCGGCAGCAGAAACAGCAACGACGATTTTAAACTGATCAGGAGGACCGCCATGCAATGGACTAAACCGGAATTTGAAGAGATTTCTCTCGCGTGTGAAGTCAGCAGCTATGCAAACGCCGAACTGCCCGCTCTGCCGGAACTATCCGCTCCAGAGCGGCAACAGGTGAGGCCGGCAAAGGAATGAAAGTCAAAGCTCAACAGGCCGGGACGAGAGTGCTTCTCCTCGCGGCGTGTTTTCTTTCTGCTTGTTCGAACATTTCGGCTCAAGGCGCAGCGGATTCAGACTGGCCGTATTACGGCCACGATGCGGGTGGGATGCGCTATTCACCTCTGTCGCAAATCAACCGCGAAGATGTGGCAAAGCTCAAGATCGCCTGGATATTTCACACGGGTGATGTGCAAGAAGCCAAAGGGGACGTTAAACGCAGCGGCTTTGAAACCACGCCGATTCTCGTCGATGGCCTCTTGTATATCACGACGCCATTCAACCGCGTGATCGCACTGGACCCAGCCACGGGAAAACAGCGGTGGGCTTACGATCCACTGATCGATCGCACTTTGGATTATGGCGATGGGCTGGTCAACCGCGGGGCGAGCGCCTGGCTCGATCCTTCGCGAACTGCCGGGCAAACGTGCCGGACACGGATTTTTGAAGCAACGCAGGACGCGCGGTTGATTGCCCTGGACGCAGCGACCGGAAAACTCTGCCCGGACTTTGGGAACGCTGGGCAGGTCAGCTTGCGAGATGTTCCCGGGTATACGGCGGGTTGGTACCACATGACTTCGCCGCCAGGGGTGATCGACGATATGGTGATTGCGGGGTCTGCTATCGATGACAATCATCGTGTGGACATGCCCGCGGGTGTGGTGCGTGCTTTCGACGCGCGGTCGGGAGCGTTGCGATGGAGTTGGGAACCCATTCCGCAAAATACGGGAGATCGAACTGGCAACGGTGATTCGGCAAAATGGCGCACTGGGGCGGCCAACGCGTGGTCCATCATGACAGTGGATCCCGAACGTGACCTGGTCTTCGTTCCAACTGGCAGCGCGAGCCCGGATTATTACGGAGGGTTGCGACCGGGCGATAACAAGTGGGCGAACTCCGTGGTTGCGCTGCACGCAAAAAACGGAAAAATTGCGTGGGGATTTCAGCTTGTTCATCACGACCTGTGGGACTACGACACGGCTTCGCCACCGCTTCTCGCGACGGTGGCGCATGGCGGAAAGAAAATCCCCGTGGTTATCCAGGGAAATAAGACCGGGCTGCTGTTCGTCCTCAACCGAGACACGGGTGCGCCCGTTTTCCCAGTGGAGGAACGCGCCGTACCGCAGAGCGACGTGCCCGGTGAACTCGCTTCAGCGACGCAGCCTTTTCCGTCCGCGCCGCCGCCGCTCGTTGCTCAACAGTTTTCGGGGGACGAAGTTTGGGGGCCGACGCCGGAAGATCGCGAATCGTGCCGCAAGGAGATTCAAAAGCTGCGCAATGAGGGCATTTTCACTCCGCCCAGCATTCAGGGCACGCTTGCCGTGCCCGGGAACCTCGGCGGCATGACCTGGAGCGGGTACGCTTTCGATCCCGAGCGCGGCTTGCTGTTTGTTAATATCAACAATCTTCCCGCGAGGATCAGGCTCATTCCACGCGATAAAGTGCAATCGGACAATGAGGACGGCGATTACGGACCCCAGCGTGGGACGCCTTATGGCATCCTTCGGCGCTTTCTGCAGTCGCCTTCGGACTTGCCATGCAATGCGCCGCCATGGGGCACGCTCGCGGCGGTGGACATGACCGAGGGGAAGATTCGATGGCGAGTTCCTCTGGGGACTATGGAAAATTTCGGCGGAGCTCACGGGATCATTCCGCCGGGATCGATCAGTCTCGGTGGGCCGATTGTAACGGCGGGAGGGCTGGTTTTTATAGCGGGCACGACGGACTCTTCTATTCGCGGCTTCGATGTGGAAACGGGGAAGGAATTGTGGAAGGCTGAGCTGCCGGCCAGCGGTAACGCTACGCCGATGACCTACAGCCTGGGCGCACGCGGCAAACAATATCTTGTGATTGCTGCGGGCGGCCACCCAAAAATCCCGGAAGAGGCGCTGGGGGATGCGCTGGTGGCATTTACGCTGCCTTAGGCAACAGTCGAATGCATGGAAGACGCGCAAACTTTCTACGATAAGGGATGATTCAAATGGGCGGGGCTTCTGGCAACTGGCAAACTTCCGTAGTTGAAAAGCGGCCGTTCCTGGCGAATGGCATGGCGATTGTCGTGGCCATCGCCGTCGCAAAATTTCTCTTTCACTGCTATTTCAACAACCGCTACGGCTATTTCCGCGACGAATTCGATTACATGTCCTGCGGCGACCACCTCGCATGGGGATACGTGGATCAGCCGCCCCTCATTCCGTTTCTGATTCACATTTGCCGGGCGGTGTTGGGAGATTCACTGCGCAGCGTGCGCTTTATTCCAGCGTTGGCTTCTTCCCTGCTGGTTGTCCAAGTCGCGCTCATCGCCCGCGAATTGGGCGGACGGACCTACGCTCTTTTGTTGAGCGCAGTCTGCGTCGTCGTCGCGCCACAATATCTTTCCAATGGGAGTCTTCTTGGAACCAACTGCCTCGAACCCAATCTGTGGATGGCCTGCGCCTATTTCGCCATTTTGGCTATCAAACGCGACAATCCCCGCTACTGGGTCTGGTTCGGCGTCTTTGCGGGAATAGGCCTCGAGGAAAAATATTCCATCGCCTTATTCGGTTTCGGCATCGTCGTTGGGCTTCTACTCACGGCGCAGAGGCGAACGTTTCTAAGCCCCTGGATATGGCTCGGCGGCCTCGCCGCCTTCCTGATTTTCCTGCCCAACCTGCTTTGGAACATTCACAACCATTGGCCGTTCGTCCAGCTCATGCACAATATTCGCGAAGATGGCCGCGACGTTGTCCTTCCGTTATGGGCATATTCCTTGCAGCAAACGCTGCTGGTTCTTCCGCTAACGGCGCCCATCTGGATTAGGGGCTTGATTGCGTTTCTCGTCTCGAAGCGATTTAAACCGTATCGCGCCCTCGGCTGGTGTTACCTGGTTTGCTTTACCGTTTTCTTTCTTTTGCACGGCAAGATTTATTATCTCTCTCCCATTTACCCGATGCTGCTGGCCGTTGGAGCCGTCACGATTGAAGGGAAGATCGACGGCCGCAAAAGTGACGCCCCGGAAAACAATGCGGTCCAGAGCGGCCCGCGTCGCCTTACGTGGTTGAAAGTCACGATCGTCATTCTTCTGCTCGCCGGCGGCGCGCATGCCGCGCCTCTGGCTGTCCCCGTTCTAACGCCTGACCATTTTCTTGCCTATCTGAAATATCTGCCCATGAAGCCGCCCGTCCTGGAGCATGGCCACGAAAAGGCGCCTTTGCCGCAATGGTATTCCGACCAATTCGGCTGGCAGGAGATCGTCGATGAAACCGCGGTGGCATGGAATCGCATCCCGGTGAGTGAGCGGCCCGGCTGCGGGATCTTTGGTCAGGATTATGGTCAGGCCGGCGCAATCGATTTCCTTGGCCGCCGCTACGGTTTGCCGCCGGCTTTGAGCGGACACCAGACCTACTGGCTCTGGGGCCCGCGCGGCTACTCCGGAAATTGTCTGATCGTTCTCGGCGATGAACGGAAACGACTGGAAGAACTCTTCGACCATGTCGAATACGTAGGAACTTCCGCCGACAATCGTTACGCTCTCGAGACCGAAATCTCCGTCTACATTTGCCGAGGGGCAAAATTCGGTTCGCTGGAGAAAATCTGGCCGGACCTGAAGAAGTGGCGCTGAACTCTCTTTTCCAACAAACTCCCTCAAGATAAGCACCTGGAATGACCGCTCTTAATTCGTTGACTTGGGCTGCGGCGCTGCCTAAGATTACCCGCACAGTTACGTACCCCCGAGGTTGCCTCTGCAATGTTCCAGTTCCAAATGAAACAGATCGCGGGTGCCCTAGCCGATGACTTAGAGATTTGCCGGAAAAGGAGAACGCCATGGATTTGACCGAGGCTATCCAGTATGGCTTTTTGGTGGGCGCAGCATACGATGTTTTTAATAGAAAGCTCAGTCTCGCGCCGGGGCAATCGTTCAGTGCTGGGATTCCGCCTAATACAGTTTCCTACCAGCTCATCGCTTCGATGATTGCGAACGACTTGGCGACCGACCTGAAAGATAGCCTGGGTTTAGTTCCGGCACCGGTATCCATCGGGCTGATCTTTCAGAGTGTTGATACTGGAGAGGCCGTAGTTGCCATTCGTGGCACGGATGGAATCCTGGAGTGGGTCCAGGATGCAAAGTTTCTGACGGAGCCGTGCCCATTCTTGCCGAGTGCGGGAAACACGGAAGATGGATTCACGGACATGTACAAATCCACGGTGATGGATGCGGCTAACGGGTCGAAACCCGTGGCGGGGGCGCTGAGCGGGCTTCCCTGGGCGAAGCAGGTCAGCTCCCTGACAATTTGCGGGCACAGCCTGGGAGGCGCGCTTGCTACGCTGCTGGCTTTGGATGTCGCGGCAAATGGTTCCGCGCCGTTTAATAATCCTGTCGCGTACACCTATGCTAGCCCGAAGACGGGAGACCCTCAGTTCGTCAATGTTTATAACCATATGGTCCCGAACACTAACCGCATTGCGAACCGGCTGGACCTCGTGCCGAAATTGCCCTTGCCGCCGCTTTACGAGCATGTCCTTGGACTGTTTGAACTGAACCCCGTCCTCGCCGTTCTCCCGCCGAAATTCCGCGTTAAGCCGGAAATCCCTTGCCAGCACTTCCTTCACAGCTATCTGTTTCTCTTGTCTGTGCTAGCTGGCGGAACTCTCTCCCCACTCGACCCGCCGTGCGTTCCTTAAGAGGTATAGCACCGGTTGTTGAGGTCGTTCGTCAATGAACATGGGCTGGAAAAACTCGGAGATTTCCGCCGTTGCACCCGACTGCCAGGGCAGATAAACTGCGGCCATCATGAAACGCTTCCTCACTATTTGTGCTTTTGCGGCGACGTTCGTTCCGTTCGCGTCATCTGTACGTGCGCAGCAGCCGAAAGCGCTGTTCTACATGACCCGTGAACCGAAATCGGTGAGGTCGTTTCTGGCGCATGCTGACAAAATCGACTTGTTGGTTCCCGCCTGGTACGGAGTGGATGCGGACGGGCTTGTCTCTGGAGGGCCGAATCCGCTGGTGCTGGAGACGGCGCGGGCGCATCACGTTCCCATGATGCCCATCGTGGCGAACGGGGACTTCGCGCAGGAAGAGTTTCACAAATTGCTGAGAAACCCGGCCGCGGCGAAGAGCATGGTTGCGCAGTTGATTCGCGTGTGCAAAGAGAATGGCTATATCGGAATTCAATTTGATTTTGAAAATGTGCATTGGACGGATCGCGATGCGCTTTCGAGCATGGTGCGCGAAGCCGCGGCGGCGTTTCACAGCGAGGGGCTGCAGCTCACGATTGCAACCGTGCCGAACGCACCGGGCGCACCTGCTGGCGAAGGCGGCTTCGCGGCGTGGATTTACGAAAATTGGCGCGGGGCTTATGACCTGAAAGCGCTCGCGCAGAGCGTCGATCTGATATGTCTGATGACTTACGACCAGCATACGCGATGGACGGCACCTGGTCCGGTTGCAGGTTGGGCTTGGACTACAGGTAACCTGGATTACGCGTTGAAAGTTGTGCCTGTGCAAAAACTTTCGCTGGGAATTCCCTTGTATGGCTATCACTGGTTCGCGGGGACGCCGGAAAAGACGGGCGACAAATCGGGCGATAAGCCGAATCCGTCGGCAGAATACATCGCGACGGAAGACGCTTTGGACCTGGCGAAAGACTTCGGCGGACATATCGAATGGGATGCCGCGGACCGGTCGGCATGGTTTTATTTTTACCGGGCAGATATGCGCGAATGGATTTTCTTTACGGACGCGCGGACGTTTGGCGAACGCTACAAGCTGGTGAAGGAACGCGGGCTTCAGGGATTCTGCTCGTGGGTGCTGGGCACGGAAGATCCCGCGATATGGGACCTGTTGCCAGCGCACAAGTGAGGCGTGATGTGCGCCGGCGCGACAACCGAGCCGATTTCCACGCTAAAGAATTAAAAAGTAAGTACCATTGCCGCCGGCGGCCCCAAGTGTAGAATGATGCCAGAGGGAAATTTCCTCTTGGGGTTCTGTCCAAAGTCAGCCTCTCACCCGCCTCGAGAGACTTGCACGCCTGAAGAGCGCCCCAGTTTGCAAATCCGGGTCGCCCTAGCCCGCCCCGAAACCTCGCTCCAAGTCGACAAGGGGGAATTATGAATCTCCGCAATTCCAACACAGTTCGCTTCCCTTTCTTTGCGCTGCCCCTGCTGCTTGTGGCTGGTCCGTCGTCTGCTGCTCCCGGGGCCAGGCTGGTCGTGAGCAACAATCCCGCGCAGTGTCCAGCGACCACATTTACAAAAATTCAGGATGCGATTAATGCTGCTTCGCCCGGCGATGAAATTGTCATCTGCAACGGGATCTACGCGGAACAGCTTTCGATTAACAAGTCGCTGGAGATCGAAGCCGATAGCGGAGCGTTCCTGGTGCCGGCTTCGATTCAGCAAAATGCGACAAGTCTCGCGACCGGAGACGCGATCGCCGCGGCTGTGCTGGTGAGTGGTGCGACAAGTGTTTCCATCTCCGGCTTGACGGTGGATGGCATCAACAACGGAATCACGGAATGCGCGCCGCGATTGATCGGAGTGTATTTCCAGAACTCTTCGGGCACTCTCCGGCATGCGGCGATTCGCAATTTCAAGCTGGGCGCTGCGTTGAATGGCTGCCAGAGCGGGACAGGAGTGTTTGTAGAGAGCGGCGGCGGGCAAACTTCCAACGTGGAGATTGCGGACAGCTCCATTCACGATTATCAGAAAAATGGGATCACCGCGAATGAATCGGGAACCACCGCGCAAATCCACGACAACGTGGTAACAGGGATCGGACCGACCACGGGAGCCGCGCAGAACGGCATTCAAATCGGATTTTCCGCGGCGGGCTCCATTCGGACAAATACAGTGGCGAACAATGTGTGGTCGCCCTGCACCGCCGTGGCGACGTGCCAGACCGTGGCCACCGACATCCTGGTGACGCAATCGGACGGCGTGCACGTCTCTGGCAATACGGCGGGAGTCAGCCAGGTGGGGATATTCGTGGACGGGAATGACGCCGAAGTACGCGGCAATACTGTGTTTTCTGCGAGCGTCTTCGACAATATTCGCATTCAGGGAAACGGCGGCCACATCAGGGAAAACCAAGTCTTCAACAGCGGAGAGTCCGACATTTATATCCAGGGCAACAACAATTCCGTCGAGCTCAATTCGATTACGGAAGCTCCGATTGGCATTCTCGAGGCACAGGGCTCCACTGGAAATCACTTTGCTCTAAACACTTTCTTCAATGTGGCCGTGCAGATCCAGGATCCGGTGGCGACGGACCTGAGCAAGCGGGTCGTGCCCGACCGGTAGTAACAGCAGCGGACCAATAGCGCGGCGCCTTCCCTCGAGGAACCTATTTCTTCGATGAGGGCGATATCTTGACTTGGCCCTGTACAATCGAATGGAGCCAAGTATGCCGACGCCCAAGGGCAAACCACACTCGCGCGGACTTTTACTGATTGCGGCTTTCAAATTGTTGAAGGGCGCTGTACTGATCGCGGTTGGCATCGGTGCGCTGCGACTGCTGCATAGGGATGTGGCTAGTATTGCCGACCATTGGGTGAACGCGTTTCGCGTGGACCCACACAACCGCTACCTGCTTTGGCTTCTAGCGAAATTGTCGAATGTGAATGACAAGAAGCTGGAAGAATTGAGCATCGGGACGTTTATTTACGCGGCGGTCTTTTTGACCGAAGGGACCGGGCTGGCGTTCAAGAAGCGCTGGGCCGAATATTTTACGATTATTACGACCGGATCGTTTCTGCCGCTGGAGATTTATGAGCTTGTGCGGCACGCAACGGTTGCCAAGGGCGTAGCGCTGGCCGTCAATATTGCCGTGCTGGTTTATTTGATTTGGGAGCTTCGACGGTACCGGCCGGGGAAATAGCATTACGCGTGGGCGAGTTGGCGCGAGTTTATAATGCGCGTCCTGCCGCGGCGCCTGAGGACCACGCCCATTGGAAATTGAAGCCGCCGAGATGTCCGGTGACGTCCACTACTTCGCCGATAAAAAACAGGCCGGGAACTTTATGGGACTCCATTGTCTTGCTCGAAAGTTCATCTGTATCTACGCCGCCTGCGGTTACTTCGGCTTTTTCGTAGCCTTCTGTGTCCGCGGGAACCAGCGTCCAATTGTGTAAATCGCTTTCCAACTTTTCCAGATCCTGATTTGTCCAGGATTTTGGTTCGTGGAGATCGAGCCAGCGATCCGCGAGGCGCTTTGGCAGGACGCCGAGGAATGCGGCGCGGGCAGCTGCTGCGTTGCGCGTTTTGGCTTCGCGAATCGCGGATGTTACGTCGCGGTCTGGGGCTAGATCGATGCGCAGTGGCTTCCCTTTTTCCCAGTAGGAGGAGATTTGCAGGATTGCGGGACCGCTCAATCCTTTGTGCGTGATGAGCATGCTTTCGCGAAAGGATTGGTGGCCGGTGAAAACGGTGACCGCGGCGGAGACTCCTGAAAGGTCGCAGTAGGCGCGCCGGTCTTTTTTTGCGAGGGCCAGCGGAACCAGTGCGGGCCTGGTTTTGACGATTTTCAGGCCGAATTTACTGGCTAAATCGTAGCCCAACGAGGTTGCTCCGATTTTGGGTATGGAAAGGCCGCCTGATGCGACTACCAGAACTGGGGCACGGAATTCTTCGGAGTCGGTTTCCACGATGAACTCGGTTGTTTTTTGGACTTCTTTCGCTCTGGTGTTCACGAGAATTTGCACGCCTGCGTCGCGGCACTCGGCTTCGAGCATTGTGGTTATATCCGTGGCCGCGCGGTCGCAGAAGAGCTGGCCTAGCGTTTTTTCGTGATACGGGATGCGGTGCTTTTCGATTAGCGCGATGAAATCAGCTGGGGTGTAACGAGCCAGAGCGGATTTTGCGAAATGCTCGTTGGCGCTGATGAACTTTTCTGGCGTGCAATGGATATTCGTGAAATTGCAGCGACCGCCGCCGGAGATGAGGATTTTCTTGCCGGGGCGGTCGGAGAGTTCGAGGATGGCTACGCGACGGCCGCGGTTGCCGGCTTCGATGGCGCAGAAGAGGCCTGCGGCGCCTGCGCCGAGGATTATGGCGTCAAATTTGCGGCTCAAGTGTTGCGTCCCCTGTAACGACCTTGGTCGTGGACTCTGTAGCGGACTTCGTCACGACTTTCGTAGCGGGCTTGCAGTTGCAGATTGTCCTCGCCGTCATCCATCAGGTTAAACTAAGAGCAGGAGAAGACCGAGAGATTTGCCTCCCATTATAAGCGCGCAGGGACTTGCGAAAAGGTACGGGGTTGCGCCGCTATTCAAAAATATTTCGTTCACCGTGTCGGAAGGCGACCGGATTGGTGTCATTGGCCCCAACGGATCGGGGAAATCGACGCTGCTGGAGATTCTTTGCGGCAAGGTGCGGCCGGATAGCGGCGACGTTGCGGTGCGCAAGGGGACGCGGCTGAGTTACGTCAAGCAAATCTCCGAGTTTGTGCCTGGGCTTTCGATTCAGGCGGTGATTGAGAGCGCGCTGGAGCGAGCTTCGGTGCCGCAGTCGGAGCGCGCGGGGCGGTCCGCGGAGACGCTGGGGCGCGCTGGATTTGAAGACCTGGATATTCTTGCTGCTACGTTGTCGGGCGGCTGGAAAAAGCGGCTGGCCATCGCCGAGGCGCTGGTGCAACACCCGGACATTTTGCTGCTGGATGAGCCTACCAATCACCTGGACCTTGCCGGGATTGAATGGCTGGAGCGGTTTCTGCAGCGGGCTGCGTTCGCTAGCGTTGTGGTGAGCCATGACCGGTATTTCCTGGAAAATGTGACCAATGAAATGGTCGAGATCGACAAGGCTTACGAGGATGGTGCTCTGCGCGTTCACGGAAACTACAGCGCGTTTCTGGAGGCGAAAGAGGAGCACCTTCATGCGCAGCGCAACCGGCAGGAGGCGCTTGAGAATCGCGTACACACGGAAATCGAGTGGCTGCGGCGCGGGCCCAAAGCGCGGACGACCAAGTCGAAGGCACGCATTGACAACGCGCACAAGATGATCGGCGAACTTGCCGAAATGAAAACGCGGAGCAGCACGAGCACGGCACAGATCGATTTTTCGGCAACCAACCGGCAGACCAAACAGTTGATTGAGCTGGATGGCGTTACTTGCGCGATGGGCGAGCGCGTTTTGTTCGAGGAGTTGCAGTTTACGGTGACTTCCGGGATGCGCGTGGGGCTTGTTGGGCCAAATGGCAGCGGGAAGACTACCCTGCTCCGACTGCTGCGCGGCGATCTACAACCTGGTGCCGGGAAAATTCGCAGGGCCGACCCTTTGCGCATGGTTTATTTCGACCAGAATCGGGAGCTTGATCCGGATTTGCTGCTGCGACGGGCGCTGGCGCCGGACAGCGACGCGGTGATTTACCAGGACCGCGTGATTCATGTGGCCTCCTGGGCTGCACGGTTTCTCTTTACCGGAGAGGATTTAAATCGGCGGGTCGGAAAGCTCTCGGGTGGCGAACGGGCACGGGTTTTGATTGCTCAGCTGATGCTGCAGCCTGCGGACGTTTTGCTTTTGGACGAGCCGACGAACGATTTGGACATTCCGACTTTGGAGATTCTGGAAGAGAGCCTCCTGGAGTTTCGTGGGGCGTTGGTGCTAGTCACGCATGACCGGTATATGCTGGACCGCGTTTCGACGATTGTGGTGGGGTTTGATGGGCTCGGTGGAATCGAGCGGTTTGCCGATTACTCGCAGTGGGAGGCGTGGCAGGAGGCTCGGGAGTCGGAGCAAGGTAAGGCTGGGGTTGCTGCAGCGGTTGGGCCGACTGGCGGTCGTGCCGAGCGCGGGCCGCGCGTGCTGGCTGCTGGACCTAGCGGGGCTGCTGCTGGCTCCAAGAAAAAGCTCTCTTTTAAAGAGACGCGTGAGTTGGAGACTATGGAGCAGCGCATCGCTGAGGCAGAGAAGGCGCTTCATGAGAAACAGGCGGCTTTGCAGGAACCGGCTATCGTGAGCGACGGTCCTCGGCTTCATGCGGCTTCGCTGGAGCTCGATGAGGCCCGTAAGGCGGTGGACCAGCTTTATGCGAGATGGGCGGAATTGGAGCACAAGAAGGGTTGAAGAAGCTGGCCAATTTTAGGGCGCATCTGGTTAGCACGTGGGGCCCAAGAGGTAGAGCGACTGATCGGTTTTGGTTTGGCTACAAAAAGCAAAAACGCCAGCAGGGATGCTGGCGCCCCCGGGTCGACAAAACTCCCTACGTAGAATCGTAGATTACTGGCCAGTGGTGGTCAAGTCGGGTCGAATACTGACAGAAGATACGGGTCGGGGGAATTGCTATTGGAGCAACGGAAATGGCGTGGCGGATTCGGCTGTGGATATACCGGTTAAAATGAGGTGTGCAGAGGAAAATATTTTGGTTGACGTTTAGCGGGCTGGGATTGGTGGCGGATTTGGCGCTGCCGTTCTGGTGGGCGGTGTTTGCGACGATACCGATAGCGTATGCGAGCTGGTGGGTGGCTTATAGAAGTGATTGGTTCTGAAGCGGCTGCCAGACTTGCGTTTTCTTTTCTTCGCAGAATGTATTGTTGCTGGCTTTAGCCGTGCTGCGCTCAAGTGCGGGGCTGAATAGGTGCGGTACGCCAAGGGCGCAGCGGTCGCTGGGGGCGATTCTGCCGAAGAGGATGCGGCGGAGAAATACGGCGGGATTAGAGAATTCCCGAAAAGGATGACTGCTTTTGGGACGCTTTCCCAATTTGGAGATTTAAGCCATCCCGGAAATGGAAGAGGCGACCTAAAAGAGTCTCGTAAATTATTCGCCGGAGGGCCCATTCAGGCGGCCGAAGGAAAGCTATAGGGGAGAACAGCTTAGCCTCTACTTGGACGGAAATTACGCGCAACTCCTTCAGATTCAGCAGTGTGCAATATTGAACAGTTTCAATAAGCAAGATTATTTTTTTTAGAATTCGTAGCCGATGGCCATGCTTGTGCACCCCTAAGGTCACCAGGGCCGATGTCCCTTTTCCTGATGCCTGGAGACCATTATGAAAATAACCAGTTCCGACCGCCGCCTGGTGCGGCGCCTCAGTTTCAAAACGCCCCTGCGGGTGCGCATCTGGAAATCCAAAGCGCCTGAACAGAAGACGGAATCGGTGAATCTTTCGCAAAGCGGGGTCTTCTTCGCAATCGAGGTACCTCCCCGGGAAGGCGAAACCGTGGAGATTCTTTTGAAAATGCCCGAGGAAATAACAGATGAACCTTCGATCGAATGGCAATGTACGGGCCATGTTGTGCGCGTGGAAAGAGCCGATGTGGCGAGCGGGAAGTGCGGAGTGGGAGTGCAGTTTGACTGCTACGAGATATCGCGGGCGCTGCTGTTGCCATCAAGCTGACACTCGCTGCTGGACAGATAAAAAGGAGAGTTTCCAGCAGACATATTACGCGCCGGATCGCGGCCGGAGGATGGCCCAGGAGGCATAGCATGCAACGACGAGCTCTGATAGTGGATGATGAACCGGCGAGCTGTGAACTGATCCAAAAGGTGTTGTACGCAGCGGGGGTGGATGCATTGACGCTGACCAGAAGCGGACAAGCGGCGCGCTTCCTCGAAGAAGGCAAATTCGACATGGTCTTCTTCGATCTGCACATGGGATCGCCCGATGGAATCGAGCTTTCGCGGGAAATGCGGCGAACCGGTTCCAACCGTACGACGCCTATTATCCTACTCAGCGATGATCAGAGGCCCAGTGCGATGGCGATGGGGTTTGAAGCGGGGGCCAGTTTTTTCCTTTACAAGCCCGTCAATAAAGAAAGGCTGTTAAAGCTCGTTCGTGCGACACAAGGACGGGCGGATCACGAAAGACGCCAGACGCGGCGCGTTCCGCTGCAGTCCAAGGTGCGGCTGCGGTTCGGTTTCGAGGAAATCGCGTGTGAAACAGTCGACGTGAGCCTGAACGGGATACTGGTGAGGGCTCCCCGAACCATTCCGGCGGGTTCGCTAGTGCAGGTGAGCATGGAGTTGTCGCAACGAATGAGACCGATTGTAGGCGCGGGTTCGGTGGTTCGCTTACTCGGCGG
Organism: Candidatus Acidiferrum sp.; assembly: GCA_035313865.1. Taxonomy (GTDB): domain Bacteria; phylum Acidobacteriota; class Terriglobia; order Acidiferrales; family UBA7541; genus Acidiferrum. The sequence continues at coordinate 27,677 of DATFZY010000041.1, forward strand.
AAATCGAATGGGGATCCATCTGGACCGGCTTCCAGTGGGGGAGAGCGAGAGATTGCAGGAATTTTTGTTGCCGATGATCGCGCGGGACTAGAGGGCGGATAGGCGGATGCGGGCAGGGGTTCCGCGCAGCTCGAACAGGCCTGATTCAGCTGCCTCGGACGCGGCAGGCGCAAGCAAAAAAGGAACTCTGCGAACTAATGAGTCCGGCGCTTTCCCTCGTTAGCTGAGGCGAAAATCCCGGTGGTCTTTTCATTTCCTGTCCGCATGTCTTTGAGTTGGACTTTGCCAGGGCAAAAGCCTCAAAAGCTGGAGCAAGGCTCCCACACTCCACTTTCAATTCCCTCTCCGATTTGCAAATCCCGCTGTGTTCGCGCATCATTACTGGTTTGTTTGTGGCGCGGCGAAGCATCTGCTGCTGCCCATTTTGCTTTCACATTCATTGGATAGAGGAGTTGCATGGAAAAGCCTGGGAAAATTGCGCCGCCGAAGGGGAAACTTGGGATTTTGACGCCAGGAATGGGGGCGGTCAGCACAACGTTTATGGCGGGAGTGGAACTGGTGCGCAAGGGGAAGGCGCAGCCTGTGGGGTCGGTGACTCAGCTGGGTACGATTCGGCTGGGCAAACGGACTGATGGCAACTCGCCGCTGGTGAAGAAATTCGTGCCGCTGGCGGAGTTGAAGGATTTGACCTTCGGCGGCTGGGATATTTTCAAGGACAACGCTTATCAATCGGCGGCGAATGCGGGCGTTTTGAATCCGCAGGACCTGGCGAAAGTGAAGACGTTTCTATCGGGGATCAAGCCGATGAAGGCGGCGTTCGATCACGAATACGTGAAAATGATCGATGGGCCGAACGTCAAGAAGGGGAAGAATAAGTACGAATTGGCGCTGCAGATTAAGGAAGACATTGCGAATTACCGGAAGACGTCGCGGGTGTCGCGGCTGGTGATGTGCTGGTGCGGGTCGACGGAAGTGTTTGTGAAGGCGGAGGAGGTGCACTCGACGCCGGAGAAGTTTGTGGAGGCGATGAAGTCGAATCATCCGGCGATTGCGCCTTCGATGCTGTATGCGTGGGCGGCGATTACGAGCGGGGTGCCGTTCGCGAATGGGGCGCCGAATTTGACGGTGGACTTCCCTGCTATTCAGGCGTTGGCGCAGGAACACAGCGTGCCGATTTGCGGGAAGGATTTTAAGACTGGGCAGACGTTGATGAAGACCATTCTTGCGCCTGGATTTAAAGCGCGCATGTTGGGGCTCGATGGGTGGTTTTCGACGAACATTTTGGGGAATCGCGACGGCGAAGTGCTTGAGGATCCTGGTTCATTCAAGACGAAAGAAGAATCGAAGCTCAGCGTGCTGGAATATATTTTGCAGCCGCAGCTTTATCCGATGCTTTACGGGAAGATGCACCACAAGGTGCGCATCAACTACTATCCGCCGCGCGGTGATAACAAAGAGGGTTGGGACAACATTGATATTTTCGGTTGGCTAGGTTACCCGATGCAGATCAAGGTGGATTTTCTTTGCCGGGATTCGATTCTTGCGGCGCCGATCGTTCTGGATTTGGTGCTTTTCCTGGATTTGGCGCAGCGGGCTGGGATGCGCGGAATTCAGGAGTGGCTCAGCTTTTACTTCAAGTCACCGATGACGGCGCCGGGACTTTACCCGGAGCATGATTTGTTTATTCAGTCGATGAAGCTGAAGAACACGCTGAGGTGGATGATGGGCGAGGAACTGATCACGCACCTTGGGCAGGAGTATTACGATTAGCGGGATTGGGGAGAGATTTTGTAGACCGCAAAAGCGGGAGCAAGCCTCCCGCACGCCAGAGCATGCTTCATTGAATTTTTCGATGAGGCGGAATGATTTTTCGATTTGACGGTCGCGAGAGGGCCGCGATACGCTACGGGCCGATGGCCTGCGCCTTCATAGGCCGCATTTTTGTGCACCACCGTATTTCAACTCATTTCGAGGAGATTCATGTCGACCGAACTGCGTAATTTCCTGACTCTTTCCTATGACGAGCTCGAAGAGCTGAACTTGAAAGCGAAAGAGCAGCGTAAGAACCGCATTGCCGCGCACAAAATTCAGGAAGAGCGGATCAAATACCTGACGGACGAGAAGCGGATTAAAGCCGTGACAGTGCTGTTCAGCGACCTCGAAGGCCGCCTGCACATGCTGGATTACGACAAGAAATTTCTTGTGAAGAGCTGGGATAATTTGACGTTTGACGGCTCTTCGATCCGCGGGTTTACGGCGCAGCGCGAGAGCGATTTGCGGCTTTCGATGGACTGGGGTTCGTTTTATTGGGGGCCATCGGATGTTTTCGGCTCCGGCAAGGTGCTGGTCTTCGGCGAGGTGATCGATAAGGATGGGTCGCCGTATGCGGCAGATATTCGCGGCGTGCTGAAGGGGTTCGCGGCGGAGCTACACAAAAAGCATGGTTACACGCTCAACGCAGCCAATGAGATTGAAGGATTTTTGTTCAATGGCGCGGATGCGGAGCGGCATTACAACGACAACGGCAAATTTGAGTACGTCAATACGGGCGGCTACTACCATTCCCTGCCCGGAGATCCGCTGAGGACGTTCATCGATACGACCGCGGAAGTGCAGCGGGCGATGGGCTTCCAGAATGAAAAGGATCATCCGGAAGTGGCACCTTCGCAGTTCGAGATTAACTATGGGTACGGCGAAGTGGTGCAGGCGGCGGACCAGATTCAGCTTTACAAATTGATTTGTCGCCAGGTGGCGACGCACATGGGAACGACGGCGTGCTTTTTGCCGAAGCCGGTTGTGGGCGTGAACGGCAACGGCATGCACACGAACGTTTCGATCAGCGAAGACGGAAAAAATCTCTTCTGGGATCCCAAGGGGGAGGAAAAGCTGAGCAAGATGGGGTGGTCGTTTGTGGACCGCATCTTGACGCATGGCAATGACGTTTGCCTGCTGCTGAACGCGAGCGTGAATGCGTATCGGCGTCTGGACCCGCACTTTGAGGCGCCGAATCAGATTAAGGCTTCGGCAGTGGATCGCGGATCGATGATCCGGATCCCTATCGGGAACGAAAAGAGCATGCGCGTGGAAGTGCGGTCGGTGGCGCCGGACGCGAATCCCTATATGGTGATGTACTCGATTTTCAAGACGGGGCTTGACGGGGAGACAGCGAAAATCAAGAACCTGCGGCAGGCGGAACGCTATCTGCCCGACAACATTTACACCGCGCTTGAGGATTTCAAGAAGTCGGATTGGACGACCAAACTGCTTGGCGCGGATGTGAAGGGGCGCTATGCGGACTTGAAGCAGGCTTCGGCGGACCGCTGCTCGAGGCTGCTGGGGACATTTGTGAAGGCGCCCGAGGTGCAGTATCACCACGAGGTTTACAACCAGTACTTGTGGAACCAGTTCTAGAATTGATTTTGGCGGGGGCAAGCAGTCTTGCCGGAAATCTTGCGGGGCAGTCGCCAAGGAAAACGCCTGGCAGACTGCCCTGATTGTTTTATCCGTGGGACTCTTTCGCGGCGACTGCATCCAGCACGCGGCTCGAGTAAACGAGCGCGGCACCGGCGTTCATTGCAACCGCGACGCCCAGTGCTTCTGAGATTTCTTCTTTCGAGGCGCCAGCCTTCAGTGCAGCGTCGGTGTGGAAGACAATGCAGCCATCGCAACGAGTCGTGACAGCGACGGCCAGCGATATCAACTGGCGGGTCTTCTCATCCAGCTTGCCCGTTTTGGAGTTGGCAGCGCTCAGCGCCTGATACCCGCGGACGGTGTCCGGGCTGAGCTTTGCCAGCTCACCAATTCTTGCGCCGAGTTGTTTCTGGTATTCATTCCAATCAAGCATCATTTCGCTTTTTCCTCCGCCGCACGCTGTAGCTTTCCGCGCTGGCCCGTTGGATAAGTATATATCGCGAAAGCATTTCAAATTGGAACAGCAAAGACGGGTCCATCCGGCCATTTTGGTGAGCGATTTAGGCTCATTTCGAAGTTGGCGTGCGTTGTGGTATGTTTTGTGGTTCGCGAGTGTGTGCGGAAATTTGCAGGTGCGGTGACCTTCCGCGACAGAGTTTCAGCGGGAGCAGCACGAAAATTATCAGGGGGTTTTATTCATGAAGAGTTCCTACAACGGACAGGCGGTTCCTGCTGGTGGCAGAGCGATCGGGTATAGCGGGGGCGAGTTGCAAGTGCCGGATACGCCGATTATTCCGTTTATCGAGGGCGACGGGACGGGGAGGGACATCTGGAAGGCATCGCGGCGGGTGTTTGACGCGGCCGTGGAGCATGCTTATGGCGGGAAGCGGAGTGTGGCGTGGTTTGAAGTGTTTGCGGGGGAAAGGGCGTTCAATGCGTTTAAAGAGTGGCTGCCGAATGAGACTGTTGATGCGATTCGCGATTTTCGGGTGGCTATCAAGGGTCCGCTGACTACGCCTGTGGGCGGCGGGATTCGTTCTTTGAATGTGGCGTTGCGGCAGATTTTGGATTTGTATTCCTGCGAGAGGCCGGTGCGTTATTTTGCGGGAGTTCCGTCGCCTGTGAAACAGCCCGAGAAAATGGACATTGTTATCTTCCGCGAGAATACGGAAGACGTTTATATGGGGATCGAGTGGAAGTCTGGGACTCCGGAAGTGAAGAAACTGCTGGAGTTTTTGAACCACGAGATGCTGAAGGATGGGAAGAAGCAGATTCGGTGGGATTCCGGTGTGGGGATCAAGCCGATTTCGCCTACGGGCACGAAGCGGTTAGTGCGGCGGGCGATCAAGTATGCCTTGAAGCATGGGCGGAAGAGCGTGACGCTGGTGCACAAGGGAAACATTCAGAAATTTACGGAGGGGGCGTTTCGGGACTGGGGATACGATTTGGCGCGGGAAGACTTCCGGGCGGAGACCGTTACGGAACGCGAGAGCTGGATTCTAGACAATCTGGATAAGAATCCGGGGCTAAGCGTCGAGCAGAATGCGGCGATGATCGAGCCGGGGCTGGAGCAGGCTACCGAGGCATTTGTGAAATCGGTTTGCGAAGAGGTGAAGCAAACGCTGGATTCCATTGAGGCCACGCATGGTAAGGGGCAGTGGAAGAAGAAGTTGATGATTAACGACCGGATTGCGGATTCGGTGTTTCAGCAAGTGCTTTTGCGGGCGGATGAGTACAGCGTTTTGGCTACGCCGAATTTGAACGGGGATTACCTGTCGGATGCTTGTGCGGCGCAGGTGGGCGGGCTTGGGATGGCGCCAGGGTCGAACATTGGCGATGGATTTGGAGTTTTCGAGGCTACGCATGGGACTGCGCCGAAATATGCGGACAAGGATGTGATCAATCCGAGTTCGGTGATGCTGTCTGGGGCGATGATGCTTGAGTTTCTTGGGTGGAAGGAAGCGGGGCAGCTGATTGAGGATGGGATTGCGCGGACGATTCAACAGAAACGCGTGACGTATGACCTGGAGCGGCTGATGCCTGGGGCGACTAAAGTCGGCACTGCGGCGTTTGCGGATGCAATTATTGAGAACATGCAGGGGCAGGCTGTCGCGCGCTAACTTCCAGTGTGGCACTTCAAAGAAAAGCAAATCTAACGCAGAGACGCAGAGTACGCTGAGGTTGCGTAGAGAGATTCCAACGAAACGAGGGGACGGATGAGCAGAAAAAAAGTAACGGTGGTGGGCGGCGGGTTTGTGGGATCGACTACGGCGCAGCGGATTGTGGATCTAGAGCT
>DATFZY010000042.1:0-28657 GCA_035313865.1 Candidatus Acidiferrum sp.
GCAGGTGGAAGTCTGGTTTGCCATTCTTGCCGCGTACATTGCGCTCGATTCGCCTGCGCTGCTGCCGGCTCTGCCCGGAGGGGGCATGGGGGGTGTTAGAGGCTGGAAAAGCAACTTCAGCGACGCCGGGGATATGTGATAGCTGGCCATGACTGCTTCTGCCGTCGCACGCTCTTGAGCGGCGAGCTTGTCCGGAATACTTGCGCTTTCCCAAAATAGTTTGAAAACTCCGGCTGAGTCGAGCGGCAGGGAGCAGAAGCGCGACTCAAATTTCATCCCTCCTTGAGGCCCGGTCATGGAGCCGAGGAAGACGCCACATTCTGCGACGGACTTGCCTATTCCAATGGGCGTCGCAGAGATGATGTTGATCTGAGGCTGTCCCTGACCGGCCTCGACGGCTGCCTCCTGCCAGATCATCGAGTACTTCTGGGAAAGAGTGGCCTGAAAGGGCATGGAGAGGGAAACCGTGCCGGTTAATTTGTGACCGAGTTGGAATGGGCCGTTGCGAACGAAGAGGCCGTTGCCGAGGGAAATGCTCTCACCCTGTGGTCCCGACATTTGAATCACGGCGTTTAGACCCTTGGTCACCTTCCATCCTGCGGGGACTCCTACGGTGGCACTATTATCGGGGGCCGTATAGGGCGTCAGCTGGACAGCCGACGCTGCCGGCTTCGGCTGAGCGGTTCCTTGGGAAGGACCTTGCGCGAAAGCCCCAATGGATAGCAGCCCTAAAACCGATGCGGCGGACATTATTCGCAATAGATTCCGGTTGGCGTGCATGCTCATAGCGTGTCTCCTAAGCGGACTGCTCCCACATTCCTCGATGGATTCGCAACCTGCTTGCAAGCTATGGCTCAAAACTATATTTGCGCCTCCAGGCACTGTCAATTACCTGTGTGTTTTCTTTGAAAGGTATTATTCGTTGAAGAGGCGGGGTTGGTTTGCGGCGGCGGCTGCGGCGGCAGGTCTGCGGCGGGCTATGCCTACAACGCCTAGAACCGTGAGTTCGGAGAGGGCTGAGCGCGGGATGAAGATGCGGTCGGTTGTAGCGTTTAGGTCGGGTGGGGTGATTTGGATGCCGTTGTCGAGGAGGGAGAGGAGGTCGTTGGGGACTACGCCTTCGATGGTTTCGCCGTCGCTGTAGCGCAGGCGGACCCAGAGGCCGTCGAGTTTGGGGCGGCTTAGGAAGGCTTTGCGGACTGGCTCGAAATCGTCGGCAAAGTCTCGGACGAAATAGATGGAGCGGACTCTGGCGAGTGGGAGTTCCTGGTGCTCGCCATCGGGAGTGAGGAGATCGACGGGATCGGACTGGCCCAGGCGCGAGGGATTTAGATAGCCGCGGACGGGCTTTTTGTCGGCGAGGACAATGACGACTTTCTTGTGAGTCGAGGCTGAGGCTCGGTTTTTCAAAGAAATTTAGTATGCCAGAGTCAGAAACGGGCCTGCTTAAATTTCAGTTCAGGCAGCTACGTAAACGTTTGCTCAATGCGAAATCCGCAAAGCGGGATGGAGCTCCCGCACTCGAAAACAGAAATGAGCGGAATTTGCGATTAATCAAGGAGTATGTTATGTTAAGCGCGTTTTTCCTGTCAACCTATTGTTTTCATTAGGTTTAGGCGCCGGAGCGACGGCCGTTGACCGATAAAAAGCATATTCTCAAGTCGGCCTCGATCATCTCCATGGTTACCGTCGTCAGCCGGATTTTGGGCTACGTACGAGAACAGCGCATCACCCTTTTACTTGGAACGAGTCCTATCGCGGACGCGTATTACCTGGCCTACCGCATCCCCAACTTATTCCGTCGGTTAGTCGCAGAAGGCTCGATGACGGCTTCGTTTATTCCGGTGTTCACCACCTACATGCGGGAAAAGACGAAAGAGGAGGTCTGGGAGTTCGCGAACAAGCTATTTTGGACGCTGGCGCTATTTGTAGCCGTGATTACGATTCTTGGGATGGTTTTTTCGCCTCAGGTGGTCCATCTGTTCGCGGGGAAAAACATCGAGGGAGGAGAAGCGGTAGCGCTTAACCGGATCGTATTCCCTTATCTGTTTTTTATCGCCCTGGCAGCGCTGGCGATGGGCATTTTGAACTGCTTCCACATTTTTGGTTTGCCGGCGGCGACCCCGGTGCTGATGAACCTGGCGACTATCGCGTTTACCTTTGCCGTGTTTCGCAAGCATTTCAAGGATCCGGCGACGGCGATCGTTGTGGGTGTGCTGGTGGGAGGAGTACTTCAGTTTTTGGTGCAGGTGCCGGTCCTTGTACAAAAGGGAATGAAGTTTAGGTTTGGGATTTCGTTTTCGCATCCGGGAATCAAGAACGTGGCTCGATTGATGGTCCCCCGACTATTTGGAATCGGTATTGGGCAGATCAATCTGTTTATTGATACCCGGTTTGCGACCGCGGCGCTGATGCCTATTGGGAGTTTAGCGGCGCTGAACATTGCGGATCGAACGATGGAACTGGTTCTTGGCGGGTACGCCATCGCGGTGGCGACGGCTATTCTACCGATGATGTCGCATCAGGCTGCGGCAAAAGACATGGAATCGCTCAAGAAAACACTGGCGTTTTCTGTGCGCATTGTGGCTTTCATCACCGTGCCTGCGGCTCTCGGGCTAATGATTCTGAGGGAACCGGTCATCCGCGTACTTTTCCAGCACGGGCAGTTTGTGGCGGAATCGACGAAGCTGACGGCCAGGGCGTTGTTGTATTACGCGATTGGGTTGCCGGCGCTGGCTTCTGTAAAACTTGTAGTTCCGGCATTCTACTCCACAGGGGACACGAGAACTCCCGTGGTGGTGGCTTCCATTTCGCTGGTTATCAACATCTTGCTGAACATTATTTTTATACAGTTTTTCTTCAAGCGCGTACAAAACGGGGGACCGGCGCTGGCGACGGCGATCGCGTGCTTCTTTGATTTCTTCGCGCTTTTCATTATATTCCGGCTGCGGTATGGGGCGATAGGAACGATGGATATACTGCGTTCCTTTGCGAAGATTTCCTTGTGCGCAAGCATCATGGGAGTGGCCTGCTGGCTTGGAAACCACTACACAGAGTTTACGGTGCACTCAAGGTTCCTCGTGCAGCTGCTCGTTTTTTCTGGGCTGATTGTTGGGGCGACGGCTCTCTATTTGGGGCTGGCGTGGATTTTCCGGTGTCATGAAATTCAAGAGGTTTACGGCATCGCCACGCGCAAGCGTGCGAGTGCCGGGAACGGATTCGCGGAGCCTTAATGGAGATAGCAGCGGCAACATCGTTGTTTTTGACGCACGTGCGGGTGGAGAAAGGTCTCTCCTCGAATACCGTGGAGGCTTACCAACGCGACCTGGCGAAGTTTTATGTGTTCGCGCAGAAGCGCAAGCTGACGCTGGAGAGCGTGAACCGCGACGACCTGGTGGATTTTCTCGCGGGGATGTACCGGGATAAGCTGGAAAGCCGGACGGTGGCGCGGAACCTGGTTACGCTGCGGAATTTCTTCCGGTTCGCGCAGATCCAGGAACTTATTCCGGTGGATCCGTCGCTTAACCTGGAGTCGCCAAAAATCCGGCGAACGTTGCCGGGGTATCTGCGGCTCGAGGAAGTGGAGCGTTTGCTGGAGCAGCCGGATGCGAAGACGGCGTTCGGCTTGCGGGATCGCGCCATGCTGGAAGTGCTGTATTCCACGGGATTGCGGGTATCTGAGCTAATAGGACTACGTGTGACTGACCTGGATTCAAAGGTCGGCTGCATTCGGTGCATTGGTAAGGGCGACAAAGAGCGGATCGTACCAGCTGGACGCAAGGCGCTGGGGATAGTGGAGAAATATCTTCGCGATGCGCGGCCAAAACTTCTAGGAAAGCGCGTATCCACTCAGGCGTTGTTCGTCAACAGCCGGGGCGTGGCGCTGAGCAGAGTGGGCGTGTGGAAGATTCTCTCGGCGTATGGAAAACGGGCGGGTTTGCGCGTGGGCCTTACGCCGCATATGCTGCGCCACAGCTTCGCAACGCATTTGCTGGAGCGGGGCGCGGATTTGCGGTCGGTGCAGCTGATGCTGGGCCACGCGGATATTTCCACGACGCAGATTTATACGCACGTGGTGGAAGAGCGGTTGAAGCAGATTTACAAGGCGCATCATCCGCGCGCTTGAAGCGCGGGGGACCTGGGACCCTATTGCGGTTGCCTCTGCGGCGGTCAGCGCGGGCATTCAGAATCCGAAGGAGCACGATGCCAGACTATATGTTTTTGCTGGAAAGCCGGCTATCACCTGAGCAGCGAGCGGCCATGATGCGCGTGCAGGAGCTGTCGGCCGCGATGGGATTCAACGTGTATCTGACGGGCGGAACGGTGCGCGACCTTGTTACGGGCGCTTCGCTGCGCGATCTTGATTTCACCGTGGAAGGGAACCCTTCCAAGATCGCGCGCGAACTGGAAAAGGGCGGAGCGAAAATTCTCTCCGAGGATGAAAAATACCGTCAGGTGGAGATTCTCTTCGCTGGGGACGTTGACGGGAGCATATCGGCGGCGCGCGACGACCATTATGTGCGGCCGGGGACGCGGCCTGAGATTCGGTGGTCGACGATTATGGAGGATTTGCGGCGGCGGGATTTCTCCTTGAATGCGATTGCTATTTCTCTGAATCCGGCTTCGCGTGGATTGCTGCTGGACCCGACCAATGGGCTGTCGGACATTGAACGCGCGGAAGTGCGGGCGTTGACAATTCACAGCTTCACGAATCAGCCGGGGCGGCTGCTCCGAGTGCTGCGCTTTGCGGCGCGGATGGGCTTCAAAATCGAGGCGCGGACTCAGGAATGGTTTGAGCTGGCCATCGAGCGCGAATTGAACAAGACCATTGCGCCGGAAGAAGCGGGAGCGGAATTGCGGGCCGTCGCGCGTGAGGAGCGGCCTGCCGTTGTGCTGAAAGCGTGGGAAGAGCACGATCTGCTCGAAGCGATTCATGTTGGGCTGGCGAAGCGGCATCCGGATTACGAAGCGATTTCGCGGCTGATGAAAGTGCGCGAAGATTTGTTCACGGCGGGAGTTCGCCCGAAGCTGGCGACGCCGATGATGCTGGCGGTACTGGGGAAGCTCAAGGATCGCGAGCAGGGCAGCGTGCTCTCCAAGGCGGGATTCCGTTCCGCGGAAGTCGATGCGATTCTGGGTTTTGAAAAAGAGGTGCAAGCGGACCAGAAGGAATTGACCGGCAAGAAGCTGAATGCGCCCATCGACGCCTACAAGTTTCTGGAAAGGCTTCCGGTGGAAAAAATTGCGTACATCCTGGCGGAATCGAACAACTCGGGAGCGCTTTCGAAGATTCGTGCTTACCTGCACAAATGGCGGCCGATTCGGAGCGGTATTCCCATGGTTGCGAACGAACTGGAAGCTTTAGGATTTGCGCGAGGGCCGAAATTTGACGCGATTGTGGAGCAAGTTTTTGGGATGCAGCTTACGGGACGAGGGAAGACTCCGGAAGAGCGGGTTAAGATTTTGCGCAAATTGTCCGGAATAAAAGAGCCGCCCAAGAAAAAAGAAAAAGAGAAAAAACCGGCGAAGATCGGGGAAAAACATGCGGCACCGGCCGCGGCCGTTGCTGCTGCTCCGCCGGCGGCAAAGGGCGCGCCCGCCAAGGTGGCGCCAGCGCACGGTCCTGGAAACAAGAATCACCCTGTCCTGCTCAAGCAGGCTGCTAAACACAAGGCGGCAAGGGAGCAAGCCAAGCATGGGGCGTCCGGCAAAAAGAGCAGCGGCCGGAAATAGTTCCAGCGCGACGAAAACGGAGCCTGTGAATATCTTGCGAATGCGATTCGCAATTCTCGCGCGAGCGTTCTAGAATCGAGTTCCATGGGTCAACCGCAGTTTGTCCATCTTCACGTTCATACGGATTTCAGTCTCCTCGACGGGGCGTGCGAAACGTCCGAGCTGCTCGACGAAGCGTCGCGGCAGAAGATGCCCGCGGTGGCGATCACGGACCACGGCAATTTGTTTGCTGCCGCTAATTTTTTCAATGAAGCGAGCAAGCGCGACGTAAAGCCGATCATCGGTTGCGAAGTTTACGTGGCCAAAGGCAGCCGCCACGACCGAGGAGAAAAAACAAACGGAGCCAATGGACAGGACCGCGGCGCCGAAGCGGAGCCGGGGACGCGCGGGAGCAACCATCTGGTGCTTCTTTGCGAGAACCTGGAGGGGTATCACAATCTCATCAAGCTGGTGTCTTCGGGGTTTCTGGAAGGCTTCTACTACAAGCCGAGAATCGACTACGACCTTCTTGCGAAACACAACCGGGGATTGATTGCGCTGTCGGCGTGCCTTCGGGGACCTGTGACCGAAGCGGTGGTTGACGAAAAGTTCGACCTTGCTCGCGAGAATGCGTACCGGCTGCGAGACGTTTTCGGTAAAGGCAATTTCTTTCTGGAGATTCAGGATCAGGGGCTGGAGATTGAGCAAGGCGTGAATCGCGAGCTTGTGCGGCTGTCGAAGGAGACGGGGATTCCGCTGGTGGCGACGAACGACTGCCACTATCTGCATCACGGCGATGCTCATGCGCAGGAAGTTTTGCTGTGCATTCAGACCGGGAAGACGATGAGCGACGCGCATCGCATGAAATTTCAGACGGATCAGTTTTACTTTAAGACGGCTGCCGAGATGGCTCAGGTGTTCGGGGAGCTTCCAGATGCTTTGAGCCGAACTGTGGACATCGCTGCGCGCTGTAACGTCAAGATTGAACGTATTCCAAACCCGTTTCCGGAGTTTAAGGTCCCCGAGGGACATACCGCCGGGAGCTATTTTGAGAGAGTTGTACGCGAGGGGTTTGCCACGCGCGTGCCTAACCTGGAGCGGCTGGCACAGCAAGGGTTGCTGCACAATCCGCTGGCGGAATATGAGCGGCGGCTGTCGTCTGAAATCGAAATGATCAAGAAGATGCGCTATGAGGGCTACTTTTTGATTGTTTGGGATTTTATTCATTACGCGCGGACGCAGGATGTGCCTGTCGGGCCGGGGCGTGGTTCGGCTGCGGGTAGCCTCGTTAGCTATGCGTTGCGCATTACCGACGTGGATCCGCTTCAGTACAACCTGCTCTTTGAGCGGTTTCTGAATCCTGAGCGTGTTTCGCTGCCGGATATTGATATTGATTTCTGCATGCGGCGGCGCGGCGAAGTCATCGAGTACGTCACGCAGAAATACGGGCGAGAGAACGTCGCGCAGATCATCACGTTCGGCACGATGGCTGCCAAGGCCGCCGTTAAAGACGTTGGGCGCGCGATGGACATCCCTTACGGGGAAGTGGACAAGCTGGCGAAGCTGATTCCCACGACTCTGGGCATCGATTTGGAGACGGCTCTTGCGGAGGCGCCACAACTCAAAGCGGCAATCAATAGCGACGAAAAGCTGAAGGATTTGATGGCCGTGGCGCTGCGGCTGGAAGGACTGGCGCGGCATGCTTCGACGCACGCGGCCGGGGTGGTTATTTCGCCGCGACCGGTTACGGATATTGTCCCGGTTTACAAGACGAACCGGGATGAAATCACGACGCAGTACGACATGAATGCGCTCGAGCGCATTGGCCTGCTGAAGATGGATTTTCTTGGGCTGACGACGCTTACGGTGTTACAGGACACCGTGCAGATGATTGCCAAGAATCGCGACGTGAAGGTTGATAGTGATAATTTGACTTTGGACGACGCGGATACTTACAAACTTTTTGCACGGGGCGACACTACTGCCATTTTTCAGTTTGAGTCGCATGGCATGCGGGACATTCTGCGACGCTACCAGCCTACGCGCATCGAGGACTTGACCGCTTTGAACGCCCTTTATCGGCCGGGGCCGATTCAGGGCGGTATGATCGACGATTTTATTAATCGCAAGACTGGGAAGACCAAAGTCAGCTACGAATTGCCGCAACTGAAGGGCATTCTTGAAGAGACTTACGGCGTCATCCTGTATCAGGAACAGGTGATGCAGATCGCGAATTTGCTGGCGAGTTTTTCGCTTGGCGAAGCGGACATTTTACGCCGCGCGATGGGCAAAAAGAAAAAAGAGGAGATGGCGGCCCAGCGCGCGAAGTTCATGGCGGGTTGCTTGACGAACAAGATTCCAGAGAAGAAAGCCGACCGTATTTTTAATTTGATGGAAGAGTTCGCAGGCTACGGGTTCAACAAATCGCACTCCTGCGCGTATGCTTTGCTTGCTTACCAGACCGCTTATCTGAAGACACACTACCCGGTGGAATTCATGGCTGCGCTGCTGACTTCAGAAACGGGCAACGCGGAAAAAGCGGTGAAGTACATCAACGAAGCGCGGGGCATGAGCATTGCGATTTTGCCGCCCGATGTGAACGAGAGTGATCTTTACTTTACGCCGATTGGGGAATCCATTCGATTTGGGCTCGCGGCCATCAAAAACGTTGGGGAGAACACCGCGAAGGCTGTCCGGGATTCGCGATTGAGCACAGGCAAGTTCACGACGCTCTACGATTTGTGCGAACGCATTGAAGCACGCTTTCTGAACAAGCGCGTGTTTGAGAGCCTCATCAAGTCCGGGGCGCTGGATTCACTCGGTCCCCGCGAGTCCATGCTGGCCTCCGTGGATGACGCGCTGGCGGCGGTACAACGGGCCTCGCGGACGCGCGAATCGGGACAGCACGGATTGTTTGGCACAGGCGCGGCGCCTGCGCCGATACTGTTCGAGCTGCATGAAGCTGAGCCTTGGGGCGAAGCTGAGCGCCTTGCCAGCGAGTACGCGATGCTTGGCTATTACGTGTCCGGGCATCCGTTGGCCAAGTACGCTTCGCGCTTGCAGGAGATGAAATGCGTTTCCATCGATCAAGTCGAGGGACAGCGCAACGGCAAGGAAATCACGGTGGCGGCGCTCGTCGTCGGCGTAAGGCCTATGCGGACAAAAAAAGGCGCGCGCTGGGCCATCTATACGATTCAGGACATGACTGGTGTGCAGGAGATGCTCACATTTCCGGAGAGTTTTGCGAAGCTGGAACAGATGCTTAAGCCGGGCACGCCGTTGTTGCTGAAAGCGCGGGTGCAGGTGGAAGAGGCGGGTACGCGGCTCTCTTTGCAGGATGCTGCGCGGCTGGGCGATCTTGCCGAGCGGCCCGTTGCTTCGGGTTTGCGTATCCGAATGAAACTTGAAGATTTAAACGATGGGCTGCTGGACCGACTGGAAGAGATACTATCTTCGTATCGAGGTTCGAGCCTGGTCTCGCTTGATCTCTGTGCGACCGGCGGAGCGACCGCAACCATGCAAGTCGAACAGCGTGTGCGAACTTGCCCCGAACTGATTGCGGCAATCCGGGAGACTTTTGGCGAGCAGTCGATTGATATGGTCATGTAATGAAATCCAAAGACAAAGCAAAGAACCCGGCCGCGCAGGCGAACCGTCAAACCGAGATTGAGCGTCTGGAGAAGGACGTCGAGGAGCTTCGTCATCTCGCTGGGAACGAGGATGCCGACGCGGAGCTCGAGCGCATTCGGCAGCAAGTGGCCGAGTTGCGCAAGGAGTTTTACAGCCACCTCGGCCCCTGGCAGCGCGCGCAGATTGCGCGGCACCAGCAGCGGCCCTACACGCTGGACTACGTCGGGATGCTCTTCACGGACTTTGTCGAATTGCACGGCGACCGCGGATATGGCGACGACAAAGCATTGATTACCGGACTGGCAAAATTTCATGGACGGCCTGTGGCCATTATTGGCCACCAAAAGGGCCGCGATACCAAGCAGCGTTTGCAGCGCAACTTTGGCCAGCCGAAGCCGGAAGGCTATCGCAAGGCGCTCCGCATCATGCAACTTGCAGCGAAGTTTGGCCGGCCGATTTTTACGTTCATTGATACGCCGGGAGCTTATCCGGGGATTGACGCCGAAGAGCGCGGGCAAGCGGAAGCCATCGCGCGAAACTTGCGGGAGATGGCGCGGCTTCCGGTTCCAATCATTTGCACGGTGACCGGCGAAGGCGGCTCTGGCGGTGCGCTGGCGATTGCCGTCGGTGACTGCGTGAATATTCTGGAGAATAGTTTTTATTCGGTAATTTCCCCGGAGGGCTGCGCGGCGATCATGTGGCGCGACGCGTCCAAGGCGGAAACCGCGGCCACCGCTCTGAAAATCACCTCGAAAGATTTGAAAGAGCTCGGCATCGTGGACGAAATCATCCCCGAACCCGAAGGTGGTGCTCACGTTGACCCGGAGTCTGCGGCGCAGTCGCTCGGGGAAGTGCTGGACCGCCAATTGGTGGCGCTGACCAATCAGTCCACGAACGAAGTGCTTGCCAACCGATACGAAAAGTTCAGAAAGATGGGGCAATTCTTCGATTTCGTCAATTGAACCGCAACTTTGGGCGTTTTTAAAGCCTCTTTCTACCCCTTAGCACATTCGCAACTCCTTGGAGACCAATCGTTGTCGCCTGCCGGGACGGGGGCTACTCTGGATAAGCAAACACTAGAGTGATCCGGCTCGGGGCAACTTCTTCTGCGCTCATTCGGCAACCCGTCCTCGGAGGACAGGACTTCATAATGTCGGAACCTTTTCGCCCGTATGAAAAACTCGTGGACATCACCGTTATGGGCAAGAAGTTCCAGGTGCCGGAACGCAACTCGCTTCTGAGATGCTTCCAGTTCATCAGCCCGGAGACGATTCCGTATGGGCGTTTTTGCTGGAATCAGGATTGCCAGTATTGCCGTGTGTCCTGCCAGTTGCCGGACGACGATGAGCCTCGGGAGATGCTGAGCTGCAAGTTCATCGTTATGGCGGGGATGGAAATCACCGAACTGAGCCAGGAATTGAAGTGGTGCCTCCGGTCCAAGCTGCCTGAGGATGCCGCGGTTTCCTCCTAAGATTCCATAAACTCGATTGTAGAAAATCCTTCGCGGGCGCAACTTTTACCGTGCGCGAGGGTTTACAGCCAGTGAACCAGCTAACATTGCGCGACGGCGGCTGTGCGACGCCAAAACCCAAATTACCATCCCCGGCGCACAGCCGCCGCCGTCGCTATACGAGTTTCTGTCCGTAAATTGCCAATCTCTTGAGCCGGTTTATAAGCCGGGATCGGCAGATTTGCACTCCTTCCGCCACTCGACTACGATTCTTTCTTGCAATCGATGACTACTACTTCTTTACCGTGCGACGGTTGCGGGCAGATGGCGTCGCCTGAACACATTGCGCGGCGCCTTCAGCGCCTGGAATGGACTACGCGATATCGCCCTGTTCACATAAGCGCGCTGCTCATGGGAGGCGTTTCTCCTTCCGCCGATGGCGACTTTTTATACGCGGGAAAATTTGACGGCGAGGCCGGCCGTTTACTGGAGGCTGCCGGAATCTCTGCTGCTGGTAAATCGCCCGAAGCGGTCCTCGCGGAATTTCAAAAACGCGGATTTTTTCTGACGCATGTTCTGGAATGCCCCGTGGAGAACGGTCTGACTGGAAGTTGCGCCAGCGATACGCTGCTGTCGCATCGCGTTCCACAGGTGATGGCGCGCATTCGCCGGTCGCTGAAGCCCAAGCGCGTCGTCTTGATTTCAGGGCTGCTTGCGCCGCTCGTGACGCAATTAGCAGCCGCCCAACTGGGGTGCCCCGTGATTCTTGACCGAGGCAAGCCGTTTGGTTTGGACGCCCCCGGCTACGCCCAGGCGGTTCCCCTTTTGAGTCAGGCGCTTAGCGCGTCTACGTGATGTGGCGCACAGGCACCTTCCTGCGTTCGCTAGTACCTTAGAACATGCAAGGACAGGTAGTCTCGCCAAGCGGCTGGTGATAGAATTCGAGCAGAGTAATCGTTGCCCGGTCGAGGGAGCTGCATCGTGAAGAAACAAGCAAAATTTGGAATCGGTGTTGGCGTGATTGTGGTCTCCATGGGTTTTCTGGCTTGGCTCGGGTATGGAGAGAGCAAGACGTACTATCACACGATCGCGGAGCTTCAGACGCTCAAAGGCTCTGAACTATCACATCGGATTCGCGTTGGCGGCAACGTGGCGCCCGGCAGCATCCGCCATTTAGCGGGGCGCGTGGATTTTGTGCTGGAAGGGGAAGGGAAGTCTCTGCCCGTTAGTTATATGGGCAGCGACCCTCTGCCGGACACTTTCGTTGATAAGTCGCAGGCGCTGGTGGAAGGGCGCGCCACTGCGGATGGGCGTTTTGTCGCAGAGGTTGTGCAAGCGAAGTGCGCGTCCAAGTATGAAGCGGCTCCGGGGGGAACCGCGGTGCCTCCTTCCAGCGCAGTGAAAAGCAGTATGTAGGAGCCCGGCTTGGCCGGGGGATAGGCGGAGTCCCCGTGGATGTATTCGGTTCGTTCGCTTTGGTCCTAGCGTTCATTTGTGCGGTGTATGCATTCGTTGGCGGAATTGCGGCCATTGTTACGCGGCATCCGCTGCTCGTCAAAAGCGCGAGACAGTCGGGAATTGCCACTTGCTGCCTGATTTTTATTGCTACCTTCAGTATCGAATATCTCTTCTTCAGCGACAACTTCGCCTCGGCTTATGTCGTATCGCACAGCAATCGAGCCCTTGATACGTTTTACAAGATTGGGGCTTTGTGGGCAGGCCAGGAAGGCTCGCTGCTTTTTTGGAGCTTTCTGCTGGCCATTTATGTTTTCTCGGTATTGGTCGCCTACAGGAACAAAAACGGCGAGTTGATGCCGTATGTGGGCGTGATTCTTGCCGGAGTTCAAATTTTCTTCCTGACGCTCAACAATTTCGTGGCTAGCCCGTTCAAGGCGCTAGCCGTGCCGGGAGCTAATGGGGCGATGGAGTTTGTCGCTCGCAGCGATGGGAATGGACTGACGCCGCTTCTCCAGTACCCGGAGATGGTAATCCATCCGCCAAATCTATATTCGGGTTACACCGGCTTCACGATTCCGTTCGCGTTTGCTCTGGCTGCTCTTCTGGCGCGTTATCCGGGCGAAAAGTGGATACATCTGACGCGCAAGTGGACGATGATCGCCTGGTGTTTTCAAAGTGCGGGCATTCTTCTTGGCGCGCATTGGGCTTACGCGGTTCTCGGTTGGGGCGGCTACTGGGGCTGGGACCCCGTGGAAAATGCTTCGCTGCTGCCTTGGCTGACCGGGACGGCGTTTTTGCACTCTGTGATGATGCAGGAAAAGCGCGGCATGATGAAAGTGTGGAACGTGTGGCTGGTGTTCTCCACGTTTCTGCTGTGCATAACGGGGACGTTCCTGACACGCAGCGGCGTCGTAAGTTCGGTGCACGCGTTTGCGCAATCCAATATTGGCCACTGGTTTGTCGGCTTTCTCGTGGTTATTCTCGCGACGTGCCTGGTGGCTTACGTCAAAAATCGGGACTATCTTAAGAGCGAGAATCAACTCGATTCGATCGTTTCGCGCGAATCCAGCTTTCTCTTTAACAATTTGATTTTGCTGGTTTCGTGCGTTGCCGTTCTGGCTGGGACGCTGTTTCCGGTTTTGTCGGAGGCGGTTTCGGGCTCGAAGATCAGCGTTGGCGCGCCGTTTTTTAACAAGGTCAATATCCCGCTTGGCCTTTTCCTTCTTTTTCTGACTGGAGTTGGGCCGCTGCTTGCGTGGCGAAAGACTTCGGCGGAGAGCTTGAAGCGCAATTTTGCATGGCCGCTGATACTTGGGCTCATTGGGGGCGTGATTCTCTTTCTCGCGGGCATGCGCGAGGTCTACGCTCTGATCTGTTTCGCGCTGTGCATCTTTGTGACGGCCACGATTTTCATGGAGTTTTACCGGGGCGCGAAGGTCATTCGGACGCGCTCTGGCGCATCGTTTCTCACTTCTGCTATTGAGCTGACCATGCGCAATACGCGGCGCTATGGCGGGTACATCGTGCACATGGGCATGGTGCTGATCTTCATCGGGTTGGCCGGCGCAGCTTTTAAGCAAGACGTGCAGAAAGAAATGCAGCCTGGCTCGTCGATGCAGCTCGGGAAATACACGATGGTCTTGCAGGGCCTCGATACAAAGCCGGAAGCGAACTACACTGGACATCGCCTGATCATGGAAGTTTTCGTGGCAAACAAACCCATTATGATGCTGTATCCGGAGCGCCGAGAGTTCGAGACGAATGGCGAGACCGGGACGATGGTGGCGATCTATTCGACACTGCGCGAGGATTTGTACGTGGTCTATGCGGGGCAAAGCCCAGCGGGTACGAACTTGCCGGTCATTCACGCCTACCTGAACCCGCTAGTGAAGTGGATTTGGTTTGGCGGCGTGATTGTTGTGTTTGGCACGCTGGTGGCGCTGATGCCGAACCGGCGCGCCGTGCTGGTTTTGTCGGGCGCCGGCGCAAAGCAGCCTGCGGGGGATCAACTCGTACACGGAATGAGACCGTCCGTTACGATGAGAGAAGGCCATGATTAGGAAGTCGAAGAGGAAGCGCGCCCTTTTGCCCAGTTTGCTTGCCGCATTGTGCTTTGCGGGCACTCTCCCTCTCTTGCCGGCCTTCGGCGATGGCCAGCCTCTCGATCATGCTCACCAGTTGGGGATGAAGGTTCGCTGTATGTGCGGCGGCTGCAACGATTCGGCCGGCGGATGTTATCACGTGGGGGGAGCATTCTCAGGTCCTTGCGACACCGCAAAGGGTATGCTGAAGACCATTGACGCGCGGATTGCCAAGGGAGACTCCGACGATCTGATCGTTCAATCGTTTGTGCAGGACTATGGGCAGGTTGTTCTTACCGAGCCGCCGCACAGCGGTTTTGCCGGACTCGCGTGGTGGATTCCGGTTGTGGCGCTCGCCGCGGGGCTGGGTCTGGTGCTCGCGGTCATTTCGCGGTGGCGCAAGCGGATTACGCCTGTGCCGGCCCTGGCGGGAGCGGGGGGCGTACCGGGGATTTCCAGTGAACTGCTTGAGCGCGCGCGTGCGCAAGCTGCGCGCGATACTGAGGATTAAATATTTTGACCGTGTTTTCATTCGCCGCCATTTTTCTGATTGCCTCCGCGGATTGGGCCGTTCTTGGCGCGTCCCTGGCGCTGGCCGTGGCCACGGCCCTCTTCATATTTTTTATTCAGCCCGATGCATCCGACCTTGCGCCGCGGCGCTCGAAGCTGGATCAATTGCTCGAGAGGCGCGACACTATCTACGATAATTTGCGCGACTTGCGGTTTGAGTTTCGTTCGGGAAAATATGCTGAGAATGACTACGAAGCGATGAAGACCTCTCTGGAGAACGAAGCCGCGCTAGTGCTCGCGGAGATAGACGAGATTACCGAGTCGCAGGTACGGCGGCCGCGGGGCATCAAGCCGGCGGCTTCGGGCCAGGGTGCGCAATGAGCGCGCGGCTGGGTTTGGTTGCTGCGTTGGCTTTATCGTTGCTCCTGTCGCTAACTTCTGCTTACGGAGCTACCGTTCACGGCACCGTGAAAAACGGCACGACCGGCAAACCTGCCGCGGACGTCGAGGTCATTCTCATTCAGTTGCAGGGCGGGATGCAGCCGGTGCTCAACTCGAAGACCGATGCGCAAGGTCAGTTCACGTTTGACTATCCGTCCATCGGCGCGCAGCCTATGCTCGTTCGCGCGGTCTACAAGGGAGTGAATTTTCATCAGCCGTTGCCGCCCGGACGGAACGAAATTGAAGTTGAGGTTTTCGAGCCGTCGCGCGATCCCAAGACCATCTCGGTCGATACGCGGTTCGTCATTTTCCAACCGAACGGCGCGACCTTGGTTGTGGGAGAAGAGTATGCCATCAAGAACTCTTCGCAGCCTGCGCAAGCCTTTTTTCGTGCAGACGGCAACTTCGACTTTACTTTGCCGGATGGCGGGAGCCTGAAGCAGGTCGCGGCGCAGGGACCTGCGGGGATGCCCGTCGTGCAAGCTCCGATTGATCACGGGAAGAACAAGTACAGCGTCGCGTTTGCTTTCCGCCCAGGCGAAAACAGTGTGCGCTACTCGTACGAGCTGCCGTATCCCGGGAACGCGGCCTCCGTGAAACTGCCGACCGTTTATCCTGGCGCGCGTCTGGTGGTGGTCGCGCCTCCCACGGTGCAGATTACCGGCGAAGGCTTGCAGCCGAGTGGGCAAGAGCAGGGCATGAGTCTTTACAGCCGTGACGGGCTCGCGGCGAATTCCACTTTCATGGTCAGTGTATCGGGTACGGCGCCACCTCCTGGCAACAGCGATTCCGACGCTGGATCGGGCCCGCAGAATCGCGAAACGCAGCAAGGCGGCGGTCCGTCTGCCGGAGTGGCCATTCAAGCCGTGCCCGGCCGTCTGGATGCTTTGAAATGGCCCCTTGTTGGCGGATTTCTGTGCGTGTTTGCTCTGCTGGCGATTATTCTTGCGCGTCGGCCGGTGGTTGCCGTTGCGGGTGACCCGTCAGACGGAGTTGCGCCGCCTCCTGCGAGGACCGCTAAGAACTTTTCGAAGGCGCCGGTTGCGGTTACTGTTCCTCCTGCCAGCAGCGCAAATCTGGCGGCTGTGGATGCGGCGGTTGGCACGAGCCTCGACGCGCTGAAGGACACGCTTTTCCGGCTCGAATTGCGCCGTCAGGCTGGGACGATCTCTGAGGATGAGTACAACCAGGAACGTGCCCGCGCGGAAAAGGTCTTGCGCGATCTTGTGCGAGGCTGAAGGGTGACGGCTCCGGCATTTTCTCCTTCAGGGCTTCGCTTTGAAAACATCGACAAGCGTTATGGTGGACTCTACGCCCTGCGGAGAGTTTCGCTGACCATCGCACCGGGAGAGTGCGTTGTTTTTGCCGGCCGCAACGGTTCCGGCAAAACGACGCTATTGCGAATCGCGGCTCAATTGGTGAGACCGAGTGCAGGAAGCTTGAGCTTTTCGGGAGCAGCAAACGCGGGCCGCCCGGGCTTCGTTGCGCATGCCACGATGGTTTACGACGAATTGACTCCCGAAGAAAACCTTCTTTTGTTCGCGCGGCTGCAGGGAACGCCGCAGCCAGAAAATCGCGTCGCAGCTTTGCTCGAGGAAGTCGGTTTGGCCGAACGCCGCGAATCGCTTGTCCGGACGTTCTCCCGGGGAATGCGCCAGCGCGTGGCCATTGCCCGCGCCTTGTTACACGAGCCCGCCATTCTTTTGATGGATGAGCCGGCCACGGGCCTCGATCCTCAGGGTGTTGGGTGGCTTGCGGAGACACTGCACCGGCTGCGCGACTCTGGCCGCACTATTCTGATGAGCCTGCACGGCGAATCGGAGATTTCTTCGCTGGGCACTCGCGCCATCCGGCTGGACGCCGGCTCCGTCGTTGCGGACACGCGCACAGGCGCGACGTTTCGTTCCATTCTCACTTTTGCTGACGCCTGAATGAGCCTGCTCTCCAACACCGCCGTCTTGCTTGGAAAGGAGCTGCGCACGGAGTTCCGGTCGCGCGAACTGCTGACCACCACGTTCGTTTTCATCCTGACAATCATCGTACTTTTCAGCCTTACATTTGACCCGACTTCCGACGAATCACGGCGGTTTGCTCCCGGGCTGCTCTGGCTGGCGTTTCTCTTTGCATCTTCCCTGATGCTGCAGCCGTGCTTTCTGCGCGAGCAGCTGAATGACACCTTGAGCGCCTTGCGGCTTTCTGTCAGCGACCCCTTTGCCATTTTTCTGGCCAAGCTCGCAGCGAACACACTGTTCTTGTTGCTGACGGAACTGTTGCTGCTCCCGTTTTTTACCGTGATGTACAACGTTCCGGTGCTGCGGGTGCTGCATTGGCTGGTCCTTGTCTTTTTTCTGGCGAGCCTGGGAATCTCCATTGCCGGGACGGCGCTTTCTGCCATCTCTGCGCAAGCGCGCATGAGGGAACTGTTGTTGCCGCTGCTCATGCTCCCGCTCTTGACGCCTATTCTTGTGGCCAGCGCGGAGGTCACTAGAGCGCTGCTGGACCGTGATCCCGCTGTGCTCTGGCAGGGAATAGGGTTTATAGCCGTCTTCGACGTGGTTTTTTTGACGGCGATATGGCTTTTCGGCGAATATCTTCTGGAGGAGTGAAGGAGCATGGGGAAACGCGCGATTAGCGGTGCAATCGTAGTCTTTCTGATGGGCGCGGCGGCTTATGCTTCTTTTTATATCGCCCCAGAAGAGAAAACCATGCATGTGCTGCAGCGGATTTTCTATTTCCACGCTGCCACCGCGTGGGCCGGCATGACCGGCCTATTCATCGGCTTCGTGGCAAACCTCATGTACGTCTGGCGCCGCGAAGAAAAGTGGGATGCGCTTGGCGTAGCTTGTGCAGAAGTGGGTTTGGCGTGCTTTACCGTTGTGCTTATCACCGGGCCCATTTGGGCCAAGCCGGCGTGGGGAATTTATTGGACGTGGGACGCGCGGCTTACTTCCACTTTTATCCTTTGGCTTCTTTACATTTCGTACCTGCTCCTGCGTACTTTAGTTGAAGAACCTGACCGGCGGGCGCTTCTGAGCGCGCTTTTCGGGATCTTTGCTTTCATTGATGTGCCTATCGTTTTTGGCGCGATTCGCTGGTGGCGGACGCAGCATCCGGCTCCGGTCATCATGGGAGGGCCTGGTTCCGGTCTTGAACCAACCATGCTGAAGGTGTTCTTTTTCAGCGTGTTTGCGCTCCATTGCCTGGTGGCGTTCCTGATTGCCGAACGCTACCGATTGGAGAAATTGCGCGGCGAGTTTGAGATCGTTCGCCGGGAGGCCGAAGCACTATGAGCAGCCTGAATAGCGTGTTCGCCGCCTATGTCCTTGGCTGGGCGGTGTTCTTTGTTTTCTACCTCACGGTGGCGAAACGGACGTCGGCGCTTGGAAAAGAAATCGAGCGCTTGAAGGACTCGCTGAACCGAGGGAAATAGTTGGCCAGAAAGAAAAAAGTCGGCATTGTGATGTTCCAGCTCGGCGGGCCGGATTCGCTCGAAGCTGTTGAGCCCTTTTTGCTTAATTTATTTCTTGATCCGGACATTATTCCCATGGGGCCGCTTGGTTTTTTGCGGCGGCCGCTGGCGAAGCTCATTTCCTCGCGGCGTTGCGTTCCAGTCCGTGGCAAGTACGCAGAGATTGGCGGACGGTCGCCGATTGGGGCTTTGACGGAGCGCCAACGCGTCGCGCTTGCGGAAGCGTTATCGCCGGAGATTGATCCAGTTGCGGTTGTTGCCATGCGGTATTGGAAGCCGTTCACGGCGGACGCGGTTGAGGCGCTGCGCAAAGCTGGGCCCGTCGATGAGATTGTGCTCCTGCCGCTTTATCCGCATTTTTCTTACGCTACGACCTTGAGCAGCCTGAAAGAATGGAGGCGCGTCTACGGGCCTGCCGAGGGCAAGCCCCCGGAGCGGACCGTGAGCCAGTTTTACGACCATCCGCTTTATATTCAGGCGGTTGCGCAGCGTATCGGGTCGGTGCTGCGGCAGTTTGTGGATAGCTCGCGTATTCAGCTGATCTTCAGCGCGCATGGTTTGCCGATGAGTCTCGTCGAAAAAGGCGATCCTTACCCGCAACATATTGAGAGCACGGTTCGACTGGTTTGCGAAGAAGGGAAGAAGCAATTCCTCGGCTGGCCTGTGAACCATTTGCTTTGTTACCAGAGCCGCGTTGGCCCGGCGAAGTGGCTTCAACCGCCTTTGACGACGACGATAGAGGAACTTGGCCGCAAAGGCGTCAAGGAAGTGCTCGTTGTGCCCATTTCCTTTGTGACGGAGCACATTGAAACCTTGCACGAAATCAACATCGAGGCGCGCGAAGAGGCTGAGAAGTTGGGCGTCGAGGTTTTTCGGATGATGCCAGCGGTTGGCGACTCGCGTCTATTCATTGCGGCACTCAAGGATCTTGTTCTTCGAGCCGTCGGACTCGCGCCAGAGTCGCAGACTGAGCAAGTTTCTTCGACAGCCTCGTAGCAAAATCTCCTAGACCTTAGAGCCCTGCTCCGACATCTATACTTTCGGGTCCAAAAAGAGCACGAAATTCAGCATTGCGCTATAATCCGGCTTCGAAACAGACGTTATGAAAACCACTTATCACCCGGGAGTGCACCGGTTCGCGGTCTTTACCGTTTGCTGGACGGTACTTCTGTTGATCGCTGGAGCTTTGGTGACCTCGAACGACGCAGCGCTTTCCGTGCCGGATTGGCCTAAGTCCTTTGGCACTTGGACGCCTGCGATGGTTGGTGGCGTGTTTTACGAGCACTCGCATAGGGTAATTGCCGGTGTTCTGGGCGTGTTGACGCTCATTCTGGCTGTTGCGATCTGGATGAAAGAGGAGCGCCGTTGGCTGCGCTGGTTTGCCGTCATTGCCGTCGGCGGAATCGTGGCGCAGGCGATTCTTGGCGGACAGGTCGTGATTCAGTTGCTGCATTACTGGCTGCCGGTCTGGCATGCGTGCTTTGCGCAGATCATGTTTGGGGCGCTTTTGAGCATTGCGGTTTTCACGAGCAAGTGGTGGGTATCGGACCAGGCCCAGTTGGAAGATCGAGGTTCGCCTTCGATTCGTTCGCTGGCCTTGATAAACGCCATTGTGATTTTTCTTCAGGTTTTCTTGGGAGCGGGATTCCGGCATCTGGAAATTCCGATCTGGCCTCACGCGGCTGGGTCGCTGTTTGTGCTTACTACCGTTATTTGGACAGCCGTGGCGCTTCGGAAGCGATTTGAGAGCTCGCCGGAACTGACGAAGATGCGGATTTTGCTGCACTCTGTCTTTGGCTTGCAGTTTTTGCTGGGAATCGGGGCGTATTGGTCGCGGATCGCGACCGCGCAAGCGCCACAACCGATGCCGGTCATGGTTTCGCTAACCGTGATTCACACGGTTGTTGGAGCGCTGCTGTTTGCCGTGTCGATTCTGACGATTCTGCTTTGCTATCGGTTGGTGCCGCGGGACGGGGAAGTCGCGGTTTCGTCGCGCGGACAGGTGGCCATCTGATGAGCACGGCGCGCACGACGGAGATCACGCTGTCGTCGCGGGCCAGTGCTTATGTTGCGCTGACGAAGCCAGATGTTTCCTTTCTGGTGTTGATGACCACGGCCGCGGGCTACTACATGGGCGCGCGAGGGGCGGTGGATTGGTCGCGCCTGATCCAGACGGTTTTCGCCACGCTGCTGATTGCCGCGGGCACGGCTACGCTGAATCATTACATCGAGCGTGATTCAGATCGGTTCATGCGACGCACGGCGTCGCGCCCCTTGCCTAGCGGCCAGCTACACCCGCGCGAAGCGCTCTGGTTTGGTGTGATTCTTTGTGTGGCGGGGGCCATCGATCTGTACTTCACGGCGGGCTTTCTCGCTTGCGGCCTTGGCGTTCTGACGTGCCTGAGCTATTTGCTTGCCTACACGCCCCTCAAGAAACGGACAGTCTGGGCGACTTTTGTCGGTGCCTTTCCGGGAGCGATTCCTCCAATGATTGGCTGGGTCGCAGCGACGGGTACTTTAGACCGCGGAGCATGGTTGCTCTTTGCCATTCTTTTCCTGTGGCAGTTCCCGCACTTTTACGCTATCGCCTGGATGTACCGCGAGGATTACGCGCGCGCCGGCATTCTGATGCTGCCGGTAGTGGACCGCGACGGCACGCGCACTTTTCGCCAGATAATTTTGACGTCGATTGCACTCGTGGGAGTCAGCCTGTTGCCCGCCGTCACGGGACTGGTTGGCGTGCGCTACTTTTTCGGCGCGCTTGTGCTCTCTACCGCGTTGGTGCAAGTTTGCGTGTGGGCCGCCAGTGCGAAAACCAATGTCCGCGCCAAGTGGCTCATGCACGCCACGGTGCTGCACATTCCTTTGCTTCTGGGTTTAATGGTCTTTGACAAAATTCCGCGCTGAGCCCCTTCACGAGGAAGGACAACCGCCAGTTCATGTTTTCACAAGCCGCGCTCAACGCATCCCTCAACGGCACCAGCGCGATTCTGCTGGCCTGCGGCTATGCGGCCATCCGGAACGGCAAAATGAAGGTGCACAGAGCCTTCATGATTGCGGCGTTCTCGGTTTCCACGCTCTTTCTGATTTCGTACGTGATCTACCACATCCGAATCCACGGCAGTATTCATTTTAAAGGGCAAGGCTGGATTCGCCCGGTTTATTTCACACTGCTGCTGTCCCACACCGTGCTCGCCATCGTCATCGTGCCAATGATACTGATCACATTGCGCCGAGCGTGGCTCGAGAAATTCGATCGGCACCGAGCGATCGCGCGCTGGACGCTGCCGTTATGGTTCTACGTCTCGGTCACCGGAGTGATCGTCTACGTTCTTCTCTATCAGGTTTATGCGCCCGCAGGCTAAGCGCAGAGTGATCTCGTCGAAGTAAATCGTACGCAAAAAAGCGAAGCAGCTTGAGTAATCCAGAGCGGAGAGAAGCAGTGCTCTAGGATTGCGAAGGAATGATGGGTCCAGTTTCGGGCTGGACGAGAGATCCCGTTTGCGCGGAACGTACCTGCTGGCGCGTCCCGGCCCTGGGGAAGACCACGTGCCAGAAATCGGTTTTGGGAGTGGCGAAGCCGACGCCGATGAAGCGGCGGTCCTGCTTCTCGCGCACGGAGGTCACGAAACACTCCACCGACTCGGCGGTCATTTCGTTGAACAGCCTTATGGTCTGACCTGGCAGGAGCGGGGTATCCATGACGATCAGGGCGCCGTTGGCGCTTACGAATTGGGTAAACGCTTTGAAATCAATAGCTTCGCCTTCCGGCATCTGGCAGCGAACTTTTAATGGGATTTGGAGAGTTATCCGTACGGTGTGACGCCGTTCTGGATATCTCGACCGATGAATGTGCATCATGAGTCCGCCCTGGAAGGGGGCAGCGAGAACAGACTGCCACGGATGGGCAAGAAAAACAAGGGTTTCTAGTGTTCCAATGCGGGACATTTTAAATTGGTTAAACCAAGTCTCGATTTAGCTCGCGTGCAAGGAGGCTATGACTGCATCAGTGAACTCGGCTGTGCCGGCCTTGCCGCCTACATCTTGCGTGATGTGCTTGCCTTCTTTGTGTACTTGTTCGAGAGCGGCTTCTATGCGGCGGGCTGCGGAGCGTTCGCCTAAATAATCCAGCATCATGATGCTGCTGAGAAGGAGCGCTGTCGGGTTGGCCAGGCCTTTACCGGCAATGTCAGGAGCTGTGCCGTGGACGGCCTCGAACATGGCGGCTTCATCGCCGACGTTTGCGCTGCCGACTACGCCGAGTCCGCCGACAAGACCGGCGGCGAGATCACTCATTACGTCGCCATAGAGATTTGGCAGCAGCAGCATGTCAAACTGCTGAGGATTCAGCACGATTTGCATGCAGGCATTGTCCACAATCATTTCTTTGTATTCGATTTCGGGATATTGCTGTGCCACGACGCGGATGGACTTCAGAAAGAGGCCGTCGGAGAGCTTCATGATGTTTGCTTTGTGGATGGCGTGAATTTTCTTGCGGCCCTCGCGCATGGCGTATTTGAATGCGAACTGCGCAATTGCCGTGGAGGCCTTTTCCGTGATGATTTTCAGGCTTTCGACTACGCCTGGAACCACTTCGTGTTCAAGGCCGGAATAGAGGTCTTCCGTGTTTTCGCGAATGAGGACCACATCTACGTTCTCAAAGCGTGATTTGACGCCGGGAAGGTTTTTCACCGGGCGGACATTGGCATAGAGACTGAGCGTTTTGCGCAGCGCGACGTTGATGCTGGGAGCGCCTCCGGCAATGGCAGTGCCCATCGGGCCTTTGAGGGCAACGTGGTTGCGCCGAACGGATTCGACGGCGCCTTCGGTGACAAACTGACCGCTGGCCGAGGCTTTTTCGGCGCGCGCTTCAACCTCTTCCCAATCGATTTGTAGGCCCGCGGCCTCCAGGATGCGTCGCACGGCCGTCGCGACTTCGGGGCCGATGCCTTCTCCGGGGATCAACGTGACTTTGTGTCTCATAGATGCATCTTATTGTAAGCGAAGGGCATAGGGTTGTCGAAACGCGCCCGCGCGACGAGTTTCCAGGGAAGAAATCGAGAGATTGCTTCCAATGTGCAGTTGTGGAGCAGGTTTGGTATACTTAGTTTGTTCATAGCTGCGCGGGCTTGCTCGCGAGCGGAGGCCAAAGAACTTATGATTAGTCTGACTCCCACTGCCAGTACCAAGGTCAAGGAAATCATGGGCATGCAGAACCCCGTGCCGGTGGCGCTGCGCGTCGCTGTGGTTGGCGGAGGCTGCTCCGGTTTCCAGTACCACATGGCTTTTGAAAACCAGACCAATGAGACCGATCAAGTCGTGGATTTCAACGGACTCAAGGTCGCGGTTGACCAGATGAGTTCGATGTATCTCGACGGCGTCGAGATTGATTACATCGAGACCATCGAAGGCGCGGGCTTCAAGTTCAATAATCCGAACGTGAAAAGCACCTGCGGCTGCGGCAGTTCGTTTAGCGTTTAGCCGGCTGTTAAATACGCGATTTTGCGGCGCCACTTGCGCCTCGTGTCTGGAGTTCCAGGCTCTTGAACTCACCGTTCAAGAGCCTTTTTTATGTCCGCTAACGCTGCAGATTGGGATGTTCGTCACCGGGAGGCTGCTCAGAAGCCGCCGGCGGAACCTGCCAGCATTGTTTTAGAGTGGTTGCCGTTGCTTCCCGAAGGACCGGCTCTGGATCTCGCTTGCGGCACGGGACGGCACTCGCTCTTGCTTGCTGCGCGTGGGCAAGCGGTCGCGGCCGTGGATTATTCGGCGACAGGGCTTGATGTCCTTGAAAGTCGTGCACGTAAAGCAAAAATCCATGTAGCTTACGAGGACGCTGGCGACCTGACGAAGCTGCGGGCAGGCGGGATTCATCTTGTCCATGCTGACCTCGAACAGATGCAGCTTCCTGAGACCTCCTTTGCGTTGATTCTTTGCCTTCAATATTTGCAGCGATCACTTTTTGCACAGATGGCGGGAGCGTTGCGACCAGGCGGAATGCTGCTCGTTGAAACGTTTACGCGTTCGCAACTGAATTATTCCGGAGGGCCGCGCAATCCCGCGTATCTTCTTGAACCTGGAGAACTTCGATTCGCCTTTCCCGGGTTGCATGTGCTGTTTTATCGGGAGCTGAACGCCGGGCAGGGAATTGCGAGTTTAGTGGCGCAAAAGCCGGGCAAAAAGCGTTAGCGCGGAACGACTGTGAAGATGTCCGGGAATCGGACACAACGTCTCGTTGCGACATTTGCAATCTCGCGGAGGCATCCGTATTCTAAAGTGCCAGCATGAAGATAGCTCTTGCCCAGTTCAATCCCACGGTAGGCGATTTCGCAGGGAATTCGGCGCGCATCCTGGATCTGGCCGAGAAAGCCAGGCAGCGGGGGGCCGACATTGCTGTTTTTTCGGAGCTCTGTTTGTGTGGCTACCTGCCGCAGGACCTGCTCGAACGTCCCTCCTTTATTGACCGCAACCACAGTGAATTGAAGGACCTGGCGGCGAAACTTCCGCTTCCAGCGATTGTGGGCTATGCAGGGCGAGTCAAGAACGGCACGGGGAAATCCATCGCCAATAAGGCGGCGCTTATTTGCAGCGGCCGCGTCGTGTTTGAGCAGAGCAAGATGTTGCTGCCGACGTACGATGTGTTTGACGAGTCGCGCTATTTTCAGCCGGCCGACCGCCAATCCGCGTATGGCTTTGGAAAAGAACAGCTTGGCATCACGATTTGCGAAGACGTCTGGAACGACAAAAATTTCTGGGCGCAGTGCCGGTACGACCGCGATCCGGTAACCGAGCTCGTTGGGCAGGGAATTACCGTCCTGCTGAATATTTCCGCTTCGCCCTACACCATTGACAAACGCGCTTTGCGGCTCGAAATGCTTCAGTCCATCGCCGTGAACCAGCACCGGCCGGTGGTTTACGTGAATCAGGTGGGCGGCGACGACAGCCTGATTTTCGATGGTGCGAGCATGGCGCTGACTGCCGAGGGCAAAGTCGCTGCGCAAGCGCTCGCTTTTGAAGAAGATCTCGTGCTCTTCGATACGGTCACTGGCGAAGGCGAAATTCACGAGCAGCCGCACGAAGAGATTGCTTATGCCTACCAGGCGCTGATCACCGGGACGCAAGATTACGTTCGCAAATGCGGTTTCAAGAAAGTGCTGGTCGGGCTGAGCGGCGGAATCGATTCATCCGTTGTAGCGGCGCTGGCCGTGGACGCGCTCGGGGCAGAAAACGTTCTGGGCGTTTCGATGCCAGGACCTTATTCGTCTGAAGGAAGCAAATCGGACGCCAAGGCACTCGCTCACAATCTGGGAATAGAGTTCATTACCTTGGCGATCAGCGATGTGTTCGACGCTTATCGCAAGGCGCTGGTTCCAGCATTCGGCTCGCGGCCGGAAGACGTCACCGAAGAAAATATTCAGGCGCGTATCCGCGGGAATTATCTGATGGCGATTTCCAATAAGTTTGGGTCCATGGTCTTGAGCACCGGTAACAAATCCGAGTTGGCGGTCGGCTATTGCACGTTGTATGGCGACATGGCCGGCGGGCTTGCGGTAATTTCTGATGTGCCGAAGCTCATGATTTATGAGCTGGCGAATTGGATCAACCGCAAAAGGGAAGTCATCCCTGTCTCAAGCATCGAAAAGGTGCCGTCTGCGGAGTTGCGTCCCAATCAGAAGGATGAGGATAGCCTGCCGCCTTACGATGTTCTGGACCGCATCCTGAAGGCTTATATCGAAGACCTGCACAGCCCGCAGGAGATTGCGGATCATTATGGATTTGATCTGCAACTTGTACGCAACATTGCCCTGCTCGTGGACCGCACCGAATACAAACGCAAGCAAGCCGCGCCCGGGCTTAAGATTACGTCCCGAGCTTTCGGGTTTGGCAGGCCATTTCCGATTGCGCAACGGTTTATACCTTAGAGAATGAGGCCCAGCGTGAAGAAAGCACTGACGCTTACTGCAATCCTTGGCCTTAGCCTGGCTATTCCTGCTGCCCGCGCGCAACAGCCAAAGCCTACATCCGGGGCTGCCGGTTCGGCCGCCGAGTTGCCTATTCAGAAGTCGGTGGAAGCTTACCTGCGAAACCTTTATGCGTTTGGGGCTGACACAGTGGTCAAGGCCGGCGTGCCAAAAGAGTTCGGCGTCGAGGGGCTGCTGGAAGTCGATATCGAAGTGAAATTCGGAGAGAACCAGCAGACCGGCAAGGTGTACGTCACCAAGGACGGGAAATTCATGTTTCGAGGCGAGGTATCCGACCTCTCGAAGGACCCTGTGGCCGAGAACCGTGCCAAGATCCAGATGAAGGACGCGCCTTCGATTGGCGACTCCAAGGCTCCCATTACCCTGGTGGAATTCTCGGACTTCGAGTGCCCTGTCTGTCGAAGTCTGCATGATGCTCTTCGCGGAATGTTGCCGAATTACCCTCAGGTGCGGGTCGTCTTCAAGGATTTCCCGCTGGACCAGATACATCCTTGGGCGCGAACGGCGGCGATTGCCGGGCGCTGCGCTTACCAGCAGGACCCAAAGGCGTTCTGGAAGATGTACGACCTTATTTACGACAACCAGGACATCATTTCCGCGGAAAGCGCGTGGGGCAAAATGACGGAGTTTGCCGGGCAGTCTGGGATCAATGTGGATGACTTTAAGGGCTGCATGGCCAGCCCTGCGGCTGGGGCCGCCGTTGACGCGAGTAAGGCGAATGGGATTGAGCTTGAAGTCGGCAGCACGCCGACCATCTTTGTGAACGGTCGACGAGTCGTCGGCGCGGATTCCCGATTGATCGAGCAATACATCCACTACGAACTAGACCAGCGCAAAGCGGCGAAAGATTCGAACAAGAATTGAGTGGGCGGTCGGTAACCTGCGAGGGCAGGGGTTAACCTAACCTGGAGGGGCGTTCCCGGGGCCCGGGATTCACGCTCATTTCGTAGTTAACATAATATTACTTATCAGACGCAGTGTCAAGCGAAATCTTTGGCTATCTTGGGGATTTCCACTGCTTTATGTGCTTGGGCAAGCTGTGCCCTCTGGGCTCCTTATGAGGAAGGGCCGGCTGGCGCGGGGGGTGCGCCAGCCGGCGCGTGCGGATTGCTGGCAGATTGTTGCTCCGCGATGTGAACAGCTGCGGGTAAGTCACGCGGCTCTGGAAGCCGCGTGACTTACCCGCGGATCCGTTCTCATCAGAGTTGGCCGGAGTTGCTTGCTGGATTGTTGCTGGCTAGCGCGTGGCCTTGGCGGCGACTGCGCCGGCTGCTACACCTATAGCGAACCACTTAGCGGCTCGGGCAATTCGGCGCAGAGTGCTTCCTCCTTTAGCGGCTTTAAGGGCCGCGTCGCGTTCTTTGGTTAGGGCTGTGGTTTTGGTCTTTTCATCGGCCAGGTCGCTTTGGCTGGTGGCTAGTTTGGCCTGGCAGGCTTTGCAGTCCAGGGCGAAGTCGTAGAGCGGCTTTAGATCGGCGGCGGGTAGCGTGGCGTCCGGGTCTCGTCCGGGTTTTGGAGATGGGTTGCTAGGCAGCTGGCTGGATTGGCTTGCGGTCGGATGCGCGGTCTCTCCCGAGGCGTCATTTGTGGCCGAATTGGCTTGCGAGTTATCCGTTTTCAAAGTGAGTGGGACTGGCAGGGACATTGCTGCCGGAAGATCCTTAAGGATTTGCGCCGTGGTGACGGCGGCTTGTTTCTGGGCGGAGATTTGCGCGAGGGTTTGGTTCAGGAGGGCGTCGCGGTCATGCTGGCTGGCTGTTGCCTGGGCGATGGTTTGCTGGGCGGCGGCCAGTTGGGCGGCCAGGGTGGCGCGGTCGCGGCGGTCGGCTTGCCAGGAAACGAAGATAGTTATGACGAGAAGAACCGGGACTATTATTTCTCCGAGTTTTAACCAGATGCGCGATGACATCGATGACTCCGGGGT